>JARRPM010000092.1:0-19229 GCA_037382865.1 Halioglobus sp. | reverse complement strand
CCAGAAGCGCCCAGGGCCGCGTTGCAATCATTGGAATTGGAACCAACATTCCCTGCGCGGCGCGCCTTGCCCTGGGCGCTTCTGGACTCGCGGACAGTATGCGACCGCATGAGTCACGACGCTAGTTTACCGCCGGTGGCGCGCCAGTTTAAGTCGGATAGCGCTTACACAGTGCAGAGAACAGTGTGCAGGCGCCAAACCGGGTATGGCTTGACGAGGCCGTTGAGCGCATGGAGAGTCTGCCCCGCTTTATCGGGTATGCGCGATACGAGCCTACATGGAGGGCCTGCCCCGCTTTACCGGGCACGTATTTACGGCGTGCCTCGGCAAGCCATACCCGGTTTGCCGCCGGCCCAGTAGCTTTACTGAGTTCCATGGGGTTTACGGCAGCACCACCTTGTAGGGCTTGACCGTGACCCGGCTGAAGACGCCGGCATCCACGTAGGGATCCGAGTCGGCCCAGGCGGTGGCGGCCTCCAGGCTGTCGAACTCGGCGATGATGAGGCTGCCGGTGAATCCCGCCTCACCGGGCTCCTCCGTGTCCAGGGCCGGATGGGGTCCGGCGGCCAGCAGCCGGCCCGCCTCCACCAGTTCCTGGATACGGGCGAGGTGGTCCGCACGGGCGCCCTGGCGCAGGAGGAGGCTGTTTTCCACGTCTTCACAGAGGATGGCGTAGTACATATCAGGTTTCCCGGTTGTCGCCGAGCGGCTCGTCTTTCAGGTGGGGGCTGATCAGCAGGGCGGTCAGGATGGTCAGGAGCAGGGTGAAGCCGATCGCCGAATAGAGCTTGTAGCTTACCCAGGTCGCCTCGCTGAACCCGTAGGCCACTACCAGGTTGAGCGCGCCGACCAGGGCGAAGTTGCCGACCCAGAGCAGGTTGAGCCGGGTCCACACCGGTTTCGGCAGGTGAATCTGGCTGCCCAGGGTGCGTTCCATCAGGTTCTTGTCGCCGATGAACTGGGAACCGCCGAAGGCGATGGCGAGAATCCAGTTGAAGATCGTGGGTTTCCACTGGATGAACATCTGGTTGTGAAAGGCGAGGGTGGCGCCGCCGAACAACAGCACCGCCAGCAGCAGCCACATGAGCCGCTTTTCGAATTCCCGGGTGAGGACCCAGGTGAGCACCACCTGCAACACGGTGGCTATCATCAGGACCGCCGTGGCGGAGTAGATGCCGTCGAAGGTGTACTGCCAGCCGCCCAGGTCGAGGGTTTCGCCATCGAGCTGGTAGACGATGAAGAAGAGGGCGATGGGGATGAACTCGGCGATTTGCTTCATGGATTATATCGGGCTCCGGCATGTTACCATGCGCGTTTACTGTCCTGTCCGGATCTGTCCGGACGGGTTTGTCGCCCGGCCGCAGCCGGGCCACCAAGTGTAAAGATTGTGCTGATCGACTTCCATACCCATACCACCGCCTCCGATGGCGCCCTTACGCCCGGCGAGATGGTGGAGCGGGCGCGGGCCGCCGGTATCCGCCTGCTGGCGCTGACCGACCACGACACGGTGGCGGGGCACCGCGCCGCGGCCGCCTATTATACGCAGAATCCGGCGCCGATGCGGCTGGTGCCCGGGGTTGAGCTCTCCTGCCACTGGTCCGGGACGACCGTTCACATACTGGGCCTGGGCATCGACTGTGACCACCCGGCGCTGCTCGACGGGCTGGCGCTGCTGGACGACGCCCGGGTGCAGCGGGGCGCCACCATTGCCGGCCGCCTGCAGGCGCTGGGCTTCCCCGGAGCCCTGGAGGGCGCGGTGGCGGAGGCCGGCGCCAGCCAGCTCGGCCGGCCGCACTTCGCCGCGTGGATGGTGGCGCAGGGTCATGTGGCTGACTTCAACGAGGCCTTTGATCGGTATCTGGGCCAGGGCAGGACCGGCGACGTCAAGGCTTTCTGGCCGGCGATGGCGGAGGTGGTGCAGTGGATTGTGGCCGCGGGCGGGGTGGCCCTCGTCGCCCACCCCCTGAAGTACCGCTTCACCCGGATGAAGCTGCGGCGCCTGGTCGTGGATTTCACCGCCGCCGGGGGTACCGGGATCGAGATACAGAGCGGCCGCCAGACAGCTGACCAGGCCGCCCAGCTCCAGCGCCTGGCCAGGGAGTTCGGGCTGGAGGTGTCGGCGGGCAGCGATTTTCACCGGGACACGCCCTATGGCCCGTCACTCGGTGTAGAATTGCCGCTCCTGCAGGGCTTGCGCGGCGTCTGGGAACGCTGGCCGGTCCCGCAGACCTGACAGAGTGAAGCAGCCCAGTGAGCCAGTTTTACCAGATACACCCTGAAAATCCCCAGGCCCGCCTCATCCGGCATTCGGTCGATATCATCCGTGACGGCGGTGTGGTGGTCTACCCCACCGACTCCGCCTATGCGATAGGGTGCCGGATCGGGGACAAGAGCGCCGTCGACCGCATTCGCCGGATCCGCCAGCTGGATGCCAACCACAACTTCACCCTGGTCTGCCGCGACCTGTCGGAGATCGCCACCTACGCCCGGGTGGACAACACGGTCTACCGCCTGCTGCGCCACTGCACCCCCGGTCCCTATACCTTCATACTCAAGGCCACCTCGGAAGTGCCCCGGCGGCTGATGCACCCGAAGCGCAAGACCGTGGGGCTGCGCGTGCCGGACAACCCCATTGCGGCGGCGCTCCTGGAGGACCTGGGGGAACCGCTGATGAGCGTCACCCTGATCATGCCGGGGGACGAATATCCCCTGATCGATCCCTACGATATCCGGGAGACGCTCGAGCGCCAGGTAGACCTGGTGATCGATGGCGGCTACTGCGGCATGGAGGCCACCACGGTGGTGGACCTGGCGGACGAGACCCCCATTATTCTCCGGGTGGGCAAGGGTGATCCCGCGCCTTTTGAACAGTAGTGCGGTATACTGAAGCGCAGATAACAACAGGTGGACATGTGTCAGCGAATGAATCCAGCCCGGACGGGCCGACGGTAACGCCCGCGCCACAGCAGCAGGACGCCGCACCCGGCGCCGCGGGGCCGGCTGAGCTCCGCACCGAGATACCCCGGCGGCCCTCGCCGCTGGCGCCCCAGCAGGGCGAGATGCCGTTCGCGGTGGTCATGGGCAAGGCGGTCACCGAGCTGCCCAAGGACCTCTACATCCCACCCCAGGCCCTCGAGGTCTTCCTGGAGGCTTTCGAGGGGCCGCTCGACCTGCTGCTCTATCTCATACGGCGCCAAAACCTGGACATCCTGGAGATCGACGTTTCCGAGATCACGGAACAGTACATGCAGTACGTCGAGCTGATGGACGCCATGCAGTTCGAACTGGCGGCGGAATACCTGTTGATGGCCGCGGTACTGGCGGAGATCAAGTCGCGCATGCTGCTGCCGCGCTCCACGGACGTGGAGGACGATGAGGAGGACCCTCGCGCCGCCCTGATCCGGCGGCTGCAGGAGTATGAGCGCTTCAAGAAAGCGGCGGAGGAGATCGAGGAGATCCCCCGCCTGGAGCGCGACACCTGGGTGGGCAGTGCCGAGCCGCCGGACCTCAACCGCACCCGGCCCGACCCGGACGTGGACATGCGGGAGCTGTTGCTCGCCCTGGGGGAGGTGCTGCGCCGGGCGGACATGTTCGAGAGCCACCATATCCAGCGCGAGGCGCTCTCCACCCGCGAGCGCATGTCCGAGGTGCTGGACCGTCTCTCCGGGCAGCAGTTCGTGCCCTTTGTCGCCCTGTTCTCGTCCCGTGAGGGGCGGCTCGGGGTGGTGGTCACCTTCCTGGCGGTGCTGGAGCTGATCAAGGAGTCACTGGTGGAGATCGTGCAGACCGACAATTTCGGTCCCATCCATGTCAAGGCAAGGTCGGAGTAAGATGACGGAAACAGGATTGGTTCAGATCATCGAGGGTGCGCTGCTGGCGGCGGGCAAGCCGCTCTCCCTCAGCCAGCTGGCGGACTTGTTCGAAGAGCACGAGCGACCCGACAACGCGGCGCTGAAGGCGGCGCTGGACGAGGTGGCGACGCGCTGCGACGACCGGGGCTATGAACTGAAGGAGGTGGCCAGCGGCTTTCGTTTTCAGGTGCGCCAGAACCTCAGTCCCTGGGTGGCCCGCCTGTGGCAGGAGCGTCCCCAGAAGTACTCCCGCGCGCTGCTGGAGACACTGGCCCTGATCGCCTACCGGCAGCCCATCACCCGCGGCGAGATCGAGGAGATCCGCGGCGTCGCGGTCAGCTCCAATATCATCAAGACCCTGCACGAGCGCGAGTGGATCCGCGTGGTCGGGCACCGGGACGTGCCGGGCCGTCCGGCCATGTATGCCACCACGCGCCAGTTCCTGGACTATTTCAACCTGAAAAACCTCGACCAGCTTCCCGCCCTCGCCGAGATCCGCGACCTGGAGACCCTCACCGCCGAGCTCGGCTTCGACACGGCAATGGCGGCAGGGTCCGCACCGTCTGGTGATGGATCCCCGGAAGCCTCGGCGCGAGCGCTCACCGTGGTCGGCGGCACCGAGCACAGGCCGGTAGCGGACTCGCCGGCGGAGGCTGCCGGGCAGGCTGGAGAGCCGGCGGGTTCTCCCGCGGAGTCCGCCGCTGCGCCGGACGGGCAGCGGCCCGACGGGGTGACGGGGGCCGCCGCGGTGCCGGCTACCGAGGCGCCGGAGCGCGCCGGCGAGGCACCCCAAACCGATTCCGGTCCCGACGTCGAGGCAGCCCGGCCCGAGACCCAGGCCTGACCGGAGCCCGCCGTGACCCCGAAAACCCCCACGGGCGCCCCGCCGGAGGAGCCGGCCGGTGCAGCGGCCGCCGCCGGTGAGAAACTGCAGAAGGTCCTGGCGCGCACCGGGCTCGGCTCCCGGCGCGAAATGGAACGCTGGATAGAGCAGGGCCGGGTCGGGATCGACGGCCGGGTGGCGCAGCTCGGCGACCGGGTGAGCGCCGGCGCCCGCATCACGGTGGACGGCAAGCCCCTCAACCGGGCGCCCGCCAGCGAGACCCGCTGCATTCTCTACCACAAGCCGGTGGGGGAGGTCTGCTCCCGCAAGGATCCCCAGGGCCGGCGCACCGTCTACGAGCGGCTTCCCCCGCTCAAGAGCGGGCGCTGGATATCCATCGGCCGACTGGATTACAACACTTCGGGGCTGCTGCTGTTCACCACCGACGGCGAACTCGCCAATGCGCTGATGCACCCCTCCGCCAATATCGAACGGGAGTACATGGTGCGGGTGATGGGCGTGGTGGACGAGGCGATGCTCCAGCGCCTGGTCGAGGGGGTGATGCTGGAGGACGGCGTCGCCCGCTTCTCGGACATCCAGGACGGCGGGGGCGACGGGATCAATCACTGGTTCTACGTGGTGATCATGGAGGGCCGCAACCGCGAGGTGCGGCGCCTGTGGGAATCCCAGGGGCTCACGGTGTCGCGCCTCAAGCGGGTGCGCTACGGGGAGGTCTTCATTCCCTCCAAAGTCAAGCAGGGCCAGTGGGTGGAGCTCGAGCCGAAAGAGATCAAGAGCCTCTACCGTATGGCCAATCTCCCGTTGAAAGCGATGCGCCGGGGCACTGTGGCCGAGCGGGAGAAAATGGAACGGCAGTTCGCCAAGCGCAAGCCCCCCAAGCCCCCTGCCCGGGGCCGGCGCTAGGCTGCACGATCACGCGCCAGCCCCGTCCGGTCACCGCCTGACCTACTGTGCGTCGAAGGCCCGCCCGGTGACGCCGACGCTGTCGTCCCCCATCAGGTAGAGATAGACCCCCATGATCTGCTCCGGGCGCGGGTTGTCCGTGGGCGTCTCCCCGGGGTAGGCGGCGCGGCGCATCGAGGTGTTGGTAGGGCCCGGGTTGACGCTGTTGACGCGGACCGTCGAGGTGTTCTCCAACTCGCTGGCCAGCACCTGCATGAAACCCTCCGTCGCAAACTTGGAGACCGCGTAGGCGCCCCAGTAGGCCTTGCCGGTCCGCCCGACCCCCGAGGAGGTGAAGATGATCGAGGCATTCGGCGCCGCCTGCAGCAGCGGCAGCAGGTGCCGGGTGAGCAGGAACTGGGCGTTGACGTTGACCTGCATGACCTCCAGCCAGCTGGCATAACGGGCGCTCTCTATCGGGCGCCGCTCGCCGAGGACGCCGGCGTTGTGCAGGAGGCCGTCCAGCCGGGGGAACTCCCCCGCCAGGCCGTCGGCCAGGTGGATGCACTGCTCTTCGGTCGCCTCGGCCAGGTCCAGCTCAACCAGCGCGGGTTTCGGACCGCCCGCGGCCTCGATCTCGTCGTACACCGCTTCGAGCTTGCTGCCGGTGCGCCCGAGCAGGATCACCGTGGCGCCGTGCCGGGCATAGGTGAGGGCGGCGGCCCGGCCGATGCCGTCGCCGGCGCCGGTGACCAGTACGGTCCTGCCCTGCAGAATGTCGGCCGGGGGCTGGTAGTCGGCCGGTGCGGTGAATATCTCCATGGCGGTGTTCCCCTGTGAGGTTTGGAAGGCAGATTCAGAAGGCGTCGATGAGTTCGGGCAGTCCGGTGCTGCAGACGGCCAGCGCGCTGGCCCCCCAGCGCCGGGGATCGTCGTCCGGCTCGATGTAACCGTAGGCGGCGGCGATGGTGTACATGCCGGCGCGCCGCCCGGCCTCGATGTCCCGCTGGTGATCCCCCACGTAGATCGCTTCGGCCGGCGCACAGTCGAGCTCGCGACAGTTGCGGTAGAGTGACTCCGGGTGCGGCTTGCGCTCCCGCACATCCTCCGGACAGACCACGCTGCCGGGCAGGGGCTGCAGGGCGAGCCGCTCCAGCAGCGGTTCGGTATAGGCGCGGGGCTTGTTGGTGGCGATGCCCCAGCGTATGCCGCGCCCCTCCAGGGCCTGGAGCAGCGGCACGATACCGGGATAGGGCCTCGCCGCCGTCCCGAGCACCTCGCTGTAGAGTTCCAGCAGGCGCAGTCGCTTGCTTTCGAAACCGGGGTGGTCCTCGCCGATATCGAGCGCCAGGCTGACCAGGGCGCGGGCGCCGTTGGACACCGAGGCGCGGATGCGCGCGGGGTCCATGGCGGCCCGGCCGTGCTCCGCACGCAGGGCCTGTACCACACCGACGAACTCGTCGGCGGTATCCACCAGGGTGCCGTCCAGATCGAAGATGACCGCCCGCAGGCGGCGTACTCCGCGTCCCGGGGTCGCCGTCACAGGGGTTTGGCCGCCCGCACCAGGTAGTTGACGCTGACATCCCGCGGGTCGAGGCGATAGTTGCCGGTGAGCGGGTTGTAGGTGAGGCCGGTCATGTCCTCCAGCACCAGTCCCGCATCGCGGATCCAGCCGGCGAGCTCCGAGGGCCTGATGAATTTGGCGTATTCGTGGGTGCCGGCGGGCAGCAGGCGCAGCAGGTGTTCGGCCCCGACGATCGCGAAGGCGAATGCCTTGGGATTGCGGTTGATGGTGGAGAAGTAGAGGTCGCCACCGGGGCGCACCAGGCGCGCGCAGGCGGCGACCACGGCGCCCGGCTCGGGCACGTGTTCCAGCATCTCGAGGCAGCAGGCGATGTCGAAGGCCTCCGGCTCGCGCTCCGCCAGTTGCTCCGCGGTGCAGTGGTGGTAGTCGACCGCCACACCGGATTCGTCCCGGTGCAGCCGCGCCACCGCCAGGGGCGCCTCCCCCATGTCGATGCCGGTGACCAACGCCCCGCGCCGGGCCATCGCCTCCGCCAGAATGCCGCCGCCACAGCCGACGTCCACCAGCCGCCGGCCCGCCACCGGGGAGTGCCGGTCGATGTCGCGGTCCCACCAGCGTGACGCGAGGGCCTCGAATTTGGCGATCTCCTGCGGGTCTACGTTCATGCGTCTGTCCTGTCCTTGCCGGTCAATGGGCTGCCGCGCCGCCGATGCCGGTCCCGCCACCCCCGGATGCGAGGGCCTCGAATTTGGCGATCTCCTGCGGGTCTACGTTCATGCGTCTGTCCTGTCCTTGCCGGTCAATGGGCTGCCGCGCCGCCGATGCGATCCCGCCACTCCCGGACGCGGGCGCCCAGCGCGGCCAGGTCGGTCCGGGTGAGCTGACGCTCCGCCATGACCGGTACCCCGGCGATCCAGCTGTGGCTCACCTGGCTGCCGTTGCAGGCATAGACCAGCTGCGACAGCGGGTTGTAGACCGGCTGGGTCTCCGGCTGGCCCAGGTCGACGGCGATCAGGTCCGCCTGCTTGCCGACCTCCAGGCTGCCGATGCGATCCTCGAGACCCAGGGCGCGGGCGCCGCCGAGGGTGGCCATGGCGAGGGCGTCGGCGGCGGGCAGGGCGGTGGCGTCCATGGCCTGCAGCTTGGCCAGCATGGCCGCCGTCTGCATCTCGCCGAACAGGTTGAGATCGTTGTTGCTGGCCGCGCTGTCGGTGCCCATTGCCACGTTGACCCCGTTTGCCAGCAGCGTGCGGACCGGGCAGGCCCCGGAGGCCAGCTTCATGTTGGACTGGGGGCAGTGCACCACGTGGGCGCCGGTCTCCCCCAGCAGGGCGATATCCCGGTCGCCGAGGTCGACCATGTGCACGCACTGGGTCCTCGGTCCGAGCAGGCCCAGGCGATGGAGCGTATCCAGCGGCCGCTCGCCGTTCTGTTCCACCGCCAGCAGCACCTCCGCCCGCGTCTCGTGCAGGTGAATCTGCACCGCGGCATCCAGCTCCGCGGCCAGGGTCGCCACCTTGACCAGGTTGGGTTCCGAGACGGTGTAGGGGGCGTGGGGGCCGAACCCGACGGTGACCAGTTCGCGGTGCTTGGTGGCGTCGCGCAGGGCCAGGCCTTTGCTGATGTACTCGTCCGCGTCCCGGGCCCACACCGTGGGAAAATCCAGGATCGGGAAGGTGATCTGGCAGCGCATGCCCAGGCGCAGGGCCACCTCGGCGCAGGCATCCGGGAAGAAATACATGTCGCTGAAGGTGGTGGTGCCGCAGCGGATCATCTCGGCGATGGCCAGTTCCGCGCCGTCCCGCACGAAACCGGCGCTGACGTGGGCCGCCTCCAGGGGCCAGATGTGCTGCTCCAGCCAGGGCATCAGGGGCTTGTCGTCCGCGTAGCCGCGCAGCAGGGTCATGGCGGCGTGGCCGTGGGCGTTGACCAGCCCCGGCAGCAGGACGTGGTCGGGCAGCTCGAGGACGCTCGCCGCCTCGATAGTCCGCGCCTCGGCCCGGGGCAGCAGGGCGACGATGCGGTCGCCGCTGATGGCGACGCTGTGGCCGGACAGGACCTCGCCATGGGGCACGACCGGCACGATCCACCCCGGGTGAATCAGTGTGTCGACGGCGGTTACTGGCGGTGTCATGGCGGTGTCAGTCCTGTGCCCGGGGGCCGTGTCCGGTCAAATAAAACAGCAGTGCGGACGCGGTTTGTAACGCGTTCCCCACCGGCCCCGAAGTATAACCGCAAAGGCGGGGCGCTTGCGCCGAATGGCGGCGAAATTCTGTAAAAACATGGCGAGAGGGCCGGGTAATCCGTATAATTGGCGGTTTGAGTCGAGGCCTTGCAACCGCATCCCGGCGGTATCGCCGGGCCCGTTTTTCAGGATTCAGCCGCAGCATAATAATGCCTTTCCGCTGGTAGTGAAGGAAACCATCGTTCATGGGTGATCTAGCCAAAGAAATTCTCCCGGTCAATATCGAGGACGAGCTGAAGCAGTCCTACCTGGACTACGCCATGAGCGTGATCGTGGGCCGGGCTCTGCCGGATGTGCGCGACGGGCTCAAGCCCGTGCACCGGCGCGTCCTGTTCGCCATGAATGAGCTGAACAACGACTGGAACAAGCCCTACAAGAAGTCGGCCCGCGTGGTCGGTGACGTGATCGGTAAGTACCACCCCCACGGCGATTCCGCGGTGTACGACACCATCGTCCGCATGGCCCAGCCCTTCTCCCTGCGCTATACGCTGGTGGATGGTCAGGGCAATTTCGGCTCTATCGACGGCGACTCCGCCGCCGCCATGCGCTACACCGAAATCCGCATGCGCAAGATCGCCCACGCCATGCTGGCGGACCTCGACAAGGAGACGGTGGACTTCGTCGAAAACTACGACGGCACCGAAATGATCCCGGCGGTCATGCCCACCCGGGTGCCGAACCTGCTGATCAACGGCTCTTCCGGCATTGCCGTGGGGATGGCGACCAACATCCCGCCCCATAACCTGACGGAGGTGGTCAGTGGCTGCCTGGCGCTGATGGGCAACCCGGAGCTCACCGTCGACGAGTTGATGGAGCACATCCCGGGGCCCGACTTCCCCACCGGGGCCATCATCAACGGTCGCGCCGGCATCATCCAGGCCTACCGCACCGGCCGCGGCAGGATCTACGTCCGCGCGCGGGCGGAGGTCATCACGGACGAGAAGCGGGGCCGGGATATCATCGTCATCCATGAGATCCCCTACCAGCTGAACAAGGCGCGCCTGATCGAGCGCATTGCCGAGCTGGTGAAGGAGAAGAAGATCGAGGGCATCACCGAGCTGCGGGACGAATCCGACAAGGACGGCCTGCGGGTGGTGATCGAGCTGCGCCGGGGCGAGCTGGGCGATGTGGTACTCAACAACCTCTACGCCCAGACCCAGCTGCAGTCGGTGTTCGGGATCAACATGGTGGCCCTGGTCGACGGCCAGCCCAAGGTGCTCAACCTGAAGGAGATCCTCAACGCCTTCATCCGCCACCGGCGCGAGGTGGTGACGCGGCGTACCGTCTACCTGCTGCGCAAGGCACGGGAGCGCGGCCACCTGCTGGAGGGGCTGGCGATCGCCCTGGCCAACATCGACCCGGTCATCGAGCTGATCAAGGCCTCCCCGAGTGCCGGCGAGGCGAAGGAGAAGCTGCTCGCCCGCGGCTGGCCGCCCGGCGACGTCACCGGCATGCTGGAGCGCGCCGGGGCGGACGCCTGCCGGCCCGACGACCTGGAGCCGCAGTACGGCCTGCACGACGGCCAGTATCACCTGTCGCCGGCCCAGGCCCAGGCGATCCTCGAGCTGCGCCTGCACCGCCTGACCGGGCTGGAGCACGAAAAGCTGCTCAACGAGTACCAGGAGAAATTGGCCGAGATCGCCGATTACCTGGAAATCCTCGGCGACCCCGAGCGGCTCAAGCTGGTGATCCGCGAGGAGCTGGAGGAGATGGTGACCGAGTATGGCGACGAGCGCCGCACCGAGATCACCGCCTCCCAGCACGACCTCACCGTCGAGGACCTGATCACCGAAGAGGACCGCGTGGTCACCATCTCCCACGGGGGCTATGCCAAGACCCAGCCCCTCTCCGACTACCAGGCCCAGCGCCGCGGGGGGATGGGCAAGTCCGCGACGGCGGTGAAGGACGAGGACTTCGTCGAGCATCTGCTGATCGCCAGCACCCACGCCACGATCCTCTGCTTCTCCAATCAGGGCAAGGTCTACTGGCTCAAGGTCTACCAGATCCCCCTCGCGGGGCGCAATTCCCGCGGGCGTCCCATGGTCAACCTGCTGCCGCTGGAGGAGGGGGAGCGCGTCACCTCTATCCTGCCGGTGGAGCAGTATACCGAGGGCCACTACATCTTCATGGCCACCGCCAGCGGCACCGTGAAAAAGACCGCCCTCACCGATTTCGCGCGCCAGCGCAGCGTCGGACTGCGCGCGCTGGAGCTGGAGGAGGGGGACGTGCTGGTCGGCACGGCCATCACCGACGGCAGCTGCGACGTGATGCTGCTGAGCAGCGAGGGCAAGGCCGTGCGCTTCAAGGAAGGTGACGTGCGTGCCATGGGACGAACCGCCCGCGGGGTGCGCGGCATCAAGCTGGGCAGGGGTCACCGGATGATTGCGCTGATCATTCCCCGGGAGAATGGCAGCATCCTCACGGTCAGCGAGAACGGCTACGGCAAGCGCACCGATGTCGCCGAGTTTCCGACCAAGGGGCGCGGCACCATGGGGGTGATCGCCATGGCCACCAGCGAGCGCAATGGCCGCCTGGTCGGCGCGGTGCAGGTCTTCGAGGGAGACGAGCTGATGCTCATCTCGAACCAGGGAACCCTGGTCAGGACCCGCGCGGACGAGGTTTCCGAGCTGGGTCGCAACACCCAGGGCGTCCGTGTCATCCGCACCAAGGCGGGCGAGCATCTGGTGGGCGTCGAGCGCATCGATGAGCCCGAGGCGGAACTCGACATCGACAGTGACGGGAACGAGGCGGAGTAGGGCCAAACTCAGATAGTGTGAACAGGCCCTGATTCACCGTTCCTCCATTAATTCAGGAAACAGACCACATGACCCGTTGTTACAATTTTTGCGCCGGCCCCGCCGCGCTGCCCGAACCCGTACTGGCCAGAGCCCGGGACGAGCTGCTCGACTGGCACGGCAAGGGCCTTTCGGTGATGGAGATGAGTCACCGCAGCGCGGAGTTCGTGGGGGTGGCCGAGCGCGCGGAGCAGGACCTGCGCGAACTGCTCGGCGTCTCCGCCGACTACGCCGTCCTGTTTCTGCAGGGCGGCGCGAGCCTGCAGTTTTCGGCGGTGCCGCTGAACCTGCTCGGTGACCGGCGCGGCGCCGACTATGTCAATACCGGGCAGTGGTCGAAGAAGGCGATCGCCGAGGCGAAACGTTACGCCGAGGTCAACGTGGTCGCCTCCTCCGAGGAGACCCGGTTCTCCACCATTCCCCCGCGGGACACCTGGCAGCTCGGCAGCGACGCCGCCTACCTGCACTACACCCCCAACGAGACGATCGGCGGGGTGGAGTTCTTCTGGACGCCGGAGGTGGACGTCCCCCTGGTGGTGGATATGTCCTCCACCATTCTGTCCCGCCCGATCAGGGTCGAGGACTTCGGGGTGATCTACGCCGGCGCCCAGAAAAACATCGGACCCGCAGGCCTGACCCTGGTGATCGTGCGGCGCGACCTGCTGGGCCGGGCGGATCCCAAGTGCCCGGCGATGCTCGACTGGCAGGTCGCCGCGGACAACGACTCCATGTACAACACGCCCCCCACCTTCGCCCTCTACCTGGCCGGCCTGGTATTCGACTGGCTGAAGCAGCGGGGCGGGCTGGCGGCGATGGAGGAGGTCAACCGGCGCAAGGCCCGCAAGCTCTACGACGCCATCGACAGCAGCGATTTCTACGCCAACCCGGTGGAGCCGGCCAGTCGCTCCCTGATGAATGTCCCCTTCACCCTGGCGGACGACAGCCTGGACAAGACCTTCCTGCAGGAGTCCGAGGCAGCGGGCCTGCTGAACCTGAAGGGCCACCGTTCGGTGGGCGGCATGCGCGCCAGCCTCTACAATGCTGTGAGCGAGGAGGCCGTGGACGCCCTCATCGCCTTCATGCAGGATTTCGAGCAACGCAACGGCTAGAGACTGGAACGCACCGATCGTGACCGACGACAGGAATCTCGAGCAGGTCCGCAAGGACATCGACGCCATCGACCTGGAGATCCAGGCGCTGATCAACCGCCGGGCGCGGTGCGCCCAGCGCGTGGCCGACATCAAGCTGGCGGAGATAGCCGCGGGCGCGGGAGAGGGCGAGGTGGTCTACTACCGCCCGGAGCGGGAAGCGCAGATCCTGAACCGCATCATCGAGCGCAACGAGGGGCCGCTGGACGGGCCCGCGGTGGCGCACATCTTCCGGGAGATCATGTCCGCCTGCCTCGCCCTGGAAAAACCCCTGCAGGTGGCTTTTCTCGGTCCCGAGGGGACCTTTACCCAGGCGGCTGCGCTCAAGCATTTCGGCCACGCCGCCATCTGCGTGCCCCAGGCCACCATCGACAGCGTGTTTGCCCAGGTCGAGTCCGGCGACTGCAACTACGGCGTGGTACCGGTGGAAAACTCCACCGAAGGAATGGTCAGCCACACTCTCGACAGCTTCCTGGATTCGCCCCTGAAGATCGCCGGGGAGGTGGAGCTGCGCATCGTCCACCACCTGCTGGCGGCGGATCACACCGCGGCGCAGGATGTGACCCGTATCTGCGCCCACCAGCAGGCCCTGGCCCAGTGCCGCGCCTGGCTGGACCGCCACTGGCCCCTCGCGGAGCGCCAGGCGGTCAGCAGCAACGGCGAGGCGGCGCGCATGGCCGCGGCGACCCCGGGGGTTGCCGCCGTCGCCGGCGATATCGCCGCGGAGCTGTACGGCCTGCACAAGCTGGCGGAGCACATCGAGGACCACCCGGACAACACCACGCGCTTCCTGGTGATCGGCCGGGAGGAGGTGCCACCCAGCGGCCGCGACAAGACCTCGATCATCGTCTCCAGCCGCAACAAGCCCGGCGCCCTGTTCGCACTGCTCGACCCCTTCCGGCGCGCCGGTGTCAGCCTCACCCGCATCGATACCCGGCCGTCGCGCACCGAGAAGTGGGCCTACGTCTTTTTCATCGAGTTCGAGGGCCACCTGCAGGACGACAAAATCGCCGGTATCGTCGCCGAGCTGGAAGAACAGTCGATTCTCCTGAAGCCCCTCGGCTCCTACCCGCGGGCCGTCCTGTGAACCGGCATCCCGTCTTGAGATGAGTGATCGCGCCGACACCGTCGTGGTACTGGGCCTGGGCCTGATCGGGGGTTCCCTGGCGCGGGCGCTGCGCCAGGCGGGCTTCTGCCGGCGTCTCGTCGGCTACGGCCACCGGGAGCCCTCCCTGCGGCGCGGCCTGGAACTGGGGGTGATCGACGATTTCACCCTCGACCTGGACGAGGCGATCGCCGCCGCCGACATCCTGGTGCTCTGCACCCCCACCCTGGTCGCCGCGGCCACCCTGGAGCAGATCCTGCTGCGCCTGGAGGGTCGGGCCGATGGGCCGGTGATTACCGACGCCGCCAGCGTCAAGGGCAACCTGCTGAAGGCGGCGCGCGGTGCCTGCGGCGGCGCGTTCCCGGCGCGGCTCGTGCTGGCCCACCCCATTGCCGGTTCCGAGCGCAGCGGGGTGGAGGCCTCCGACGCCGGCCTGTTCGTCAACCACCGGGTGATCCTGACTCCTGTCGCGGGCAATGACCCCGCGGCGGTGCAGCTGGTGCGGGACATGTGGCGCAGCACCGGCGCGGACGTGGTGGAGATGGCGGTGGCGGAGCACGACGCGGTGCTCGCGGCCACCAGCCACCTGCCGCACCTCCTGGCCTATGCCCTGGTGGACGCCCTGGCGCAGTCGCCCGCCAGTACCGACATCTTCCGCTTCGCCGCCGGCGGCTTTCGCGACTTCACCCGCATCGCCTCCAGCGACCCGGTGATGTGGCGCGATATCGCCATCGCCAACCGCGATGCCCTGCTCGCGGCGACCGACGCCTTCAGCGACCACCTGGCGCAGTTGCGCCGGGCTGTGGCCGATGGTGACGGCGATACGCTGCTGGAGACCTTCCGCCGCGCCAAGGCGGCGCGGGACGAATTTGCCGCGATACTGAAAAAGCGCGGCCAGAGCGAACCCGGAGCGTAAAGCCATGGAATTCAATTTACTGCCGGGAGGCACGGTCTCCGGCGAGGCGCGCGTCCCCGGAGACAAGTCCATCTCCCACCGCTCCGTGATGCTCGGGGCGCTGGCGGAAGGCCCGACCCGGGTGAGCGGCTTCCTCGAAGGAGAGGATGCCCTGGCCACCGTCGCTGCCTTCCGGGCCATGGGCGTGGTGATCGACGGGCCGGATGACGGTCGGGTGAGGATCGAGGGGGTGGGGCTGCGCGGCCTCAGGGCGCCGCAGGGGGCGCTGGACTGCGGCAACTCCGGCACCAGCATGCGATTGCTCTGTGGCCTCCTGGCGGGACAGTCCTTTGACTGCGAACTGACCGGCGACGACTCGCTGCGGCGCCGCCCGATGGGCCGGGTGATCGAACCCCTCAGCCGCATGGGAGCGGACATCGCCGCCGCCGATGCGGGTACCCCGCCCCTCAGGATTCGCGGTGGCAGGCCCCTGCACGGCATACACTATGACCTGCCCATGGCCAGCGCCCAGGTGAAATCGGCGGTGCTGCTGGCGGGCCTCTACAGCGCGGGGCGCACCTCCGTCAGCGAGCCGGCGCCCACCCGCGATCACACCGAGCGCATGCTGCGCGGCTTCGGCTACGAGGTGACCGGCGGGCAGGGGGTGATCGCCCTGCAGGGCGGCGGGCGCCTGCGTGGGACCGACATCGACGTCCCGGCCGACATCTCTTCCGCCGCCTTCTTCCTGGTGGCGGCCAGTATCGCGCCCGGATCGGACCTGCTGCTCACCCACGTCGGCGTCAACCCCACCCGGACCGGGGTACTGAACATCCTGCGCCTCATGGGGGCGGATATCACGCTCAGGAACCAGCGGGAGGTGGGCGGAGAGCCGGTGGCCGATATCCGGGTGCGCCATGCGCCCCTGCGCGGCATCGACATCCCCGCGGACCAGGTTCCCCTGGCGATCGACGAATTCCCGGTCCTGTTCATCGCCGCCGCCTGCGCCGAGGGCCGCACCGTGCTGCGCGGCGCCGCGGAACTGCGGGTCAAGGAGAGCGACCGCATCGCCGCCATGGCGGAGGGGCTCTCCACCCTGGGCGTGCGCAACGAGGTGCTGGAGGATGGCATCGTCATCGAGGGCGGCACCCTGGGGGGCGGGGTCATCCACACCTATAACGACCATCGCATCGCCATGGCGTTCGCGGTAGCGGCGCTGCGGGCCGAGCGCGAGATCCGGGTCCTGGACTGCGATCACGTGGCCACCTCCTTTCCCGGCTTCGATGCCACGGCCCGGGGCCTCGGCCTGCAGATATCCACCCTGGCGGATTGAGTCGTGATCGAGTCGGCACCCGTCATCACCGTGGACGGCCCCAGCGGCGCGGGCAAGGGCACCATCAGTCACATGCTGGCCGATACCCTGGGCTGGCACTTCCTGGACAGCGGCGCGCTCTACCGGGTGACCGGCCACGCCTGTCTCCTCGAGGGGGTTAGCTGGGATGATCACCCGGCGGTCGCCGAGGTCGCCAGGCACCTGGAGGTCAGCTTCAGCGCCGCGCCGAGCGGCGAGATCCTGGTGGCCTACCGGGGGCAGGACGTGAGCCGCGCCATCCGCACCGAGGAGGGCGGGCGCGGCGCCTCCACCGTGGCCGCGATCCCCGCCGTGCGCGAGGCCCTGCTGGCGCGCCAGCGCGAGTTCCGCCGCCCCCCCGGCCTGGTCGCCGACGGCCGCGACATGGGCACCGTCGTCTTCCCCGAGGCCGACCTCAAGTTATACCTCACCGCAAGCGCCGAGGAGCGCGCCCGGCGTCGCTACCAGCAGTTGCTAGCAAAGGGTGAAAGTGTTAGTCTGCCGCGCCTTCTCGAGGACATACGGGAGCGGGATGCCCGCGACAGCAGCCGCGATGTCTCCCCCCTGATGCCCGCAGAAGACGCCATCGTCATCGACAGCAGCGATCTGTCCATCCCTGATGTGTTCGCGCAGGTCATGTTGAAGGTGAAGGAAAAAGGCTTGATCCAGGCGTGATCTGCCCTCATTTCCATTGAAATGGCACGTATCCTGTCGCGTTCGCTGATTCCAGTCAGGGCGGCGCCTCAGGTTGAACCCAGTAACCCGGGCCGGCTGGAGGCGCGGTTTAAGGCGGGCGACCGCCGATCAAATTAACAGGTAATGTGTAATGAGCGAATCCTTCGCTGAACTTTTTGAAGAGAGTCTGAAAACCGTCGACATGCAGCCCGGTGCCATCGTCACCGGCGTGGTGATCGACATCGATAACGAGTGGGTCACCGTCCACGCGGGCCTGAAGTCCGAAGGCGTGATCCCTCGTGCCCAGTTTACCGATGCCAGCGGTGAGTGCACCCTGAATATCGGCGACGAAGTGCAGGTGGCGCTGGAGACCGTGGAAGACGGTTTCGGCGAGACCAAGCTGTCCCGGGAGAAGGCCAAGCGGGCCGAGGCCTGGAAGGAGCTGGAAGCAGCTCACGAGGCGGACGAGGTGGTCAAGGGTGTCATCAACGGCAAGGTCAAGGGTGGCTTTACCGTGGACATCGACTCCATCCGCGCGTTCCTGCCCGGATCCCTGGTGGATGTGCGCCCGGTGCGCGATACCGCCCACCTGGAAGGCAAGGAACTGGAATTCAAGGTTATCAAGCTGGACCAGAAGCGCAACAACGTGGTCGTGTCGCGCCGGGCCGTGATGGAAGAGGCCAACAGCGTGGAGCGCGACGCCCTGCTGGAGAGCCTGCAGGAAGGGATGACCGTCAAGGGTATCGTCAAGAACCTCACCGATTACGGCGCCTTCGTCGACCTGGGTGGTGTGGACGGCCTGCTGCACATTACCGACATGGCCTGGAAGCGCATCAAGCACCCCTCCGAGATCGTGGAAGTCGGTCAGGAGATCGAGGTCAAGATCCTCAAGTTCGATCGCGAGCGCAACCGGGTCTCCCTGGGCCTCAAGCAGCTGGGCGAGGACCCCTGGGTGGAGATCACCAACCGCTACCCCGAGGGGAGCCGCGTCAAGGCGCGCGTTACCAACCTCACCGACTACGGCTGCTTCGCCGAGCTGGAAGAGGGCGTCGAGGGGCTGGTGCACGTCTCCGAGATGGACTGGACCAACAAGAACGTCCACCCCTCCAAGATCGTCCAGCTGGGCGACGAGGTGGAGGTGATGGTACTGGACATCGACGAGGACCGCCGCCGTATCTCCCTGGGCATCAAGCAGTGCCAGCAGAATCCCTGGGACGCTTTCGCCTCGCGCTACAGCAAGGGCGACAAGATCAGCGGCAGCATCAAGTCGATCACCGACTTCGGTATCTTCATCGGTCTGGAAGGCAACATCGACGGCCTGGTGCACCTGTCCGACATCAGCTGGAACGAAACCGGCGAGGAAGCGGTGCGCAACTACAAGAAGGGCGACGAGATCGAGACGGTCATCCTGTCGATCGACCCGGAGCGCGAGCGCATCTCCCTCGGCATCAAGCAGCTGGAGGACGATCCCTTCGGCAACTACGTGGCCGAGCATGATCGCGGTTCCGTGGTGACCGGCGAGGTCGTGGAGGTGGACGCCAAGTCCGTCATCATCAAGCTGGCCGACGAGGTGGAGGGTGTGCTGAAAGCCTCCGACATCAGTCGCGACAAGGTGGAAGACGCCCGCAACTCCTTCAAGGTCGGCGACACCGTCGAAGCGAAGATCATCTCCGTGGATCGCAAGAACCGCGGCCTGGCCCTCTCCATCAAGGCCAAGGACTACGATGACGAGCAGGAGGCGGTGAAGTCCCTGAAAGAGCAGGATACCGAAACCGCTTCTCCGGGCACTATCGGCGACTTGATCAAGGCGCAGATGGGCGAGAAGTAAACCCCGCCGCCGGACCGCTGTCCGGCCGGGGTGAAGGGCTCACGCAGGTGGGCCTATTTTTTGGTTCTGCGCACATTGCCGGGGTTGC
>JARRPM010000091.1:0-11533 GCA_037382865.1 Halioglobus sp. | reverse complement strand
TGTCAAGAGGCGCAACGCGGCCAGGGGCCTTGGCTGGCGCGCCCTTCGGGAGCCTTCAGAAACCGTCGCCGCTGCGTTGCGTCCCTTGGCAATACAACCAGTATTACCTGCGGAACGCGCCTTACTGCGACGGTTTCTGAAGGCTCTGAAATCATGCGAATTAACCGGACAGGACACTAGCGGCCATTCTCCCCCAGGTCCAGCGGCAGGCTGGCGCCCGCCGCGGGCTGGGGCAGGCCGAAATGGAGGTAGGCGTTGCGCGTCACCATCCGGCCCCGGGGAGTGCGTACCATATAGCCCTGCTGGATCAGGAAGGGTTCCAGCACATCCTCGATAGTGCCCCGCTCCTCCGATATCGCCGCCGCCAGGCTGTCGACACCCACCGGCCCGCCGTCGAACTTCTCGATCATTGCCAGCAGCAGGCGCCGGTCCTGGTGGTCGAATCCCTGCTGGTCGACACTCAGCATGTCCAGCGCCCGGTCCGCCACCTCCGCCGAGATGTGGCCGTCGGCTTTCACCTCGGCGAAATCCCGCACCCGCCGCAGCAGGCGATTGGCGATGCGCGGCGTGCCGCGGGAGCGGCGGGCGATCTCCCTGGCACCCTGGTCGTCGATACCGATGCCGAGGATAGTGGCGGAGCGACCCACGATATGGGCCAGGTCCGACACCTCGTAGAATTCGAGCCGCTGCACGATCCCGAAGCGGTCCCGCAGGGGTGAGGTGAGCAGCCCGGCGCGGGTGGTGGCGCCCACGAGGGTGAAGGGCGGCAGGTCCAGCTTGATGGAGCGGGCCGCCGGGCCCTCCCCGATCATGATATCGAGCTGGTAGTCCTCCATCGCCGGGTAGAGGATCTCCTCCACGAACGGACTGAGGCGGTGGATCTCGTCGATGAACAGCACATCGCCGGGATCGAGGTTGGTCATCAGGGCGGCGATGTCGCCGGCCTTCTCCAGCACCGGCCCGGAGGTGGTCTTCAGGGAGACGCCCATTTCATTGGCGATGATGCTGGCCAGGGTGGTCTTGCCGAGGCCGGGCGGGCCGAAGATCAGGGTATGGTCGAGGGGCTCCCCGCGGCTGCGGGCCGCCTGGAGAAAAATCGCCATCTGCTCGCGCACCGCGCTCTGGCCCACGTACTCTTCCAGGCTCCTGGGTCGGATGGCGCGGTCGATCGCCTCCTCGCGGGGGCTTTCTGCCGCGGGCGCGACCAGCCGGTCCGTCTCTATCATTGCCAGCGCCTCACCCGTTCACCATCGATTTCAGGGCGCGGCGGATCAGCTCCTCGCTGTTCGCCGCGCTGTCGTCATTGACCGCCGCCACCACCCGGCTCGCCTCCTGGGGCTTATATCCCAGCGCCACCAGCGCTCCCTCGGCATCGGCCACGATATCGGAGACCGTCGCACGGCCCGCGACGCCGGCCTGGGCCTCCCCCTCATCCAGCGGACCGAACCAGTCCCCGAGCTTGTCACGCATCTCGACCAGCAGGCGCTCGGCGGTCTTCCGGCCGACGCCGGGGAGCGCCACCAGCGACGAGATGTCGTCGCGCTGGACACAGCGCGCGAAACTGGCGGCGTCCATGCCGGAGAGAATGGTCAGGGCCAGCTTCGGCCCGACGCCACTGACCCGGATCAACTGCCGGAACAGACCGCGGTCGCGCTCCTCGATAAAACCGTAGAGAAGCTGCGCGTCCTCGCGCACCACGAAGTGAGTCAGGAGGGATACCTCAGAGCCCAGCCCGGGCAGCTGGAACAGGGTGGTCATCGGCACCTGGATCTCGTAGCTCACGCCGCCCACCTCGACCAGGATATCCGGCGGGTGCTTGTGCACCAATATGCCTCGAATTCTGCCTATCATTGCCGCGAGCCCCGTCAGCGCAATCGGCGGCGGCGCACGGATCGCGCGCCCGCCATGTTTATCATACTTTGTTGCATGTGCGCATGACACAGCGCGGCAGCCAGCGCGTCTGCCGCATCCTCCTGCGGCTCCGCCGGCAGCTTGAGCAGGACCCTGACCATGTGCTGCACCTGGGCCTTGTCCGCCGCCCCCGTGCCCACCACCGACTGCTTGATCTGGCGGGCGGAATACTCTGAGACCGGCATTTCCCGGGCGACACAGGCGACGATCGCGGCGCCCCGCGCCTGGCCCAGTTTCAGCGCGGAACCCGCGCTGCGGGCCATGAATACCTGCTCGATAGCCAGTTGCTGGGGGCAGTGCAGGTCGACCAGTTCCAGCACGCTCTGGTAGATGATCCGCAACCGCTCCGGCAGGGCCCCCTCAGGGAGACGGATGACGCCGCTGGTCACATACTCACTGCGCCCGCAGGTGTAACTGATTATGCCGAAGCCGGTCTTGCGTGAACCGGGGTCGATCCCCAGGATAAGCGACATCCAGATACCCGCTCTTTGCCCCAGCCCGTATTATGTACAAATTTACAGCATTGGTCAGCAGGCAGGGCCGGCCGGGCCCCATTTATCCGAGGGCGGCGAGCACCTCGTCCGGTATGTCCACGTTGGTATAGACATTCTGGACGTCGTCGAGATCCTCCAGGGCCTCCACCAGTCCCATTACCGGTTCCACGCTGTCCGCATCGACAGGCACCGTGGTGGAGGCAACCATGGTCACCTCGCCCCCCTCGGGCGTCAAGCCGGCTTCCTCCAGGGCGGTTTTCACCGCGTGGAAGTCCTCCCAGGCGGTGGTGACGTCGACAGAGCCATCGTCGTTGGTCTCGATGTCCTCGGCGCCGGCCTCGAGGGCGACTTCCAGGATGCGCTCCTCGTCGGCGCCCGGCGCGAAGCTGATCTGGCCCTTGCGGGAAAAAAGATAGGCCACCGAACCATCGGTGCCGAGGTTGCCGCCGCGCTTGGAGAAGGCGTGTCGCACCTCCGCCACCGTGCGGTTGCGGTTGTCTGTCATCGCCTCTATGAGCACCGCCACCCCGCCGGGCGCGTAACCCTCGTAGGTCAGCTCCTCCATGTCGTCGGCTTCGTTGGTTCCGGCGCCGCGGGCGATAGCGCGGTCGATGGTGTCGCGGGTCATGTTGGCGCCGAGCGCCTTGTCGACCGCGGCGCGCAGACGGGGGTTATCCTCCGGCAGCGGACCGCCGTGCCTTGCCGCGATCACCAGTTCCCTGATCAGCTTGGTGAACATCTTGCCACGCTTGGCATCCTGGGCCGCCTTGCGGTGCTTGATGTTGGCCCATTTACTATGGCCAGCCATAACCTGTTACCTCTTTACCTCTTCTTTATATAGATGACTCGCGTTACGACCCGGGCTTCGACTCGTCGCGGTTCTGGCGCAGGCGGATGCTGAGGTCCTTCAGCTGCTGCGCGTTCACATTGCCCGGGGCGTCCGTCAACAGGCAGTGTGCCGTCTGGGTCTTGGGGAATGCGATGACGTCGCGAATCGACTGGGTCCCCGTCATCAGCATCACCAGGCGATCCAGTCCAAACGCCAGCCCGCCATGGGGCGGCGCACCGAATTGCAGTGCCCGGAGCAGGAACCCGAATTTCTCCTCCGCCTCCTCCTCCGAGATGTGCAGGATGCGGAATACCGCCTCCTGCATTTCACGGTCGTGGATACGGATGCTGCCGCCCCCGAGTTCGCAGCCGTTCAGCACCATGTCGTAGGCCCGCGAGAGGGCGGCCCCGGGGTCGGCCAGCAGCGTGGCGGCATCGCAGGCCGGCGCCGTAAACGGGTGGTGCAGGGGGGACAGCTTGCCGTCATCCTCCTCCTCGAACATGGGGAAGTCCACCACCCAGAGGGGCTGCCAGCCCTCCTCTACCAGGCCGAGGTCCTCTGCCACCTTGATCCGCAGGGCACCGAGGGACTCGTTGACCACCCGCGAGCGGTCGGCGCCGAAGAAGATGATGTCGCCGTTGGCCGCCTCGAGGCGGGACATCATCTTCGCCACGACCTCCTCCGGCATAAACTTGAGGATCGGCGACTGCAGTCCTTCAACGCCGGCGCCGATATCGTTGACCTTGATCCACGCCAGCCCGCGCGCCCCGTACACAGAGACATAGCGGGTATAGTCGTCGATCTCCTTGCGGCTGATGGTGGCGCCGCCCGGCACCCTGAGGGCCGCAACCCGGCCATGGGGGTCGTCCGCCGGCCCGCGGAACACCTTGAACTCCACCTGCTGCATGAGGTCGTCGATACTCACCAGTTCCAGCGGGATGCGCAGGTCAGGCTTGTCGGAACCGAATCGCTCCATCGCTTCGGCCCAGGTCATGTGGGGGAAGGCCGGAAGGTCGACGCCGAGGGTATTGAGGAAGAGCTCACGGATCATCCGCTCGCTGATCGACATGATCTCCTCCTCCTCGAGAAAGGTGGTCTCGATGTCGATCTGGGTGAATTCCGGCTGCCGGTCGGCGCGCAGGTCCTCATCCCGGAAACAGCGCGCAATCTGGTAGTAGCGGTCGAACCCGGACACCATCAGCAGCTGCTTGAAGAGCTGCGGCGACTGCGGCAGCGCGAAAAAATGGCCGGGATGCGTGCGACTCGGCACCAGGTAGTCGCGGGCGCCCTCGGGCGTCGCGCGCGTGAGTATCGGGGTCTCGATATCGAGGAAGCCCTCCCGATCGAGGAAATTGCGCACCGCCGAGGTGATGCGCGAGCGCATGATGAGGCGCGCCTGCATCTCCTGGCGTCGCAGGTCCATATAGCGGTACTGGAGACGAACCTCCTCACCGACCGCAGTGTACTCATCCAGCTGGAACGGAGGCGTGGCCGCGGTATTCAGGATCTCGAGCTCCTTGCCCAGAACCTCGATCTCACCGGTCGCCATGGAGGGATTGACCGTCGCCTCGCTGCGCGCTCGCACGCGCCCGGTGATTTTCAGGACATACTCGCTGCGCACCCGGTCGGCCCGCTCGAAATGCTCCTCGGTGTCGGGATCGAATACCACCTGGACAATGCCTTCGCGATCACGCATATCCAGGAAAATCACGCCGCCATGATCCCGGCGACGATCCACCCAGCCACACAGTGTGACGGTATCGTCGATATTGCTTGTCTCGAGGGCGCCACAATAGTGACTGCGCATAGTCTGATTCCCGTCTGGTTTGGCTGGCCGGGCCCTCGAGGGGCCACGGATCAGGCTGTCGTCTTGCTATCGCCGGCACCCGGCTTTGCAGGGGCGGACTTGGTATCGGAAGCCGCGGACTTGTCTGTCCCTCCGGCCGAGGGCTGGCTGCCCCCGGAGGCCGGCGCAGCATCCGCACCGCCCGCAAGATTTTTCTTGTCGCCGGTCTTGAAGTCCGTTTCGTACCAACCGCCGCCTTTCAGGCGGAAAGCTGCCGCGGTCACTTTCTTCTTCAGTGACGGTTTACCGCACTCGGGGCAGTCCCGCAGAGGCTCGTCACTGATCTTCTGCAAGACCTCCACCTCACTGTGACAGGCCTCGCACTTGTACTGGTAGATAGGCATGGCTTCGACCCACTGATTGCCAAAACGATACGTGAGAAAAAACGAGGCGCGGATTTTACCCCAAGGCGGCATTCAGGCCAAGTTTGCCAGGCGGCTAAAATCGTGGGGGCAAGAGAGCCTGGCACCGGGGCGGCGCTGGCGGATCAGCGGTGGGGCCATGCCGCACGCGCCAGGGGCGAGGCGGCATGGGCGGGTTCAGTGCCTCAGGAGGCAGCGAACTCCTTGAGCCTTTTCAGGGGCCGGATTTTTACGGCGACACTGGCCGGCTTCGCCTTGAACACAGTCTCTTCACCGGTGAAGGGATTGATGCCCTTGCGCGCCTTGCGGGCAGGCTTCTTCACGGTGGTGATTTTCATGATACCGGGGACGGTAAACTCACCGATGGCCCGCTTGCTGAGGCTGCGCTCCATCAGGGAATGCATCTCGTCCATCACCGCGTTCACGTCTTTCCTGGACAGGCCGGTGCTTTCGGAAATACTGGAGATGATCTGGGTCTTGGTCAGCTTCTCCTTGATTGCCGGTCCGGCTTTCTTTGCTGCGGCCGCTGCTTTTGCCTTGGCGGCCGGCGCCTTCTTGGCTGATGCTTTTTTGGCCGGGGCTTTTTTAGCCGCCGTTTTTTTCGCCGGAGCCTTCTTCTTTGCTGCTGCTTTTCTCGTAGCCATCTTATGTTCCACCCTTATTCATTGTCATTAGGAAAACGCTTTCAACCCGGTTTGGCCGCTTCCCCTCAACGCGGAAAATGTCACTCCCCGAGCCGCATGCAAAGATATAAAGCATGAAACACTGCAATACAAGCATTTTTCGACGCCGGACTCCAAAAAACCCTGTTTTTTCAGCCCCAGTGCCACTGCGCGGGGAAGATTATGGGAAAAGGGCCGGAAATTCCCGGCAAATAATCCATCCGTGCCTTTTACGTTCTCGCGCCATGCGACGTCCCGGGACGGAGCACGGGCGAAGCAGGGATCGCGTTTTACCCGGAAATTACTGCACCAAAACGGAGCGTTGTCTGCCCTTGCCGATCGGACGTAAACTAGCCGCTCTCTTCTTCACGACCCGGACCGCCGAATGCGCACCAGCAATTTCCTCATTGCCACCCAAAAAGAAACTCCTGCAGATGCGGAGATTGTCAGCCACCAGCTCATGCTGCGCGCCGGCCTGATCAGGAAGCTAGCGGCGGGGCTCTACACATGGCTGCCGCTGGGCTTGCGTGTACTGCGCAGGGTGGAGACTGTCGTTCGCGAGGAGATGGACAGGTGCGGGGCTCAGGAGGTCAGCATGCCTGTCGTGCAGCCGGCGGAGTTATGGCAGGAATCGGGGCGCTGGGAGCAGTACGGTCCCGAGTTGCTGCGCATCCGGGATCGCCATGATCGCGATTTTTGCCTCGGGCCGACCCACGAGGAGGTCATCACCGACCTGGTGCGCAACGAGATAAAGAGCTACCGGCAGCTGCCCGCCAACTTTTACCAGGTTCAGACCAAGGTACGCGACGAGATCCGGCCGCGATTCGGCATCATGCGCGCCCGGGAATTCCTGATGAAAGACGCCTACTCCTTTCATGTCGACCAGGCCTCGCTGGAACAGACCTACCAGTTGATGCATGGCGCTTACTCCAGGATCTTCGAGCGCCTGGGCCTCGCTTTCAGGCCGGTCATCGCTGACACCGGCAGCATCGGGGGCAGCAAATCCCATGAATTCCACGTCCTGGCGGACTCGGGGGAGGACGCCATCGCCTTCAGCGACAGCAGCGACTATGCGGCCAATGTGGAAATGGCCGAGGCATTGGCGCCCGAAGGCGAGCGCCCCGCTCCCGGCGCCGGGCTGCAGGAGGTACCGACCCCGGGGGTAAAGAGCATCGAGGAGCTGGCAGCTTTCCTTGCAGTCGACCCGGCCGCCACCGTAAAAACGCTGGTGGTCGAGGGCGAGGAGGAGGGAGACCTGGTGGCTCTCGTGCTGCGGGGCGATCACAGCCTCAACAGCGTCAAGGCCGAAAAGCTCGCCGGCATCGCGGCGCCACTGCAGATGGCCGCCGAGGAGCGGGTGCGCAGCGTCTGCGGGGCGGGCTTCGGTTCCCTGGGGCCGGTCGGCCTGGACATCCCGGTAATCGTCGACCGCAGCGCCGCGCGGCTGGCGGACTTCACCTGTGGAGCGAATCGCGACGATGCCCACCTCACCGGCGTCAACTGGCTGCGCGATTGCCCACTGCCCCGGGTCGAGGATCTGCGCCAGGTCGTGTCGGGGGACCCCAGCCCCGACGGCAGCGGAACGCTGCAGATCAAGCGCGGGATCGAGGTCGGCCATATTTTCCAGCTCGGCACCAAGTACAGCGACGCCATGGACGCCCGCGTCCTGGACGAGAACGGCAGGAGCCTGGTCATGACGATGGGCTGTTACGGTATCGGCATCAGCCGCATCGTGGCGGCGGCCATCGAGCAGAACCACGACGACCGGGGCATTACCTGGCCGGCCGCCATGGCCCCCTTCCAGCTGGCCATCGTGGCGCTGAACATGCACAAGTCCCAGGACGTCGCCAGCTGCGCCGAGGATCTCTACCAGCGCCTGGTGGCGGCAGGTGTCGAGGTACTGCTGGATGACCGCAACGAGCGACCGGGGGTCAAGTTCGCCGATATGGAGCTGATCGGCATCCCCCACCGCATCGTGGTGGCCGACCGGGCCCTGGCGGCGGGCAGTATCGAGTACAAGGGGCGCCTGGACGAGGAGTCCCGGCTGGTTCCCCGGGAGGACATCATGGGCTTCCTGCTGGCCAAGCTGGGGATCAGCGGGCCGCTCAAGGAGTAGGGATTGCCTCGCCGCGCCCAGCGGCCCAGGCTCTCAGCGGCTCGAGTGCGCCCTCGTAACCGAGCTGCGCCGCCAGCGCCTGCGCCTCGAACTGGAGAAGCCCGACTCCCTTCACCTGAACGTTGAGGTAGAGGTCAGCCAGACCCTGCTCGAGTATCTGCTGCCGCTTCAGGGCTGACCCTACGACCATGGACTGCATCATGGTAGCGGCGATGCCCGGCGCGCTACCGCTCTCCCCCCACTTCACCAGCTTGCCAGCCAGCACCCGCCATCCGGAAAGTTCAGTCCCATAATCGAACAGGGTGACCGGACCCGCCGGCGCGGCGACATCCACCGCTATCACTGTCCCGAAGGGATTGATTTCACGCATGACGTCCACGGGCAGGTTGTTGAGCACGCCGCCGTCCACCAGCAATTCCCCGCCAAAGGGTACGGGAGGCAACACGCCGGGGATCGACACACTGCTACGGATTGCCAGCGCCGAGCTGCCCCGCCGGTGGATCACGGGCCGGGCAGTACTGAGGCTGGTCGATACGCAGAAAAACGTCAGCCAGTAATCCTCGATATCCCAGTCACCGGTCTGCTGCATGATCGATTCACTGATGCGCCGCCCCGAGATCAACGAGACGACCGGGAATGTCAGGTCGATGATTTTGCGGTAGGCCTGCCGGCAACGCCTGTCAACCTCCTCGCCGCGCAGGCCCTGGGCAAGAAAGCCGGCGATCGGCGCTCCCATGCTCGTCCCACCCACCATATCCACGGGGATACCGAGCTCCTCCAGAGCGCGAATCACCCCGATGTGCGCGAAACCCCGCGCGCCGCCACCGCCTAATACCAGGCCAATGGCATTCCCCGTGAGAATGCGTCCCAGGCGCGCGAGGTCCGCTTCGTTGCCGCGCCTCACATGAAACACCGATTCCACGCTGACATCGCCCAGCCAGCGGGCTGTATCGCGAGGCCTCTCTAGTCCGGGTGGATGCAATAACACGAGGCTCCATTGCCTGCGTCCCTGAGGCAGAAGCGGCGCCACCGCTGCCAGTCCGCCCGGGCTGCCGGCATTGGCGACCACCACCACCTGGTCTGTCTGGCGAACACAGCGCGCGCTCCAGGCACTCCACTCGGGATCCCCGCGGTACACGAGGTAGCGCGAGTTTTCCTCCTGGTCGTGCAGCCACTGATTGAGGCGCAAACCGGCGGCTTCGTTCTCATCTGCCACGGCTATTCCCGGCGAGCCCAACTCACGCTCGATCATCAGACTGTCGAGCAGCTGTGTGGTCCCGAAACGCCGCAGCTCGGCCGAGAGAGCTCCGGCAAAGACTTCGAGCTCGACCTCGCTGTCAGCCGGGATCAGGCTGATGCAGCGAATCGGCGCATGGGAAGAGTCGCGTACCGCGGGACCGCGGGCAAGCCGGTCGCCGAGAATTCGGGAGACGTTCTGTATGGAGCGGGTATTGCGCTGCAGCATCAACTCGAAGCCGTAACCGGACAGGCGCACCAGCTCACTGTCCCGCGCCGCATAGACCGTATGCCCCTGCGCCAGGCCTGTCAGTAGGGCGACCTCGCCGACGGTTTCGCCCGCCACGACAGTGCCGCCGGGCGCTTCGCGCCCATCGGGCAGGGCCATGGCCATCTGCAACCGCCCCGACATCAGCAGATAGACGCCATCAGAGTCATCGCCCTGTCTGAAAAGCACCTCGCCACTTTTCAGGGTCAGCCACCGGGTCTCATTCTCGAGGTCCCTGATCACGAAGGGCAACATGGCCCCGAAGGGACCGAACAACCGGTCGAGATGCCGGGTCAGCTGAACAGTGCGCATGCGCGCCAGTCCGATCTCCTGAAGGCGCCGCCAGAGTCGCGACTCCTCATCAAACAGCGCATGGAACCCGGCCCGGGACATCACCGCCAGACGGCTGTCAACGTCGCAGCGAACATTCGCATCACTGGGCTTGCCGGAAAAAAAGGCGAGCATCCCGAACAGCTCGCCCGGCCCGCGCTCCTCGGCTATTCGCGGGCCGTCTCCGGGGGCGGCCCGATCGACACTGGCGCGGCCTTCCAGGATGAGGTAGATGTGATCGCCCGGATCGCCAACCCGGATCAACGGATCACCCGCGGCATAACGACGTTCCTCGGCCCGCAGCTGCAGGAGGGAAATCTCGGCATCGCTCAGCCTGGCCGGCTCGGCGAGACCGTTGCCGAGCTGCTTACCCGGCAATTCAGTGTTCTCTGCCACCCTGTTCATCCCGGTAATCAGTCCATCCGGCGGCACTACCCGCGACCGCGCCCCATGATAACATCCCCTCATGGACACCGCCGGCGGTGGGCCCGGGGGAGCACGTGGCGAGACTCGACCTCTATCTCAACTACGAACGGCAGGCGTCGATCAGGCTGGAAGCGCCAGAGGTGGTGATTGGCCGTGACCCGCAGTGCGTGGTACAGATTCCCGACCCGAGGGTGTCCCGGCGCCATGCCGTCATACGGGAGCGGGAGGGGTGCCATGTCATCCAGAATACCGGGGCCAACGGCACCCGGGTCAACGGTGTCGCCATAGAGCAGCCCCACACACTGCGGCCCGGAGATGCGATTTTTATCGCCAGCTATATACTCGTGTACCAACCGGACGAGGCGTCGCCAGATGAACTTTCTGAAACCGTCATTTCCTGATGCAGGTGCAGGATTATCCGGGGCCGAGGCCAGCGACCCTCACCGGTAGGCTCCCGGAGCGAGGCCGGTCCACCGACGGAAGGAGCGATGAAAAGAGCTGGGATCGGAAAAACCGACCCGCTCCGCCACGTCGCTGACGGTCAACCCCTCGCGCCGGAGGAGGCCGATGGCCAGGTCGCGCCGCGCATTATCCTTGATACGCTGATAGGAGGTACCCTCCTTTTCAAGCCGCCGGCGCAGGGTGCGGGCCGACATGTTGAGCAGTCCGGTCAGCGCCTCGAAACTGGGCATCTCCCGGCGAAAGTCCTCGCCGAGGATTTCGCGGATGCGATGGGTGATGCTGTGGGCCGTGACCCGGGGTTCGGCGACGACGAGGCCCGGGGCCTGCGCGAGGAAATCGGCCAGCTCGGCTTCGCTGCGAATCGGTCGCGCCTCGAGGTGCCGGGCGCTGAAGGTCACCGCGGTGACCGGCTGGGAATCATGCACCGGACAGCGGAAAAAATCTCGAACCGCAGGCGCGTCCCCCGGCCCGGCACAGGCGGCCCGGATCACATCGATCTGCTGGCCGACCAGCCAGCCGCAGAAGCGCAGCCACATGGCGAGGTGGCACAGGATGCGGAACTGGTCAGCCGGAGGCACATCGCGACACAGG
>JARRPM010000090.1:0-20330 GCA_037382865.1 Halioglobus sp. | reverse complement strand
GCGCAGGTGGCGGCCGCAAACTGCAATAACGATAAGTCAGGAGGCAGCAATGACCGTGGCGATGAATGACCTGAGCGGCATCAGGACAGCGACCCGGGAGTTCCTCGATTCCCAGCAGAGCAACTTCATAGACGGCCAGTGGCAGGGCGCTGCCAGCGGCAGAACACTGGCGGTGATCGACCCGGCCACCGGGCAGGTGGTCAGCCACGTTCCGGACAGCGACGGGGCGGATGTCGACCAGGCGGTCGCTGCCGCGCGGCGGGCCTTTGAAACGAGCAGCTGGCAACGGATGAAGCCGGCGCAGCGCGAACGGTTGCTGCACCGCCTCGCCGACCTGATGGAGGCCAATCTCGAGACGCTCGCGGAACTGGAGTCCATCGACAACGGCAAGACCGCGGCCATCGCGGCGGCGGTGGACCTGCCCTGCGCCATCGACTGCATGCGCTTCATGGCGGGCATGCCCTCAAAGCTCAACGGCAGCACCCTGAAACCCTCAGTGCCCTTCCTGCCGGATGGCGAGCTGTTTGCCTATGCCAACCACGTCCCGGTCGGGGTGGTCGGCGCCATCGTCCCCTGGAATTTCCCCACCCTGCTGCTGACCTGGAAAATTGCGCCGGCCCTGGCGGCGGGCTGCACCGTGGTGCTCAAGCCGGCGGAGGAGACCCCCCTGACCGCCCTGTACATGGCTCGGCTGGCGAGTGAGGCGGGCTTCCCGCCAGGGGTGCTCAATGTGGTCACCGGCTATGGCCACACCGCCGGGGCGGCGATCTCCGCCCATCCCGGCATCGACAAGGTCACATTCACCGGTTCCACCGAGGTCGGGCGACTCATCCTGCAGGCGGCTACCGGCAACCTCAAGAAAGTCACCCTGGAACTCGGCGGCAAGTCCCCGGCCATCGTCATGCCCGATGCGGACCTGGAGATCGCCATTCCGGGTGCCGCCAGCGGCATCTTTTTCAATCACGGCCAGGTCTGCACCGCAGGCTCACGCCTGTTCGTGCACAGGTCCCGTTTCGACCAGGTGGTGGAGGGCATCGCCGACATCGCCCGCAATATGAAGGTGGGGCCGGGCCTCGACCCGACCACGGAGATCGGTCCGCTGGTCTCGAAAATCCAGCAGGAGCGCGTCTGTGCCTACATCGCCTCCGGCCGCGAGAGCGGCGCTGAAATCCTGGCCGGCGGCGATACCCCGGACAGCGGCGGTTTTTTCGTCAACCCCACAGTATTCGTCAATACCTCCCCGGACATGAAGATCGTGCGCGAGGAGATCTTTGGACCGGTGCTGGTCGCCGCCCCCTACGACGACCTGGAGGAGGTGATCGCCCAGGCCAACGACACCCCCTACGGCCTCGGCGCCAGCATCTGGTCCCGGGACGTTTCCACCGTGCATCGCCTGGCCCCGCGCATACGCGCAGGGACCGTATGGGTCAACTGTCACAACGTGATCGATGCCGCCCTGCCCTTCGGCGGTTTCAAGGAGTCGGGCTGGGGCCGTGAAAACGGCGTCGATGCGGTCAGGGCCTGTACCGAGACCCAGACCGTGGTCATATCCCTCTAGACCAGACCTCCGGGTCCTTTCCGCCGGCTGTCCATCTCGGCTATGATCCGCTGATGGCCGCCGGTTTTTTTACTGCCCGCTCTGAAGACGCCGATACCGCGACCGCCATCGGCACCGTGGCGTCGTCGCTTCCCCTCGACGACGCCGAGATGGTGCTGCTCCTGCACGGCCCCGATCATACCGGCGGGGTCATGGAACATGCCCTGGCCGGCCTGGAACCGACCCGTTTTTTCGGCTGCTCCACCTCCGGCGAGATCACGCCATCGGGCTACCGGGACAACACCCTCTCCGCGATCGCCTTTGACCGCAGGGTTTTCCGGTGCGTGGCCCGCAAAATCGAGGGGCTGGGCGGATTCGGTTTCCAACAGGCGCGCGAACTGGTGCTCTCCATGCAGTGGGAGTTGCGGCAGAAAGCGCCCCAGTCGAGCAAATCCAGCACCTTCGCTCTCATGCTGATCGACAGCCTGAGCCAGGCGGAGGAGTTCGTAGCCGCCGCGCTGGGCAGCGAGCTGGGCACCATCCACCTGGTGGGAGGGTCTGCAGGGGATAACTGGCGGTTGCAGCGGACACCCGTACTCTACGAAGGGCAGTACTTCGACGACAGCGCCGTGCTGCTGCTGGTCCACACCGACCTCCCCTTCCGGCATTACAACTTCCACAATTTCGCGCCGACGGAAAAACGGGGCGTGATCACCTCCTCCACGCCCTCCGAGCGACTGGTGCACGAGATCAACGGCGCGCCTGCGGTGCAGGAGTACGCCCGGCTTTGCGGTATCGACCCGGAGGTCCTGAACCAGGAGGTCCTGGCGATCTACCCGGCCATCATCACAGTGGGGGATCGCGCCTACCCACGCGGCTTCCTGCAGATTCTCGATGACGACTCACTGCGCTGCGCCTGCGCCATCGACGAGGGCGTGGTCTTCAGGTTGTCCACCCAGGTGGATTACGTGGAGCACATGAGGCAGGCCTTCGATCGCATCCGCCAGGACCTCGGGGAGAGGCTGACGGTGCTCGCTTTCGAGTGTGCGGCCAGGCGCCAGATGGTTGAGCAGCAGGGGCTCGAGGCGGACGTATCCGCCCTTTTTTCCGCCGCCAACGTCTGGGGCTTTTCCTGCATGGGCGAACAGTCCAATTCACTGAACATGAACAATTCGTTCAACTGCCTCGCCTTCCAGCTGCCGGAATGAAAGAGTCGGGCTTCAGCGATCCGGAAGCACTCACAGGCGAAGAGCGCCAGCGGCTGCGCCGGCTCGAGGAGGAGGTGCAACGGCTGCGCAGGACCAATGAGGTACTGCTGGACCGGGTAGAGCACCGTATCAACGTGGAAGGCGGCGCCTTTGCCGCGTTTCAGGTGGCCAGCAATCTCGAGAAGACCGTCGCCGACAGGACCACCGAGCTGCGCAGGCTCAATGAGCGGCTGGAACACGAACTCCAACTGCGCCGCAGTTTCGAGGCCGCCCTGCTCCGCGCGAAAACCCAGGCCGAGGAGGCGACGGCCAGCAGGACCCGTTTCCTGGCGGCGGCCAGCCATGACCTGAGACAGCCACTGAACGCGGCCATCCTCTACCTGGCCTCCATCGACAGGGATGGCCTGGAGCAGGCGGACGCAGAGAGCCTGCGGGGTATCGGGCTGGCCCTGGAGAACCTCAACAGCCTGCTCAGCGCCCTGCTGGACATCTCGCGCCTGGACAGCGGCGGGCTGCAGCCGGAACCGGACGACTTTCCCCTACATACCCTGCTGCAGCGTCTGGCCCGCGAATACGAGCCCGTGGCCCAGGTCAAGGGGCTCGATCTGCGTGTGCTGGCCACCAACGCGGTCGTGCACAGCGATATCATGCTGCTCGAGACCGTGCTGCGGAACCTGTTGAGCAACGCCATCAAGTACACCCGCGAGGGCCGGGTCCTGATGGGCGTTCGCCGCCGCGGGGACCGGGTGCGTATCGAGATACGGGATACGGGAATCGGCATCGCCGGCGAGCATCTCCAGCGCATTTTCGACGAGTTCTGGCGCGCGCCGGACGCTCCCTCGGCGGATGAGGGCAGCACCGGCCTCGGACTTTCCATCGTGGAGCGGATCTGCCGGCTGCTGGGCACCGGCATCGAGGTGCAGTCGGCGCCGGGCAGGGGCAGCGCCTTCACCCTGACACTGCCCCTGGGCGACAGCGGGCGCGTCGCCGGCCGTACCCCGCCGCTCCTGGTCCCCGGCACCGCCGGCTTCAACCGGTGCCTGGTGGTCGCGGTAGACGACAACATCCAGGTGCTGCGCAGTATGGAGCGCATGCTGCTGAGCTGGGACTGCCGGGTCGTGGCGGCCACGGGGGTGGAGGAGGCCCTTACGACGATCATCGACCGGGACCTGGAACCCACGCTGCTGCTGACTGACTACCACCTCGCCTACGGCGCCAACGGCATCGACGCCATCGATGCCATCAATGCGGAGCTCGCCACGCCGGCGCAGGCCATCATGATCAGCAGTGACTATTCGGCGCAACTCCGGGAGCAACTGGACCAGCTCGGCATTCCACTGCTGACCAAGCCGGTGGACCCTGCGCGCCTGCGGGCCGTGATGCAGCACGTGCTGGGCAGTGAAGATCCGCCGGGCGGCCGCTAACGCCGCTGCCGGGCGGCCACGACCGCCTGGACGCGGTTGTCCACACCGAGCTTGCGCAGGATCGCAGATACATGCGCCTTGACGGTGATCTCCCCGATGTCCAGTTCACGCGCGATCGACTTGTTGGACATCCCCTGCTCCAGCAGGGCGAGGACGGCCTGCTGCCTGGGTGTCAGTGCGGCGATACCGCTGTCTTCCTGCGTATCCGCCTCACCAGCAGGCTCTGCGGCGCCGGGTGCCGCGGTCTCCAGCAGAGCCTCCGAGGGCACGTAGACACCCCCACTCCTGACCAGCTGCAGGGCATGTTTCGTCACCGCCGCGCCGGAGGATTTGGGGAGATAGCCGGAGACGCCGAGACTGAACGCCTCGCGCACCAGCCGCGGCTCGTCCAGGGCGGAACAGATGATCACCGGGGTGGCGGGACTGGCACTGCGCAGCCTGCGAAGCCCATCCAGGCCGTCGGCGTCGGGCATGGAGAGATCCAGCAGCACGAGATCGATCACCTCGTCCTGCAGGTACAGCAGCACCGATGCGACATTCTCGCATTCCAGCACCTCGACGTCGTCGAAGGCGTCGCCAACCAGGCCGCCGAGGGCACTCCGGTAAAGCGGGTGGTCGTCGGCGACCAGCACACGGTATGCAGCTATGGTGACTCTCCCCTGCTCGCCCTGGTGGCGTCCGAGTATATCGAATCGGATCACTCGGGGCGACGCGCCCGGCCTGTGGGCGTGCTCAGTGGCGCGCGACTGCCAGCTCCTCGTCCTCCGGACCGTATTCTGAGCGGATCAGCAGCCTGAGATAGTTGTCGCGATCGATCTCTCCCCTGACCGAGCGATCGGTCACTGAAAACAGCCAGGTCACCGCCAGTGCCAGCGGCAGGGTGAACAGGGCCGGATAGTTGTAGGGGAACAGGGGCTCCTCGAAACCGAGCACCGACACCCATACCTGGGGCCCTACGATGATCAGGCCCACCGAGGAGACCAGACCCGCCAGCGCCCCCCAGATGGCTCCCCGGGTGGTCAGTCCCGGCCAGAACAGGGAGAGGAACAGCACCGGGAAGTTGACCGACGCGGCCACCACCATCGGCATGGTGGCGATGAAGGCCACGTTCTCGTTCTCGAACAGGATACCCAGGATCACCGCAATCACCCCGATGACGAGGGTGGTCAGCCGGGTCAGTTGCAGCTCCCTGTGGCTGTCCGGCACGCCCTTGCAGATCACCTCCGCATAGAGATCGTGGGAAATGGCGGCGGCGCCGGAAACGGTGAGGCCCGCTACCACCGCGAGGATGGTGGCGAAGGTCACTGCGGACATGAAGCCCGTCAGGAGGTCGCCGCCGACCGCCGTGGCGAGATGGATCGCCGCCATGTTGTTGCCGCCGATCAGCTTGCCCTCGGAGGTAAAGAACGCGGGGTCGTTGTACAGCAGCATCGCGGTGCCGAAGCCAAGAATAATAAGCGCCAGGTAAAAGTAACCCATGAACAGCGAGGCATAGAAAGCCGACTTCTTGGCCTCGTGCATATCGGGCACGGTGAACAGGCGCATCAGGATATGGGGGAGGCCGAGGGTGCCGAACAGCATCGAGACCAGAATGGTGGTCACCTGCACCGGATCCTGGAACAGCACCCCCGGGGAGAGGATGACGTCACCGCGAGGATGGTTCGCAGCCGCCCCTGCCAGCAGATTCTCGATGCTGAAACCGCTGTGGTAGAGCACGAGAGCGGCGGTTATGGTAACCCCGGCCATCAGCAGTACCGCCTTTATGATCTGTACCCAGGTGGTCGCCAGCATGCCGCCGAACGTCACGTAGGTCAGCACCAGGATGCTCACCGCGATCACCGCCACCTCGTAGGGCAGGCCGAACAGCAGCTGGATCAGCTTGCCCGCCCCGACCATCTGCGCGATCAGATAGAGGATAACCACCACGATGGTCCCGCCGATGGCCACCAGTCGGATACGGGTGCGCTCCAGCCGCTGGGAGACGACGTCCACGAAAGTGAAACTACCGAGGTTGCGCACGCGCTTGGCGAGCAGGAACAACAGAAGCGGCCAGGCTGAAAACGCCCCCAGAGCAAGCACCAGTCCGTCGAAGCCGCCCAGGAAAATCAGCCCGGTAATGCCCAGGAAGGAGGCCGCCGACATGAAGTCGCCGGCGATTGCCGTGCCATTCTGCAGCCCGGTGATCTGGCCGCCCGCCGTGTAGAAATCCTTGCTGCTGTGCGTGCGCCGGGAGGCCCAGTAACTGATACCGAGGGTGGCGGCCACGAACACCAGGAACATGACGATGGCCACGGGGTTGACGGCCTGGCGCTCCACCTCGCCGCTGAGGTCGCCGGCGGCCAGGGCGAGGTTTCCTGTAAGCGAAACCGAGAGCAGGGTGAAAATCCCGACAATAGCCGTTTTGGCAAGAGCGCTCATCAGGTCACCGCCCCCTGCCGCTGGTCACCCGGTAAATAAACAGGAAGAGCAGCTCCAGCAGGATGAAAAAGATGATCAGGCCGACGAAAAAGAGCAGCGAGCCATTGATGTGGGATCCGCCCAGCCTCCCCGCGAGGGCGCGGCTGGGACCGTCCACCCAGTTGAGTACAAAGGCAAAATAACTGGCAAGCGTCACCAGCGCAAAAAGCAGGCGGGTTCTCGTCTTGGCTTTGATCGCACGTAGCTTGTCACTGTCATTCACACCGATGGACCCGATCTGTTGTTATCTGGTTGAGCATGCAACAGGTGCGAATATAGCAAAAATAATGGGCCAGAACGGTTTTTTCGTTCGGCGGGGTTCAGGGAAAGATCTGTCCGGTACGCCTCGCTAGAAGGGGAACGTTACACGATCCGCCCCGGACAGCCATATCAGTGAATTCGCTGCATTGGATTTGTTGTGCCGGCGGGATCGGAAGGCCTTCGGGCGCGAGGTCGATCTCGCGCAGACCGTTTCAGCCCCGCACCTTACCGGGACTGAAGGCGTCCTTTCTGTCGACCCCTGTGATGATGCTACAGCCAACCTGGAGGCGTCCGGCACGCCACCTGATGTGTGCACTGCCCAGATGGCTTTGATGCTACAGTGAGTCTAAGGCATGCTCTGCTGAAAAGAACGTGCTCCATGTGCCTTGAATCCGGACGGTTCTCTCGCCTGACGGTCGGCGCAAGTGCCGGGGGGAAGGCTTGATGAAGTGCCGGGCGGCGCCGCCTTGCAGGCGATCATCTCCGCCGCCCTGTCATCCGCTTAGGGGCAAGGGGCGCCGGGAATAACGGAGCCACTCATGAGAACATGAACTCGAGGGCATATCTGCTTATGAAAAAACTGAAAAACGAGAAAGAACTGGTCAAGAAGGCCATCGCCGAAGGCATGAAATATGGCGAGGAAAGAGGTGTTGTTGAATTCGAGCCGACGGACTCGGCAGCTGAAAAAATCGAATACATCTATCGATTACTGGTTCACGACAAAATAATACAACCCATTCCCCAGGACCAGATATCGCAGCTATCCATGAAGCACAAGCTCGCCATCTGGGCTTCAAAACTCGACTGACGGAAACGGGGGGCTGGCCTGTCCCCCCGGAGGCGCGCTCTAGCCGAGCTCCACCGCTATCTCGGCAAAACTCATGCGCGGCTTGACGTCGGTGTAGTTGGGGACGTCCGCCGTCACCTCCTGCCCGGCGGCCGCCAGTGCGGCCTGCATCTGCTCCGCGCTGTCGAAGATCAGGTCGAGGGAGACCCAGTTCAGGTCGCCGCTGCCGGGGCCCTTGCCGCCACCCGTGCGCAGCACGACCCCGCGAAAGCCGTGGTCCGCGAACAGGCGCGAGCAGAGCGGCATATGGTGGTCGCGGTAGTAGTCGTAATCGAAGCGGCTGCCTTCTGTTTTGGGGTATTCGACGGTCATGCAGTACATGGGTGGCTCTCCGGAGTTAACGTAACTAAGGGGACAGTTTACTTAATTTCGCTGTAACTATGGGGACAGAATTATGGTGACAGTTAACTGAGAATTATGGTGACAGTTAACTCAATTTCCAGCAAGTCCGGGGACAGTTTACAAGTCCGGGGACAGTTTACTCAATTTCGCTAACAGGTTGAGACACGCTTAATTGTGGTGGCTAAATTAAGTGAACTGTCCCCGAATTAGTAAATTAAGTGAACTGTCCCCGGATTAGTTTTATTTCTGGTCGAAGTCGACTACCACGTTGTCGCTGATCGGGTGTGCCTGGCACGTGAGGATGAACCCCTGTTCGATCTCCCCGGGCTCGAGCCCGTGGGTGATGTCCATGTCCACCTGGCCTTCCACCAGTTTCGCCTTGCAGGTGGAACAGACTCCGCCCTTGCAGGAATAGGGCAGGTCGAGACCCTGGTTGATTCCGGCGTCCAGCACGTTCTCGCCGTCAGCGCTCAACTCGAACCGGCTGCTGCGGCCGTCCATGACGACCGTGACCTGGCTGAGCCTGCCGCCATACTCCCTGGCGCGGGCGTGGTGCTTCTCCACCACGGCGCGGGCGTCCTCGGCGGAAGAGGCGAACAGCTCGTAGTGGATATTTGCCTCCTCCACCCCGACGCCCCGCAGACCGCGGGATACCTCGGAAATCATCGACTCTGGGCCGCAGATGAAGTATTCGTCGAAGCTGGAGAGATCGATGAGCCCCTTGTTGAGCTCCGCCCCCTTGCGGTTATTGAGGCGACCGTTGAGCACGTCCGAGCCCTGGTCCTCCCGGCTGAGGATATTGACCCAGTGAAAGCGATCCATGTACTGGTTTTTCAGGAAGCTGAGGGTCTCCCTGAACATGATGGTGTTGGTCCGCTGGTTGCCGAACAGCAACGTCACCCGGCTCAGGGGCTCGACTTCCAGGATGGACTTGATGTTGGAGACGACCGGGGTGATGCCGCTGCCGGAGGCGATGAACAGGTAGTTGCGGGCCAGGGCGGGATCCAGCTCGGTAAAGAAACTGCCCTGGGGCGGCATCACGGCTACCGCGTCACCCGGTTGCAGGGAATCGTTGGCGAAGTTGGAGAATATGCCTCCCTCCACTCGCTTGATGGCAATCTGCATGGCCGGATCATTGATACCGGAGCAGATCGAATAGGAGCGCCGCACCTCCTCCCCGTCGACCTTCGCCTGCAGCGTGAGGTACTGGCCCTGCCTGTACCTGAAGGCATCCTGCAGCGCCTCGGGCACCGCGAAACTCACCTTGATCGCATTGTCTGTCTCCGGCTCCACGTTTGCGACCGTGAGCGTGTGGAATTGCATGTCTGCCATAACGGTCTCCTAGATCGGCTTGAAATGGTCGAAGGGTTCAGCGCAGTCGCCGCACTGGTAGAGTGCCTTGCAGGCAGTGGAGCCGAACTCGCTGATACTTCGGACGTTGCTGGAGCCACAGCGGGGGCACTGCAGCTGTGCCGCGGTGCCGCCGCAGCCCTGCCCGGGAGGTGCAATCCCGTAGGCACGCAATTTCTCCTGCGCCTCCTCCGTGATCCAGCTGGTGGACCAGGCGGGAGAGAAGCGGTTGACCACCTCGCAGTCGGCATAACCCGCGGCGGCCAGGGCGGCCGCGATATCCTCTGCGATGGTGTCCATCGCCGGGCAACCGGAATAGGTCGGCGTGATGGTCACCACCACCGTGTCGCCGCGCATGGCGATATCCTGGAGAATGCCCAGCTCCCAGATGCTGATTACCGGGATCTCCGGGTCCTTCACCTCGTCGAGCAGCGCCCACAGGGACGGCAGGGTCGAGTCGGCGCGGCGCCGTCGGCGCTCGTGCTCCTCCGCGGGCAGAAGCGGAATCCGGCTGGTCACTGACACCGCCGCTACCTCACCACTGCAGGCCGGGGTAGGCACGCTGCATGAACTGGAGGTCGCTGAGCAGGTGGCCCAGGGATTCCGTGTGCATGCCCTGGCGCCCGCCGCGCACGGCCCAGTCGCCCTCCGGCAGCTCGATGGTCGCCTCGGCTAAAGTCGCACGAACCGCGCTCTCCCAGCCGGCTTTCAGGGCCGCGCTGTCCACGGCGATGCCGGCATCGGCCAGCCCGGTCTCCAGTTCGTCCATCTCGAACATCTCGGGGGTATAACCCCACAGGTCCTCGATCGCCGACTGCAGCCGCGTCCTGCTCTCGTCGGTTCCGTCGCCCAGCCGCACCACCCAGTCCCGGCTGCGGCGCAGGTGGTAGCGCGACTCCTTGATCGCCTTGGCGGCAATCGCCGCGAGCGTCTCGTCGGCGGAGTCCAGCAACCGCTCCATGTAGCGCATGTTGTACTCGTCCACCAGGTACTGCCGCGCCATGGTGAAGGCGAAATCGCCCCGGGGCAGCTCATGGATCAGGAGATTGGTGAAATCGCGGCAGTCGCGCAGATAGGCAAAGCTGTCCTCGGTGCAGTCCCCGCCGGTCAGTTCAGCAGCGTAGCTGTAGAACATTCGCGCGCGGCCGATGAAATCCAGGGCGACGTTGGTCAGCGCCAGGTCCTCCTCCAGGAAAGGCGCGCTGCTGCACCACTCGGAAAGTCGATGACCGAGGATCAGCGCATCGTCGCCGAGGCGCACGGCATACTTCGTTATCCCTTCTTTGGCATTCATATCGGGCATCTCGGCCACCTCACATATTGTTGACTTCTTCCGGCAGCTGGTAATGGGTCGCGTGGCGGTAGGGCTTGTCATCGAGCGGATCGTAAAAACTCTCGCAATCGCCCTCCTGGGAGGCGACGATATCCGAGGAATTGACCACCCAGATGCTGACTCCCTCGCTGCGGCGGGTATAGACATCCCGCGCGTATTCCAGTGCCTGGGCGGCGTCCTCCGCGTGCAGGCTGCCGACATGCTTGTGGTCGAGGCCGCGGCGGGAGCGGATAAATACCTCGTACAGTTTCATATGCTCTGACATGGCTGGTTCTCCTATGCCGCGGCCTGGGCGGCCCGTTGGCGCTTCTTGCTCTCGTACGCGGCGATGGCGTCGCGCACCCACTGGCCCTCTTCGTGCACTCTGACGTGGTGCGCCAGGCGCTGGCGGTTGCAGGGCCCGTCGCCGCTGATCACCCGGTTGAATTCCTCCCAGTCGATCTCGCCGAAGTCATAGTGACCCCGCTCCTCGTTCCACTTCAGGTCCGGATCCGGGATGGTGAGGCCGATCACCTCTGCCTGCTTGACCGACTGGTCGACGAATTTCTGGCGCAATTCGTCGTTGCTCTGGCGCTTGATCTTCCACTTCATGGACTGCGCCGAGTGGGCGGACTCACCGTCGTGCGGACCGAACATCATGAGGGAGGGCCACCAGAAACGGTTCAGCGCGTCCTGGGCCATCTCCCGTTGCTCGGTGCTGCCCCGGGCCAGGGTCATCATGATGTGATAGCCCTGGCGCTGGTGGAAGCTCTCCTCCTTGCTGGTGGAAGCTCTCCTCCTTGCAGATCCGCACCATGCCGCGGGCATAGGGCCCGTATGAGGTGCGCTGCAGCGACACCTGGTTGACGATGGCCGCGCCATCCACCAGCCAGCCGATCGCGCCGATATCCGCCCAGGTCAGCGCCGGGTAATTGAAGATGGAGGCGTACTTCGCACGACCGCTGTGCAGGGCATCGATCATATCCTCCCGGCTGACGCCAAGCGTCTCGGCGGCGCTGTAGAGATAGAGTCCGTGGCCGCCCTCGTCCTGCACCTTGGCCAGCAGGATGCACTTGCGGTGCAGGGTCGGCGCCCGGGTTATCCAGTTGCCCTCCGGCTGCATGCCGATGACTTCCGAGTGGGCGTGCTGCGATATCTGCCTGACAAGGTTCTGCCGGTACTTCTCCGGCATCCAGTCCTTCGGCTCGATTTTCTCCTCGGCGTCGATGCGCGCCTGGAAGTCGCGCTCTGAAGCGGCCATATCTGTCTTGGACATTTCACTGCTCATAATCATTCCTCGCTCGGTCTGTTACTGCCTGTTCTGTGGTCGGAAGCGTCAACGCCAGCGCCTCCCGCTGTATGCCAAGGCGCTGGCAAATGTCCTGCAGCAGTGCCGCGGCCTCATCCGGCTCGGAGAGGCTGCCCTTGGCGAAGCCCCGCTCGATCGCCCTCATCGCCAGCCCCCACTCATTGCGCTGCAGCAGCTGCCGCGCCAGGTTGATGCAAAGGTCCCCGCTGCGTGCTTTGCTGGACAACAGGTCTACCATTTCATCCCTCCTGTACGATACCTCACTCCACCCGCTCGATCACCAGGGCGATACCCTGCCCGACGCCGATACACATGGTGCAGAGGGCGTAACGCCCGCCCCTGCGATGCAATTCGTACATGGCGGTCGTCACCAGCCGGGCGCCGCTCATTCCCAGGGGATGCCCCAGGGCGATGGCGCCGCCGTTGGGATTGACCCGGGCATCATCGTCCGCGAGCTCCAGGGCGCGGGTGACCGCCAGCCCCTGGGCCGCGAACGCCTCGTTCAGTTCGATGACGTCCATCTCCGCCAGGCTGAGCCCGGCCCTGGCCAGCACCCTGCGGGTGGCCTCGACTGGCCCGTAGCCCATGATGCGCGGCTCCAGCCCGCTGGCCGCCATCGCAACCACCCGCGCCCGCCGCCTCAGGCCCTGCTGCCGGGCCGCCTCGCCCGATGCGATGAGCAGTGCACAGGCGCCGTCGTTGACACCGGAGGCATTGCCCGCCGTGACCGTGCCGCCGGCGCGAAAGGGTGTGGACAGCTTCGCCAGGGCCTCCGCAGAGGTCTCCCGGGGATGTTCATCGACGCTGACCTGAAGCGGCTCGCCCCTGCGCTGCGGGATCGTGACCGGCGTGATCTCGTCGTCGAAGCGGCCGGCCTGCTGCGCGGCGGCGGTGCGCTGCTGGCTCCGCAGGGCAAAAGCGTCCTGGTCCTCGCGGCTGATACCGAACTGCTCCGCCACGTTCTCCGCCGTCTCGGGCATCGAATCGATGCCGTACTGCGCTTCCATCAGTTTGTTGACAAAACGCCACCCGATCGTGGTGTCGTAGATGCGGGCGTCCCGGCTGAAAGCCGCAGCGGCCTTGCCCATCACGAACGGTGCGCGGGACATGGATTCCACGCCGCCGGCGACGGCCAGTTCGACCTCCCCTGCCTTGATCGCCCTGGCCGCGGAACCGACCGCGTCCATACCGGACCCGCAGAGCCGGTTGACCGTGACCCCCGGCACGCTGACCGGCAGCCCGGCCAGCAGGGCGCTCATGCGCGCCACGTTGCGGTTGTCCTCGCCGGCCTGGTTGGCGCAGCCGTACCAGACGTCGTCGACCCGTTCCCAATCCACATCGGGGTTGCGCGCCATCAGCGCCCCAATGGGTATAGCGCCGAGGTCGTCGGCTCGGACCGCGGAAAGTGCACCGCCATAGCGGCCGATCGGTGTGCGGATCGCATCGCAGATATACGCGTCGTTCATAGCTTTGACTCTCCCGTGACGTCATCCACCAGGGCACCGCCTATCCGGTGGGAATTACCCCGGAACAGGGCCAGGGTCCGGCCCCCCTGGTTGGTCACCACGACGTCGTAGACGCCTGTCCGCCTGCCCTGGGAAACCTGTCCGGCGACGGCGGTGAGCCGGTCACCCAGCCTGCCCGGCGCCAGGAATTCGATGCGCGCACCCGCGGCCACTGTGTTGTGATTCTCGCTGTTGCAGGCGTAGGCGAAAGCGCTGTCCGCCAGCAGGAAAATATAGCCGCCGTGGCAGATGGAGTGGCCGTTGACCATATCCTCGCGCACGTTCATTGCAAGCACCGCGTGCCCGGTCGCGACCTCCCGGACTTCGACACCCAGCGCCTGGCAGGCCCGGTCGTCACTCCACAGGGCGTCGGCGCAGGCCTGTGCGAGATGCTGGGTATCCATTCGCTATTCGCCCCTGTAGTTCGGCTGGCGCTTTTCCAGGAAGGCCTTTACCCCCTCCTGGTAATCGTGGGTCCTGCCGGCGGCGCGCATCAGCTCTTTCTCGAGTTCCAGCTGCGCATCCAGGCTGTTGGCGGCAGACGCCGCCAGAGCCTGCTTGGTGAACGCAAAGCCCCGGGTCGGCTGGGTGGCCATCTGCTCCGCCAGGCCGAGGGCGGTGGCCATCAGCTCCCCGTCGTCGACGACCTGCCAGATCATGCCCCAGGCCTCGGCCTGCTCCGCAGACACCTTCGGTCCCAGCATCGCCAGTCCCCTGGCGCGGGCCATGCCCACCAGGCGCGGCAGGATCCAGGTGCCCCCGGAATCGGGAATCAGGCCCAGGCGGGAGAAGGACTCGATGAAGCTCGCGCTGCGCGCGGCGATCACGATGTCGCAGGCCAGGGCGATGTTGGCCCCGGCCCCGGCGGCGACACCGTTGACTGCGCAGATCACCGGCTTCTCCATGGTGGTCAGCAGGCGGATCAGCGGATTGTAGTAATTCTCGACGGAGTCACCGAGGTCGGGCATGGCCTCGCCGGGCGCCACGGCCCGGTCGTTGAGATCCTGGCCCGCACAGAAGCCGCGCCCATTGCCGGTCAGGAGCACCGCCCGCACCGCCCTGTCCTCCGCGGCGCCCGTCAGTGCCTCGCGCACCTCACCGTGCATCTCCGCGGTGAAGCTGTTGAGGGCGTCCGGCCGGTTGAGCCGGAGGATGGCGACACCCTTGCTGATCTCGAATTCGATGTTCCGGTAACTCATTGCTACTTCCTCGCTCTCTTCGCGGGGCAGGGCGGCTCAGGCCTCGCGCCGCTCGACCAGGGTCATGATGTCGTAGACGGCGACGGGCTCCTCGTTCTGGTTGGTCACCTCGATGGCCCAGACCACCACGCCATTGGGCTTCTCGTCGCCGCGCGGCGCCTTCTTGATCTTGCGCTTGACGGTGAGCCTGACCCGGATGGTGTCGCCCGGCGCCACCGGCTCGATGAAGCGCAGGTTCTCGAGCCCGTAATTGGCGATCACCGGACCCGGCGAGGGGTCCACGAACATGCCGGCCGCGGCGGAAATAACAAAGTAGCCATGGGCCACCCGCTTGCCGAAGAAGGAGTCCTTTGCCGCGATCTCGTCGAAGTGCGCGTAGAAGTGATCGCCACTGATACAGCCGAAGTTGACGATGTCCGCCTCGGTCACGGTGCGACGGTGGGTGATGAGGGTCTCCCCCACCTGGAGGTCCTCGAAGTACTTTTTGAACGGGTGAACCGCATCGCTGTAAGCCCGGGCGCCGGGGTGGTACTCGCCGGTAATCGCCATCAGGGTGGTCGGCGAGCCCTGCAGTGCAGTGCGCTGCATGTAGTGCTTTACGGCCCGCGCGCCGCCGAGTTCCTCGCCGCCGCCGGCGCGTCCCGGCCCGCCGTGCACCAGGTTCGCGAGGGGGGAGCCGTGGCCCGTGGATTCTGCCGCACAGTCCCTGTTCAGGATCAGCATGCGGCCGTGGAAGGGCGCCGTGGCGAGTATGACCCTGCGCGCCTCCTCGTCGTCGTAGGTATAGAGGGACCCGACCAGGCTCCCTTTGCCGAGCCGGGCAATGGCAACGGCTTCATCCAGGGAGGCGTAGGGCATCAGTGTGCTCACCGGACCGAAGGCCTCCACCTCGTGCACCAGCCGCCTGTTGAACGGATCGTCGCAGCGCAGCAGGGTCGCCGGGTAGAAGGCGCCACTGCTGTTGTCACAGCCCTCGATGGCGAACTCCTCGCCACCGCCCATGAGTATCTCGCACTCCTCCGCCAGCTGGCCGACTTTGGCATGCACGTCGCGGGCCTGATCCCGCCCCACCAGCGGGCCCATCCGGACCCCCTCTGCCGAGGGGTCACCCACCACAGTCTTCTCCAGGCGCGCCCGCAGGGCCGCGGCGACGTCGTCGATCAGGCCGGCGGGGACGATAATGCGGCGGATGGCGGTGCATTTCTGCCCGGCCTTGACCGTCATCTCCCTCGCCACCTCCTTGACGAACAGTCCGAACTCCTCGTCCCCCGGCTGCACAGTTGCGCCGAGGATGGCGCAGTTCAGGGAATCGGCCTCCATGGTGAAGGGGATCGAATTGGCCACGAGATTGGGGTGGGTGCGCAGCTTCCGGCCGGTGCTGGCGGAACCGGTAAAGGTCACCACGTCCTGTTCATCCAGGTGATCGAGCAGGTCCCCGGCACTGCCGCAGATCAGCTGCAGGGCCCCCTCCGGCAGGAAGCCGCCGGCGATGATCTCCCTGACCATGGCCTCGGTCAGGTAGGCGCTCGGGGTCGCGGGCTTGACGATCACCGGCATCCCGGCGGCCAGGCTGGGGGCTATCTTCTCCAGCATGCCCCAGCAGGGAAAGTTGTAGGCATTGATATGCACCGCGACACCCGGCTTCGGGGTCAGGATGTGGCGCCCGAGAAAGCTGCCTTTGGCAGAGAGCCGCTCCACGTCCCCCTCGACCATGACGACGTCATTGGGGAACTCGCGGGTCACCAGGCTGGCGTAACTGAACACGGTGCCTATGCCGCCCTCGATGTCCACCCAGCCGTCGGCGCGGGTGGCTCCGGTCCGGCCGGACAGGGCGTAGAACTCCTCTTTCCCGGCCATCAGATGCTTGGCCATGGACTTGAGTGCCGCCGCGCGCTCGTGGAATGTCATGGCGCGCAAGGCGGGACCGCCGACCTCCCGGCCGTGGCGCACCATGGCGGCAAAATCGAGCCCCTCGCTGGAGACCGTACAGACCGGGTCGCCGCGCACGGCGTCGTAAACCGTAGTACCTGTGCCGGAACCCTCCCGCCATTCGCCGGCGGCGTAACTCTGTAACTTCATCAACTCTTCTCCGGGGCGCGAATTGGCTACTGCTGTTATGATACATAAATATACGATTATGTAAATATTTATGTAATACTTCTGGGGTCGCTGCCCCGCTGTTTGCAAATGGAGCCGTGGCGCACAATACTTCTCCAAAAAGGCCAGGTGAGCGCTATGAACAAACCCGTCGTTAATTATCAGGTGGACACCCGGATCGGCGTCATTCGCATCGACAACCCGCCGGTCAATGCCCTTTCCCACGCCGTGCGCTCGGGCCTCATGGAGGCGCTGCAACAGGCCGGGGAAGACGACTGCGAGGGGCTGCTGATCCTCTGCGCCGGGCGCACGTTTATCGCCGGCGCGGATATCACCGAATTCGGCAAACCGCCCCGGGAACCGCACCTGCCCGACGTGATCACCGCTATCGAGAATTTCCCCGCACCGGTGGTCGCCGCTCTGCACGGCACCGCCCTCGGCGGCGGCCTCGAGGTCGCCCTCGCCGCCCACTACCGCTGCGCCCTCCCGGACACCCGCCTGGGCCTCCCGGAGGTCAAGCTGGGGCTGCTGCCGGGCGCCGGCGGCACCCAGCGACTGCCGCGTGTCGTCGGCGTGCAGGCGGCCCTGGACATGATGATCAGCGGCAACCCGGTCAGTGCGCCCCGGGCCGCCGAGCTGGGCCTGGTCGACCAGCTGCTGGAGGGCGACCTGGAGAGCACTGCCCTGGCATACACCCGCCAGCTGCTCGCTGCGGCCGCCCCGCCCAGGCCCACCGGCAGGCTGCCCGTCGCCGCCCCGGACGCCGCCGGTTTCTTCGATGACTACCGCGCCGCCATCGCCCGCAAGACACGGGGCCTCATTGCCCCGGGGTTTATCGTCGAGCTGGTGGAACTGGCCACGCGGGTCCCGGTGGCGGAGGGCCAGGCCCGGGAACGGGAACGTTTCATCGAGTGCCGCAATTCCCCCCAGTCCGCCGCGCTGCGCCACGTCTTCTTCGCAGAGCGGGCGACCGGGAAACTGCCGGACATTCCGGCGGATACGCCGGTCAGGCCGGTCAACTCGGTGGCGGTGATCGGCGCCGGCACCATGGGGGGCGGCATCGCCATGTGCTTCGCCAACGCCGGCATTCCGGTGACCCTGGTGGAGACCGCCCGGGAGAACCTCGATCGGGGACTGGGCATCATCGAGAAAAACTATGCCACCTCGGTCAAGCGCGGGCGCTTCACCCAGGCGCAGGTCGACGGCTTCATGGCCAACCTTTCCGGCACCGTCGACTACGCGGATATCGCTGGCGTCGACGTGGTGATCGAGGCCGTGTTCGAGAGCATGGCCGTCAAGCAAGAGGTCTTCGCCAAACTCGATGCCGCCTGCAAGCCAGAGTGCATTCTCGCCACCAATACCTCCTACCTGGACGTAAATGAGATCGCCGCGGCTACCGGCCGGGCGCCGCAGGTTATCGGCGCCCACTTCTTCAGCCCGGCCAACGTGATGAAGCTGCTGGAGGTGGTGCGCGCGGACCGGACCGCGCCGGACGTCCTACAGACCTTCATGAAGTTGGCCAGGAAAATCGGCAAGATCCCGGTGGCCGTCGGCGTCTGCCACGGTTTCGTCGGGAACCGCATGCTCAAGGGCTATGCGCGCCAGGCCCAGCTGCTGCTGCTGGAGGGCGCGACCCCGACGCAGGTGGACGGCGCCATGGAGTCCTGGGGTATGGCGATGGGTCCTGTCGCCGTGGGCGATCTCGCCGGCCTCGACATCGGCTATCGCTCGCGCCGGGACCAGGGTATCGAGCCCCGCTCGGTGATGGAGAGCACCCTGGCGGACACCCTGGTGGAGATGGAGCGACTCGGCCAGAAAAGCGGCGCCGGCTACTATCGCTACGATCCGCAGACCCGCAAGCGCCAGGCTGACCCCGAGGTGGATTCACTGATCGCAGAGATCGCCGCCCGCTGGGGGGTCGAACGGCGTGAGATCGGCGCAGAGGAGATCGTCGACCGGCTGGTGCTCTCTCTGGTCAACGAGGGCGCCGCCATTCTGCGGGAGGGCATCGCCGCAAGACCCTCGGACATCGACATCGTCTATCTCAACGGCTACGGCTTTCCCGCCTGGCGGGGCGGCCCGATGTTCTACGCCGACAGCCTTGGACTGGACACGGTGGTGGCAAAGCTGGAAGGCCTGCAGCGCCTTACCGGCGACGACTGCTGGGAACCGGACCCGCTCCTGCTGGATCTGGCGGGCAGGGGCGAGAAACTGGCCTCGCTGAATTAGGACCCGCCACCGCCACGGCGCCTGCCCCGCTTGCGGGGCCCACCGAGGACCGCATCCCGAAGCTCCTCATAGGACTGCTGGATGCAGTCGGCATAGACCCCGGGGTCAGGCAGCATCTCGCGGCAGGCGTTGATGGCGATGGATATCCTGCCGTTGAAGCTCATGATGGCGTGAAACAGCCCCACGCTGTCCATGATCGGCCCCAGGCCCGCCACGCCAAACAGCTCGGCGCCACACAGGTAGAGCGGCTGCTGTCTGCCGGCGACATTGGTGATCACCGTATTCACCGGGGCTGAGACGCCGGAGGAGAACATCAGATTGGTACCGGTGCGCAGCATCGCCAGGGAGGCGAGCTGGGGCGGGATCACCTGGGCCAGGTCGAGCGTGGTCCGGGCACCGACCGCCTCGGTGTACCCCTTGGAGGAGATCGACTCCGCGTGGACCTGCTGCAGACGCTCGAGGGGATCGGCGATCTCGCTGTGAATGGCCATGCTCATCGCGGTCACCAGGTTGCCGCCCGCACCCCGTTCATCCTCGCTGCGGTAGCTGACGGGGATCATTGCCATCGGGGAGAAACGCGGCGCCTCGCCCTTGCTCTCGAGATATTTCCGCAGTGCGCCGGCGACGACCGTCACCAGCACGTCGTTGACGGTCACGTCACCCGCCCTGCGCCGGATCGTCCTGACCTCCTCGAGATCGAAGAAACGGCCCTCCACCACCCGGTGCGGTGACACAGGACCGTTGAAGCGCGTGCTGTGCCGGGATTTCATCGTTTGCAGGCGATGCTCCCTGAAACCCTGGCGCAGCCGACCGGGAATGGGCAGGATATCCTGCGCGGCCTTCAGCCACCGCGCGGGCGACCGCAGGCGATTGAGATAGGCCCTGCCGAACAGTTCCAGCGGGCCGGGATTGGCATAGGTTGGAGCGGCGGGAACAGGCCGGCGGCGGGAAGGCTGGGGGGCTTCGTCATGGAGGTTGTAAATGGCCTCCATCGCAGAGGCCCCATCCACCGCCGCGTGGTGCATCTTGAACAGGATGGCAAAGCTGCGCGGCGGCAGGAAATCCACGTTGTTCAGGCCCTCTATCACGTAGGCCTCCCACAGGGGTCTCGTGCGGTCGACGACCCGCGCCTGCAGCCGCGCCACCTGGATGCAGAGTTGCCGCCAGTCCCCCGGTTTCGGCAGGCCGATGTGACGCACGTGGAACTCGATATCGAGATCCGGTGTATCGAGCCAGAAGGGGTAGTCGATGCC
>JARRPM010000089.1:0-17836 GCA_037382865.1 Halioglobus sp. | reverse complement strand
ACGATTCACATCCAGGAACTGACCTGTATCGCCCGGGACACCAAGCTCGGTGCGGAGGAGATCTCCGCCGACATTCCCAACGTCGGCGAGAGCGCCCTGGCCAAGCTGGACGAGTCCGGTATCGTCTACATCGGTGCCGAAGTGGACGCCGGCGATATCCTGGTCGGCAAGGTGACGCCCAAGGGCGAGACCCAGCTGACCCCGGAGGAGAAGCTGCTGCGCGCCATCTTCGGGGAGAAGGCGTCGGACGTGAAAGACACCTCCCTGCGGGTGCCCTCCAGCACCAAGGGCACCGTGATCGATGTCCAGGTATTCACCCGTGACGGGCTGGAGAAGGATGCCCGCGCCCTGCAGATCGAGAAGCACCAGCTCGACGAGTACCGCAAGGATCTCAAGGAGGAGTATCGCATCTTCGAGGAGGCGACCTTCTCGCGGCTGGTCAACCTGCTCAGCGGCCAGTCTGTGGTCAGCGGTGCCGGGCTTTCCAAGGGGACGACCCTTTCTGCGGATGTGCTGAACGAGCTTAAGCGCGACCAGTGGTTCAAGCTGAAGCTCGCCGAGGCCGACCTGAACGAGGCCCTGGCTTCTGCCCAGCGCCAGCTGGAGGAGCAGAACAGGCTGCTGGAGGAGCGTTTCGAGGACAAGAAGCGCAAGCTGCAGAGCGGCGACGACCTGGCGCCCGGCGTACTGAAAATCGTCAAGGTCTACCTGGCGATCAAGCGTCGCATCCAGCCGGGAGACAAGATGGCCGGGCGCCACGGCAACAAGGGTGTCATCTCGGTGATCATGCCGGTTGAGGACATGCCCTACGACGAAAATGGAGAGCCGGTGGACATCGTGCTCAACCCGCTGGGTGTGCCCTCGCGGATGAACGTCGGGCAGATCCTCGAAACCCACCTCGGGATGGCCGCCAAGGGCCTTGGCGACAAGATCAACGCCATGATCCAGGAGCAGCGCAAGGTGGCGGAGGTCAGGGACTTCCTCCGGGAAATCTACAACAACGGTGCCGGGCCCGAGGAGGACATCGACTCCCTCAATGACCAGGAGCTGCTGGAACTGGCGACCAACCTGTCCGGCGGCGTCCCCATGGCCACCCCGGTCTTCGACGGCGCCGCGGAGGAGGCCATCAAGGAGCTGCTGAAGCTGGCGGATGTCCCCGAGAGCGGACAGTTCACCCTGTACGACGGCCGCACCGGAGAGTCGTTCGACCGCCCGGTGACGGTGGGCTACATGTACATGCTCAAGCTGAACCACCTGGTGGATGACAAGATGCATGCCCGCTCCACCGGTTCCTACAGCCTTGTCACCCAGCAGCCGCTGGGCGGCAAGGCCCAGTTCGGCGGACAGCGCTTCGGGGAGATGGAGGTCTGGGCACTGGAAGCCTACGGTGCGGCCTACACCCTGCAGGAGATGCTGACGGTGAAGTCGGACGACGTGGCCGGGCGGACCAAGATGTACAAAAACATTGTCGATGGCGATCATCGCATGGAGCCGGGCATGCCCGAGTCCTTCAATGTGTTGGTTAAGGAAATCCGGTCTCTCGGCATCGATATCGAGCTGGAGAACGAGTAACAAACGTATTTGTGGACTCAGTGGTGAGAGCGGGGCGCTGCCCCGCACTCCCCGTGCAAGAAACCTCGCGGAGGAAAGGCCTTGAAAGACTTACTTAATCTGTTGAAGTCCCAGGGACAATCAGAAGAATTCGACGCCATACGTATCGGCCTGGCGTCACCGGAGATGATCCGGTCCTGGTCATTCGGTGAAGTGAAAAAGCCGGAAACCATCAATTACCGTACCTTCAAGCCGGAACGGGACGGCCTGTTCTGTGCCAAGATCTTTGGCCCGGTGAAGGACTACGAGTGCCTGTGCGGCAAGTACAAGCGCCTCAAGCATCGCGGCGTGATCTGCGAGAAGTGCGGCGTGGAAGTCGCCCTCGCCAAGGTGCGGCGGGAGCGTATGGGCCACATCGAGCTGGCCAGCCCGGTCGCGCATATCTGGTTCCTGAAGTCGCTGCCCTCGCGCATCGGCCTGCTGCTGGACATGACCCTGCGCGATATCGAGCGGGTGCTCTACTTCGAATCCTACGTGGTCACGGATCCGGGCATGACGACCCTGGAGCACGGCCAGTTGCTCTCGGATGAGCAGTATTACGAGGCGATGGAGGAGTTCGGCGACGAGTTCTCCGCCAAGATGGGCGCCGAGGCCGTGCAGGACCTGATGATGCAGCTGGATCTCGAGCAGGAGATCGCCAGGCTGCGGGAAGAGATCCCGCAGACCAACTCCGAGACCAAGATCAAGAAGCTCTCCAAGCGCCTCAAGCTGATGGAGGCTTTCGCCAACTCCGGCAACAAGCCCGAGTGGATGGTGCTCAACGCCCTGCCGGTGCTCCCCCCCGACTTGCGGCCGCTGGTGCCGCTGGACGGTGGCCGTTTCGCCACCTCCGACCTCAACGACCTGTACCGCCGTGTGATCAACCGCAACAACCGCCTGAAGCGGCTGCTCGACCTCAATGCGCCGGACATCATCGTGCGCAACGAGAAGCGCATGCTGCAGGAGTCCGTGGACGCGCTGCTGGACAACGGCCGCCGCGGTCGCGCCATCACCGGTTCGAACAAGCGCCCGCTGAAGTCCCTCGCCGACATGATCAAGGGCAAGCAGGGCCGCTTCCGCCAGAACCTGCTCGGCAAGCGGGTCGACTACTCCGGTCGCTCTGTGATCGTGGTGGGCCCGACCCTGCGTCTGCATCAGTGCGGCCTGCCCAAGAAGATGGCCCTGGAACTGTTCAAGCCGTTCATTTTCGGCAAGCTGGAAGCCAGGGGCCTGGCCACCACCATCAAGGCGGCCAAGAAAATGGTCGAGCGCGAGCCACCGGAGGTTTGGGACATCCTCGCCGAGGTGATCCGGGAGCACCCGGTTCTGCTGAACCGTGCGCCTACCCTGCACCGCCTCGGCATCCAGGCGTTCGAGCCGGTGCTGATCGAAGGCAAGGCAATCCAGCTGCACCCGCTGGTCTGTGCCGCTTACAACGCGGACTTCGACGGAGACCAGATGGCGGTGCACGTGCCGCTGACGCTGGAAGCCCAGCTCGAGGCCCGGGCCCTGATGATGTCCACCAACAACATTCTTTCCCCGGCCAACGGTGAGCCGATCATCGTGCCCTCTCAGGACGTGGTGCTGGGTCTCTACTACATGACCCGCGAGCGCATCAACGCCAAGGGCGAGGGCATGGTGTTCGCCAACGTCTCCGAGGTACACCGGGCGTATATTGCCGGCCACGTGCATCTCCAGGCACGGGTGAAGGTGCGCATATCGGAAGTGGTCCACACCGACGAGGGAGAGCGCAACGAAAACACCTTCATAGCCGACACGACCGTCGGACGCGCCCTGCTGTGGGAGATCGTGCCTAAGGGTATCGCCTTCGAGATGGTCAACCAGAACATGGCAAAGAAGGCGATCTCGAGAATCATCAACCAGTGCTACCGGGCGGTGGGACTGAAGGCAACCGTGATTTTCGCGGACCAGTTGATGTATACCGGCTATGACTACTCCACCCGCTCCGGCGCTTCCATCGGCGTCAACGATTTCGAGATTCCGGACGAGAAAGCCGGCATGATCGACCGCGCCGAGGCCGAGGTGAAGGAGATCGAGGAGCAGTACGCCGCGGGACTGGTGACCCAGGGCGAGAAGTACAACAAGGTGATCGATATCTGGTCCCGCGCCAACGACCTGGTGTCCAAGTCGATGATGGAGGGGCTTTCCAAGGAGACCGTCATCAACCGCGAGGGCGAGGAGGAGGAGCAGGCTTCCTTCAACTCGGTCTATATTTACGCGGACTCCGGCGCCCGGGGCTCACCCGCCCAGATCCGCCAGCTGGCCGGCATGCGGGGCCTGATGGCCAAGCCGGATGGCTCCATCATCGAGACGCCGATCACCGCGAACTTCCGGGAAGGCCTCAACGTACTGCAGTACTTCATCTCGACCCACGGGGCCCGGAAAGGTCTGGCGGACACCGCACTGAAAACGGCCAACTCCGGGTATCTCACCCGGCGCCTGGTGGACGTTGCGCAGGACGTGGTGGTCACGGAGGAGGACTGCGGCACCGATCAGGGATTGCTGATGACGCCGGTTATCGACGGTGGCGACATCATCGAATCCCTGGGCGATCGCGTGCTCGGGCGGATCGTCGCCCGCGACGTGCTCAAGCCCGGCAGCGACGACGAGATCGCCATCACGTCCGGCACGATGCTGGACGAGCTGTGGATCAAGCGGCTCGAGGAGATGGGCATCGACGAGATCGAGGTCCGCTCCCCGATTACCTGTGAAACCCGCCACGGTATCTGCTCCGCCTGTTACGGGCGGGACCTGGCGCGCGGCCACAAGGTGAACATGGGCGAGGCGATCGGCGTGGTCGCCGCGCAGTCCATCGGCGAGCCGGGAACCCAGCTGACGATGCGGACCTTCCACATCGGTGGTGCCGCCTCCAGGGCCACGGCCCAGGACAATATCCAGGTGATGAACGACGGCACCGTGCGTCTGCACAACCTCAAGCTGGTGGAGCGCAACGACGGTCGGCTGGTGGCGGTATCGCGTTCCGGTGAACTGTCGGTGCTGGATACCCTCGGCCGGGAACGTGAGCGTTACAAGTTGCCCTACGGCGCCGTCATCCGGGTCGCGGACAACGCGGAGATTGCCGCCGGCGACGTCGTCGCTAACTGGGATCCCCACACCCACCCCATCATCACGGAACTGGCGGGGACCGTCAAATTCAGCGGGATGGAAGAGGGCATCACCATCAAGCGCCAGACCGATGAACTCACCGGCCTGTCCAGCATCTCGGTGATGGACGGCGGCGAGCGGCCCGCCGCGGGCAAGGACATCCGCCCCGCGGTGACCCTGGTGGACGACAAGGGCGAGGAGCTCTGCCTCGCCAATACCAACGTGCCGGCGCACTACTTCCTGCCGCCGGGCGCCATGGTCAGCCTGGAGGACGGGGCCAGGGTGGAAGCGGGCGACGTCATCGCGCGGATACCCCAGGAGGGCTCCAAGACCCGCGACATCACCGGCGGCCTGCCGCGGGTGGCGGACCTGTTCGAGGCACGCAAACCGAAAGAGCCGGCAATCCTCGCGGAAATCTCCGGTACGGTCAGTTTCGGCAAAGAGACCAAGGGTAAGCGCCGCCTGGTGATCACGCCGACCGACGGCAAGCCGCTGGCGGACGGCTCCGACCACTACGAGGCGCTGATTCCCAAGTGGCGCAGCATGTCGGTGTTCGAGGGTGAGTACGTCGAGAAAGGGGAGATCGTCTCCGAGGGTCCCCCGAGTCCCCACGATATCCTGCGCCTCAAGGGCATCGAGGAACTGGCGAAGTACATCGTCAACGAGATCCAGGAGGTCTACCGGCTGCAGGGCGTGAAGATCAACGACAAGCACATCGAGGTGATCGTTCGCCAGATGCTGCGCAAGGTCGTGATCGCCTCCTCCGGCGACTCCAGCCTCATCAAGGGCGAGCAGGTCGAGTACACGACTTTCCTGGAGGAGAACGAGCGGTTGCTGGCGGAGGACCTGGTCCCCGCCACGGCGGAGCGGGAGTTGCTGGGTATCACCAAGGCTTCCCTGGCCACCGAGAGCTTCATCTCAGCGGCCTCGTTCCAGGAGACCACCCGCGTCCTGACGGAGGCGGCGGTCACCGGCAAGCGCGACTATCTCCGTGGACTCAAGGAGAACGTGGTCGTCGGCCGCCTGATCCCCGCGGGCACCGGCCTCGCCTACCACGAGGAGCGCAAGCGCACTCGTGACCGGGACACGGAAATGTCCGTATCCGCCCAGGAGATCGAGGCGGCTCTGACTGAGGCACTGCAGGCGGACGACAACTAGTCGACAGCGGTCTTGCGGACCCGGGGCGGCGGATGGCGACTTTGTGCCCGGATGAATGATCAATCGGCAAAGGAGCAAAGCTATGAAAGGATATGTCATGTCTGTCGTCATGTTGACGGCGGTGTCGCTGGGGTGGGGAAGCGCCGTGACAGCGCAGGTTGGTGAACCTAAAGCGGTCCCCGTCGAGTTTTTCGCCTGTAACTGGGTGGAAGGTAAAGGAATGGACGACCTGCAAAAGGTTGTCGCTGATTTTCAGAAGTATGCGGATGCCAATGACTCGAACTACTCGGCCTGGCTGCTTTCCCCCCAGTTTCACCAGCCGGGGATCTTCGACGTCGGTTGGCTGGGAAGCTGGCCCAGTGGCACCGACTTCGGCGTCTCACAGGAAAACTGGCAGAGTAAAGGTCGCGATATGGCCGCTGCCTTCGCCGAGGTGGTCGAGTGCGGCGAGCATATCATGGCCCTTTCCAAGCCTATAAACGCTCCGGAGGGCACGCCGGAGGACGGCATATTGCTGGTGGCGGCGTGTTCGCTGAAGGACGGGAAAACCCTGCAGGACGCTTATGCGGCGCACTTGAAATCGGGTCTTGTCATGAAGGGCCAGGGCTCTCTGGGGGTGTCATGGTTTTACATGCCGGCGCTGGGTACCGGGCATATGGACTTCGATTACTGGCACCTCGTGGGCTTCTACCGTTATTCGGACATGGGGGCCACCATGGAGATGTACGTCAACGAGGGCGGTATGAAAAAAGCGCAGGAGTTGATCGGGTCCACGTCTACCTGTGACGCCTGGACGGTTTTTGACGCACAGAGCGTGCGGGTCGGCGGCAGCTAGGGGCGCAAAGCTCCTGAGGGCGACACAAGGGGCGCTCCCGCGAGTGCTTGAGGCGAGGTTTGCGTCCCGACAACCTGCCACCCGGGAATTCGCGCAAGGCATGATTTCCCGGGTTGACTCCCTACTGAACCGTCTATAGAATGCCGCCTCCTCTTTCCGGGGGTGGTTCACTGCGTCCTGTCACTACAGTCACAGCACTTCACTTTTCGGAACGGAAGGCTGGCCCAGGGCCAGGCAATAAAACATTTTTTGGAGTTCAAACTGAATGGCAACGATCAACCAATTGGTTCGTAAGCCGAGGAAGCGCAAAGTCGAGAAGAGCGACGTGCCCGCCCTGCAGAGCTGCCCCCAGCGCCGTGGTGTGTGCACCCGCGTCTACACGACCACGCCGAAGAAGCCGAACTCTGCGCTGCGCAAAGTCTGCCGGGTGCGCCTCACCAACGGCTACGAAGTCTCTTCGTATATCGGCGGCGAGGGTCATAACCTGCAGGAGCACAGCGTGGTTCTGATTCGCGGCGGTCGGGTCAAGGACCTGCCGGGTGTGCGGTACCACACCGTGCGCGGCAGCCTGGATACCTCCGGGGTGTCAGACCGCAGGAACGGCCGTTCCAAGTACGGCACCAAGCGTCCGAAGTAGGCGAAGTCTGCAGCGCAGCCGAGCCAACCCGGTAACAAGAGTAAGGCCGGACCCCTGCCTCCCCCGCATTAGTGGCAGGTCGGTGTCCGGGTCAACCTGAAGAGAGAAGGGCAATACCATGCCAAGAAGACGAGTAGTCGCAAAACGCGAAGTCCTGCCGGATCCCAAGTACGGCAACGTGACTTTGGCAAAATTCATGAACCACGTGATGGTCAGCGGCAAGAAGTCGGTCGCCGAGACCATCGTTTACGGTGCTCTCGATATCGTCCATGAGCGCCTCAAGAAAGATCCGATCGAGGCCTTCGACGAGGCGCTCGAGAACATCGCCCCCATGGTTGAGGTGAAGTCTCGCCGTGTCGGCGGTGCCACCTACCAGGTCCCGGTCGAAGTGCGCCCGGCTCGCCGCGTGGCCCTGTCCATGCGCTGGTTGGTGGAGTACGCCCGGAACCGGGGCGAAAAGTCCATGCGCCAGCGTCTTGCCGGCGAGATCATCGATGCCTCACAGGGCAAAGGCAACGCTGTGAGAAAGCGCGAAGATGTACATCGCATGGCGGAAGCCAACAAGGCCTTCTCTCACTACCGTTTCTAATCTGTTGCCCTGCAACCTGCTATTGGGGAATTAATCGTGGCACGTAAGACACCTATCAAGCGCTACCGCAACATCGGTATCTGTGCGCACGTGGACGCTGGTAAAACCACGACCACCGAGCGCGTTCTCTTCTATACCGGCCTGTCCCACAAAATCGGTGAGGTGCATGACGGTGCCGCCACCATGGACTGGATGGAGCAGGAGCAGGAGCGTGGTATCACCATCACCTCTGCGGCGACGACCTGTTTCTGGCGCGGGATGGATGCGCAGTTCGACGAACACCGCGTCAATATTATCGACACCCCCGGACACGTGGACTTCACCATCGAGGTGGAGCGTTCGCTGCGGGTTCTGGACGGCGCGGTCGTGGTCCTCTGCGGCTCCTCCGGCGTACAGCCCCAGACCGAGACTGTCTGGCGCCAGGCCAACAAGTACGAGGTACCGCGGCTCGTGTTCGTCAACAAGATGGACCGTGCCGGCGCGAATTTCATGATGGTGGTCAAGCAGCTCAAGGAGCGCCTGGGTGCCAACCCGGTCCCGCTGCAGATGACCATCGGCGCCGAGGACGAGTTCAGGGGCGTGGTTGACCTGGTAAAGAACAAGGCCATCATCTGGAGCGAGGCCGATCAGGGCATGACCTTCGAGTACCAGGACGTCCCCGCGGACCTGGTGGACCAGGTCGAGGAGATGCGCGAGTACATGATCGAGGCCGCCGCCGAGGCCAACGATGAGTTGATGAACAAATACCTCGAGGGCGTTGAGCTCACCGAGGCGGAAATCAAGCAGGGCATCCGCGCGCGCACCCTGGCCAACGAGATCATCCCTGTCCTGGGTGGTTCTGCCTTCAAGAACAAGGGTGTTCAGGCGGTACTGGATGCGGTCATCGAGTACATGCCCTCTCCCACGGAAGTGAAAGCGATCGAAGGAACCCTGTCTGACGGCGAGACGATCGACACCCGTGAGGCGGACGACGACGCGCCCTTCGCGGCCCTGGCGTTCAAGATTGCGACCGACCCCTTCGTCGGCACTCTGACCTTCTTCCGGGTCTACTCCGGCAAGCTGGAGAGCGGCACGGGTGTCTACAACTCGGTCAAGGACAAAAAGGAGCGGGTCGGCCGGATGGTGCAGATGCACTCCAACAGCCGGGAAGAGATCAAGGAGGTTCTGGCGGGCGACATCGCCGCGGCCGTGGGCCTCAAGGACGTCACCACGGGTGACACCCTGTGCGACATCAATAACCCGATCGTACTGGAGCGCATGGAGTTCCCGGAGCCGGTAATCTCCGTGGCGGTAGAGCCGAAGTCCAAGGCTGACCAGGAGAAAATGGGCATCGCCCTGGGCAAGCTGGCCCAGGAGGACCCCTCTTTCCGGGTCAAGACCGACGAGGAGACAGGCCAGACCATCATATCGGGCATGGGCGAACTGCACCTGGATATCATCGTGGACCGCATGCGCCGTGAATTCAGCGTCGAGGCCAATATCGGCAAGCCGCAGGTTGCCTATCGCGAGGCGATCCGCAATACCTCGGAGATAGAGGGCAAGTTTGTGCGCCAGTCCGGTGGACGCGGTCAGTATGGCCACGTATGGATACGCTTCGAGCCGGCTGAAGACGCCGGCGCGGAAGGGCTGGAATTTGTCAACGAGATCGTCGGCGGAGTGGTGCCGAGGGAATACATTCCCGCGGTGCAGAAGGGCATCGAGGAGCAGATGCAGAACGGCGTGCTGGCGGGTTACCCGCTGCTTGGTCTGAAAGCGTCCCTCTACGACGGCTCTTTCCACGATGTCGACTCCAACGAGATGGCGTTCAAGATAGCTGCCAGCATGGCCACCAAGAAGCTGGCCCAGCACGGCGGCGCGGTGCTGCTGGAGCCGATCATGAAGGTCGAGGTGGTCACGCCGGAGGAGAACATGGGTGACGTGGTCGGCGACCTCAATCGCCGCCGCGGCCTGATTGCCGGTATGGACGAAAACCCCTCGGGCAAGGTCATCAACGCGGAAGTGCCGCTGGCGGAGATGTTCGGCTATGCCACCGACCTGCGCTCGGCCACCCAGGGACGCGCGACCTACACCATGGAATTCTCCAAGTACTCGGAAGCGCCGAACAATATTGCGGAAGAGATTATCTCCAAGAACCAGACCCGTTGAATTTCAGCTGACTCACAGAGGTGAATAAAAGTGGCAAAGGAAAAATTTGAACGTACCAAACCGCACGTCAACGTGGGCACCATCGGTCACGTGGACCACGGCAAGACGACGCTGACGGCGGCGTTGACCCGGGTGTGTGCGGAGACCTGGGGATCCGGGGCGGCGGTAGCCTTTGACGGCATCGACAATGCGCCGGAGGAGAAGGAGCGGGGTATCACGATTGCGACGTCGCACGTGGAATACGACTCGCCGAACCGTCACTACGCGCACGTGGACTGCCCGGGTCACGCGGACTACGTGAAGAACATGATCACCGGTGCGGCGCAGATGGACGGTGCGATTCTGGTGTGCGGTGCCACGGACGGCCCGATGCCGCAGACGCGGGAGCACATTCTGCTGTCGCGCCAGGTGGGTGTTCCGTACATCGTGGTGTTCCTGAACAAGGCGGACCTGCTGGCGGAAGACTGCGGCGGTGCGGACTCGGAGGAGTACGAGGAGATGAAGGAGCTGGTCGAGATGGAGCTGCGCGAGCTTCTGGACCAGTACGAGTTTCCGGGAGACGACACGCCGATCATCTGCGGCAGCGCGCTGATGGCGCTGAACGGCGAGGACGACAACGAGCTGGGCACCACGGCGGTGAAGACGCTGGTGGAGACGCTGGACAGCTATATTCCGGAGCCGGAGCGGGCGATTGACCAGGCGTTCCTGATGCCGGTCGAGGACGTGTTCTCGATTTCGGGCCGCGGCACGGTGGTGACCGGTCGGGTGGAGCGCGGCGTGATCAAGGTGGGTGACGAGATCCAGATTGTCGGTATCCGTGACACGCAGACCACGACCTGTACGGGCGTTGAGATGTTCCGCAAGCTGCTGGACGAGGGTCGTGCGGGCGAGAACGTTGGGGTGCTGCTGCGCGGCACGAAGCGGGACGAGGTTGAGCGTGGTCAGGTGCTGGCGAAGCCGGGTTCGGTGAACCCGCACACGCGTTTTGAGGCGGAGGTGTACATTCTGTCGAAGGAAGAGGGCGGTCGTCACACGCCGTTTTTCAAGGGTTACCGTCCGCAGTTTTACTTCCGCACGACGGACGTGACGGGTGCGGTTGAGCTTCCGGAAGGTGTGGAGATGGTGATGCCTGGCGACAACATCCAGATGGATGTGACGCTGATTGCGCCGATTGCGATGGAAGAGGGCCTGCGCTTTGCGATTCGCGAGGGCGGCCGCACAGTCGGGGCCGGCGTGGTAGCGAAGATCGTCGAGTAATCGGTGACGTCGGGGTCAGGCCCCTGGGGCCGCCCATTCCGTGGACCGGGCCGAACCGCTTGCAAGGGCAGTTCGGCCCCGTCGTCTGAGAAGAGAGTTTAGGCCAGTAGCTCAATTGGCAGAGCAGCGGTCTCCAAAACCGCAGGTTGGGGGTTCGATTCCCTCCTGGCCTGCCATATACGGCAGGGAACGGCACCGGGTGTTACCGGTGCCGCTCTGTATTAAAGGTTGACAGCATAAAATGAGTGTGGAAACAACCGCCAGCCGCTTCGATACATTGAAGTGGATTGTCGTGTTCGCCCTGGTGGCGGTGGCCGTGGTCGGCAACAGCTATTTCTCCGACCAGTCGCTGCTCTACCGGGTGCTGGGTATCGTGGCCCTGGCGGTCGTCGCCGGGCTCGTCGCCCTGCAGACAGCCAAAGGCGCGGCATTCTGGGCGCTGATCAAGGGCGCGCGCACGGAGATCCGGAAGGTTGTCTGGCCGACGCGCCAGGAAACGATCCAGACCACCATGATCGTGGTGGCATTCGTGTTGCTGGTGGCACTCATCCTGTGGGGGCTTGATTCCTTCCTGGGCTGGCTTGTCTCACTGGCGATCGCATGACAGACAGGGGTAAAGGGTAACCGATGGGAATGCGCTGGTACGTCGTTCAAGCCTATTCAGGGTATGAAAAGAAAGTTGCCGCTGCCCTGAAGGAGCGGATAGAGCTGCTCGGGATGCAGAGCCGGTTCGGTGATGTCCTGGTTCCCACCGAGGAAGTGGTGGAGATGCGCGGCGGCCAGAAGCGTCGCAGTGAGCGCAAGTTCTTTCCCGGCTACGTCCTGGTGCAGATGGAGCTGGACGACGACACCTGGCACCTGGTGAAGGAGACCCCCCGGGTACTGGGCTTCATCGGCGGCAAGGCCGATGCGCCGGCCCCGATCACGGATGCCGAAGCAGCGGCGATCCTGCAGCGGGTCGAGGACGGGGTGGAGGCGCCGCGGCCCAAGACCCTGTTCGAGCCGGGCGAGATGGTGCGGGTTATCGACGGCCCCTTCAACGACTTCAATGGCGTTGTGGAAGAGGTCAATTACGAGAAGAACCGCCTGAACGTGGCGGTACTGATCTTCGGGCGGTCCACGCCCGTCGAGCTGGAGTTCAGTCAGGTCGAAAAGGCCTGACGGAGCGGGGCGGCTGCTGGCCGCCCCTTGATAAACGGGCGGCGTGAGCCGCCATTGTGGGGAGCCCGAATACGTGCCGGCCGATGCCGGCGGGGTACGACGGCGTTTGCACCCGGGAGTAATGACATGGCAAAGAAAGTCGAAGCATACATCAAGCTGCAGGTGCCTGCCGGCCAGGCCAACCCCAGCCCCCCGGTGGGGCCGGCGCTGGGCCAGCACGGTGTCAATATCATGGAGTTCTGCAAGGCGTTCAACGCCGATACGCAGGGCCTGGAGCCCGGCCTGCCGACGCCGGTGGTGATCACGGTTTACAGCGATCGCTCCTTCACCTTTATCAAGAAGACACCGCCCGCCGCCGTGCTCCTGCGCAAGGCCGCGAAGGTCAAGAAGGGCTCCGGCACGCCCAATACCCACAAGGTGGGCAAGGTGAGCCGCGCCCAGCTGGAGGAGATCGCCACCCAGAAGTGGCCCGATCTCACCGCCGCTGATATGGACGCCGCCGTTCGCACCATTGCGGGCAGTGCGCGTTCCGCCGGGATCGAAGTAGAGGGGGTGAACTGATGGCCAAGTTATCCAAGCGCGTGCGGGCTTTCCGCGAGAAAGTGGATGCCACCAAAGCCTATCCGCTCGCCGAGGCGGTCGACTTGCTCAAGGAGTTCTCCACCGTCAAGTTCAACGAGACGGTAGAGGTTGCCATCAATCTCGGCATCGACGCCCGCAAGTCGGACCAGGCGGTGCGCGGCGCCACCACCCTGCCTCACGGCACCGGCAGTGACGTACGGGTTGCGGTTTTCACCCAGGGCGAGGCCGCCGATAAGGCGAAGGCCGCTGGCGCCGACCTGGTGGGCATGGAAGACCTGGCGGAGCAGATCAAGGGCGGCATGATGGATTTCGACGTCGTCATCGCCTCACCCGACGCGATGCGGGTCGTGGGACAGCTCGGCCAGCTGCTCGGCCCCCGCGGGCTGATGCCCAACCCCAAGACGGGCACGGTAACGCCTGACGTGGAGACGGCCGTGAAGAACGCCAAGGCCGGCCAGGTGCGCTATCGCACCGACAAGAACGGCATCATCCACGGCGGGATCGGCAAGGTCAGCTTCGAGCTGGACGCCCTCAAGGGCAACCTCGAGGCGGTGCTGGCTGACCTGAAGAAGGCCAAGCCGGCGGCGGCCAAAGGTATATATATGAAGAAGGTAACCCTCAGCACCACCATGGGGCCGGGCGTTACCATCGACCAGGGTTCCCTGGAAATTTGATCGGGTCGCCCCCACAAGGGGCGGTTCCTCAAGGCTCCCCAGGGACGGGGAGAATTGTAGGCCGGATCGGGCCCACCGGCTCATTCCGGTCCACTTTGAGGTCTTTGGAGATGGCTCGGGCTTTAATGCCTTTTTTAGCTGAGAACTGAAGACCATCAAAGACCGTAGGTACCGGCGCCGATGCGATGTATCGGCAATGGTTTAAGTGCGGGGCACCCGGCGGGTGCGCCAAAGCCTACGCAGATGGTGGATTTGTTCACCACGCAAGAGCGGCACAACCATAGATTTGGCGGTGCTTAATGTAGTAACCCAGGAGTAAATCCAGTGGCAATTGGACTCGAAGACAAGAAAGCGATCGTAGCTGAAGTTAACGAGACAGCCACCAGTGCTCTGTCCCTGGTCATCGCCGATGCACGTGGCGTGACTGTGGACGGAATGACGGCTCTGCGCAAAAACGCGCGCGAAAACAGTGTGACTCTCCGTGTCGTGCGGAACACCCTGGCCAAGCGCGCGCTGACCGGGACGGAATACGAGTGTGTCAAAGACACGCTGGTGGGCCCCTCCCTGTTCGGGTTTTCAATGGAGGACCCGGGTGCAGCGGCCCGTCTTTTCAAGGACTTCGCCAAAGAGAACGACAAGTTCGAGGTGAAGGCACTGGCGGTAAGCGGCCAAGTGCTGGGTGCAGAACAGTTGGATGTTCTGGCTAAGCTGCCGACGCGTGATCAGGCACTCTCGACCCTGTTGAGTGTGATGAAGGCGCCGGTAACCAAGCTGGTTCAGACGATGAACGAGGTACCTGGAAAACTGGTTCGCACGCTCGCAGCGGTACGCGATCAGAAAGAAGCGGCAGCGTAAGCTTCTGCTGTTGAACATTTAATCAGCTAAACAGGAGATAGGAGTCATGGCTCTGTCCAAAGACGACATTTTGAATGCAATCGCCGAGATGAGCGTGATGGAAATCGTTGAACTCATCGAAGCAATGGAAGAGAAGTTCGGCGTTACCGCCGCAGCAGCCGTCGCTGCCGCTCCGGCTGCCGCCGCGGGCGACGCCGGCGCTGCCGCAGAGGAGCAGACCGAGTTCGACGTGATCCTGACCGCCGCAGGCGAGAAGAAGGTCAACGTCATCAAGGTCGTGCGTGCAGTAACCGGTCTTGGCCTGAAGGAAGCGAAGGGCCTGGTCGACGGCGCGCCTTCCCCCATCAAGGAAGGGGCATCCAAGGAAGAAGCCGAAGACATCAAGAAGCAGCTTGAGGAAGCAGGCGGCGCGGTAGAGCTGAAGTAATTCAGCCCAGGCCGGATGCGGACAAGGCTGGTGGGCACTGAGCCCGCCGGCCTTTTCCCGCTTGCAGGAAACAGATTTTCAAGGGCGCGGTGCCGAGCGGCACCGCGCCCCTTTATAGCCCTCGAGGGGCTAATTGACCGCCCCGCGGCGGTCCAGGCTAATCACGCTGGGGAGTACTGATGGCATACTCGTACACTGAGAAAAAACGCATTCGCAAGGGTTTCGGCAGGCTGCCGAAGGTAATGGACGTCCCTTACCTGCTTGCGATTCAACTGGATTCTTACCGGAAATTCACCCAGCAGGGTGTGCCCCTGGACCAGCGTGGCGACTACGGTCTGCATGCCGCGTTCAAATCCGTTTTTCCCATCGTCAGCTACAGCGGCAATGCGGCTCTGGAGTACGTGGATTACCAGCTCGGCACGCCGGTATTTGACGTCAACGAATGCCAGTTGCGCGGCGTCACCTACTCCTGTTCGCTGCGGGTCAAGGTGCGCCTGATCATTTATGACAAGGATGCCGCCAACAAGACCATCAAGGACATCAAGGAGCAGGAGGTCTACATGGGGGAGATCCCCCTGATGACCGAAAACGGCACATTCGTCATCAACGGCACCGAGCGGGTCATCGTCTCCCAGCTGCACCGTTCGCCGGGGGTCTTCTTCGACCACGACAAGGGCAAGACTCACTCCTCCGGCAAGCTCCTCTATTCGGCCCGGGTGATCCCCTACCGCGGATCCTGGCTCGACTTCGAGTTCGATCCCAAAGACCTGGTCTTCGTGCGCATCGACCGCCGGCGCAAGCTGCCGGCGACGATCCTGCTGCGCGCGCTGGGCTACGAGGCCGAAGAGATTCTCGACATGTTCTACGACGTGAACACCTTTCGCGTCGACAAGGACGGCAACTACAGCATGACGCTGATTCCCGAGCGCCTGCGCGGCGACGTGGCCTCTTTCGATATCAAGGCCGGGAAGAAGGTGATCGTAGAGCAGGGTCGGCGGATCACGGCCCGCCATATCCGCCAGCTGGAAGAGGCCAACGTCTCCGAACTGGTGATTCCCAGGGAATACCTCTATGGCCGCGCCCTGGCCAAAAACCTGGTCGACGAGAAGACCGGTGAGGTGATCGTCGAGTGCAATACCGAGGTGACCGAGGAGATTCTCAATCGCCTGGAAGAGGCGGGGGTCAAGCAGATCGACACCCTCTACACCAATGAGCTGGATTGCGGCCCTTTCATCTCCGACACCCTGCGTCAGGACACGACCCGCAACGAGCTGGAGGCGCTGGTGGAGATCTACCGCATGATGCGCCCCGGCGAGCCGCCGACCAAGGAGTCCGCGGAGAACCTGTTCCAGAACCTGTTCTTTACCGCTGATCGCTATGATCTTTCCGCGGTGGGCCGGATGAAGTTCAACCGCCGTCTGGGTCATGACGAGGTCACCGGCAGCGGCGTGCTGGACCGCGAGGACATCGTCGACGTCCTGCGAACCCTGGTGGATATCCGCAACGGCAAGGGCATGGTCGACGACATCGACCACCTCGGCAACAGGCGCGTCCGTTCGGTGGGCGAGATGGCGGAAAACCAGTTCCGCGTCGGCCTGGTGCGCGTGGAGCGGGCCGTCAAGGAGCGTCTCTCCATGGCGGAGAGCGAAGGCCTGATGCCCCAGGACCTGATCAATGCCAAGCCGGTTTCCGCGGCGGTGAAGGAGTTCTTCGGCTCCAGCCAGCTGTCCCAGTTCATGGACCAGAACAACCCGCTGTCCGAGGTGACCCACAAGCGGCGGGTCTCGGCCCTCGGTCCGGGCGGCCTGACCCGCGAGCGGGCCGGCTTTGAGGTGCGGGACGTGCACCCGACCCACTACGGCAGGGTCTGCCCGATCGAGACTCCGGAAGGGCCCAACATCGGACTGATCAATTCCCTGGCGACCTACGCCCGCACCAACGAGTACGGCTTTCTCGAAAGTCCCTACCGTCGGGTGGTTGACGGCAAGGTGACCGACGACATCGAGTACCTGTCGGCGATCAACGAGGCCGAGCACGTGATTGCCCAGGCTTCGGCGACCCTCGACGATGACGACCGCTTCGTGGACGACCTGATCGCCGTTCGCCACGTGAACGAGTTCACGGTCATGCCCCCCGAGCGGGTCGATTACATGGACGTCTCGCCCAAGCAGGTGGTCTCCATCGCCGCGGCGCTGATACCGTTCCTGGAACACGATGACGCGAACCGCGCGCTTATGGGCTCCAACATGCAGCGCCAGGCGGTACCCACACTGGTCAGCGACAAGCCCCTGGTGGGCACCGGCATGGAGCGCTACGTGGCCGCCGACTCCGGCGTCTGCGTGGTCGCGAGGCGCCCGGGGGTCATCGATTCCGTGGATGCCAGCCGCATCGTGGTGCGGGTCAACGACCAGGAGGTAGGCAATGACGAAGCGCCGGTGGACATCTACAACCTGACCAAGTACACCCGCTCCAACCAGAACACCTGCATCAACCAGCGCCCGATCGTGCGCCAGGGCGACGCGGTGGAGCGCGGCGACATTCTGGCGGACGGCCCCTCTATCGATATGGGCGAGCTCGCCCTCGGCCAGAACATGCGGATCGCGTTCATGCCCTGGAACGGCTACAACTTCGAGGATTCCATCCTGGTCTCCGAGAAGGTAGTAAAGGAGGATCGCTTCACCACGATTCACATCCAGGAACTGACCTGTATCGCCCGGGACACCAAGCTCGGTGCGGAGGAGATCTCCGCCGACATTCCCAACGTCGGCGAGAGCGCCCTGGCCAAGCTGGACGAGTCCGG
>JARRPM010000088.1:20122-34793 GCA_037382865.1 Halioglobus sp. | reverse complement strand
CCGGCAATGGCGTCACCTACAACCCCGACAGCCCCGACTGTTTCGATGAGCGCTATGTCGATACCGACGGCAACAACGCCGGTACCGCCCCCGCGCGGTCCGACACCGACGTCCTCGGCCTGGCGGCGACCCTCACCTGGGACCTCACCGACTCGCTGACGGTAAAATCGATCACCGCCTGGCGCGAACTGGACTCGGAGTTCGCCCGGGACGGCGACCACTCCCCGCAGCGCATCGCCCAGTTCTACGACGACCTGCATCAGGAGCAGTTCACCCAGGAACTGCAGTTGCTGGGCAGGGCGGGGCGCCTGGAGTGGATCGCCGGGGCGTACTACTTCGCCGAGGATGGCGATAACGAGAACATCCTCGACTTCACCGTTTCCAATTTCCGCTCCGGCGGTGAGTTCGACAACGAGTCCTGGGCCGTTTTCGCCCAGGGCACCTTCGACCTCACCGCTGCGCTGCACCTGACCCTTGGCGGGCGCTACACTGACGAGAGCAAGACATTCACCCCGGACCAGGTGATCTTCCGGAACTACTACGCCGGGATCAGTCAGGCGGTGCCCCCGGGGAACCCCCTTGCCGCCCTGGATGCACCCTTCCTGCAGGCGGGGAGTCGGATCCTGCCCTTCCTGGAGAAGGAGATCGAGATCGACGAGTTCACTCCCCTGGTCAATCTCTCCTGGGACGCGACAGAGGACCTCATGCTGTATGCCAGCTACTCCCAGGGCTTCAAGTCCGGGGGTTTCACCCAGCGGGTATTTCCGCCGGTGGTCGCCGGTTTCACCGCACCCCCGGGGACGCCGGACATCGACCTGATACCCACCTACGAACCGGAATTCGTCGACGCGTATGAACTGGGCCTCAAGTCGACGCTGCTGGACGGGCGCATGCGCGTCAACGGCGCGCTGTTCCACACCGACTACGACGACCTGCAGGTGCAGGTCTTCAACAGCGTGGCGCCGGTCACCGAGAATATCGGCTCGGCCACAATCCAGGGAGCCGAGCTGGAGGCGCAGGCGGCGCCGGGCGGTGGCTGGCTGCTGGAGGCGAGCTTCTCCTGGCTTGACGCCCAGTACGACGATATCGAAACGGAGCTGACCCTGATCGGTGAGGACTACGAATTCGAGCGTGTGCCGGAATGGTCCGGCAGCGTGGGTGTGTCGAAGGAGTTCACCCTTGCCGGGGGCAGCGCCCTGGTGGTGCGCGGCGACTGGAGCTACCGCGACGATACCTATAACGACGCCTACAATACCGAAATCCTGAAGACCGATGCCTACGATATCTGGGACGCCAGCGTGCGCTGGACCAACGCCGGCGGCGACCTGTCGCTGATTCTGTCGGGGCGCAACCTCACCGACGAGGAGTTCCTGGTCACCGGGGTCTACGGCACGGCGTTTCAGGTCTACGAGGGGGTGTACGATCGCGGCCGCCAGTGGCTGGTGGAATTGCGCAAGGACTTTTGAGTAGAGGATTGTCGCCATGGCCAGAGTGAAAATCATCAAGCCTGAGAAGGTGGAGGACCCGGCGGTCGCCGGGATCTTCGACTGGGTGACCCGGATGGAGGGTTCTGTACCCAACCACTTCTTCGTGGAGCTCAATTTCCCCGAGTTTTTCACCGCCAAGCTGGGGGCCACCAAGGTATTGTGGGAGGCCGGGGAGCTGGCGATGGAGGAGATCCAGCACATCGGTATCCTGGTCTCCCAGGCCAACGGCTGCCCCTACTGCACGGCGGCCTTCTGCACCATACTGAACCACGGGCTGGGGACCGCCGAGGAGTACATCGCGGGGTTGCTGGAGCACGGCTCCGAAGCCGCCGGCGACGAGCGCCTGCACACCATCCTCGACTACGCCCTGAAAGTGAACCGCGATCCGGCCACGATCGAGGACTCGGACGTTGTCGCGCTGCGGGCGGCGGGACTGACCGATAAAGGCATCGTCCAGGTCACCCACGTGGTGAGCGACTTCGCCTCCTACAACCGTCTCAATCTCGCCCTGCAGACCGATTACGACTACCGTGACATCTGGCAGCGACTGGCCTTTGGTGAGCGCCATGCGGGAGCGGGCGACACCGGAGCGGCTCAGCCCGACTGACGGGGCCCGGGGTCAGTCCGGGGCGGCCGCCAGGTCCTCCCGCAGGGTGCGCGCGGCCAGCAGAAAATGGCACGCGGACCAGAGCATCGCGGCCGGCAGAATAGAGACCATCGCGTAGCGCAAGGACTCTGACCCGAGGGTGGGCTCCAAATAGTCGCTGAGCATGCCGGTGGTCCAGGGCCCCAGTCCGAGTCCGATGGTGTTGAGAATCAGGAACAGGATCGCGGAGGAGAGGGCACGCATGCGCAGCCCGACCAGGCCGTGGGTCGTGGCGATGGTGTTACCCAGGTAGACGTTGAACAGGATTCCCGGCACGATGCCCAGCACCAGCGCCGTATAGGGGCTCGGTACCAGGTACATCGACACCATGAAAGGCACGCAGGCGAACCCGACCAGCGCCGGGAGCCACATGTACCAGCGCTGGTCACGGGAACCCAGGCGGTCGGCGAGCAGGCCGCCGCCGAAGACACCCACCGCACCACCCAGGCCGATGGTCATGGCGAGCCAGGTGCCGAGTTCCCCGGTGGTCATGCCGTGGGAGCGGATCATGAAGGAGGCAATCCAGTTGCTGACGCTGTAACCGGCAAAGGCGTTCAACCCGGCACCGAGGGCCATATGCCGGAAAGAGCGACGACTCCACAGCACGCGTACCACATGCATGAGCGGCACCTGCTCAACGGCGGCCGCGCGCTGTTCGGTCAATCCCCGAATCGGCTCGGCGATGGTCATCCGCACGACAAGGGCGAGCAGGATGCCGGGCGCGCCCACCACCAGAAAAGCGACCCGCCAGCCGAAGAACTCGTTGAGCCAGCCGCCGGCGAGGAAGCCGAAGAGAATGCCGATGCTGACGCCCATCGAGTAGAAGCCGATGGCGCTCGCCCGCTCGTTGGGGGGAAAGATATCGGAGATGATCGAGTGGGAGGGCGGGCTGCCCCCGGCCTCGCCGATGCCGACGCCGATGCGCGCCAGCAACAGCTGGATATAGTTCTGCACGAAACCGCTGATGGCGGTCATGAAACTCCAGATGAACAGTGACAGCGCCACGATGTCGCGCCGGTTGGCGCGGTCCGCCCAGCGCGCGATGGGGATCCCCGCGATGACGTAGAACGCGGCAAAGGCGAAGCCGGTCAACAGCCCCAGCTGGCTGTCCGAGAGCCCCAGGTCGGCCTTGATCGCCTCCTGCAGTATCGCCAGCAGCTGCCGGTCGATGAAGTTGAAACTGTAGACGATAGTCAGGACGACGAGAGCGTAATATGCCGTCCTCCTGGAGCGATACGGGTTGTCCTCCCCTGCGGGGCTCCCCGGGTTCGCAGACGCTGGTTCCTGGTGCTGCATGGGCTCGTTTTTATCCTTGTGAGTCGGTGGTGCCACCCGGCTTCTGCGAGGCGCCGCCGGGACCGACAGGCCTCGCAACGGCGGCGGGATATCTGCTCCCTACCATAGCCGCTACGCCGGCGGGACGCAGTGTTAAGATGGACCGATCCGCGAGTTGAGACAACAGGAAACTAGCCAAGACCGACCGTGACCAGCACGCCAGCCCGGCTACCCCGCAGCGCGCCAATGATCGCGGCCTGCACGTGGCCACTGTCGCGGGGATCCAGATACGGCTCGATTCAAGTCTGCTGCTGATCTTCCTGCTGGTGGTCTACCTGCTGGGCGCGACCGTCTTTCCCGGCTGGCACCCCGACTGGAGCGGCACCACCCGCTGGCTCACGGCGACTGCCGCCGGGCTGCTTTTTTTCATCTCCCTGCTGCTGCACGAACTGGCGCACTCCCTGGTGGCCATTCGCTTCGGGATTCCCGTCCCGCGTATCACCCTGTTCCTGTTCGGCGGCGTCGCGGAGATCTCGGAGGAGCCGCCGACGCCTCGCACCGAGTTCCTGATTGCGATCGCCGGGCCGGCCACCAGTCTCGCCCTGGGGGTCGTGTTTTCGTCCCTGGGGGCCTCCCTCGCCGGCCCCGAGTTTGCGCACCTGCTCAGCGAAGACCAGCAGGCGGCCCTGGCGTCCCTCTCCCCGCTGGCCACGCTGCTCTTCTGGCTGGGTCCGGTAAACATCGTGCTCGGTCTTTTCAACCTCGTGCCCGGTTTCCCCATGGACGGCGGCCGCGTCCTGCGCGCCGGTATCTGGTGGGCCACCGGGGATCTCAACCGGGCAACCCGGATCGCCTCGGACGTGGGACGGCTCTTCGGCTGGACCCTGATGATACTCGGGGTGATGCAGGCCCTGGCCGGTCTGCTGCTGCAGGGACTTTGGCTGCTGCTGATCGGCTGGTTCCTGGCCAACACCGCGTCGGCAAGTTACAAGCAGCTGCAGCTGCGCGACCTGCTGAAGGCGGTGAAGGCCCGCGACCTGATGCGGCGGCATTTCGAAACGGTGGATGTGACCAGCAGTGTCGCGACGTTCCTGGACGAGCAGCTGTTGCAGAGTCCCCAGGTGCTGTGGCCGGTCACCGAGGGCGGCCGCCTGGTCGGCCTGGTCAGCCTGGCGGAGGTCAAAAGCGTGCCGGCGGAGCAGCGTGCCGGCACCCCCGTGGGCAGCATCATGCGCACCGACCTCGGCGACATGACCCTGGTGCCGGACCTCGACGCCCATCGCGCCCTGCTGGCGCTCCAGACCCACAAACTGCCCCTGGCGGTGGTGGAGGGCGACCGTGTGGTCGGGCTGCTCTCGGAGCAGGATGCCATGAAGTGGCTGCTGCTCCACCAGCGCTGAGCTGTAACGCGCAGCTAGCGGACCCCGGAGAGTTGTTCGCAGAGAGAGCGCGCGCCGAGCAGCAGCCGCGGGGTAGGGCGCAGGATGTGGTCCGGGTCGACGTAAAACAGGGCGTCGTTCTCGACCGCGGCCAGGGTCGGGTAGTCCCGCCAGTCGTCCAGCCAGGCAGGGCGCCCGCTGCCCGCACCGCTGCCGATGATGACCTCGGGGTTGCGCTGCAGCACCGACTCGATATTGAGCTTGGGGGCGAGGGTTTTGGCGTCGGCGAACAGGTTCACCCCGCCGCAGAGTGCCAGCACCTCGCTGATCAGGTGATCGCCGCTCACCGTCTGCAGCGGCTGGTTCCATATCTGGAAGAGCACCCTCAACGGCTGTTCCCGCCGGTGCGCACGGCCCAGCTCAGCGATGCCTGCCTCGAAGCGACGCGCCGCGATCTCCGCCGTCTCCGCAGTGCCCGCGAGCGCCCCCAGCGCGCGCAGGGTGCGGGGAATATCGGCGAGGGCCCGCGGCTCCGAGACGTAGACGGGCACCTGCAGGGGGGCCAGTTTCGCGAGGGTGCCCATGCCGTTGCCCGAGCCCCATATCACCACCAGGTCCGGCTGCGCCGCGATCACCGCCTCCAGGCTGAAGGCGCTGAAGGAGCCAACCCTCGGGATGGCTCGCGCGGCGTCCGGGTAGTCGCTGTAGTCCACCGCGCCGACGATGCGCTCCCCCGCCCCCGCTGCGTAGAGGTTCTCCACGATGTGCGGTGCCAGGGCGACGATCCGTTGGGCGGGAGCATTGACTTCCACCGGCCTGCCCGCATCGTCCACCACCGCGATCGCCACCGCCAGGTTGCTGAACAGGAGAAGCGCCGGCCACAGGCGCCTCATGGGCTCAGCACCAGGGGGTCCCCGCTGACCGGATGGCGCCCGAGATGGACCCGGGCGGCGAATACCTCCCGAAACAGGGTCTCGCTAATCACTTCACGGGGCGTGCCGAGCGCGTAGGCCTGGCCCCGGTGCAGTGCCAGCAGGCGGTCGGCGTGAGCCGCCAGCAGATTGACGTCGTGCACCACCATCACCACCGCGCAGCCGGTTGCGGCGAGTTCGGCGACCACGGCCATGACCTGCTGCTGGTGGGCCAGGTCGAGCGCGCTGGTCGGCTCGTCGAGCAGCAGCAGGCGCTCGCCGGGGCGCCAGACCTGGGCAAAGACCCGCGCCAGCTGGGCCCGCTGGCGCTCGCCGCCGGAGAGCTCGGTATAGCGGCGGTGGCGCAGGGCGGTGACGTCGAAGGCGGCCATGGCTTCGCACACGATCTCCCGGTCGCCGGCACGCCCCGTATCGTGTGGCGTTCGCCCCAGGCCGACCACCTCCTCCACGGTGTAGGGGAAGTCCAGCTGCGAGAGTTGGGGCAGCACCGCCAGACGACGGGCGCGCTCGCGCAGGGTCCATCGTGACAGGGGCTTTCCCAGGAAACTGATGGTCCCGGCATGCGCCGGCATGTCGCCGCTCACCAGCTTCAGCAGTGAGCTCTTGCCCGCACCGTTCGGGCCCATCACGCCGAGGACTTCCCCCGCCTCGAGGGCGAGATCGATGGCCTGCAGCAGCGGCGGCCCCCAGGGCCGGGTCGTCACCTTGTCCAGTGCCAGCACGGTCACGGGCGAACACCGGAAAGGGCGCGCTGGCGCAGCAGTGAGATGAAAAACGGCACGCCGATCAGCGCGGTGATGATGCCCACGGGCAGTTCCATCGGGGCCAGCACCACCCGCGACAGGGTGTCGGCACAGACCAGCAGAACCGCACCGGCAAGGGCGGAGCCCGGTATCAGGACGCGGTGGTCCGGCCCGGTCAGCAACCGCACGATGTGGGGCACCACGAGACCGACGAAGGCGATGGTCCCCACCAGGGCGACCGAGGTGCCGACCCCGACCGCCACCCAGGTCACCAGGAGTACCTTGACCCGGTCCACCGGTATGCCCAGGTGGCGGGCCTCGGACTCCCCCAGCAGGAGGGCGTTGAGATTCCGTGCGTGGCCGGCGAGCGCCACCAGCAGGGCGCCGGTGACGACCGCGGCGATGAGTACGCGCGGGTAATCGGCGCCATCCAGCCCCCCCATCCGCCACAGGCTGATGCGCCGCAGCATATCGTTATCCGCAAAGAACTCCATCAGGCTGCCGATCGCACCTGCGAAGGCGGTGATTGCGATGCCCGCCAACAGCATCGTGGCCACGGACGTGCCGCTGGCGGAGGTTGCGAGACGGTAGACGAGCATGACGGCGCAGACGCCCCCGATGAAGGCGCCGATGGAAATGAGTGACAGCCCGAGATAGCCCGCCCCCAGCTGGGGGCCGGCCACGATCACGATGCTGGCGCCCAGGGAGGCGCCCGCAGTGACGCCGATCAGAGAGGGGTCGGCCAGGGGATTGCGGAACAGACCCTGCATCGCCGCCCCGCTGACGGCGAGATTGGCGCCCATCAGGGCCGCGAGCAGCGCGCGCGGCAGCCGGACGCGCCCGATGATCATCGTCGCCTGCGGGTCGCCGGTGCCGGCGAGCCCCTGCCAGACCTCCGCCGGCGACAGGTTGACGGCGCCACAGGCCAGGGCTGTCACCAGGGTACAGGGCAGCAACAGGGCCAGCGGCAGCAGCAGCTGGCGCGGTTCAGCCCGGCGACCGGCGGTCATGGCTTCAGTAGTCCACACCCCGGCGTGCCTTGATCCCGGCGCGGTAGGCGTGCTTGACCTCCCGCACCTCCGATACGGTGTCCATGATCTCCTGGAGTGCGGCGCCACCGCCGCGCCCGGTCACCACCACGCTCTGGCCGGGCGGTCGCTCCCGGATCGCCCGCAGGATCTCCGCCTCGTCGAGGTAGTTGTAGGCGATCATGTAGGTCAGTTCATCGAGCACCACGAGGTCGTAGCGGGCATCGCCCAGCATCGCCCGGGCCCGCTCCCAGGTCGTCCGCGCCGCGGCGATGTCCGCGCTGCGGTCCTGCGTGTCCCAGGTGAAACCGGTACCCATCTGGTAGAAGTCCACCTCGGGACAGCGCTGGCGCAGGTAGATCTCCTCCCCGGAGAGCTGCTCTCCCTTGATGAACTGCACCACGCCGACCGTCTGACCGTAGCCCAGGGCGCGCATCACCATGCCGAAGGCGGAGCTCGTCTTGCCCTTGCCGTTGCCGGTCAGGAGCAGTGCCACCCCGCGCTCGGTATCGGCCGCCGCGATGGAGGCGTCCACCCGCGCCTTCTGCTTGGCCATGGCCGCCTTATGCCGGGCCGCCTTGCGCGTCTCGTCGTTTCCCTGCTCGTCGCTCATTGCCGCTCTCTCCTCAGAAGGTGTAGCGCAGCCCGGCGTAGGCGGCCGCCCCGGGGGTGTTGTAGGAGGGTACTTCCTGGTAATCCCGGTCGGTGACGTTCTCCACCCGGCCGTAGAGGGAGAAGTCGTCCCTGAGCCGGTAGTCGGCACCCAGGTCCAGCACCTCGTAATCCTCGATCGCGGCGCCCAGCTCATCGGCGATGTCCCGCGCCAGGCGCAGGTGCAGATAGAGCGAGAGGCGCCCGCTGTGGGGAGTGAAGCGCAGGCCAAGGTTGGCCAGATGCTCGGGCACCCGCAGACGTTGGCCGCCCTCTGCGTCCTCGGTCTCGTTGAAGGTGTAGTTGCCGGTCAGGGTGAAGGCGACGCCGAGGGGCACCTCCGTGATCAGCTCGACGCCCCTGGACCTGGACTCCCCGTTCCCCTGCAGGTAGCCCGAGAAGTTCACCAGGTCGAAAAAGATCTCGTCCTCCACCCGCTGGTCGAAGTAGACCGCTTCGAGCAGCCAACCGCTCCGGGCATACCAGCCAAGGCCCGCGTCGTATCCCGCGCTCTCCTCGGCATCGAGTGCCGTGCCGGCGGCGGGGGGAAAGGCGAATGCGCCGCGGTTATAGGAGATCTCGTAGAGGCTGGGTGCCCGGAAACCGGTGCCGTAACTGCCCTTCAGTTTCAGTTCACCGCTGTCCAGGGCGAAGAGCCAGGCGCCACTGACCCGGTAGGTGGTATGGCTGCCGAAGTCGTCGTTGTCGTCGTGGCGCACGCCCGCAGTGAGGTAGAGGTTGCCGCTGAAGTCACCCTGGTACTCCAGGTAGTATCCCTGCTGGTCCCGATCCCGGTCGAAGCTGCCGTCGTCGATCGCCTCGCGCAGCAGGTCCACGCCGTAGACCAGGGTCAGCCCCTGTGCCGCGTCCCAGCTCCCGAGGTACTCCGCTTTCTGCAGCTCGCTGTCTGCGGCGAAGCTCTGGACACCCTCGGAAAAGAAGCTGCGGTCGATGGCGCTCTGGCTGTAGGCCAGGCGGTGGCCCACCCGCTCTCCCTGCTGCTCGACCTGGACCCGCCAGGCGCGCTGCTCGTAATCATCGCTGCAGGCGTCTGTCGGGGCGAAGGTGTCCACCGTGAAACAGGCGTCGTACTCATTGTCGCCCTGCACGTGGTGTCCCACCAGTTCCGCGCGCGCGGTCTCGCCGAAATTCCAGCCGACCCGCCCGTGCAGGGTGGTGTTCTCATAGCCGTCCTCGTCCCGCAGGAGAGTGTCCCCGGTAGTGGCGTTGAATCCGTCGGTCTCCAGCTGGGTGGCGGAGACGGCGAAATCCGCGGCGTCGCTGCCCGCGACCAGCTGACCGGCAAACTGCCGGGTACCGTAACGCCCGAACTCGCCGTTGACGCCGCCGGTCATCCCGGGCTGGCCGCGGGGCGTGGTAATGGCGACGACGCCGCCGGCGTCCGCCCCGTACATCAAACCCTGCGGGCCGCGCAGGATCTCGACCCGCTCGATGCCCGCACTGGTCAGCTGCTCGAAGTGGGGACCCGCCTGGGGGGCGGCGGTGTTGGTGATGTCGATGCCGTCGATGAGGACCTTGGTGCGAAACCCGTTTTCGCCGCGGATCCGCATGGATGTCGCCCCGCCGGCGCCACCAGTGTTGCTGACCGAGATGGCCGGTTCGTAGCGCAGCACATCGGCCAGGTTGTTGAAGCCGCGGGCGAGTATCTCCTCCCGGCCGATCACCGAAACGGAGGCGCCGACCTGGCGCAGGGGAACGGGCACCCGCGACGCGGTGACGGTCATCTCTTCGAGTCTGCTGTCAGCGGTGAATGCCGCCTGGGCGCAGCAGGCCATTGCCAGCAGGACAGGGGGGATGAGCTTGCGCATGAAACCATCGTCCTCAATAGCCGGGGACCGTGGGCGACTGAGGGAGGGATGCAGGAGAGCGTATGCAGAGCACTGCACGCGACTACCCGTCGTGAAGCCCTCCGCTCCACCGGTGTATGCGGACAGGCAGGTATCGGGCTGGCAGGTCTACTGCTTTACCGTTGCGGGGGCAGCGGTGGTCTGGCCGGAGGCGTACCACACTTCCCTTTTGGACCCACGCGGCCGCAGCCGGGGGGTCACCTGAACGCCGGGCAACTGTATAGATTAGCTGCCCCAAAGTCAAAAGGGCAGGGGCCCGTCAGTCGATGAGACCCATGGCCATGTCGGCCAGGGGGATCACCATTTCGCCGCGCGCATCCGCCTCGGAACTGGAAGCGGTGCCGATCTGGGCGCGCTTGACGATGCCCTGCAGAATTGCCGCCAGGCGAAACAGGGAGAAGACCACATAGAAATTCCAGTTGTCGATGCCCGTGCGCCCGGTCCGCTCGCAGTAGCGCGCGATGTACTGCTCGTCGGTGGGAATGCCGAGGGACCCGCGATCGACGCCGGCCAGCCCCTTGATACCACCCTCCCGGGGCAGCATCCAGGCCATGCACTGGTTGGCCAGGTCTGCCAGCGGGTGACCGAGGGTGGAGAGCTCCCAGTCCAGCACCGCAATCACCCTCGGTTCGGTGGGGTGGAACATCATGTTGTCGAGCCGGTAATCTCCGTGCACCAGGCTGACTGCGCCGTCGTCCGCGGGCATGTTCTCCACCAGCCATTTCATGAGAGTCTCCATCGCCTCGATATGCCGGGTTTCAGAGGCCCGGTACTGCTTGCTCCAGCGGCTGACCTGGCGTTCGAAGTAGTTGCCGGGGCGGCCGAAGTCGGACAGTCCGACGGCATCCACATCGACATTGTGCAGGGCTGCGAGAGTCTGGTTCATGGCGTCATAGATAGCGGCGCGCTCCGAATTGTCTGCGGCCTCCGGCAGCGCCGGGTCCCACAGGATGCGACCCTCCTTATACTCCATCACGTAGAACATCGAGCCGATCACCGAATCGTCCTCGCACAGCACGTAGGCCTCGGGCACCGGGACGTCCGTATCGCGCAGGGCGCTGATTACCCGGAATTCTCGGTCCACGGCGTGGGCGGACTTCAGTAGCTCACCCGGTGGCTTGCGCCGCAGAACGTAGTGTGTGCCGCCGGCGGTCAGTTTGAAGGTCGGGTTGGACTGCCCTCCCGCGAACTTCTCTGCCGTGACGGGACCGGTGAATTCGGGGATATGGCTGGCGAGGTATTCACCCAGGCGGGTGGTATCAAGCTGTTGTGTGCTCATCGGTTCTCTTGCTGCCGTCATCGTTGTGTAAGGTGCGGCGGCCGGGGTGTTGAGGCCCGACCGCGGGCAGCAGTGTAACAGAGCGGCGGGCGCTAGCCACCCGCGGGTGGGGCTTCAGCGCTCCACGAAGGCCCGCTCGATCACGTAGTGAGCCGCTTCCCCGTGGCGAGACTCACTGAAGCCGCGCTCGTCCAGCAGCGCGCAGACATCCCGCAGCATGGCGGGGCTGCCGCAGACCATGAAGCGGTCTGTTTCGGGGTCTATAGGGGGCAGGCCGAGATCCTCCGGCAGCCTGCCGCTGGCCAGCAGGTCGGTAAGACGGCCGTTGTTGCGGTAGGGCTCCCGGGTGACTGTAGGGTAATAGAGCAGCTTTCCACGCACCAGGTCTCCGAGGTATTCGTGGCGCGGCAGTTCTTCGCTGATCTGCTGCTGGTAGGCGAGTTCATCGATGTAGCGGACACCGTGGGTGAGGATTACCCGGTCGAACTGCTCGTAGATGTCCGGATCCTTGATGATGCTGAGAAAGGGCGCCAGCCCTGTCCCGGTGGCGAGCAGGTAGAGATTCCTGCCGGGCAGGAGGTGGTCGAGCACCAGGGTGCCCGTCGCCTTGCTGTTGACCAGCAGCTCATCGCCCACCCTGATGTGCTGCAGGGCCGACGTCAGCGGACCGTCCGGTACCTTGATGCTGAAGAACTCGAGTTCCTCCTCGTGATTGGCGCTGGCCATACTGTAGGCGCGGAGCAGGGGCTTCCCCTGGTGCTCCAGGCCGATCATGGTGAAATGGCCGTTCTTGAAACGGAACCCCTGGCTGCGCGTGGTCTTGAAACTGAACAGGCGGTCGGTCCAGTGGTGGACGTCGGTCACCCGCTCCCGGGCCAGTGTTGCCATGGTGAGATCCTCTCTGTTGATGAAGTCGCAGGGTAGCGGTTGCTCCTATATCGGTAAAACAGTAATATCCGATTTAGTTATACGGATAAACCGATATACGGATCACCCTTCCCCGGGAAATGCTCCCGCAACAGGTGCCTGCCCCATGCGCTACAGCCTGCGCCAGCTGGAAGTATTTCTGGCCACCGCCCACCACGAGAACGTGACCCGGGCAGCGGCCAGCCTCGCCATGTCCCAGTCCGCTGCCAGCGGCTCTCTCAGGGACCTCGAGCACCAGTTCGGGGTGCAGCTTTTCGACCGGGTCGGGAAGCGCCTGCAGCTGAGTGAGCTGGGACGCCAGTTGCGGCCCCAGGCGGAGAATCTGCTGGCGCAGGCCCGTGCCCTGGAACAGTCGCTGCTGGGAGAGGCGGTCTCCGGTCGCCTGGCGCTGGGGGCGACCCTGACCATCGGCAACTATTTGGCGGTCGGCATGATCGCGGATTTCCGGCGCCGCCATCCGGGGGCGGACGTGGCTCTCACCGTGGCCAATACCGAGACCATCGCCCGCCGGGTGCGCCATTTCGAGCTGGACCTGGGCCTGGTGGAGGGGGAGCTCCACGATCCGGATCTGGAGGTGCTCCACTGGCGACCCGATGAGCTGCAGGTCTTCGCGGCTCCGGATCATCCCCTGATCGACACGGGTCCGCTCGAGGACGAGGCGCTGCTCGGCCTGGAGTGGATCGTTCGCGAACCGGGCTCAGGCACGCGCCAGACCTTCGATCGCGCCATGCGGGGCATTCTCGGCGACCTGTCCATCGCCATGGAGTTGCAGCATACCGAGGCGATCAAGCGCGCCGTCGAGGCGGGTCTCGGTGTGGGCTGCCTTTCCCGCATCGCCCTGGCAGAAGCCTTTGCCCGGGGCTCCCTGGTACAGCTGCCGGTGGCGAAACGTGACTTCAGCCGGGAACTCTATATCATTGTGCACCGCGATAAATTCCGCAGTGTGGCGCTCAGACAGTGGCTCGGGCTGTGTCTGGGGCCGTGGCGGGACCGTGAGGCGGGGGGAGGAAACCGGAGGTGGGAGCAGACACAGGATTGAGCCGTGAACACCCGGCCGTTCACGGCACGATCGAGCCCATCGGCGCCGGCCAGCGGCGTCAGGTGGTGGGGCAGACCGAACGTTATCTCACGCTCGCCGGGGAGCTCTTCGAGCGGCCGTTCCGGCCCGTACCGGTCCTGTTCGACCTGCGCGGCAGCAGTGCGGGCATGTTCAGAGCGGCCGGCAGCGAGTGCTGGATCCGCTACAACCCCTGGATCTTCGCCAAGTATTTCGAGGAGAACCTGGAGGGGACAGTGCCCCACGAGGTGGCGCATTACGTGGTGCACGAACTGTACCGGCGGCGGCGCGCGGTCAAGCCCCACGGCGCCGAGTGGCGGGCGGTGATGGCCGCCTTCGACGCGGATCCCGGGGTGACCTTTCAACTGGATCTCACCGGCATTCCGCAGCGCCGCCAGCGGACCCATACCTACCGCTGTGACTGCCGCACCCACCAGCTCTCCGCCACCCGCCACAACCGCATCCTGCGGGACGGGGCGCGCTACCACTGCCGCTACTGCAAAGGCGCGCTGCTGTCCCCGGAGGCCTAGTTCAGGTATCGAGCGACAGTTCCTCCCCGCTGGTGGCCGGCAGCAGGTCGGAAAAGTTATAGGTGTCGGCGGTCAGGCGCCGCAGGTGAAGAAAGAGATGATCGATGTCGATAGCATCGAACACCACGCCGGGCTGCCAGAGACTCTCCACCGAAACGTCCACCAGGCCCCGACCAAGCCCGAAAAAGCGCTGGCCATCGTGCTCCGGCATCTCCGCGCGCTCGAATGAATTTTGCGTGGTGCGGAGGCCTTGGATGTTGCGAACGACGCATGCGATTGTGTCATTTCACAGTTTGGCAGGATGTCCTTCCGGGACAGAAAGAGGGCGGCTGAGGAAAAGTAGCGGGCGTTGAGGCCGGGCCGGCGGGGGAGGCTGTGTTCCTGGCTTCTGCCAATAGTTTTACAGGACAAAAAACCTGATCCTGCCTGAGCCTGGAGGGCAAAAACGGAATATCTTGACGATAAACCACAACCAGAACCTGTCATGACCGGGGTAAAAGCGACCACTGAAGGAAAGCCTGATTTCAAGTCGCCGATGACTACTTGCGACCGCGGATTCAATCGTTCGACGCAACCAGGTTGTGTTCAGCCACCTTCAAAACGAGACCTGGCGGCAAAACGTTGCGCACTCCTCTTTATTGTGTATCCTGATTTGCCACCAAGACAGTGGGGGCGCACATGCCCGGCTGACCGCAGTCGAGTGACTGCATCCCGGATGGAGATGACCACCCCAAAAACTTCATGGAGGCGGAGAAAACATGGTGAATCGTATTAATCGACTGGTGAGCTTCTTAGCTGCGCTGGCTGTATCGATAGTCTCGTTGCCGGCAGGGGCAACTGACATCGAAAATGTTGTGTTCTTCGGGGAC
>JARRPM010000088.1:0-20096 GCA_037382865.1 Halioglobus sp. | reverse complement strand
GAGGGAGCGCCGCCCGAATTTACCGGTGGCCAGTGGTCCAGTCCAGAGGGTCCATCCTGGCCGACCCTTTTTGCGTCGGAATTCGGCCTGACGGCGACGCCGTCTCTTGTGCCAGTGCCCTACGCAAACAACTTCGCCTGGGGGGGTGCTCGAACCGGCGTGAATCCAGACCCGGCAGGGGCGCTTTGGCTGGAGCAACAAGTCGCTCTCTATCTCGCTCCCTTTCAAATGAGCGGGACGTCGCCGACCCCGGGAACGCTGGTCTCGATCATGATCGGAGGCAATGACGTCGCCAACAACCTTGGCGACGAGGCAGCGCTGCAGGCAGGAATCGGAAGCATCATATCCCAAATGACGAGCCTTTATGACCAGGGCGTTCGCCAGTTCCTTATTGCCAACGTGCCTGATATCGGCGCAACACCTGAGTTTCAGGCTCGCGGACCCGATGTTGCTGGTTTTGCGACTCTCTGGACGATCCAGTGGAACGCAGCGTTGAAGGCTGCCCTGGATGACTTGGAACTGCCAGGCGCGGTCGTCAATTTCTTTGATTTTTACTCTTTTGCCAAGGATCCCGAGTTGCTGGCGTTGTTTGCCAACACGACTGACGCGTGTCTCACTGATTCCTCGCTCTGTACAGATCCGGCATCGTACTTCTATTGGGATTCTTTCCATCCTTCATCGACGAGCCATCGGCTGCTTGCCGAAGCACTGTATCGCACGCTGGTGCCCGTACGCCTGGAAAATCTGCTCGAAGACCTTTCGGGTATCGGCCCCGGCAAGAGTCTGAGCAGCAAGATAGCCCGGGCACAGGCAAGTTACGAACGCGGGAGCTATCAGGCCGCCTGCGGGATACTGCGCGGCTTCGTCAACCACGTCGATGCGCAAGCAGGCAAGAAGCTGACCGGCGTCGACGCCGATGCATTCAGGGCAGAAGCCGGCGCAATCACGGATGCCCTCGGCTGCGACTGATCGGCATGCTCAATGAATCCGCAGCCCCGGCCCGGCCGGGGCTTTATCACACGCCCTTGCGGTAGGTGTAGGGCGTCACCCCGGTCCAGCTTTTGAAGGCGCGGATGAAGGCGCTCGACTCGGAGAAGCCGGCGCGGTGCGCGATCTCCTCGATGCTGAGCCCCTGCTTGCCGAGAAAGTGCAGCGCGGTGTCCCTGCGTACGTGGCTCTTGATCTCCTTGAAGGTGGTGCCCTCTGCCGCCAGGCGGCGGCGCAGGGTCTGGGGATGGATGTCCAGGACGCCGGCCACCTCGTTGAGCTCGGGCATCTGATCGAGTTTGCGCCGCACCAGGTGGCGCACCCGGGAGGTCCAGCTGTTGGCCGCGTAACTCTGGGTAAGCATGATCAGCACCGGGTGGCGCAGGAAATGGCGCAGGGACTGCTCCGTCTGGGTGATGGGCTTGTCCAGCAGGGCGGCGGAGAGCACCAGTTCCGAGCGGGGCTGTTCGAAGGCTACCGGGTTGCCGAGGAACATGTGGCGGTAGTCCGTCGGCCGGGCCGCGGCTTCCCGGGCGAGATTGACTGCCTGCAGCGGCAGATGCTCCTGTACCAGCCAGCTGGCGAAGCGGTGCACGTTGAACAGGGCGAGATCACGGAAATAGCCGCCGGGAAGTGGTTCGGGGTCCACGCACTCGAGCCAGACACTGGCCAGATCATCCTCGATCTCCAGGTGGGGGTGTAGCCCGAAATCGAACAGCTGGTAGAAGCGGCAGTAGCGGCTCAGTGCCTGGCCGAGGCTCTGGCTGCCGATCACCGCGTGGCACATCATCGACCAGCAGCCAATGGGCATCCTGCGGGAGACGTAGCCCAGTGCCTCATCCTGCATGGCCAGCATGGTGCTCACCTGCAGGTCCGCGAAGCGCTCGATGGAGATTCTTGCGTTGTCCTCGAGCAGCAGCCTCGGGGAGATCCTGTTCCGGCGCAGCAGGGGGACCGGGTCCAGCCCGCAGCGCACGGCATGCCTGAGCACGCCGCGGGCGAAGTAGACCGATATCGAGAGATCGCGCATCAGGCGGTGCTCAGGTGCACCGAGTTGGTTTCAACCGAGGCCACCCGGTTGCGACCACCGCGCTTGGCCAGGTACATCGCCCGGTCGGCCCCCTGCGCCAGCGCCTCCAGATCCACTTCGCCGGCGACGCTGGCCACTCCGAGGCTGATCGTCACCGGGATTTTCTGGTGATCCACCGTCAGCGGTCTCTGCCCGATGGCCTCGCGGATACGCTCTGCCAGATGGCGCGCCGCCTCCAGTCCCGTGTCCGGCAGAATCAGCAGAAACTCCTCGCCACCGGTGCGCGCCACCACGTCGCTTGCCCGGCTCATGCCCTGCAGGATGTCGGCCACCTGGCGCAGGACCTGGTCGCCCGCTTCATGGCCGAAGCTGTCGTTGATCTTCTTGAAATGGTCGATATCCACCAGGATCGCGGACGTCGAGAGACCGTGCCGGGAGGCGTGCGCGAGACTGATGTAGAGGGCATCCTCCAGACCGCGGCGGTTCAACAGCCGGGTCAGCGGGTCCTGGGTAGCGAGGTGGGACAGGTGCTGCTGGTACTCGATGAGCACACTGGCAAGGAAGCCGACGACCACCAGCGCATAGGAGACGCTGTAGACGCCGAAGGCGATGGCCTGTGCATCCGGATAGTCATCGGCCACCAGCAACTGGTACAGCGCCAGGGGAACGCCCACGAACAACGTCAGCGCCGCCCAGGCGATGATGCCGTCCCCGATGTTCCGCTGCTGCCAGCCGCGCCGCGCACAGAGCAGGCCGGTGCCGGCGAAGAAGAGCGCCGTGGAACAGGCCTGGATCACAAACATCTGCCGCGGCGGCAGGAAGAAAATCGACAGGCCGGCGGCGAGGCAGATGGCGCCGAGCGCCAGCCGCCCGCGCCTGCTGTGGGCCCGTTGTCCTGCGGCGAGAAACAGGATATAACCGTTGAGGATCGCCATCAGCGAGGGGATATCGACGCCCACCGGGGTGCTGTCCCCCTGCTGCAGGGTGAGGGCGATCCAGCCCAGGAGGGCGGCCATGAAGTAGACGGTGAACAGTCCCAGTCCCGCCGGCGGGTTACTGGAATCGCTCAGGACATAGACCACCAGCATCTGCGCACAGGTAATGGAAAAGATCAGCCCAAAATGCATCAGTACCCAGTTTTCCGGGAAAATCTGCTCCATTCCACCCCCTGAGTGCGCCGCTTCGGCGGCTGTCATTTCCGGTCAATTTATTTGTCGGGACCGGTCATTGTTGACGTGCCGCGCCCTCACCATACTGTCCGACTCTTGAAATCGCGGCTTCGGGAGGAGCGCCATGTTGCAACGAGAGTTTACCGACGAACAGAAGATGTTCCGCGACGCCTACCGTAAGTTTCTCGCTGCGGAGATTGTGCCACATATGGAGGCCTGGCGTGAGGCCGGTATCGTCGACCGGGAAGCCTTTCGCAAGGCGGGGGAGCAGGGCTTCCTCATGGTCTGGCCCGAGGAAAAGTACGGGGGTATGGGCGACCCCGATTTCAGGTTCGAGCAGATCATCATGGAGGAGAGCGCCTACGCCCGCGTCGGCGACTGGTACAACACCCTTCACAGTCGTCTGGTGGGTCCCTACTTCACGCGCTTCGGCAGCGAGGAACAGTGCCAGCGGTTCCTGCCGGGGTGTGCCAGCGGTGAAACCATCCTGGCCATCGCCATGACCGAACCCGACGCCGGCAGTGACCTGGCCGGGATGCGCAGCACCGCCGTGCGGGAGGGCGATCACTGGATACTCAACGGCTCCAAGACCTATATCTCCAACGGTATCAACAGCGACGTGGTGATCGTGGCTGCCAAGACCGACCCGGAGAACAATCCCCATCACATGACCCTGTTCATCGTGGAGCGGGGCATGGAGGGCTTCGAGCGCGGGCGCAACCTTCGGAAAATGGGCCTGAAGGCGCAGGATACCGCGGAGCTTTTCTTCAACAACGTCATGATCCCCCCGGAGAACGTGCTGGGCGAACCGGGCAAGGGATTCATCTACCTGATGGAGGGGCTGGCCGAGGAGCGCCTGATCGGCGCCGTGGGGTATCTCGCCTCTGCCCAGCTCTCCTGGGACCTGACCGCCGAATACGTCAAGGAGCGCAAGGCGTTCGGCAAGCCTCTCGTGGCTTTCCAGAATACGCAGTTCAAACTGGCGGAAATGCGCACCGAGCTCGATATCGCCCAGTGTTACATCGACCAGTGTGTCCGCGCCTTCAATGGGGGCCAGCTGACAGCGGTGGATGCAGCCAAGGCGAAGCTGGTTGCCAGCGAACTGCAGGTGGCCGCCGCCGACCTCGGCGTACAGCTGCACGGCGGTGCCGGCTTCATGGACGAGTACCCCATCAGCCGCCAGTTTACCGACGCGCGAATTTCCCCCATCTACGCGGGCACCTCCGAGGTAATGAAAATCATCATCAGCCGGGATTGCCTCGGGGATGACTACACACCGTTCAACAGCCGTAATTTCTGAAACCGACACGAGGAGAACAACCATGGATCTCGCAGGAAAAGTTGCAATCGTTACCGGAGGTGCCTCCGGGCTCGGCCAGGCCACCGTCGAGGCCTACGTGTCCAAAGGGGTCAAGGTGGCGATCTTCGACCTGAACGAACAGCGGGCCAACGACCTGATCGGCAAGCTGGGGGCGGATAACGTCGCTTTCTGGAGCGTCAATGTCGCGGACGAGGCGTCTGTGAAGGACGCCGTGGCGGGTGTGGTCGAGAAGTTCGGGGCCATCCATATCTGTAACAACTACGCCGGCATCGGCAACGCCTGCAAGACCCTGAGCAAGAAGGGGGTGTTTCCCCTCGACCAGTACATGACGGTGATCAATATCAACCTGGTCGGTACTTTCAACGTTTCCCGGTATGCCGCCGAGCAGATCGCCAACAACGACCCGATCAACAGCGACGGCGGTCGCGGGGTGATCATCAACACGGCCTCGATCGCCGCCTACGAAGGGCAGGTGGGACAGCTGGCCTACAGCGCGAGCAAGGGCGGTGTGGTCGGCATGACCCTGCCGATGGCGCGCGACCTCGCCAGCTATGGCATCCGGGTCAACACCATCGTGCCCGGCCTGATCCACACGCCACTGTTCGATAGCCTGCCCGAACAGGCCTATAAATCACTCGAGGCCAGCGTCTGTTACCCGCAGCGCCTGGGCAAGGCCGAAGAGATCGCCCACCTGTCGGTGTTCATCGCGGAGAACGACTACCTGAACGGCGAGTGTATCCGCCTGGACGGCGCCATCCGCATGCAGCCGCGGTGAGGAGCTGAACATGGGGCCCCTCAACGGCTACACTGTCATCGAACTGGCGGGTATCGGCCCGGCGCCCATGGGCGGGATGATGCTCGCGGACATGGGTGCGGAAGTGATCCGGATCGAGCGGGTCGGTGCGGCTGACCCCCGGATCATGGAAAATGTCAGTGGTCGCGGCAAGAAGTCCGTAGTGCTCAACCTCAAGGAGCCCGCGGGCCTCGAGACGCTGCTGCGGATGGTGGAAAACGCCGATGTGCTCATCGATCCCTACCGGCCGGGTGTCTGCGAGAAGCTTGGTCTGGGGCCCGAGTTGTGTCTCGAGCGCAACCCGAAACTGGTATTTGCGCGGATGACCGGCTGGGGCCAGGAGGGTCCGCTGGCGCACGCCGCGGGCCACGACATCAACTACATCTCCCTCACCGGCGCGCTCTACGCCATGGGGCGCAAGGGCGAGAAACCGGTGCCACCGCTGAACCTCGTGGGCGACATGGGGGGCGGCGGCATGCTGCTGGTGACCGGGATCCTGGCGGCGCTGCTGGAGGCCGCCAACTCCGGCAAGGGCCAGGTGATCGATGCCGCCATGGTGGACGGGGCCGCACAGCTTATGTGGATGTTCCACGGTTTCGAGTCGATCGGCGGCTGGGATGCGACACAGCGGGAGGCGAACATGCTGGACGGGGGTGCCCACTTCTACGACTCCTACGAGTGCGCCGACGGCGAGTACATATCCATCGGCTCCATCGAGCCCCAGTTCTACGCCCTGCTCAAGGAACTTGCCGGGCTGTCCGAGGAGGAGTTCGGCGACCAGAACAATAAGGCGAAGTGGCCTGCCATGAAAGAGAAACTGACCGCTGTATTCCTGCAGAAAACCCGGGATGAATGGTGCGAGCTGATGGAGGGCACCGATGTCTGCTTCGCCCCCATCCTCTCGTTCAAGGACGCCCCCAAACATCCGGCAAATGTTGCCCGCAACACCTATATTGAGGTGGACGGTTTGACCCAGCCGGCGCCGGCGCCGCGGTTCAGCCGCACGCCCTCCGGGGTCGAGCACGGCACACACGGTCTGGGCGAGGATACCGATGCAGTGCTGGCCGCGATGGGCTTCGGGGAGCAGGAAATCGCGGGACTGCGCGAGGCGGGCGCTATCGCCTGAGGGAGGAGAGTATGAGCGAATATGAAACAGTGCGGGTGACGCGCCAGGGCGAGATCGGCGTGGTAAGCCTGAACCGTCCGGACAGCCTGAATGCCTTCGACGCAGCCCTGCGCCGGGATATCCTGCGTGCGGTACGTGAGGTAAATGCGGACGACGGCCTGCGGGTGGTCGTCCTCACCGGCGAGGGACGAGCCTTCTGCGCCGGCGCCGACCTGGCGGAGATGCCTGCGGAGCCCGAGCATTTCCGCGTTGAGGACCAGCTCAACGGCGAGTACAAGCCGGCGCTGCTGGAAATCATGGACTCCCCCAAACCGTGGATAAGCGCCGTCAATGGCGCCGCGGCGGGCATCGGCAGCGCCTTTGCCATGGTCTGCGATCTGACCGTGATGGCGGAGAACGCCTATTTTTATCAGGCGTTCTCCGCCATCGGCCTGGTGCCCGACGGCGGCGCCACCTGGCAGCTGGCGCGCACGGTGGGGCGCAAGCGGGCGTACGAGCTGATCGCCACCGGCGAGAAGCTGAGCGCGCAGAAGTGCCTGGAGTGGGGGCTTTGCAACCGGGTCGTTCCCCCTGACCAACTGCTACCCTCGACCCTCGCCTGGGCAGAGGAGCTGGCACAGAAGGCGCCCCTCGCCCTGCGTTACGCCAAGCAGGCGCTCAATGCGGCGGTGGAGGACAACCTGGGTGAAACCATCTCGGTCGAGGCCAGGCTGCAGCAGATCTGCCTCAACAGCGAGGACGCTCTCGAGGGTCGCATGGCTTTCATCGAGAAACGTGCCCCCCGCTGGCAGGGACGTTAGCCCGACTCCCTGTGACATCTGACAGGCGAGGTTCCGGCGGCGACAGGGGCGACCCGTTGGACGGAGATGTGCGGCCCGAGCTGAGTGCATTGCGCGGCAGGCTCGAACGGACCCTCGATGATCACAGGGCCACTGCCCGCGACAAGCGCCACGCCAGGGGTTACCGCACCGCCCGGGAAAACGTGGCGGACCTCGTCGACCCCGGATCCTTCCAGGAGTACGGCCAGCTCGCCGTCGCTGCCCAGCGCAGCCGCCGGGATTACGACGACCTGCAATCCAGCACCGCCGCAGACGGCATTATTACCGGCACCTGCACCATCAACGCGGCGCGGGTGGGCGCTGAACGGGCGCGGGCCGCCATCATCGTCAACGATTACTCGGTGCTGGCCGGTACCCAGGGCTTTTTCCATCACAAGAAACTGGACCGCATGTGTGAGATGGCGGAACGGCTGTCGCTGCCGGTCGTCATGTTCACAGAGGGCGGCGGCGGCCGCCCCGGCGATACCGACGTGACCACGCAGATTGCCGGGCTCAACGTCGAATCCTTCAGCGCCTGGGCCGGTCTAAGTGGCAAGGTGCCGCGGATCGCGGTCAACAACGGCTACTGTTTTGCCGGCAACGCAGCCCTGTTCGGCTGCGCCGATTTCACCATTGCCACCCGCAACTCCTGGATCGGGATGGCGGGCCCCGCCATGATCGAAGGGGGAGGGCTCGGCAAGTTCGACGCCACCGAGATCGGCCCTATCGACGTGCAGGAGAAGAACGGCGTGGTGGATATCGTGGCCAGGGATGAGGCCCATGCCACGGCGCTGGCGCAGCAGCTGCTAGGTTATTTCCAGGGCGCGGTGGGAGAGTGGCAAGCGGCACCGCAGGAGGTGCTGCGGGAGCTGGTGCCGCGGGACCGGCGTTGGGCCTACCCAGTGCGCCGGGTGATCGAAACCATCGCCGACACCGGCTCTTTCCTCGAACTTCAACGCATCTACGGTCGCAGTGTAATCACCGGGTTCGTCCGCCTGGAGGGCAGGCCCGTGGCGCTCATTGCCAACGATTGCCAGCAGCTCGGTGGTGCCGTCGACTCCGAGGCCGCGGAAAAAGCGGCGCGCTTCCTCCAGCTGTGCGATGCGTTCGGTCTGCCGGTATTGTCCCTCACCGATACGCCCGGGTTCATGGTCGGCCCTGACAATGAGCGAGAGGGCGCGGTGCGCCGCATGTCGACACTGTTCCTGGCCGGAGCGCGCTTGAAGTCGCCGGTGGTGGCCATTTTCCTGCGCAAGGGCTACGGCCTGGGCGCCATGGCGATGGTGGGCGGCAGCTTCCTGAAGCCCGTTTACGCCGCCTCGTGGCCCACGGGCGAGTTCGGGGGTATGGGGCTGGAAGGCGCGGTGCGCCTGGGATTCAGGAAAGAACTGGACGCGGTCAAGGACCCGGCGGAACGGGAGACCCTGTTCCAGCAGCTGGTCGACCGCCTGTATGAAATCGGCAAGGCCACCGAGGCGGCCAGCCATCTGGAGATCGACGCCGTTATAGACCCCCTCGACACCCGCCAGGTCATTCTGCACGCCCTCGCCGCCGCGGCGGGACGCCTATGAAGGGCGTGTTCCTGCCCGCCTTTTTCGGCGCGGCCCTGCTCGGGGTGGCTCAGGGTGCCGCCGCCGGGGAAAGGCAGCTGTTGTGGGGCGATACCCACCTGCACACGAGCTACTCCTTCGACGCGTTCACGACCGGCAACCTGACCGCCGATCCGGCTACCGCCTACCGCTACGCCATGGGCCTGCCGGTCATCCATCCCTGGCATCGCGCGCGGGTGCAGATCGGGACGCCGCTGGACTTCCTGGTGGTATCCGACCACGCGGAGTTCCTCGGGGTGATCCGCCATATCTATGAACAGGGCGTCCCTGCGGACAACCTCGGCGTGGTAGACAGGGCGAAGGCATGGCTCGCGACCTGGTACCTGCGCAGGGCGATCGACCGCAGGAGCGGCCTCGGGCTGTTCGGTGGTGAGCTGCCTGCCCCGGAGGACCCTGCCGCTGCCGCCGCGGAGCTGGCGGCGCCGGGGAGCCGCGACACGGTCTCCTGGTGGCTGCCTCCCATGCCGGGGGTGGAAGTCAGTGCCTGGGAAGAGATCACCCGGACCGCGGACGCCTACAACCGGCCGGGTGAATTCACCGCCCTGATCGGCTGGGAGTGGAGCTCGACCCCGGGGGGCGCCAACCTGCACCGGATCGTCATCACCGATGCCGGTGCCGATGTCGCCCGGCAGTACCAGCCCTTCAGCTTCGTGAACAGCCCCTACCCCGAGGATCTCTGGGCCTGGCTGGACCTCACCAGCGGTGCGACCGGGGCCGATTTCATCGCCATTCCCCACAACTCCAATATCTCCAAGGGCTATATGTTCGGCGCCACCACCCTGCGCGGGGAACCCCTCTCCCGGGAGTACGCGGCAAGCCGCAGCCGCTGGGAGACGGTGGCCGAGATCACCCAGATCAAGGGCGACTCCGAGACCCATCCGGACCTTTCCCCGGAGGACCCCTTTGCCGATTTCGAGACCTATCCCTACTACATCCAGCGCAGGCCTACGCCCTATGTGGCCGCCTCCGGAGACTACCTCCGGTCCGCCCTCAAGCGGGGCCTCCTCCTGGAAAGGGAGCTGGGCCAGAACCCCTATCGCCTCGGTCTCATCGGCTCCACCGATGCCCACACCGGACTGTCCTCGGCGGAGGAGGACAACTTCCAGGGCAAGCTGGCCATCGACTCGATCCCCGACAACAAGGAGGTCGCGTGGGGGCAGGGCGGCACCACCGGCTGGGCGATGTCCGCCTCCGGCATGGCGGCGGTATGGGCCGAGGAAAATACGCGGGCGGCGATCCTGACGGCCCTGAGACGGCGCGAGGTCTTTGCCACCAGCGGGCCGCGCATCGCGGTGCAGTTTTTCGCCGGATGGGACTTCGCAGAGGAGCAGTTGCAGGTAGCCGACCTGTACGAATCCGCCACTGCAACCGGTGTGCCGATGGGCGGCCGCATCAGTGCCGGCGAAGGAGGGCCACCGGCGTTCATCGTGCGCGCCCTGAAGGACCCGGCAGGTGCCAACCTGGATCGCATCCAGATCGTGAAAGGGTGGGTCGATGCCTCAGGGGCGTCCAGGGAGGCCATTTACGATATCGCATGGTCGGGTGAACGTGAAACGGATGCGCAGGGCAGGCTGCCGGCGGTGGGCAATACCGTCGATACCGCGACCGCGAAGTATACAAATACGATCGGTTCGCCCGATCTGAGCGCACTCTGGCGTGATCCCGACTTCGATCCCTCGGTTTCCGCCTTCTACTACGCCCGGGTGTTGCAGATACCGACGCCGCGGCACTCTCTCTACGACGCCGTGGCGCTGGGGCAGGCGCATGCCGACGGCCAGCCGGATACCATTCAGGAGCGAGCCTATACCTCGCCCATCTGGTACGACCCGCCGGCCGACCGGTTGCCCTGATCCTTCACGAGGGCCTCGCAGCGTCGGCTCTGGGCGGGCGCTCGATCTCAATGCGCAGTGGATGCATGACGTCCAGGTGCACGTCCCGCTGCGGGAAGGAGATGACGATCCCGGCTGCCTCGAATTTCTCGTAGATTACGGTGCGCAGGTTGGTCCAGGCGGCCACCCGATCCTCCGCGACAAAGCAGCGCAGCCAGAGGACCAGCGCGTTGTCGCCGAAATCCTCGAAACTGGCCCGGGGTTCCGGGTCGGACATGACCGTTGGAACCTCTCTGGCGGCCTCCAGCAACAGCGCCATTGCCCGGCGCACATCGCTGCCGTAGGCGATACCCACGGGTATTACCACGCGCACCGCGTCGTCTGACAGGGACCAGTTGATCACCTGCCCGGTGATCAGTTCCTTGTTGGGTATGAGATGCTCCTTGCGCTCGAAGGTCTCGATGATCGTGGCCCGGGGATTGATCTTCTTGACCTCTCCCTCGGCCCCGCCGGCGGTGATGATATCCCCGACCCGGATCGGGCGCTCGAACAGAATGATGATCCCGCTGATGAAGTTGGCGACGATCTCCTGCAGCCCGAAGCCGATACCCACACCCAGGGCAGCCACCAGCCACTGCACCTTGGACCACTCCCAGCCGATGGTGGTCAGGAACATCGAGCCACCGATGGCGATTACCAGGTACTGCATGAGAATACCGTAAGCGTAGCGCGCGCCGGCGCTGATCTTTCCCCACTCCTGCAGGAATACCTGCAGCAGGGACGGGAGATGTTTCGCCACGAGCGTCGTGATGACGAGTATTATGACGCCGAGAACCAGGTCGAACAGCGTGATAGCGCGGGGGGTGCCGTCGGGGGCGCTGCTGTCTGCGACCTCCCACAGGGTCAGGGAGTCCAGCAGGTTGAAGGCGGCCAGGCTGGGAGACCAGACCAGCCAGAGTACGCCTGCAACAGCGACGAGGCGAACCAGACCGAGCAGCTTCGTATGCGCGGCGGACAGCGACAGGGTGGCCAGCTGATCTTCCGATAATGCCAGGGGTTCCTGTCCTTCGTCTTCGAGCGCCTTGCGCTCCTCGCGCTTCCTGCGCTCCAGTTGGGCCCGCAGGATCAGCAACCAGCGCTGGAGCGTGTCGACAATTACCTTAACCCCCAGCAGCAGCAGAATTGACCGTAGCAGCGCGGCCAGGTAGACCTTGGAGGCAAACAGCAGGCCGAGCAGCTCCAGTGCTATGACGGTGCCGCCCAACAGCATGGCGAGCCGGAGTCCCGATACCTCCAACGGATCATCCCGGAATCGCTCGTTGCGCAACAGGCGAAAGCAAACGACGCAGATGCTTCCCGCTGCGACGGCGACGGACAGCGCCCCCAGCGGCCCACCACTGGCGAGTGTGTACACCTCGCGCGCGTAGACATTGAGCAGGCCCGCAAGCACGAGCAGGGGGCCGGCCCAGTTCAACTCCCGGCGCAGGGCGTCCAGCTCCCGGGCGTCCCACTTGAGCATCCGCCGCCCCGCGCCGTGCTTGCTGATGAGCAGGCGCGTCAGGAGCAGCACGTAGAGCAGTTGCGATGCGCGGATCAGTGCGGGCCCCAGCGCACTCAGTGAGCGGCGTCGGCCGGCTCATCAATTCCCGATAGGGGCGACGCAGCTGCCGCAGCAGGGGTATCAGCAGGAGATAGCCCAATAGCAGGCCCGGTGCCAGAGGGGCCTGCCTGAATCCGGTCAGCAGGGTTTGCGGAAACGAAGCCCAGGTTTTTGGGGAGAACAGGTGCCTGATCTGCTCATACAGCAGCAATGGATCCATAAAGCTGAAGTCGCGCACCCACATCAGGTTGCCGAGCAGGAACTCGTGGTATTCGGCGGTGGTTTCGACGAGCTTGTTGGCGGTGACGTTGGTATCCACCAGCAGAGCCAGCAGAGCGCTCTGTGCCTGCAGGTTGTCCTGCAGCAGCTCTGTCCGCTGGTCGATCAGCTTCTGGACAACCTGGCGTTCCTCGGGAGACCGTGTCCCGAAGTCGGGAATGTTCTGCGCGATATAGTCGGGGAGATTCGCCAGCGCGCGGAACTCTTCGTCGATATCGATATAGGCCAGGGAGGTAGCGGCGATAAGCGCATTGCGCTGGCTGATCTCCCGCCTGTTGGCAGGCACGTCGGGAAGACTGTCCAGGCGCGTGATCATAACCCTCCCAAGAACCTCCTTGCGCCCGGCCACATCCAACCGGCGACGCATGAGATTTGAATCCTGCTCGATGTAGGTGAGCTGGTCCTGCAAGCGCGAGGCGTCCCCGCGGGCGCGCTCCGTCTCTGCTGCGACGGATTGCAGCTGCTCGGCGAGTGCCCGGTTTCTGTCAGCGAACTCGCGCATCCGGGAATCGCGGCCCTCCAGCGCTGCGGCAAGGGTCTCGGTGGTCGTGAGTTTCTCGGCCGTGGCGCTCGCCCGTGCCGCCTCTGCGGCGCTCGCCAGGGCGGCGAGCTGGAGGTCTGTCCTGGCCAGCTCCCGCTGCAGCCATGCAAGCTCCATCGACTCCACCCGGGCCAGGGTGGGCTGGCTGAGCACTTCGCTCTCGAGGCTGCGCGCCTCTGCCTTCCAGGCCTGGAGCCGGGCGGACAGCAGCGACTGCTGGACACGCTCTGCCATCGTATCCGCGGGTGTCTGCAGGGAGCCTTGGGCCTCCTCGATCGAGGTCTGCAGCTCCCCGAGCCGTGCATTGATCGCCGTCGATCGTGCCTGTTGCTTGTCTATCCGGCCGAGCAGCGTGTCGCGACGTTCCGCCAGACGCTGGCGCTCAGCGCGCAGCAGCGTGAGCTGGCTCTCGATCTCCTCCACGGCGGCGTTCTCAGGAATGTCCGCCGCTATCTCCTGGGGATCACTCGGTGTCTCTTCCAGTAGTTGTTCGTAGCGCGCGATTTCGCCGGGAGCGTTTTCGACCTGCTTATTGAGCTCAGCACTCTTCGCTTCGTACTGGTCGTAAAGGTCGAGCTGCTCCAGGGCCTGCTCCAGCTGGGCGAGCAGCTCCGTTTTTTCCTGCTCTGCGAGATCGGCCTGTGCAGAAACAGTCGTGATCTGTTGCTGGATCTTCTCGCGGCTGATGGGGCCGGCCGGTGTCTCGGGCTGCGCCAGGGATTCCCCGTGGGTATTGAAAGCAAATAGCAGGAGCAGGCACAGATGCGTGAATGCGGTTGTCGGGAACCTTGAAAGAATAGTGGGTCTGGGCGCAGTCATCGCTGGGATAGCCTTCTTGATAGCCGTGGAGAAGCCGACGACAGTATAGTGGTATACGCATGGGCAGGGTATCACAGAGAGGCTCGGTTCATAGCCGTGACGCTTTGTGCGAGTATGGCGCCTGGCGGTCCTCAAACGACTCGGAGGGATAAGCTTGGAAAGCGACGTCAGTCACGGGCTTGCTTACGGTATCACCTGTATCGACGCGGGCTACATCCGCCCCTGGCTCGCCTGTTTCTACCTGTTGGGCCAGGATGGCGAATATGCGCTGATCGAGACAGGAACTTCGCGCAGCCTCGAAAACCTGGAAACCGCGATGCGCACGTTGGGGGTCACGCCGGCGCAGGTCCGCTATGTCATGCCCACCCACGTGCACCTCGATCACGCCGGCGGCGCGGGTGTCATGATGGCGCGGTTCCCGGCTGCGCAACTTGTTATTCACCCCCGGGGGGCGCGGCATATGGCTGACCCCCGGCGCTTGGCGGACAGCGCCAGGGAAGTCTACGGGGCCGCACGGTTCCGCGAACTCTACGGGGAGATCATGCCCGTCCCCCCCGAGCGCATGCTGGTCGCCGCGGATGGCGCCACCGTCGAACTGGGAGGCAGGCGGCTCGAGGTCCGCCATACCCCGGGCCACGCCAACCACCACTACTGCATCTGGGACGAGACCAGCCGCGGCTGGTTCAGCGGTGACAGCTTCGGCATCTCCTATCCCTGGTTCCGCTTCCCGGGTGGCGCCTACCTGCTGCCGACGACCACCCCGACCCAGTTCGACCCCGAGGCGCTGTCGCAGACCTTCAGCCTGCTGGACAGCTACGGGCCCCGGCGCATTTTCCTCACCCACTCGGGCGAACTCGGTTATGAGAGCCGGCTGATCCAGCTGCTTTCGCGTCAGGTGGGCGAATACTGCAGGCTGGCCGCTATTCATGGGGGCGATCTTCCCGACCTGTGCCGGGCACTGGTTGACTGCTCCCTGAGAGAGATGCAGGCTTTTGCACCCCCGTTCAGCGAACAGGAACTGCGCGACCTGCTCGCTTTCGATGCAGACCTGAATGCCCAGGGGCTGGCGGTCTGGCAGCGAGCGCAGGCAGGGGCCGGTTAGCCGGGCGCCGCACGCTCCAGACCGGTATTTCTCCCGGTTTTTCACCTCCGCTTTTCCAGTAAACTCTGGTCATGCGCGTCCTCCTGGTCCTGTCCCTGCTGCTGTTGTTGCTTCCTGGCTGTGGTGGTTATGAGCTCAAAAACCTGGCGAAATCCGACGTGGATCTGGTCGCCGATGAGTTCATCGATGAAACCCGACGGCTCGTCCGAGAACTCACCATAAAACTCTACAAGCGCAACCCGGCTGAACTCCGGAAAATCCCCGGCATCACGCTGGAGATGCGGCTGGCGCAGCTTCGTGTCACCCGCGGGCAACTGAGCTTTGACGAACTGGGCGGACGCCAGGAGATCGAAGCCCTGGAACTGGTCTTCAACCCCTATTTCAAGGGGGATCGAGTGTTTGCCCTCGTCGTGGGGCTCGGTGGCATGTTGCGCAATGCCTACGGCTACAACGCCGAGTTATTCATGTTTGACTCTCTCGACGGCGACAAGCTGCTGACCAGCGCCCACAATGTCGAGGTACTGCTGTGGCGGCTGAAGCACACGCGACAGGCGAACGGAGACCCCTTTCTCATCACCAGCGAGTACCAGGGGGTGACGGACAACCTCAGTTTCGAGCGCCTGTTCGGCAAGATAATCATGCTGCAGGAGATGATGGCGCGCATTGCCGGCGACGCGGATCACCGCAGGATTACCAAGGCGGTGCACGCCGCCTCGTCGGTCTTCATTCCTCTCCCGATCTGACCCCGGTATTGGTCAGCCGGATGGGGTCCAGTAATACCTCGAGCTCTTCCCGCGACAGATCGGTCTCTTCCTCCGCCACGTCAAGCACCGGGCGGCCCTCCGCGTAGCTGCGCTTGGCGATGGCCGCCGCCGCCTCGTAGCCGATGGTGGCATTGAGCGCGGTGACCAGGATGGGGTTGCTCGCCAGAGAGCGCCGCAGTTGCGCGTGATTGACGCGAAATCCGGTGACGGTGCGCGCCGTGGCCTCACAGGCGCCGACCAGCAATTCGGTGCTGTCGGCCAGCCGGTCCGCAACCAGCGGCAGCATGACGTTGAGCTGGAAATTGCCGGAATGAGCCGCCAGCGCAATGGCGCTGTCGTTGCCGACTACTTCCGCAGCCGCCATCAGCACCGCCTCCGGCAGCACAGGGTTCACCTTTCCCGGCATGATCGAGGAGCCCGGCTGCAGGGCCTCCAGCTCGATCTCCGCCAGGCCGGCCAGGGGACCCGATGACATCCAGCGCAGGTCGTTGTTGATCTTGGCCAGGACCAGCGCCAGGCTGCGCAGGCAGGCCGAACACTCCAGTGCGACATCCTGGCCCGCCATGCGGGTGAACGGGTTGTCAGACGCAGTAAAGTCAAGGCCCAGCTGCTCCCCCAGATGCTTGACCAGTTCCCCGGGAAACCCGGGCGGTACATTGATCCCCGTGCCTACCGCCGAGCCACCGATCGGCAGTTTGCACAGCCGCGGCAGAAGGTCACCGAAGCGTGCATCGCACTCCTCGAGCTGACCTGCCCAGGCGCCGAGCTCCTGGCCGAGGGTCAGTGGCATGGCATCCATCAGGTGGGTGCGGCCGGTCTTCACCACCCTCGCCAGCTCTCCGGCACGCGTCCGGATGGTCTCCGCCACGCTGTGCAGGCCCGGTCGCAATCGATCCTGCAGCCCGACGGCCGCGCTGACCTGGATGGTACTGGGGATCACGTCGTTGCTGCTCTGGCTGCAGTTGGCATGGTCGTTCGGGTGAACGGCCCGCCCCGATGCCTCTGTCGCCAGACGCGCCAGCACCTCATTCATGTTCATGTTGGTACTGGTGCCGGAGCCGGTCTGGAACACGGGAACGGGAAACTGGTCGAGGTATTTGCCGCCTGCCACAGCCGCTGCCGCCGCCTCCAGAGCCTCGGCGATATCCGGGTCGAGGGTGCCGCACTTCCGGTTGGCACGGGCGGCGCTGGCCTTGAGTTGCGCGAGGGCCCGAATGAAGCGGGCCGGCATCGGGCGCCGGCTGATGGTGAAGTTATCCACTGCTCGTTGGGTCTGGGCGCCGTACAGGGCCTGTGCCGGTACTTCGACCTCTCCCATGCTGTCCCGCTCTGTCCTGCTCTTCATACCGCCTCCTGTGCTGCTATAGTTAGTATAGATCGTACAACTAAACGCGAGGTGCCGCTGGCGCGGCACCTCTTCGGGACTTGAAAGGAGCTGTCTATGAGCACTGGCTACAGCCAGGAAAAGACGCTGACGGTGGGCGACACCACCTACAGCTATTTCCCCTTCGACGGACTGGGCGAATCGAGCACGGCGGACAGCCTGCCGTATTCATTGAAACTGCTGCTGGAGAATCTGCTGCGTCACGGGGATGAGCCGTTCGTCACCGACGATGATATCGAGGCCCTGGCAAACTGGGACCCTGCAGCCACGCCGTCACAGGAAATCGCCTTCGTCCCCGCGCGGGTATTGCTGCAGGACTTCACCGGCGTACCGGCGATCGTCGACCTCGCGGTGATGCGCGATGCCATGGTCGATCTGGGGGGAAAGCCCGGCCTCATCAACCCCCTCTCGCCCGTGGAGCTTGTCATCGACCACTCGGTGATGGTCGATTTTTTCGGCAACGCCGAGGCACTGGAGCGCAACACGGCCGTCGAGATCGAGCGCAACCTGGAGCGTTACAAGTTCCTTCGCTGGGGTCAGCAGGCCTTCGATAATTTCAAGGTGGTGCCGCCCGGCACGGGAATCGTGCACCAGGTAAACCTGGAGTATCTGGCGCGGGGCGTGTTCGCCGTCGATCAGGGCGGGCGCCAGGTGGCCTATCCCGACACCCTCGTGGGGACCGATTCCCACACCACGATGATCAACGGGCTCGGCGTGCTGGGCTGGGGTGTCGGGGGCATCGAGGCGGAGGCCGCCATGCTGGGCCAGCCCGTCACCATGCTCATACCGCAGGTCGTCGGCTTCCGCCTTTCCGGCGCTCTGGCGGAGGGCGCAACGGCGACGGACCTGGTGCTGACTGTCACCGAACAGCTGCGCAACCACGGGGTGGTCGGCAAGTTCGTCGAGTTTTTCGGCCCCGGCCTGGCCCAGCTGACCCTGGCCGACCGGGCTACCATCGCCAATATGGCACCGGAATACGGCGCGACCTGTGGCATCTTCCCGGTGGACCGGGTGACGATCGAGTACCTGCGGCTGACAGGCAGGGATGAACACCAGCTCGCCCTGATCCAGGCCTATATGCAGGCCATGGGCATGTGGCACGACGAGGAGAGCAAACCGGCCCGTTACAGCGCAACGCTGGAGCTGGACCTTGCGGATGTGGTGCCATCCCTGGCCGGGCCCAGGCGTCCCCAGGACCGCATTCCGCTGGCCGGGGCGAAATCCGCTTTCGCCGCGGTGCTGCAGGAGTATCAGGACCTGCAGGTAAACTCTGTGCAGGAGAGCGAATGGGCGGAGGAGGGGGGGCCGCCCGGTGAGCCGCCCGCGGCGATACGCGGTGTCCCGGTCACCCGGGGCGACGAGACCTTTCACCTCGATCACGGCGCGGTGGTCATCGCCGCGATCACCAGTTGCACCAATACGTCCAATCCGGCGGTGCTGATCGCGGCGGGGCTGGTGGCGCGCAAGGCCCGCCAGCTGGGCCTCTCCACCCGGCCCTGGGTCAAGACCAGCCTCGCGCCTGGTTCGAAGGTGGTCACCGAGTATCTGGAGAAAACCGGGCTGATGGAGGACCTGGAAGCCCTGGGCTTCTACCTCGTCGGCTACGGCTGCACCACCTGCATCGGGAACTCGGGGCCGCTGCCGGATGACATCACTGCGGCGATCCGCAAGGGCAACCTGCTGGTGACGTCGGTGCTGTCGGGCAACCGGAATTTCGAGGGCCGCATCCACCAGGATGTCCGCGCCAACTATCTCGCTTCGCCGCCCCTGGTGGTCGCCTATGCTCTGGCCGGCAACATGGATATCGACCTCTACAATGAGGGTGTCGGCACAACCCCCGATGGTCGCCAGGTGACGCTCGCGGAGATCTGGCCCACCTCGGAAGAAATCAATGCCCTGGTCTCCGCCAACGTCGATGCCGACATGTTCCGGCGCCGCTATGCGGACGTCTACAGCGGGAACAGGGAGTGGAACGAACTGCGTGTAGCGGAGAGTGAGCGCTATGACTGGCCGGAATCCACCTACGTGCGCAAACCCACCTTTTTCGAGGGCATGCCGCCGGAAGCCCCGCCGGTCCGGGCTATCGAGGGAGCGCGCTGCCTGGTCAAGGTGGGCGACAGTGTCACTACCGACCACATCTCGCCGGCTGGCGCCATCGCCCTGGACAGCCCGGCCGGAGACTACCTTCGGGACAACGGGGTGGAGCAGCGGGATTTCAACTCCTACGGCTCACGCCGCGGTAACCACGAGGTGATGATGCGAGGCACCTTCGCCAACGTCCGGTTGCGCAACGAACTGGCTCCCGGTACGGAAGGCAGCTTTACCACCTGTTTCCTGGACGGCGCGCAGATGTCGATCTTCGACGCCGCCGCGGCCTATCGCGCGGCGGGTGTACCCTTAGTCGTGCTGGCCGGCAAGGAGTATGGCACGGGATCCTCCAGAGACTGGGCCGCCAAGGGGCCTTCGCTGCTCGGTGTGCGGGTGGTCATCGCCGAGAGCTATGAGCGTATTCACCGCTCCAATCTGGTGGGCATGGGCATTCTGCCCCTGCAGTACCTGGCCGGTGACACTGCGGCCTCACTCGGGCTCGATGGTACCGAGCACTTCAGTATCCCCGCCATAACCCGGGGACAGTCGCGCATCGAGGTGTGCGCACAGCGGGATGGTGGTGAGGAGATCCGCTTCGATACCGCGATCCGGATCGATACGCCGAACGAGTTCGCCTACTTCGAGCATGGCGGTATCCTGCACTACGTTCTGCGCAAGCTCGCCGGGTGACATGGCCCGGTGAAACCACTTCCTGTCACTAGTGTCGTGAATCATGAGTTCGCATATTTTCAGAAAGCCTCCAATGCGATTCTGTGAGGCGCAGCCCGCAGGGCATGGTGGTTCCATGTTCAAGGGTTGCAACGAAGCAGAATCGC
>JARRPM010000087.1:0-12582 GCA_037382865.1 Halioglobus sp. | reverse complement strand
GGTAATGTGTCGCCATAAGCAGGAACCTGAGTTCCCTGCCGTTGTATCCCTTGCTGAGCAGATCTTTAAGGGTGAGAAGGTTCCCGCTTTCAGATGACATTTTTTTGCCTTCCACCAGGAGCTGTTCCGAGTGGAGCCAATAGTTAGCAAGGGGTTTACCGGTGAGGGCCTCGGCAATGGCAATCTCATTTTCATGGTGCGGAAAAATGAGATCCCGGCCGCTGGTGTGAATATCAATGGTTTCGCCGAGGTAGTGGGTTGACATGGCTGCGCATTCAATATGCCAGCCGGGACGGACGTTACCCCATTCGGTTTTATAGAAAATACCCTGCTTCAACTCGGACAGGGTTGAGCGTTTGAGCAGGGTGAAGTCCACCGGGCTTTCTTTTTCATAGTCGTCCAGATCGACCGTCTTGCCCACCTGGATCTTGCTGAGGTCGATCCCGGAAAGCTTGCCGTAGCGTTTGAACTTTGAGATGTCGAAATAAATGGAACCGTGTTTTTCGTAGGCAAAGCCTTTTTCAATAAGCCGGGCCGTAATATCGATCATGGCCTCCACATGCTGGGAAGCCCTGGGAAAACCGGTGGCATTCTTGACCCCAAGGGCATCCATGTCAGCCTTGAATTCCCGTATATATGACTCGGTGAATTCGAGCAGGGGCTGCCTGGATTTTTCAGCTCCGCGGATCGTGTTGTCGTCCAGGTCGGTGAAATTCATATAAAACTGCACGTTGAAACCTTTGCTTTCCAGGACGCGGTTAATCAGGTCGGCTACAATAAAACGGCGGCAGTGGGAAAGATTTGCATGCTCATGGGCCGTGGGACCGCAGGCATAAAAGGTCACCTTTTTCCCGGAGATGGGCCTGAAGACCTCCTTCTTCTTGGAGAGGCTGTTGTGGAAGCGCAGTTGTTCTTCACTGGCAACATCCTTTTTTCCCTCCTCTTTGGCTGAAAAGAGGGTGGTGCTCAGATATTTCTCACCTCCGTCCGGCAGGATCACCACGATGACCCCCTCCTTGATCTGCTCAGCCCTGGTCATGGCTGCACACATGGCGGCCCCGGAGCTCATGCCGACAAAGATGCCTTCGCGGTGCGCCAGCTCCCGGGACATTTTAAATGATTCGTCATCCGGGATGTTGATAATCTGGAAAGGTAGATTTTTATCAAATATTCCAGGCTTGTAGGACTCTTTCATGTTTTTGAGCCCCTGCAGCTTGTGGCCAAGAAAGGGTTCAACTGCCGTCACCCTTACTTTGGGGTGCTGCTCTGCAAAATACTTGCAGAGCCCCATGGCCGTACCATGTCCAGCGCATCGCGCACGCCCTGGGCGCCTGCGGGGGCGGAGGCCATCGCGGTGTAGAGCCAGGAGCCGCGGAAGGGCGTGAAGGGGTAGACCGACAGCAGGGTCATGCAGCCCGCGGCATTGACGAACACCGTATTCTCGCCCAGCACGTCATAGATCTGGTGCAGGGCCTCCAGGCCACCGCAGCCCGAGCACATGGGAGTGCCGCTCCCCAGCAGGTGGGTCGAGGGCAGGTCCTTCATGCGTTTTATGCGCTCTTCACTCATCGTTGCTTTTCCCCGTCGCTGTCGCTGCCGGCCGCGTTCCCCCCGGCGCGGTCTCCTCCCGCTCCACCAGGGCGATGGCCTGAAGCTTGCGGATCTCGCGCAGCTCGGCACCGGTGTAGAGCAGCCGCGGCGGGGGTGTCTCCCCGGAAGCCACCGCCTCCCGGGTGACGGCGACCATCTGGTAGAACTCCTCGGCGCCGATATCCCGCCCGCCGAGGCCGCCGATGAAACTGGTGAGCGCGCGCGGCGCATCGGGCCGCCCGTAGAGCGCGGCGGCCAGTTCCGTGTGCAGGACGCCGCCGTGGCCGATGGAGAGGTTCTGGTCGATCACGATGACTCCCTGCTTGCCGGCGACGGCGGCGGCGATGCTGTCGACCGGGAAGGGGCGCAACAGGCGCGGCCGCACGAGGCCCACCCGCTGGCCGGCCTCCCGCAGCCGGTCCACTGCCTCCCTGGCTTTGGTGGCGAAGGAGCCGATCATGTAGAACACGTACTCCGCGTCGTCGCTGCGGTAGCACTCCACGGGGCCTCGCTGGCGCCCGAACAGCTCCTCGAACTCGCGGGCGATGTCGGCGTAAACCGCCAGTCCCTGGCGGGCGGCCAGGTGGGTCTCGTAGCGGAAATAGGAGTAGGGGCCGCCTCCCAGCACCGCCACCGCCTGGCTTTCGGGGGCGCTGGCGCTGAAGCGGATATTCTGCGCATCGAACGGCGGCAGGAAGCGCGCTACCTCCCCGGGATCGGGCAGTTCGACCGGCTCCCGGGTGAAAGAGAGGTAGAAACCGTCGAGGTTGACCAGGACCGGCAGGCGTACCGCCGTATCCTCGGCCAGCCGGTAAGCGAGCAGGACGCCGTCCAGGACCTCCTGGCAGTCGGCGCAGTGCAGCTGCAGGAAACCGCAGTCCCGCGCCGCGAGGATATCGTTGTGGTCCGCCTCGAGGGTGATCGGCGCCGACAGCCCCCGGGAAACGTTCACCAGGACGAAGGGCGCGCGCCAGCCCGCCACGGTGTAGAGCATCTCCATGGCGTACAACAGTCCCTGGCTGGAGGTGGCGCTGAACACCCGGACCCCGGTGGCCGCCGCGGCCCCGGCCGCCGTGAGCATCGAGTGCTCCGACTCGAGGGTGACCATGCGCCCGGCCATCTCTCCCCCGTCCATCCAGGCTCCCAGGGTCTCGATGATCTCGGTCTGGGGGGTGATGGGAAACGCGGGGATGTAGTCCACGCCGGCGAGGCGGGCTCCCCAGGCGGCGGCCGCGTTACCGGTCAGCAGTTTTGGTGCCATTCGTGCCTCCGCCGGAGGACGCTGCCTCCGCCTCCTGTTCCGCCTCTTGCGCCTGGTACTCCGGAATGCCCGCGATGGCATGCGGCGGGCAGACCCCCACGCAGACCATGCAGCCCTTGCAGTGGTCGTAGTCGATCACCGGGATGCCGTCGCGCACCTCGATGGCGCTGTCCGGGCAGAAGGTGCTGCACACCCACCAGCAGTGCTTGCAGAGATCGTAGTCGATGACCGGCCGCAGGGTGCGCCACAGTCCCGTGCGCACCTGGACGCTGTTGGCGCTGGTGCGGATATCGGGCGCCGCCACGCTGGCCCCGTCGAGGGGCAGCTCGATCCAGTCCGGCGGGTGAAAATCATCCGCGGCGACCGCCCCGCCCTCGCTGACGATGCCCTGCTCCGCCTCCATCGCGGCGAAGGCGCCGAGGGCGTTCTCCAGGTTTTTCGCGACGACCTCGGGGCCCAGGCCGGCGAGCTCTTCCTCGATCGCGCCGGCCAGTGCGTCCCGTTCGACCACCCCCAGCAGCCGGGCCGCGGCGCCGGCGCAGGTGGCCCCGATATGGGGCAGCGCAGCGCGGTCCTCCGTCTCGGCGCCCGCGGGCAGGATCAGGAGGGTCGCGTCGAGGTTGAGGCGCTGGCGCCAGGTGTCGGCGTTATGGTGTGAATTGACCAGGACCACGGTGTGCCGGTCGATGCCCTGCAGGGTGCCGGCGGCGGGCACCGCCAGCAGCGTGTCGTCGGCGACGACCACGAGGTCGGGACGGGTGATCGCGCCCCGTTCGTTGATCGGCTGACGGGCCGCGCGAACACAGGCATAGATGGGCGCGCCGCGCCGCTCGGCGCCGTATTTCGGCGCATCCTGCACCGTGAAACCGGCGCGGAACAGGGCGCTGCCGAGTACCCTGCTCGCCATCTTGATGCCCTGGCCGCCGCGGCCGTGAATGCGGATGCGAAACATGTCAGTCCCGATCCATGCCGCGTATCAAAACAGGCTCCAGCGACGCAGCGCCATCGCCCGCCGCACCCGCCGCTCCGCCATGTCCGCGGCCGCCTGGCGGGGCGTGCAGCCCTCCTTTTTCATGATCTCCAGCACCCGGCGCACGTTGTAGGTCAGTTTCTGCTCGATGGTCTCCATAGCCGCCTTTTCGCTGGCGCCGTGGTACTCCATCGCCGCGCAGATGACCCCGCCGGCGTTGGCGATGAAATCGGGTATGCAGAGCACGCCCTTTTCGTGCAGCTGTCGTTCCGCCCCCTCGGTCATGGGGATATTGGCCCCGGAGACGATCATGGCCGTCTGCAGGCGGTCCACGTTGTCCTCGCGGATCACGTCGGGACGGGCCGCGGGGATCCAGATGTCGCAGGAGACGTCCAGGATGGACTCCCTGTCCCCCTTGTCGACGCCGGCGCCGGCCGGGTAGTCGATGACGCTGCCGCCAGCCTCCACCAGGGCAATCAGCCGGTCAACCTGCAGGCCGTCGGCGCAGGAGACGGTGCCGCGGCTGTCGGCGGCGGCGACGAGGACCGCCCCCTCCGCGGCGAGGAAGCGGGCGGCGTTCTTGCCGACGGCGCCGAAGCCCTGTACCGCCACCCGGGCACCGGCGAGATCGCGCTCCTGGAATTCGCAGGCCACCTTGATCGCGTGCAGCAGGCCCCAGCCGGTGGCGCCGATTTCGTCCAGGGGAATGCCGCCGATCTCGCGGGGCAGGCCCACCGCGCGGCCGATCTCGTTGCGCACCCAGCCCATGCACTCCTCGTCGGTGCCCATATCCGGGCCGAAGATGTATTGCTCCTCCTGCTCCAGGGCGCAGGCGAAGGCGCGGATGATCTCCTGCTTTTCATCCCTGGGCATGCGTGGATCGCCGTAGATCACGGATTTTCCGCCGCCATGGGGCAGGTCCGCGGCGGCGTTCTTCAGGGTCATGGCGCGGGCCAGGCGAAGACACTCCCCGGTGCTGACGTCCGGCGCCATGCGCAAGCCGCCGATGGAAGGGCCCCGGGCCACGTTGTCAACCACGAGCGTGCCGCGCAGGCCGACGGAGGGTTCGTAGACGTCGATGATCTTGAACGGCCCGAGTTCGTCGCGGGTGATGTCTGCCATTGTCCGGGGTCTCCTGGAGGGATTGTCTGCCTGACAACTGTAGCTGTTTTGGCGGGCTCCCGCCTCAGCGGCTCAGCGGCGCCTCCCGGGAAAAGCCCCTCTCTTTGACCTGCGTCAACAGACCGCCCCCTTGTCTATACTGCCAGTAAAGGCAGTGGAGGGAGCGTGTCAGTGATAAAGGCGGTTCTGCTGGATTTGAGCGGCGTTCTCTATGACGGCACCGAGCTCATTCCCGGCGCGCGGGAGGCGGTGGCGCGGCTGCAGGCCAGTGGGCTGAAGGTGAGATTCGTTACCAACACCTCGCAAAAGAGCCGCGCCACCCTGCTGGAGCACCTGCGGGGCCTGGGTTTCGAGGTGGGCGAGGGGGCGCTTTTCACCGCGGTGGACGCCGCCCGCGAGTGGCTGCGGGAACGCGGCCTGCGGCCCTATTGCCTGGTGCATGAAAACATCGCGGCCGGGTTCGACGTCCCCGACCAGGGCGAACCCGACGCGGTGCTGATCGCCGATGCCGCGGAGGGATTCACCTATGAGCGGCTGAATCGGGCCCTGGAGCTCTGCCTCGAGGGGGCGCCGCTGGTCGGCGTGGGTTACAACCGCTATTACAGGTCCGGCGGCCGGATGCTGCTCGATGCAGGTGCCTTCATCCGGGCGGTGGAATTCGCGGCGGACGTGGAGGCGACGATAGTCGGCAAGCCCAGCGCGGAGTTCTTCCACCGGGTACTGGCCTCCGCGGAGGTGCAGGCGGGCGACGCCTTAATGGTCGGCGACGACGTCTTCGGCGACGTCGAGGGTGCCCTGAAAGCCGGCCTGCGCGCCTGCCTGGTGCGCACCGGCAAGTACCGGCGGGGGGACGAGGGGCGCATCAGCGGCGATTTCCGGGTGGTGGACTCCGTGGTCGAGGCCGCGGAGCTGGCGGTAGCCGCCGCCGCGGGCTGAAGCGCGGGGGTCAGGTGCCGCAGAAAGTCTGGCGGACCACCTGCTCCGGTCGCGGCGGGACGGCGTAGCGGGCCAGCTCCGGACGGTAGCTCTGCGGTTCCGCCAGCACCTCGACCAAGGCGTGGAACGGCTCGAAATCGCCCGCGTCCTCGGCGGCGCGGATCGCCTCCTCGACCAGGTGATTGCGCGGGATCAGCACCGGGTTGGCCTGGTACATCATGGCCTGCCGCTGCTGGCCTCCCAGTGAATCGTCTTCCAGCCGGGCTCGCCAGCGGGCCAGCCATGGGAGCAGCGCGTCGGGTATTTCGAACAGGTCGCCGACGCCGCCCTCCCGGGCACCCTCCGGCTGCGCCAGGTCCGCCAGCCTGCGGAAGCACAGGGTGAAGTCGGCCTGCTCCCGCGCCATCACCTCGAACAGCTCCTCGACCAGCGGGCCGTCGGACTGGCGGATCCCGGCCAGGCCCAGCTTTCTCCCAAGGCCCCGGAAGTGGGCCTCTGAGAACAGGTCCGGAAAGCGGTCCACCGCCTCCTGGGCCAGGGCGACGGCCTTCTCCTGCTCCTCGTCCAGCAGCGGCAGCAGGGCCTGGGCCAGACAGGCGAGATTCCAGTGGGCGATACCGGGCTGGTTGCGGTAGGCATAGCGCCCGGCATGGTCGATGGAGCTGTACACCGTGTCCGGGTGAAAGGCGTCCATGAAGGCGCAGGGACCGTAGTCGATGGTCTCGCCACAGAGCAGCATGTTGTCGGTATTCATCACCCCGTGGATAAAGCCCACCAGCTGCCACTGTGCCAGCAGCTCGGCCTGCCGGCTGATCACGTTCTGCAGGAGCGCCAGGGCCGGGTTCGCGGACCCGGCGTCCGCCGGATAGTGCCGCGCCAGAGTGTGTTCGACCAGCAGTCGCAGGGCCTCGGTGTCCTTCCAGGCCGCGAAGAACTGGACCGTGCCGATGCGGATGTGGCTGCGCGCCACCCTGGCCAACACCGCTCCGGGCAGGAACCGGTCCCGGACTACCTGCTCTCCGGTGGTCACCGCGGCCAGGGAGCGGGTGGTGGGAATGCCCAGCGCATGCATCGCCTCGCTGACGATGTATTCCCGCAGCACCGGTCCCAGGGGGGAGCGACCGTCACCGCCGCGGGAATAGGGAGTGCGTCCCGCGCCTTTCAGCTGGATGTCGAAACGCACGTCGTCGGCGCCCACCACCTCACCCAGCAGAATGGCGCGGCCGTCCCCGAGCTGCGGGTTGTAACTGCCGAACTGGTGACCGGCATAGACCGTGGCGATGGGATCCGCCCCGGCGGGAACGCGGTTGCCCGCCACTGTCTCCGTGCCCTCACGGGAGGCCAGCCAGTCGGGATCGATACCGAGCTGGCGCGCGAGGGGACGGTTGATGCGGATCGGTTCAGGGTTCGCAACGGGGGTGGGCGGGAGCCGGGTGAAAAAGCGGTCCGGCAACTGCGCGTAGCTGTTGTCGAAGGGGATTGCGGTCATGCGCCTCTCGTGTGGTTGATCACTCACTGTTCACTATACGTCATGTGAAGGTTGGACGATCGATTTTTGACCAGGTTCCCAGCCGCCGGGGGGAACGCTTCCCGCTGTATCGGTCGCTTGAACCCGGGCGGAGGCACCGGGAATACGCGGTGCCATACTGAAGCGCGAGATGAGGACGGCTGACCGGCGCTCTCAACCAGGAGGCCAGGCAGCTGGCGGACCGGATCGGAATCGATGCGGGGCAGGATCCGCGCATCCGCACCGGCGCTCGGCCCCTGCGCTTGTTTCCCCGGCGGTCTCCCGTATAATCCCGGGCGTTTCGCGGCGGCGCTTACGCCAACGACAAATCCAGTAAATTCCGGGGTATATCACTGAATTCTTCCAGACTGGTCCGTGCCCTTACCGACCTAGCCGGCCCGGATATCGCCGTATCGCGCGAGCCCTTCGCCCGGCGCCTCGGGGCGTGGATCGATCTCTCCGCGTCCGTCGGCCTGGCGGAAGTCCAGGGCAGGTCCGCGGCCCTGCCCGACGGCCCGCCGGAAGAGAGCGCTGCAGCACTCAGGGCCGAGTTCCTGCGCCGCTGCCGGTTCATCGTCGAGGCGGCCCTGCAGACGTTCGTGGCCGAGGGGACATCGACCAGGACACGCCTGCCACGGGTCGATGGCGGCGGGCGCGCGGCGGTGGAGGCGGCCCGCGACCCGCACCTGCGGTTTTATGCCGCCAACCAGAGAGAGATCGATTTCAGAATCCGTACCCTCCATGCCCGGGTGCGGGAAGGGGTAGCGGCCCTGTCGCCAGAGCTGGCACGTCTCGTTACCCTGGACACGGCGCTCGGGGAGATCGTGTCGGCCCACAGCCGGCGCCTCTTTGCCTCGATTCCCGGGCTTCTCGGAAAACGCTATGACCGGCTGCTGGCGATGTGCATCGAGGCCCCCGACTCCCCCCCGGGGGAGGGCGACCCGTGGATGGAAATGCTCGACGGTTTCCGGTGGGAGATGCGGGAAGTGCTGTTGGCTGAGTTTGAGGCGAGGCTCCTGCCCGTCACCGGCCTGGTGGAGGCCATGGACAGTGTTATGGACGAATCGAAGCGATGAATAGAGTGGTGTTCTGGACGGCGGTTCTCGCCGGCGCGGTCGCGGTGCTATGGGTCGCCCTGGGCTATCTGGGCTCAAACCCGCTGGCACTCGCATTCACGGCCCTGATAGGGGGCGTCTACCTGCTCGGCCTCGCCGAGCTCGTGCGATTCAGGCGGGCCACCGGCACCCTTGCGGCGGCCCTGGCGTCCGTGCCGGAGGAGGCAGGCAATGACGCCACGGCCCTGGACCGGTGGCTGCGCGGGATTGACCCTATCCTGCAGGGTGCGGTGGGGGAGAGGATCACCGGAGAGCGGGTGGGGCTTCCTGTCCCGGTATTCACCCCCTACCTGGTGGGCTTGCTGGTGATGCTGGGCCTGCTCGGGACTTTCGTGGGCATGGTCGTCGCGCTGCAGGGTGCGGTGCTCGCGCTGGAGGGGGAGCCGGAGCTTGCCGCAATCCGCACCGGCCTGGCCGTTCCCATCAGGGGGCTGGGTCTCGCCTTCGGGACCTCGGTGGCGGGTGTGGCCGCATCCGCCATGCTGGGGCTCTGCGCGACCCTGAGCCGCCGGGAGAGAATGCTGGCAACCGGGCTGCTGGACAGAAAAATCGCCACGCTATTCCGGGGCCACACCCTCGGTCACACCAGGCTCGAGGCCTATCGCGCGATGCAGCGCCAGGCCGATGCCCTGCCCGGTATGGTCGAGCGGATGCAACTGCTGGCCGACAGGCTGGAAACGATGGGAGAATCGGTCGGGGAGCGGTTGACCGCCAATCAGGCCCTGCTGCACGAGTCGCTGGAAACCCGATTCAACGGGCTGGCCAGCTCCGTCGACCGGTCCCTGCAGGAGAGTCTCGCTGAGAGCGGTCGTCTCGTGGGGGAGAGCATCGAGCCTCTCCTGCGGAGCACGCTCGGCGAAATCGGCGAACAGGCGCGCACCACCCAGGAGAATCTGGCGCAGCTCGCCCAGACCCAGCTGGACACACTGGCGGCGGCGCTCAAGAGCGAATTCACGTCACTCCGGGAGCAGGAGGAGCGGCGTGGGCAGGCCGCGCTCGAGCGCCTGGCAGACCTGGAGGCAGCGGCTGCCGGCCAGTTGGCTGCCCTGGGCAGGGAGCTGGAGCAGCCGATGGCCCGCCTGATCGAGACGGCGTCGGAGACGCCGCGCGCGGCCGCCGAGGTCATCGGCCAGCTGCGCAACGAGATATCCGGTACGCTCGAGCGCGAAAACGCGCTGCTCGCGGAGCGGCGCGACACCATGGAGCGGCTCCACAGCCTCTCGGATGCCCTGGAGCAGTCGTTCTCCGGGCAGCGGGCCGCGATCGCGGAAATGGTCGAGGCGTCGGCGGGGATGCTGCAGGAGGTCGGCGCCCGCTTCAGCGATCAGGTCGCTGCCCAGGCGACGGACATGGCGGGCACGGCCGCACAGTTTGCCGGCGGCGCGGCCGAAATGGCGAGCCTGGGCGAGGCGTTCGGCGCCGCCGTGGCGGTTTTCAGGGAATCCAATGAAGCGCTGATCGACAATCTCAGCCGCATCGAGGAGTCCCTGGAGGCATCCACCGCGCGCAGTGACGAGCAGATGGGCTACTACGTCGCCCAGGCCCGGGAGATCATCGACCAGAGCATCGCGTACCAGGGAGAGGTCATAGAGGAACTGCGCCAGCTGGGCCGCGGCGAGGAGCCCGTGGCGGTCGAGGCAGACTGATGGAGGAGCTGCAGGAGGAGCTGTCCCCGGAGACACCGGTGTGGGCGATCTTCGGGGACCTGATGGCGGCGCTGGCGGGCGTCTTCGTGCTTATCCTGGTCTGGGTGCTCGGCTACCAGCTCGAGCTCGCGCAGTCCCTCGAGGAGGAGATCGGCAGGCGCCAGATCGAGGAACAGCGCCGGATAGCCCTGGAGTCGGCGCTGTCGGATCCGTTCGTGGCCGGGCGGGTCACGTTGCGGGACGGGCGTATCGGGATCAGCGGCAGCGTGCTGTTCCCGCTCAATTCCGCCCGCCTGCAGCCGGAGGGACGAGCCTTGTTGCGCTCCCTGGTCGGCCCGCTGAAAGTCTATCTCCGGGACCGTGAAGAGCTGCTGATGGTGAGCGGTTTCACCGACGATCTCACCATCCAGGCGGGTAACAACCGCTTCGATGACAACTGGGAGCTGTCGGCCCAGCGCGCCCTTACCGTCACCCGCGCCATGATCGAGGAGGGCATGCCGCCCGCCATGGTCTTCGCGGCAGCCTTCGGCGCGCAGTACCCGGTGGCACCCAACCTCGACGACGATAGCCGCGCCAGAAACCGCCGGGTGGAGCTGGCACCGGTGCCCAGGCAAAAGGGGCGGTGAGCAGCCGGTGACCACGGGGGACGATGCGGGATGCGGGGAGGCCGGGGGAGCGGCCGGGTCTCACCGTGATCTCCTGGATGCCCTGAGGTCGGGCGGCGCCGGACGCTTCGACCCGGTGCGCTTCACCTTCATAGAGAGCATGGCCCGCCGCGCCCGGGAGCACGGGGAGTCTGTCTCGGGCATCCTCGAGGCCCGCCTGCAGCGGGAGCTGGCCGCGCTGCAGGCGGACTTCGCCCGGGCCAGCGAGGCGGCGGCGGAACTGGTGACCCGGGCCGGAGAGCGTCACCCCGGCGCCCGGGAGCAACTCCGGCTGTTGTTTGAGCGGGGCGATTTCCGCGGCGTGCGGCGCCTGGCGGCGCGACTCGATCGCGCCGACGGCAGAGTCCGCCTCTCGGCGCTGGCCGACAGGTTGGCTCCGGCGGATTCCGATGGCGCCGCGGGCCGCCAGGACATGCCCGGGCCTGTCGAGGAGTGCCTGTGGCACCAGGAGCAGGCGGCTCGCTCACTGGCCTCGGCGGGGGTTTCCCTGCAGGGCTTTCAGCGCAGGCCGGGAGGGGAGCTGAAGAGCGTCAACCGGCTCAGGGGTAGCCAGGGCAGACGCCGCGCCGATCGATTACTGGCGCAGGCGATACTGGAGGCCCCCGCAGACAGCGGCCCGCTCAATCCCCAGATGCTGGCCGTCCGGACCCTTTCCGCTATGCGGGACCTGTCGCCGGCCTACCTGGGCCGGCTGGTCTCCTACGTGGAGACGCTGTTCTGGCTCGAGACGGCATCGAAGGACGAGGCCTGAGTGTCGCCCCCGCGATGCAGGCGCGTCTGGCCCGCTCACTCCCACCAGGGATAGAAGGGCGGCATGTCCGTGGAGGCGTGGTCGGTGAAGTGCGCCTCCCGCTTTTCGAGGAAGGACTGCACACCCTCCTTGCCGCCGCCGAGGCTGGTGTAGAACATGGCCAGGGAGTCGACCTTGTGCGCCTCCAGGGGGTGCTCCCGGGCGGCATTGCGGTACATCATCTGGCGGGTCAGGGCGATCGCCACCGGGCTGTGGCGGGCGATGCGCCGGGCGATGGCGTAGGCCTCCTCCAGCAACTGCCCGGCGGGCAGCACCGCCTTGACCAGGCCGCCCGCCAGCGCCGCTTCAGGCTTCAGGATGTCCGCCGAATAGACCCACTCCAGGGCCTGGGAGATGCCGACGACGCGCGGCAGGAACCAGCTGGAACAGGCTTCCGGGACGATGCCGATCTTGTTGAAGACGAACCCGATGCGCGCGTGCTCGGAGGCGAGGCGGATGTCCATGGCGCAGGTCATGGTGGCGCCGATGCCCACCGCCGCCCCGTTGATGGCGGCGATCACCGGCTTCTTGCAGTCGAAAATGGCCAGGGTGACCCGACCTCCGGTATCCCGGACTCCCTCGATGATCTCTGGGTCGTCGAGGCGCTGCTCCATATCAGCGAGGGTCGGCGCCAGCGCCTCATTCAGGCCGAACACGTTGCCCCCGACGGAGAGGTCCATACCGGCACAGAAAGCGCGGCCGGCCCCGGTGACGACGATGGCGCGCACCGCGTCGTCATCGCTGGCCCGGTTGAAGGCGTCGATCAGCTCCCCCGCCATCTCGACGGTAAAGGCGTTGAGCTGATCCGGCCGGTCCAGGGTGAGGGTGAGGATGTGGTCGGCGACGTCGTAGCGTAGGGTATTGTAGGACATGATCAGCGCCTGCTGCGTTATGAAGAGGGGCCTATCATGCCAGTTCGGGGCGCGCCCGCCCAGTCGGCGGGCGCAGCAAAATCAGGGGCGGCTGCAAAGCTCCGGCCG
>JARRPM010000086.1:0-12771 GCA_037382865.1 Halioglobus sp. | reverse complement strand
CCTTTGCCTATACGATCACCATATCCAACGGCGGGGATGTGCCGGTGCAGCTGCTTTCACGCCACTGGATCATCACCGATGCCAACAACGGCGTGCAGGAGGTACGCGGCGAGGGCGTGGTCGGGGAGCAGCCGGTGATCGCGCCGGGCGCCTCTTTTCGCTACACCAGCGGCGCGACACTCGCGACGCCGGCGGGCTGCATGGAGGGCACCTACTTCATGGTGGTGCGCGACAGCGACGACGAACCGGCCGGGGAGGCACCCGAATTCGAGGTGCCTATTCCGGCCTTTTCGCTATATACACCCAAGGCACTGCACTAGGGTAGGGCCTGTTCACACTAACTGAGCGGGCCCTGTTGCGCCAGAAAAAGCGCCAATCGAGTGGTGCGGCATACCGACGAGAGGAGAGAGGTTTGGTTACTCCAAATGAGCGAGAGCCTGCCCCGCGAGCACAGCGAGTGCTTTGGGCACGAGCAACGAAGAGTGGCGCTTTTTCTGGCGCAACCCGAAGGGCTGCCACTGTATTCGCGCCCAGCGTCGTTAGAAATTGCTTATGTGGGCCCACCACACTTCACAATTCCTGCCTAGCTGGGCGCGAATACAGTGACAGCAGGGTCCGCTCAGTTAGTGTGAACAGGCCCTAGGTGACCACCTATGTCGTCGGCGACATCCAGGGCTGCCTGAAACCCCTCAAGTGCGTGCTCCGGCAGGTCGCCTTCTCCCCTGGCAGGGATGTCCTGTGGTCTGTGGGCGACATCGTCAACCGCGGGCCCAAGTGCCTGAAAACATTGCGTTATCTTTACCGAATGCGGGACAGCGTGGTGATGGTGCTGGGCAACCACGACCTGCACCTGCTGGCGGTGGCCGCCGGCGTGCGCGCCCAGACCAGCTCGGATACCCTGGACAGGATTCTGGCGGCGCCGGATCGCGACGAACTGCTGGGCTGGCTCATCCGCCAGCCGCTTCTGCACCAGGAGCACGGTTACACCCTGGTGCACGCCGGCATTCCTCCCCAGTGGAGCGTGGCGGAGGCGGCAGGCTATGCCAGGGAGGTGGAGGCCGTGCTGCAGAGCCCCCGGTGCGTGGAGTTTTTCGAGGCCATGTACGGCAATGAGCCGACGCGCTGGTCGGACGACCTCTCGGGGATGACCCGCCTGCGCGTGATCACCAATTACCTGACCCGCATGCGCTACTGCAGCGCGGACGGCACGCTAGACCTGGCCAGCAAGGGCCCAAGCCCTGATCCGGCCGGGCAAGGCCAGACGACCCGCAAGGTCTCCGCCTGGTTCAGCCACCCCAACCGCAAATCCGCCGGGGACAGGATCCTCTTTGGTCACTGGGCTTCCCTCGAGGGAAAGACCGACACCCCCAATGCCATCGGGCTGGACACGGGCTGTGTCTGGGGAGGAGCCCTCTCCCTGCTCAACCTGGAGACGGGGCAGCGGGTTCACTGCCAGTGCAAAAGCGGCGGCTACAAGGCGTGATCCATTCAACCCACTGTGGCGGTCGGCCCGGGCCTCTCGCCCGCCCGGCCCTCGAGACGTGCCGCCGTACGCGCTGTCCCGATCTCATCCCGCCAGTTCATGACGCCCGCCCCGTCCCCCGGTAAACTGGCCGGATGGAGATCTATCTGGTCGGCGGCGCGGTACGCGACGAACTGCTGGGCTACCCGGTCGAAGAGCGCGACTGGGTGGTGGTGGGCGCCTGTCCCGAGGACCTGCTCGCCCTTGGCTACCAGCAGGTGGGCCGCGACTTCCCGGTCTTTCTCCACCCCCTGACCCGGGACGAGTACGCCCTCGCCCGCACGGAGCGCAAGCAGGGGCACGGTTACACCGGCTTCGTGGTCCACTGCGATCCCTCGGTGACCCTCGAACAGGATCTGCTGCGGCGCGATCTCACCGTGAACGCCATGGCGAAGGACAGCCGGGGCACTATCATCGACCCCTACGGCGGCCGGCGCGACCTGGCGGACAGAGTGCTTCGCCATGTCTCTGGGGCCTTTGTCGAGGACCCGCTGCGCGTGCTTCGCACCGCGCGCTTCGCCGCCCGCTACGCGCATCTGGGGTTCCGGGTAGCGACCGAGACCCTGGAGCTGATGGCCGACATCGTGAAGCAGGGGGAACTGGCCCATCTGCCCGCCGAGCGGATATGGGTGGAACTGGAGCGGGCGCTCGGGGAGCCGGACCCGGATGTCTTCGTCACGGTCCTGCGCGACTGCGGCGCCCTGGCCGCGCTGCTGCCGGAGCTGGACGCCCTGTTCGGTGTGCCCCAGGTCGCGGAACACCACCCCGAGGTGGACACCGGTGTCCACACGCTGATGGCCCTGCGGCAGGCGGCCCGGCTCACCACCGATACCAGCGTGCGCTGCGCCGTGCTCCTCCACGACCTGGGCAAGGGCACCACCCCGGCCGCGGAGTGGCCCCGCCATATCGGCCACGAGCGCCGCGGGGTCAAACTGGTCAGGCGCGTCTGCGAGCGGCTCAAGGTACCCAACCAGTACCGGGATCTGGCCCTGCGCGCCTGCGAGTTCCATACCCACTGCCATCGGGCCCTGGAGCTGCGGGGCAAGACCCTGCTGAAACTGCTCCGCGCCACGGACGCCCTGCGCCGGCCTGAACGCTTCGAGGCGTTCCTGCTGGCCTGCGAGGCGGATGCCCGGGGACGCCTCGGGCTGGAGCGTCGCGACTACCCCCAGGCGGACTACCTGCGCCGCGCGCGGGAAGTGGCGGCGGGCGTGACCGCCGCCGCCTTTGCGGGCAGGGGCCTCAGCGGCAGGGCGCTCGGAGAGGCGATCACCGCGGAGCAGGCCCGGGTGCTGGAGGCGCTGCGTGGCCGCTAACCTGCAGAGCTCACTGCACTGTGAAACGAGACGGACCAACCGCGTGTCATGGCCGGCGTTCGCGACCGAACAGCGCGCCGGCACCGTTGCTACCAAGTCGAGCACTCTGACCGCACGAACGTCAGTCAGAACGTGCGGTCGGGCCGTCGCAGCAGGAGGGGATTGAGATATGCAGGCCAAGGTCGCGCTCGTCACCGGCGCCGCCCGGCGAATCGGCCGTGAAATCGCCCGCGACCTGCATGGGCGGGGGTATGACATCGCCCTGCACTACCGCAGCTCGACGGCATCGGCAGAGGCGCTCGCCGACGAACTCTGTGAGGTGCGGGATGGTTCCTGCCGCCTTTTCCGGGCAGACCTGGCCACGGCCGCGGGCGCCCGGCAGCTGGGCCAGGCGGTGGCGGATTGCTATCCCTGCCTCGACCTGCTGGTGAACAATGCCTCGGGGTTCGACCCCACGCCCATCGAGACCTGCACCGAGGCTCAGTTCGACGCCATGCTGGGCGCCAACCTCAAAGGTCCCTATTTCCTGGTCCAGGCCCTGCTCGCCCCGCTGCGCCGCGCCTGCGCCGGCAGCATCGTCAATATCCTGGACGTTCACGTCGAGCACCCCCTGCGCAACTACAACGCCTACTGCGCTGCCAAGGCCGGCCTGGCATCACTCACCCGCAGCCTGGCGCTGGAGCTGGGCCCGGATCTGCGGGTGAACGGTGTCGCCCCCGGCGCCATACTCTGGCCCGACGGTGAGGAGGCCTACGATAGCCAGACCCGGCGCGAGACGGTTGAGAAGACCCCCCTCAAACGCACCGGTGACCCCTCGGATATTGCCCGCACCGTGAGTTTCCTGGCCTGCGACGCGCCGTTCATCACAGGCCAGGTAATTGCGGTGGATGGCGGCCGGGGCCTGGCGGGCTGATCCATTTGCGTCCCGCGGTGATATTCAGGGGCGGCCTTGCCGGCTGGACTGAGGGCTCAGTAGAGTGAGGGGGTCGCGGCGCCCGGTGCGCAGGGTCCCGCCGCCGAGACCCGGCGCCCCCGCCACTCGAAATCCACCTTGGCCAGCGGTTGCGACGCCTTGTCATAGGCCTGCCAGAGCTCGCCGAAGCTCTGCCGCGCCAGCGGGTGCAGCACCCGGGGGGCCAGCTCCGCGAGGGGACAGAGGACAAAGGCGTTCTCGGTGATCTCGCCCCGGGGCAACTCCACACCCTCGACCAGCCCGACCTGATCGCCATAAGTCAGGATATCGATATCGAGATGCCGGGGACTGTAGCGGGTGGCATTGGCGGGACGACCATGCTCCACCTCGATGTGGCGGAGCCGACGTTGCAGATCACCGACCCCCAGGCCGGTAGTTGCGCCCACCACCAGGTTGAGGAAGGGTTGCCCGTCGAACCCGACGGCGGCGCTCTCATAGACAGAAGACAGCGCGAGATCCCCCAGCAGCAACTCGAGTGCATCCAGGCCCGCGACAATATAGCGCTCGCGTTCGATGTTGCTGCCCACCCCGAGGTAGACTGCCGCCATCAGGGCCTCTCCCCGCGCTCGATCGCAACTCCCACCGTGCGGGCCTGCATGACCGCACCGGGCTTGCTCACCCTCAGGCGCAGCCACGGCACCCCGAATTCGCGCAGCACCAGGTCGGCCACCCGCTCCGCCAGGGTCTCGATCAGATTGAAGTCACTGACCTCGACAAAAGCGAGCACCCGCCTGGCCACCGCCGCATAGTCCAGCGCATCCTCGACCCGGTCGCTGCCGGCGGCCCGCCGGTTGTCACCGGCCAGTTCCAGGTCCAGCAGCAGGGTCTGGCGAACGGCGCGCTCCCAGTCGTAGACGCCGATCACCGCCTCTGCGCGCAGGCCTTCTATATAAACCGTATCCACTCAGGCCCCTTCCGATTGCTCGATGGGCGGCAACTCGGTCATCGGCCAGCGCGGCCGCACCCGGGTGGCATCGCTGTCCCGCTGGCCCGCCTGCAGGCGCTGGGCGCCGGCATAGGCGATCATGGCCCCGTTATCGGTACAGAACACAGGCGCCGGGTAGAACACCCTGGCGCGCTCCTTTGCCAGCGCCTTCTCCAGCCTGGCGCGCAGGTTGCGGTTGGCACTGACGCCACCAGCGATGACCAGCGTCTTGAGGTTTTCCTGGCGCAGGGCCCGGCGGCACTTGATCACCAGGGTATCGACCACGGCCTCCTCGAAGGCGCGGGCGATGTCGCACACATCCTGCTCACTCAGCCTGCCCTCTGAGCGGCAGGCCTCGATGGTGGTCAGCGTGTGGGTCTTGAGGCCGCTGAAGCTGAAATCGAGCCCGGGCCGGTTGACCATGGGCCGGGGGAACTCGAACCGACCGGGCGCACCCTGCTCCGCCTTGCGCGCGATGTGGGGCCCGCCGGGATAGGGGAGGCCCAGCATCCTGGCGGTCTTGTCGAAAGCTTCCCCGGCGGCGTCGTCCAGGGACTCGCCCAGCATGGTATAGCGACCGATGCCATCGACCCGCACCAGCTGGGAATGCCCCCCCGACACCAGCAATGCCACGAAGGGATAGGCCGGGTGCTCATCCTCCAGCATGGGCGCCAACAGGTGCCCCTCCATGTGGTGCACCCCGAGGACCGGCACTCCCCAGCTCCAGGCCAGCGCCCGGGCCAGGGTGGCGCCCACCATCAGGGCACCCACCAGGCCCGGGCCCGCGGTGTAGGCGATACCGTCGACATCTCCGGGCTCACAGCGCGCTTCCTCCAGCACCTGCCGCAACAGGGGCAGGGCCTTGCGCACGTGGTCGCGTGAGGCCAGTTCAGGCACCACGCCACCATAATCCACATGAATGTCGACCTGGCTGAAAAGCGCATGCGCGAGCAGGCCCCGCTCCGTATCATAGAGCGCGACACCGGTCTCATCGCAGGACGTTTCCAGGCCAAGAATCAGCATTCTGGTCACCACAGAGGATCAGGGGCGAATCATACTGGCGGCCACCGCGCAAACCAACCAGCTGGCGGTAAATTACCACCTCCGGGGACTTTGCAAAACCGCCTCGATAAGTATAGAATGCGCGCCCTTTCAGGCATGGTTGCGGTCCAGCAGGTCACCGCCACGAACAGATGAGACAGGTAACGATTTAATGCCCCATATCAAGGTCAAGGAAAACGAGCCCTTCGACGTCGCCCTGCGCCGCTTCAAGCGCTCCTGTGAAAAAGCGGGCGTACTCGCCGAAGTGCGCAAGCGCGAGCACTACGAAAAGCCCACCACCGTGCGCAAGCGCGCCGCCGCTGCCGCCGTAAAGCGTCACCTGAAGAAACTCTCCCGGGAAAACCGCAAGCGCGCGCGCCTCTACTGAGCGGAAGCCCCCTCCCCATGAGCGACCAGTCCCTCACCGAGTCCATCAAGGCGGCCATGAAAGCCGCCATGAAGTCCCGGGACAAGGAGCGGCTGTCCGCAATAAGACTGATCCAGTCGGAAATCAAGCGAGTCGAGGTCGACGAGCGTGTCGACGTCGATGACGCCCGGGTGCTCGCCATCCTGGACAAAATGGTCAAGCAGCGCCGCGACTCCGCCCGGCAGTACCAGGACGCAGGACGCGACGAGCTCGCCGCAAGGGAAATGGCCGAAATCGCCGTCATCCAGGAATTCCTGCCCGCGCAGCTCAGCGAAGAGGAGCTGGCCGGCCTGGTGGATGCCGCCATTGCCGCCTGCGGAGCCAGCGGGATGCAGGATATGGGCCCCGTGATGGGCGAACTGAAGCCGCAGATACAGGGCCGCGCGGACATGGGCGCGGTCAGCAAGCTGGTCAAGGCCCGCCTCGCGAGTTGAATCGCCCCGAGATCCCACTAAACTTTACCCGGCGCGCGTGGTTCAATTAGGCGTCGTACCCTGCAGCCTCGAGCCCTGATGGCCGGACGGATACCCCAAGCGTTTCTGGATGACCTGCTGGACCGCGTCGATATCGTCGAGGTGATAGACCGGCGCGTCAAACTGAAAAAAGCCGGCAAGAACTACACCGCCCGCTGCCCCTTCCACGAAGAAAAAACCCCCTCTTTCAGCGTCAACCCGGACAAGCAGTTTTTCTATTGTTTCGGCTGCGGCGCCGGCGGGAACGCCCTCGGCTTCGTGATGGACTACGAGAACATCGACTTCCCGCGGGCGGTCGAGATGCTGGCTGACGGTGTCGGGATGACCGTGCCCCGGGAGCCCTCGCGCGCCGGCCAGGGCGGCGAACGCCAGGAACAGGGCAATAAACCGCTCTATGCTCTCATGGAGCAGGTGGCCAACTACTACAAACACCAGTTGCGCACCCACCCACAGGCCGGGCGGGCGGTGGACTATCTCAAGCAGCGCGGGTTGACCGGTATCATCGCGAAACAGTTTGATCTGGGTTTCGCGCCGCCCGGCTGGGATAACCTGCTCAAGGCGCTGGGCCAGTCGCCCGAGCAGCGTTCCCTGCTGCAGCAGGCGGGGATGCTGGTAGAGAACGAGGCAGGCAGGGTCTATGACCGCTTCCGTGACCGGGTGGTGTTCCCCATTCACGACCAGCGGGGGCGGGTGATAGCCTTCGGCGGCCGGGTCCTGGGAGACGACAAGCCGAAGTACCTCAACTCACCGGAGACGGCGATTTTCCACAAGGGCCGGGAACTCTACGGCCTGTACCAGGCCAGGCAGGCCAATCGCCGGCTGGAGCGGGTGCTGGTGGTGGAGGGCTACATGGATGTAATCGCCCTCGCCCAGCACGGCATCACCAACGCCACCGCGACCCTGGGCACCGCCACCAGCAGGACCCACCTGGAGCGCCTCTACCGCCTGTGCCCGGAGGTCGTATTCTGTTTCGACGGCGACGAGGCCGGGCGCAAGGCCGCCTTCAGGGCACTGGAGGCCGCCCTGCCCTGCATGGAGGACGGCCGCCAGGCGCGTTTCCTGTTTCTCCCCGAGGGTGAGGACCCGGACAGCATGGTCCGGAAGGGCGGGGCCGACGAGTTCCGGCAATTGCTGGGCAATGCCCTGCCGCTGGAGACATTCCTCTTCGAATCGGTGGCCGAGGGCCTGGACACCGACAGCCTGGACGGCCGGGCCCGGCTGAGCAAACTGGCGCTGCCCTTTATCCGGCAGTTGCCCGAGGGCGTCTACCGCCAGCTCATGTTCAAAGCCCTCGCCGAGCGCACGGGGCTGGACCTGGAGAGCCTGTTACAGCTGGAGGCCCCGGCGCCGCCCCCGGTGGAACACCCGCCGCCGGCGCCGGCAGGATACGAGGAAACAGAACCGGCCCCGCCGCCCCGCGAGAACGGGCCCGGCCCCGGGGCACCCGCCGGCTACGCCAACCTGGCCCAGGCGGCCATCGCCCTGCTGCTGCACAAGCCCGAGATTGCCCGGCTGGCGGAAGTCGCGCCCCTCAGCGAACTGCAGGGCGAGGATATCGCCCTGCTGCGCGAGCTTCTGGAGCTGCTCAAGCGCCGCCCCGAGTCCAATACGGCTATGCTCCTGGGCCACTGGTACGGCACGCCCGAAGGGCGGGTGCTCAGCCGCCTCGCCGGCCAGGAACGGTTGATTCCCGCCGAGGGCATCGAGCGCCAGTTCCTGGATACGATGGAGAAACTGGCCCTCCTGCCCCACCGATCGAAACTGGCGGCTCAGGTCGACAAATTGAAACACACCAACTACGCTGAGATGAGCGAGCTGGAAAAACAGCGATTGAGGGAGCTGCTACAGGAGAAGCGGCAGCGGGATGCCAGGCGCGATAACCGCAAGCAGTAGGCCGATTCGCAACCGAGCCCGGTAAAACGCCACCCGGGGCCAATCCAGGTTGTTTTTCCCCGGGAAAACCCCATATAAGTAGATTAGCGCCGATGGGGCCAGAGATGGGCGGCCCATTGTCATTTGTTCCGAAATTACCGGTATTCGCAGGTAGCTAAGTCACTGATTTTCCGGTTATAATCGCCGGCTAAATTTTGTTTGTCATTTTGAAGGTTTCAGCTGAATGAGCGACGTTGTACAGCAGCAGTCCCGCCTGAAGGATCTGATCGCCAAAGGCAAGGATCAGGGCTACCTGACCTATGCCGAGGTGAATGACCATCTGCCGGAAGACATCTCCGATCCGGATCAGGTCGAAGACATCATACAAATGATCAACGACATGGGCATCCAGGTGTTCGAAGTCGCACCCGATGCCGACGAACTGTTGATGACCGAGGGCGACTCGTCCGCGGACGATATCGCCGCCGCCGAGGCCGCAGCAGCCCTTGCCGCGGTGGAAACCGAAGCGGGCCGCACCACCGACCCGGTGCGGATGTACATGCGGGAGATGGGTACTGTTGAGCTGCTGACCCGCGAGGGTGAGATCGTCATCGCCAAACGCATCGAGGAGGGTATCCGCGAGCTGATGGCTGCGCTGGCCCACTACCCCGGCGCTGTTAAGCAGGTTCTCGACGAGTACGACCTCGTAGCCAGGGAAGAGCGACGCCTGGGGGATATTATTGTCGGCTACCTCGACCCCGCCGACCACGTGCCGTCTGCGGCCGAGGTCGCCGAAAGCGCGCCGGCCGACGACAGCGACGATGAAACTGAATCCGGCCCCGACCCGGTGGAGGCCAAAAAGCGCTTCACGGCCCTCAAACGCCAGTACAACAAAACCGAAAAAGCTGTCAGCGCGCACGGCCGCAACGCCAAGACCGCCGCCAAGGAGATTGAAAAGCTGGGTGAGCTGTTCAAGTACTTCAAGCTGACACCCCGCGTATTCGACCCGCTGACCGATACGCCCCGCAACATTCTCGCGGCGATCCGCGACCAGGAGCGTGAGATCATGCGGATTGCGATCAAGGACTGCGGCATGCCCCGCAAGGATTTCATCACGACCTTCCAGGGCTCCGAGACGGATCTCAAGTGGGTTACGCGCCAGACCCGGAAGAAACCCTTTGGTCCGCGCCTGGCCGTCGAAAAAGAGAACATCCAGCGCCTGCAGCGCCGGATCACCCAGATCGAAGAGCAGACCGGTCTGACTGTCAGCGAAATCAAGGAAATCAACCGCCGTATGTCCATGGGCGAGGCCCGTGCCCGGCGCGCGAAAAAGGAGATGGTTGAGGCCAACCTGCGCCTGGTGATATCCATCGCCAAGAAGTACACCAATCGCGGCCTGCAGTTCCTGGACCTGATCCAGGAGGGCAATATCGGCCTGATGAAGGCGGTGGACAAATTCGAATACCGCCGCGGTTATAAGTTTTCGACCTATGCCACCTGGTGGATCCGGCAGGCCATCACCCGCTCGATCGCAGACCAGGCGCGGACCATCCGAATCCCGGTGCACATGATCGAGACGATCAACAAGCTCAACCGGATCTCGCGCCAGATGCTGCAGGAGATGGGCCGGGAACCCACGCCCGAGGAGCTTGGCGAACGCATGGATATGCCCGAAGACAAGGTGCGCAAGGTGCTGAAAATCGCCAAGGAGCCCATCTCCATGGAGACCCCGATCGGTGACGACGAGGATTCACACCTGGGCGACTTCATCGAGGACAACACGATCCACTCTCCCGTGGACGCCGCCACCGGCCAGGGCCTGCAGGAAGCCACCAAGGAGGTACTGGCCGGCTTGACCGCGCGCGAAGCCAAGGTGCTGCGCATGCGTTTCGGCATCGATATGAATACCGACCACACCCTGGAAGAGGTTGGCAAGCAGTTCGACGTCACCCGGGAGCGCATCCGGCAGATAGAAGCCAAGGCCCTGCGCAAACTGCGTCATCCGACCCGCTCGGACTACCTGCGCAGTTTCCTCGACGAGTCCTGACAGTGGCGGCCCTCGCGGGCCGACAACCGGTGGCGCCCAGCTCAGGGCGCCGCGGGTAACCGCGGAGTAAATTTGTAGGAACCCCTGGCACCGCCCTTCGGGCCCTGCGCCCCCTTCAGGCGAGAAGGTCGCGCATCTGCCTCAACCAGTCACACCACGCAGCCTGCCGCTACACGCTTTCACCGGCCGGCCATCCTATACTTGATGCTGCTGTTTGCCTACGGGAGAGAGATTCGTGACTTATACCCGCGCCGGTGCGCTGTTGATCTTGGTACTGACATGGACCTGTGTTTCACCTCGGTTGTACGCTGACGAAGCCCGACCCGAGGTCGGCGGTCTTCAACTTACCATTCGAAGCGAAGACAGGGATGTGCCCGCCTGGGAGCAGGCATATTTCGGCCATGCCCTGGACAGGCTCTACTCGGGCTGCAGCACCAAAGTACCCTACGACCCAGACGAAGCGACTCACCCGCGCCCCACTCAGCTAACCCTCATCACCGGACCAGACTCTCGGCGCGTGGTGCAGGCCATCGGCGGCAGTTCGGCACCGTTCACGCAAATGGCCTTTCTGGAATTCGACGGTGACGACGTCTTCCGTTACGAAGACTGCCAGCCTGCGCACGCGCTTCCCATTGTCAGCATCATGGAGGCGACAGGCCTGCAGTTGGCGGGCGGGGAGCGACGGCGCAGTGCGGGTCTGACGAGCTATGAGCCCAACCGCATCGGCTGGCGATTCGACAACGACGACGTCAAAGAGGGCTACCTGGACGCAACCGTATCACTCAAATATCCGTTCCTTCACGATGGCTATTACTCTAATAAAAGTTTCGACGGCGGTCTCTACTTCGCCTTTACGGGCCGGTTCAGCCAGTATATCGAGTCAAGGGATTCCGCACCGGTGATCAGCAAACGCTTCAATCCCAAGCTTTTCTGGCGCTATTGGCTGGGCGACGATTCCCGCTATATCGATTTCGGCCTGGCCCATGAGTCCAATGGCCAGAACATCAACTCCGAAGAGGCCTACCTGAGAGCACGCGAGGATTTCATCCTGGAGGGGCAGAACCCTGATTTTGCCCGCGACTATATCAGCCGCGGCTGGGACTACCTGTCGCTGGACTGGAAGCACGCCTTCGAATACTCGCACGGCAACCTGGATACATACGTGAACCTGAAGTACTTTCTGGACGACGGCCCGTTCCAGGGCGAACCTGAAGAGTACAACGACTGGGAAGGCGACGGGGTCCAGCGGCGCAAGGAGTACGACGGCATCGGGTTTCTCGCCAAATACCAATTTGGCAGAAGCTTCTGCCTTGGCGGCGAAGCCCTGCGAGACGCTGACGGCTGGGTGCTGGATGTCTGCCTCGAAAAAGTGTCCTGGGAGTACATAACCGGTTATGACGGAATGTTCGACAACGACACCAACCGCTTGGAATTCACCGTCGACCTGTGGAGCTTTCCCCTCATGTTCTGGGGCCAAACAGGGTATAATTCCGACTTGATAGATTACTATCGAAAGGTGGACAGCTGGGGGATCACCCTCGAGTTGCAGAGCACCTCGACGCGGATCTGGTAGCCATACACCCGTCGCGAGAGTCGGCGTGACGAGCAGCATCGCGGTGCGTACCGAGGAAAATTCGTACTTCGATGGCAATCTTTCAATAGATGGCAAGCCGAACTATAATGCGCCGCTCCGCCGGGGCCCATAGCTCAGTTGGTTAGAGCATCCGACTCATAATCGGCAGGTCGAAGGTTCAAGTCCTTCTGGGCCCACCATCTTATTGTTTTTTATAGATTTTCTATAAAACTGACCCTCCGACTTTGAGCGGCAGGTGGGCATAGACCCATCTACCCCGAGTCGGCGTATCACTCAGCAAAACATCCGGTGGAGCACGGCATCGCCGGACAGAGAACAGGAGGACCAATGACCCTTACCCTGAACAAACTCGAAAAAGTCATGGAGCTCGAAGAGCAGCTCCGCAGCCAGTACCAGGGCCAGCTGGATGACAAGGCCGCCAAAATAGAAGCGCTCACCAAAAAGCAGGACGAGCTGCAGGCGACCATCGACAGCCACCAGGCCACCATCGACAAGCAGCTGGAGACCATCACCGACCTCTCCAGTAAATCCACCGCCAACCAGCGGACGGAGCAGCTGAACCGGGAGCTGAGCAACCGCTC
>JARRPM010000085.1:3995-19785 GCA_037382865.1 Halioglobus sp. | reverse complement strand
GTACCATCGGGACCGTCCGAGCGCTTGACGATGGAGCCGCCGCCGATGAAGCCCATGCCGGTGATAATGCCGTACATGACCCGCGCTTCGGCATCCGATCCTTCGTAGACACTCATCCCCACCAGCATGAAAGCGCAGCAGCTGATGGAGACCAGGGGAAAGGTCCTGAGGCCCGCGCCCTGCGCCCGGTGTTCCCGGTTGAAGGCGATCGGCAGGGACAGCAGGAAGGCGAGTCCGATCTGGTAGAGGTTGAAGCGTATGAGTTCAATATCCAGATCCATCGGAGTTCTCCAAGCGTAGCGGTCTGTGATCGGTGGTTTCTGAAAGAGTAGACCACCGGGTAATCCTGAACCGGATCAGATAGGCGAGAGCGGGAGTGGTGCAGAGCCTGTAGCCCGTTTGCCGCGGTGCACGAAGCCGGCGATCTCGCCCAGGTGCTGTCCGGCAACGCTCAGTGTCGGGACAGGCTCTCGGGATCGCTATCGAAGCTGGCATGTTGATGCCGGGACAGCCCCTCGGCCAGCGATTCCAGGCTGCGCCCCCTAGTCTCCGGCATAATGAATACCACGAACAGCAGTTGCAGCACCATCATCCCGGTAAAAAAGGTGAATATCGTCGCCCCGTCGTAGCGCGATAATAACGCTGGCATCAGCAGCGTGATGAGTGCGGCGCAGATCCAGTGTGTTCCGCTGCCGAGCGACTGGCCGCGGGTGCGGACATTGTTCGGAAATATCTCTGCGATGAACACCCAGATTACCGCGCCCTGACCGATGGCGTGAGAGGCGATGTAAAGCAGGACAAAGAAAATCACGGTCTTCCCGCCTGCGCCACTGTCGAAAGCCCAGGCGATCGCGGCCAGGGAGATGATGTAGCCGATAGAGCCTGCCAGCATCAGGGTTCTGCGCCCGGCCCGGTCGATCAGGTACATGCCGAGAAGAGTGGACAAAAGGTTGACAAGGCCGACCCCGGCGCTGGACAACAGCGCGGCACCGCTATCCAGGCCGGCGATCTCAAACAGCCTCGGCGCGAAGTAAATGACAAAGTTAATACCGGAAAGCTGGTTGAAAAACGCGATCAGGATGGCCAGCAGCACGGGAAATGCATAGGCGGGACTGAACAGGCTGTCGCGTTTGAATTCCCCCTGCGCATGTCGAATCTCGGCGATGGTCTGGTCGACGCGGTCGGGGTCGGTTATCGCCAGAATTTCCCGGCAGGCGGGTTCATCGTTTTTCCGCAGCAGGAGCCAGCGGGGGCTTTCCGGGATACCCACGACCATGAACAGAAAGGCCAGAGCGGGAAGAGCCTCCACGCCCAGCATCACACGCCAGCCGAGTCCGAAAAACGCGGAAAGGCAGTAATTGGATGCGAAGGCAACCAGAATACCGAAGACGACCTGGAACTGGTAGAGGGCCACGAGACGGCCGCGAGTGGCAGCCGGTGCGATCTCAGCGATGTAAGCCGGGGCGACCACAGAGGATATACCCACACCGATGCCACCTATAAAGCGCAGCAGGGAAAAGGAATAGGGATCCGGTGCCAGGGCTGAGCCCAGGGCAGAGACCAGGTAGAGAATCCCGATCCCGATCAGCGTCAGCTTCCTGCCGAAGCGTTCACACGGGATATTGCCAATGAGCGCACCGATGACAGTGCCCCACAGCGCCGAGGACATGATAAAAGCACCGTGGAACAGATCACTGGTCTGCCAGAGCGCCTGGATCGGTTGATCCGCACCCGAGATCACCGCCGTGTCGAATCCGAACAGGAATCCGGCGAGGGCGACGGTGATTGACCAGTAGGTTATTTTCTTATGCATGGTCCGGTCCCCGTCCTGGGGAAGTCTCCGCAGCCGGCATGGTCTCCCAGACTTGAGATACGCACGGCGGCTTCCAACGACTATCAGGAAAATATCGCCACTCAGACTGATTCTAGTCAATGTGGCGTCATTGCGACAGCGCGGGAACATACGTATTCACAGAGATTTTGGTGCCGCGCGTCTTCGCTCAGGGTTTTCGACAGGCAGATAGGAGGGTAAATTCCTCAGGCCGGCCACCACAATCGGGAGCAGCCATGCGTCAGTTGCATCGAATGAACAGGTTCGTAAAACACACCTCACCGGTTCTGTTAACCCTTCTTGTGCTTGCAGCGTGCACGACGGGATTGCAGGACCCGTCCACGGACCGCGTCGCCGCTTACAGCGAACAGCACAGGCCGCAGTTCCATTTTTCGCCGCCGGCGCAATGGATGAACGATCCCAACGGCATGGTCTACTACGCTGGCGAGTACCACCTTTTCTACCAGTATTACCCCGGCGACAGTGTGTGGGGCCCCATGCACTGGGGCCACGCAGTGAGCACCGATCTCGTCCACTGGTCGCATCTGCCCGTCGCGCTGTCAGGGAGCGCCGTGGTCGACTGGCACAACAGCAGCGGATTCGGGGAAAACGGTGAACCGCCGCTTGTCGCCATTTACACCTACCACAACCCTGAACTGGCGAAGGCCGGTGGCCGGAACCACGAGTATCAGGCAATCGCCTGGAGTAACGATCGCGGCCGCAACTGGACCAAGTATGCCAGCAATCCGGTCCTCCTCAACAGTGAGAATCTGCAGGATTTCCGCGATCCCAAGGTATTCTGGCATGAGCAATCGGAGAAATGGGTGATGGCGCTGTCCGCTACCGACCATGTCCAGTTCTGGGGTTCTGCCAATCTCAGGGACTGGTATTACCTGAGCGAGTTCGGCCGGGGATGGGGTGCGCAGGACGGCGTCTGGGAGTGTCCCGACCTGATAGAGCTGCGCGAGGCCGATACGGGCGAGAAGCGCTGGGTTCTGATACTCAATCTCAACCCCGGTGGACCCCAGGGCGGTTCCGGTACCCAGTATTTTTACCCTGGACGACGCCTTCAAGCGGACCCTGCAGGCCGAGGGCGCCGTGTGGCTGGATACCGGTCGTGACAGCTATGCCGGTGTCACCTGGTCAGATATCCCGCAGGAGGATGGTCGCACCCTCTTCATGGGCTGGATGAGCAACTGGGATTATGCGCAGGAAGTGCCCACGCATCCCTGGCGCAGTGCGATGACGCTGCCGCGGGAATTGCGGCTCGAAGAGACAGGACACGGCTACCGGGTATATTCCCGCCCTGCGGCGGAGCTGAAGAAATTGCGCGATCAAAGCCGATCAATCCCCCCGGCGCGACTCGGTGCCGGTGAGGAAGTAGTCATCAGTACCAGTTTTGCGATAACCCAAAGCGAGCTCAAACTCGAGTACCGTCTGCTCCCGGTCGGCTCTTACGACTTCGGTGTGGAACTGTCCAATGCGCTGGGGGAAACCTACCGCATCGGCTACACCAGTACGGACAACCAGTTTTACAGTGACCGTACCGCAGCGGGAGATGCATCTTTCTCCGACAAGTTTGCCGGCGTGCACCGCACGGTCAGGCTGGAGGACGACGGCAGCATCAGTCTCCACCTCTTCTTCGACTCGGCATCAGTCGAACTTTTCGCCGACGATGGCGCCAACGTGATGACGGACATTTTTTTCCCTACCGAAGAGTTCACGGAAATGAGGCTTTACAGCCGGGGGGATACGGTTGAATTGATGGACGGAGAAATCCACAGCCTGAAAAGCATCTGGCGCTGACGGCCCGGGCACACCAGAGCCCGGAGGCGCGAGCGGGGGCTATACGCTATACCCGGTGTCGGACCGGGTATCGAAACCGACCTTTCTATTCGGCCCTGGGGTGCACACGGGGGTCCCGCAAATGCCTCAGCCGACAGCGCGGCCATTCCTGGCGGTAACGTCGCGCAGGTACTCCATATCGATAGACGCGAACTCCGTTTCGGTCAGGCGCCATCGCCAGTTGCCGGTGTTGACCGAGGGGTCGTTGATCCTCGCTCTCGAGGGCAGTGCGAGCAGATCCTGCGCAGTGACGATAGCGATGTCGGCCCGGGAGGACATAAGCAGCTCGATCGCATTGCGTACAACCTGCGCGGTATCCTCCGCCCACTCGATATGGCGGAACAGGCGGGATCTCACCGCGTCGTCGACCTCCTCCTCGAGCCAGCCCCTGGCGGTGGTGTTGTCATGGGTGCCGAGATAGGCCACGGCACGCTGGGGGTGGTTGTGCGGGAGGTAAGGGTTGTGGTCCCCTTCCTCGACAAAGGCGAATTGCAGGATGAGCATGCCGGGAAAACCGTAGTGCCGCTTGACCTCAACCACATCGTCGGTAATGATCCCGAGGTCTTCCACGACGACCGGAAAATGGGGCCAGGCCGCCCTGAGCGTGTCGAAAAAATCGTAGGTGGGGACATCCTGCCAGCTGCCGTGCATCGCGGTGTCGTGGTCAGCCGGTACCTCCCAGTACTGAACCAGCCCGCGAAAGTGGTCGATCCGCACCACGTCGAAACGCTCGAAAACGGCCCCCATACGGTCTATCCACCACCCGTAACGGGATGATTGCAGGGCACCCCAGTCATATACCGGGTTGTTCCATAGCTGTCCGGTGGCGCTGAAGTAGTCCGGGGGTACGCCAGAGACAGCAGTGGGACGCTTTGCCGCGTCCAGCTTGAAAATCCCGGTGTGGGACCAGACGTCAGCGCTCTCATAGCTGACATAGATGGGCATGTCGCCGAATATGCGCAGGCCCCTCTCATTGCAGTAGTGCTTGAGGCTCTCCCACTGCCGGAAAAAGATGTATTGCAGAATTTTTTCACGCTGGATATCCCAGGCCATCTCCTCGCGCGCGCGATCCAGTGCCTCCTGCTGCCGGTCCCGCAGTTCTGGTGGCCAATCGGCCCAGGAGACTCCCTCATGGCGCCGATGGATCGCCATGAACAGGGAGAAATCTTCCAGCCAGTGAGCGTGCTTCTCGCAGAATCGGGCGAAATCCGCGGGCTCCCCCCTTGACAGGAACGTGGTGCAGGCTTTGTGCAACACACCCGTTTTGAAATCCCTGACCCGGGTGAAGTCGATTTCCGTTTCCGGAAGGCGCTCGGGCGCCACCACATCGTCTGCAGCCAGCAGGCCCTCCTGTACCAGGGCATCGAGATCGATCAGCAGCGGATTACCGGCGAAAGCGGAACTGCTGAAGTATGGCGACTCGCCGGAGTGTGAATTCGTCGGGTTGAGGGGCAGTATCTGCCAGTATTTCTGACCTGCCTCGTGGAGCTGGTCGGCCAGACGATAGGCTGCCGCGCCCATATCGCCGATGCCATAGCGCGAGGGCAGGCAGGAGATGTGCAACAGCAGTCCGCCGACGCGCTCCTCCAGCAGCCTGTGGTGGTGTTCCTGATCTGATCCGTGCATGGTGCTAAACCTTCTGCGCCGATGAAGTCGGCAGCTCGTGTGTCGTATAGGACCAGCCGGTACCCATTGAGGGAATCCAGCCCGGCCAGTATCCACAAACTACGCTGGCTGACAAACATTAGGCGCGCCAATGCATTCCTATTCATGCCCGCGAAAGCGGCCTGACCGGTGCCCGGTTTGTGGGAAAAATTAATTGGTTTCAACAAGTTGCGCAACAGATAATACGATTTCAGGCGAGGGCATCGAGAGCGAACTTGTGATCGTTGAATACGTATGCACGTGCTTGTCCGTGCACAGAGGGGAGGACTATTATCCTCAAACATCACGAGCGCACACGGGATCGGAGATAGTCCCGGCAGACAACGGGCGCAGGCAGCGGATCATCGATCCGTTCTGGCATTAATCACAATCGCCGTTGCATGCAGTGCGCGCTGAGCTAAACTTGTTTCACAACAATAATGAGGTAAATTGATCATGCATCCGATCCTTTGCACCGCGCCCGCCGATTGCCGTCATTCAACAGTTACGCAGAATTTTCCGGTGTTCCGGCGGAACCTGCTGGCCAGCGCTGTAGCGGCGTTAGTGGCCGGTACCCCGGTGGTTTCCGCACAGCAGCAGGAGCGTGTGTTGGAGGAGGTGATCGTTACCGTCAACCGCGTCGAGGAGAGTCTGCAGGATGTCTCCGGCACCGTGCAGGCGTTCAATGCAGACGAATTGCAGGCCCTGGGCATCAATTCTGATTTTTCCAATCTGCAGTACGCGGTTCCCGGGCTGCAGATCGCCAAGCAGGAGGGCAAGCTTGAGGTGTTCCTGCGGGGGATCGGCTCCTCCGACAGTGACTTCTCCTCCGATCCCTCCATCGCGATCCACTACAACGGTGTTTACCTGCCCCGCCCGCGCGGGGTCGGTCCCCTGTTCTTCGACTCCCAGCGGGTGGAGGTCAACAAGGGACCTCAGGGGACCGTGCGCGGGCGCAACGCCACCGGCGGCACGATCAATATCATATCCAATCGGCCGGATTTCACAGAGTTTGGCGGTTACGTCCAGGGCGGGCTGGGCAACTTCGACGACAAGCAGCTGGAGGGTGTGCTCAATATTCCGGTCACCGATACGTTTGCGATGCGGCTGGCGGCGTGGGGACGCAAGCACGACGGTCTGTACGAGAACGCCTTCCTGCACGGTTCCGGTTTCACTACTCCCAGTGCCCAGGATGACACGGCGTACCGGGTCAGCCTCGCCTGGGAGCCGGGCGACCGACTCGCCACCCATTTCCAGTATTTCAGGGCGGAGGTGAAAAGCAGTGGAGACCCGGGTACCTTCGCGGGGCGCTCCTTCTCCGCCGGGGAGACGGTGGAGGACCTGAACGACCCCTGGGACCAGTATTTTCGGACTGAAGGTGACTTTGAACAGGACATCGAAACGCTGATCCTCAACGTCTCCTACGATTTCGACCGGTTCGGCGTAGAGTACAACGGCTCCTACAACAGTCTGGAGGCCTACAACCGCAATGCCTCGCGGGAGTGGCAGCTCGGAATGAAGTACCCGGGTTCCGAGATCGAGGCGGACTATATCGCCTCGGGGGCCAACCCCCAGCGCAATCTGCTCGTAAACGACACGTTCTCACAGGCGGACAAGAGTGAATCCGAGACCCATGAAATCCGTTTTTACTCCAACGACGGCGGGCGCCTGCAGTGGAGTGCCGGCGCATTCTACTTTCACGAGGACTTCGATTCTCTCGGCTGGGACGTGGGCAATGGATTCTGTGGTGACAGCAGTGACTTCGTCGGCGTCGATTCCCCGGTGGGGCCGAGAACCGTCAGTTGCTGGCAGAACGGCCTTGGAGGTGAGAACCGCAACGATGATTCCGAGGTGGAGTCCCTCGCCTTCTATGCCGACGGGACTTTTGAAGTCACCGACCGGCTGCGAGTTCTCGGAGGTATTCGCCACACCGACGAAAAGAAGGAGCAGGACAGGTTCAATGCGCAGTACCAGTTCAACTGGAACGAGGACTTCTTTTTCAGCTTTCCCGGTGTCAACGAATACAGCGACCTGATAATCGGTGAGCCCGGCTTTCGCCTGACCGATCCCGGCAACCGCAATATCAATGATTACGCTCCCGGCGACTCCGGCAAGGAGCTTTTCCTGGACGGTGTGCGCAAATTCGGCCTGGGAGATAACTGGGGCCGTATGCTGGAAGCCTGTCGTGAGGGAGTGGACTGCGAAGTGATCGTCACTTCCGACCTGAACCCCAATGGCGACCGGGGCACCATCCGTGCCAACAACAAGGTTCAGGATAATTACTTCGATTGGCGCCTGGGGCTGGAATACGATTTCGGCGACGGCAGCGATTTCGAGACCATGACCTATTTCACGGTGTCGACAGGCACACGCTCAGGCGGTATCAACGATCCGTTCATCCTGGCCGACGGGAGGCAACTCGATACCGCGTGGGATCCCGAAGAGCTGCTGGTGTATGAGCTCGGTGCGAAAAATACCTTCTTCTGGGACGACCGGGCGATCCGTCTCAATGCGGCCGCCTTCTACTACGATTACAGCGACTATGTAGCCCAGGTGCTGGTGGATATTCCCAACCCGAGGCCGGACAATCCCAACGCGACGACGCAGAAGGTTTTCACGGACAACGTCGCGGACGCAACCGTGATGGGCCTGGAGTTCGAGGGCAACGTCGATCTGCCCTGGTTTATCAACTTCAATGCAGCGATCACCTGGCTGGACAGTGAGTTCGAGGATTCCGAGGTGGTGGACTCTCGCTCACCGAGCAGTCCGGTGATCAACGTCAAGGGCAACGAGCTCCCCAACGTGTCCGAGTGGAATATTAATCTGCGGCTATCGCAGTACATCGATATCAACTGGCGTGATCTGCGCAGTTTCGACTGGACAATCAGTACTCTTTACCGCAGTGATTACTATCTGACGCCCTATAACAATAAGGGCTATGTCCTGGATGAAAACGGGAGGACCCGGACAATCCCGCTGATCGACATGCCGCCGCCGGGCAACAACGATGCACTCTCTGGCGTCGGCGGCCCGGCCAATTCGCGCTTCTACTACGACAAGGTCGACGGCTTCTGGATAATCAATGTCAATGCCGGTTTCAATTTCGGCGACGACGAGCGCTACCGTGTGGATGCCTACGTCGAAAACCTCACCGAAGAGGCCTTCTCGACCAAAGGGTTCATCAACAATTCGGTCAACATCCGTTATCTCAACTCGCCGCGGATTTATGGGGTCAGGTTCCGGGCCCGGTTCTGATCCGGTTTGAGTGATGTGAGCCGCGGTGATCACGGGTTGCGGCGCGCCCGCCGGCGTTTCGCGCCGGAACCTGCGATTGTCGTGATGAGGAGCTGATATGCCGCTCAAGCGTGTCCTGATCGTCGGCGGCGGATCTGCCGGCTGGATAACTGCCGCCTATATGGACGCTGTGCTCAACAGCTCCCGGAACAGGGCAATCGACATCACCCTTATCGAGTCCCCGGACGTGGGCCGCATCGGCGTAGGGGAGGCCACGGTTCCCAGTCTGCGCGACACGATGCGGGTCATCGGTATCGATGAAAAAGCCTTTCTGGCGGCCGCCGATGGCAGCTTCAAGCAGGCCATCAAATTCGTGAACTGGCTGTATCCTGTCGGCCACGCCTATTACCACCCCTTTGATCGGCGCCCGGCCGGCCGCCTGGATCGCGCTGGCCTCAACTGGTTGACCAGCGACCGTTCGGTCCCCTTTGCCTCCACTGTCTCAATTCAGCCGGGACTGTGTGATGAAGGCCTCGCGCCGAAAACGCTCGATAATCCCGATTACGAGAGCCCCCTCTCCTACGCTTACCACGTTGACGCCGAGAAGCTGGCGGATACCCTGTGCCAGGTGGCCGTTGCGCGCGGGGTCAGGCACATCCGGGACCTCGTCACCGAGGTCGAACAGCGCCGGGACGGAAGTCTTGCGGCAGTAAAAACCCGCAACGGATTGCGCCTCGAGGCCGACCTGTTCGTGGACTGCACCGGTTTTGCCGCTCTGTTGATCGAGAAGACGCTCGGCGTCGGTTTCGAGGATTATTCCCGGTGGCTGCTCTGTGACCGGGCGGTCGCCATGCGGGTGCCTTACGAGGTCCATTTTCCCGGGCACCGCCGTCCCTATACCCTCGCCACTGCGCTCTCCAGTGGCTGGGTGTGGGACATTGCCCTGGCGGGTCGCCGTGGTACAGGCTATGTCTATTCCAGCCGCTTCCTCGACGACGATGCCGCCGAGGCCGAACTGCGCGCCCATGAGGGCACCCACTGCATGGATCTTCCGGCCCGCCGCCTGCAATTCAGAGTGGGCCGCCGGGAGCGGGCCTGGGCGCACAACTGTGTGGCCATAGGCCTCTCCTCCGGTTTCATCGAGCCGCTGGAGTCCACCGGGCTTTTTCTGGTGGAGCTGTCTGCGGCGACACTCTGCGAGTATTTTCCCTTCACTGGAAATATGAGCACGCTTGCGGCCAGTTACAACCGCATTCTGCAGGATCGTTACGAGGAGATTCTGGATTTCATCGTGCTCCATTACTGCCTGACCCGGCGCACGGATACCGCGTTCTGGCGGGAGGTACAGAAACCAGAGCGAATTCCGCAGCAGTTGCGTGAAAGACTGGAGATGTGGCGCTACAAATCCCCTTCGTTTTCGGACTTTCACGACACGCTTCAGCTTTTCTCGCATCACACTTACGAATACGTGATGTACGGCATGGACTTCCTGCGCGACCGCCTGGAACAGGCACAGGGCAGGGTGCCGCCAACCCGGGTGCCCTCGGCAGTCGAGGAGCGGCTGGCAGTCGCGCGGCGGCATCTGCTGCCGCACGACGACTGGTTGCTGCGCAAGCTCGGCGATGCCTACCGGGTGGCGGGGTCCTCGGGGGAGAATCCTGCGCATGTCGGTTAGGCGGGTGCTCGTCGTCGGCGGTGGTTCCGCCGGCTGGATTACCGCGGCCTACCTGAATTCGGTGCTCAATCGAGGCAGTCAACGAGTAGTCGAACTGGCACTGGTGGAGTCGCCGGCGGTGCCACGCGTGGGGGTAGGTGAGGCAACGGTGCCCACGATCCGCCATGTGCTTCAGACCATCGGTATCGACGAATCACGTTTCATGACCGCGGCGGATGCCACCTTCAAGCAGGCGATCAAGTTCGTCAACTGGCTGCGCGACGACGGCCACGCTTACTACCATCCCTTTGACCGCCGCACCGCAGGCCCCGTCGACTACAGCGCCCACAGCTGGCTCGCCAGCGATCGCAGCATTCCCTTCGCCCAGACGGTGTCGGTGCAACCGCAATTGTGTGAATGGGGTCTGGGACCGCGGATGCCGGACAGCCGGGATTATTCCTCGCCGATGCCTTACGCCTACCATATGGACGCGGAGAAGTTCGCCGACTGCCTGTGCGAGCATGCCACAAGGCGGGGCGTGGTGCATATACGTGAGGACGTGGCGGATGTGGTGCAGGACGCTACCGGGTTTATCGAAGCCGTGGTGACCGCCTCGGGTCGGCGGTTAGAGGCGGACCTCTTCATCGACTGCACCGGCTTTCGCGGCCTGCTGATCGAGGGGTCGCTGGGGGTTCCGCTCAGGGATTTTTCACCCTGGCTGCTGTGCGACCGCGCTATCGCGATGCGCGTACCCTATGAAACCTGGTATCCAGGGCATATACGCCCCTACACGACAGCCACGGCGCTTTCCGCAGGATGGGCCTGGGATATCGGCCTCGTAAACCGCAGGGGCACGGGCTATGTTTACTGCAGCCGCTTTCTGGACGACGACGCGGCGGAAGCCGAACTGCGGGCTCACGAGGGTGCACATGCCGAGTCGCTTGCCGCGCGGCGGATTCCGTTTCGGGTGGGCTGCCGTGAGACGTTCTGGGAGCGGAACTGCGTCGCGATCGGACTCTCCAGCGGATTCATCGAGCCGCTGGAGTCCACCGGCCTCTATCTCATCGAGTTTGCGGCTGTCACCCTGGCGGAGCATTTCCCCTTCGGCCCGTCTGTGCAGCCACTGGCCGACCGCTTCAACCGGATCCTGCGCAATCGCTACGAGGAGGTGCTCGATTTTGTAAATATGCACTACTGCCTGAGCCGCCGCACCGATACGGAATTCTGGCGTGAGGTGCAGAAACCGGAGCACATCACCGAGCGATTGCGTGAAAAATTCGAATTCTGGCGTATCAAACCCCCCTCCGCATCCGATTTTGACGATCAGTTCAGGCTCTTTTCGCACCAGAGCTATGAGTACATCCTCTATGGGATGGATTTCATGCAGGGGGCCTATACAGAGCGTTTCGGGGGAAGGGTGCAACCCGCAGTCGTTCCCCCCCATATCGCCAGGGTGGTCGAGGCGGCCCGCACCCGCCTGCCCCGGCACGAGGCCTGGCTGGCCCGGGAGCATGGGCAGCACTCGCTTGCGGCGTCCTCCACCGGCCCGATCTGACCATGCAGCACAGCGTCAGCGCAAGGACAGGTAACCGGGTACTCAGCCCACGTCTGCTGCGCCCTGCCAACGCGGTTGATGGCAGCGTGATCATGCGCATCGGGCTGTCATTGCTGCTGCTGTGCCTCAGTCTGGCGGGTGGGGCCGCTGAGAACACCTACCTCCGGCATCGGCTGGAGGGGGCCACCCTGGTGGTGGAGAACACCGAGGCAGCCGTGCGAATCACGCCCTATGGTGAGGGTGCTTTCGAAGTCCATTACACGCGGCCCGGGCTGAAACAGCTGCCCTCCTTTGCTCTGGCTGCGGATGTCCCCACCCGGTTCGCCAATCTTTCCGAAACCAGGAATAGCCTGGAATTCTCTACCCGCGATATCACCGCGCGCATCGAGAAATCGCCCTTTGCGATCGCGTACTTCAAGGATGACCGGTTATTGTTCCGCGAGGAAAGCGGTTTCTTCGCCTACGAGACCGTCCGTGGATTCCGATTTGCACTGGCTCCCGGGGAGAAAATTCTGGGGGGCGGTGAGCGGGTTCTGGGCATGGATCGCCGCGGTCATCGATTAGCGCTGTATAACAAACCGGATTACGGCTACAGCACCGAGTCCGCTCAGATGTACTTCAGTGTCCCGGCGGTGCTGTCGAACCGGCATTACATGCTGGTATTTGACAATTCGGCACGCGGCAACCTGGATATCGGTAAATCCGAGGCGGACGTTCTGCAGTTCGACGCCGTCGCCGGGCGCACGGCCTATATCGTCGTTGCAGGGGACACCTATCCTGAGATACTTGAACACTATACGGAGGTGACCGGGCGCCAGCCGCTGCCGCCGCGCTGGGCGTTCGGCAATTTCGCCTCCCGGTTCGGATACCATTCAGAGCGCGAGACCCGGGAGGTGGTAAAGCTGTTCCGGGATCATCAAATCCCCCTCGACGCGGTTATTCTCGATATCTACTGGTTCGGTCCCGATATCCAGGGGCACATGGGTAATCTGGACTGGGATCGAGAAGCTTTCCCCACCCCCGAAAAAATGATGGCCGACTTCCGTGCGGACGGTATCAATACCCTGGTAATCACCGAGCCGTTCATCCTCAGCAGCTCCAGGCGCTGGCAGGAGGCGGTGGAGGCTGGCGTCCTGGCCAGCAACGTGGCGGGACAACCGAAGCGCTTTGATTTCTATTTCGGCAACAGCGGCATCATCGATGTGTTCGATGACAGGGCAGCGGCGTGGTTCTGGGACATCTACCGGGGGCTGGCGGAGCAGGGGGTGGCCGGCGTATGGGGGGATCTCGGTGAGCCGGAAGCGCACCCTGCGGACACCATATACGCACCTGGCACCGCCGATGAGATCCACAATGCCTACGGGCATAAATGGGCCGAACTGGTATTCCGCAATCATGAGGAAACCTTCCCTGATAGGCGACCCGTCGTACTCATGCGCTCGGGCTTCGCCGGCTCTCAGCGGTTCGGCATCCTTCCCTGGACCGGTGATGTCAGTCGCAGCTGGGGCGGACTCCAGTCTCAGGTGGAACTCGCCCTGCAGATGGGTTTGCTGGGGCTTGGCTATATTCACTCAGACCTGGGCGGATTTGCCGGCGGCGAGACCTTTGATCAGGAGCTCTATATACGCTGGCTCCAGTACGGGGTTTTTCAGCCGCTGTTTCGACCTCACGCACAGGAGCACATCCCTGCAGAGCCGGTTTTTCACGACGAGCGCACGCGGGAGATCGCGCGCCGGCTGATCGAGTTGCGCTACCGCCTTCTGCCCTACCTGTACACCCTGGCCTGGGAGAATGCGACCACGGGAATGCCGTTTGCCAGGCCCCTGTTTTTCACCGACGAGAGCGACCCCACACTGATGGATTACACGGATGCGTATCTCTGGGGCGATGCCTTTCTCGTCTCCCCCGTGGTGCAACCCGGCCGGACTGCACAGCAGGTCAGGCTGCCGGCAGGCGTGTGGTTCGATTTCTTCCGCGGAGACCGTTACCAGGGTGCAGGCACGGTGACGGTGCCCCTTACGATGGAAACGTTTCCGGTACTGGTGCGGGCCGGCTCCTTCATACCTATGGCTCCGCTGGTGCAATCGACCCGCGACTACTCCAGCGCATCGTTGGAATTGCACTATTTCGATGATCTGTCGGTGAAACAATCCAGCGGCAGAATGTATGAAGATGACGGCCGCACACACCTGGCGCTCGAGAAAGGAGCGTTTGAGTTGCTGCATTTCAATGCGGTACGTCAGGACCATCAGCTCACGGTGGAACTCTCCCGGAAAACCGGCGGGTACCCGGGTATGCCCGTGAGTCGTGACGTCAACCTCGTGATCCACAACTGGCAGGGTGCGCTGAACCGGGTCCGGGTAGCTCGGGGGATGGCGCAATCCGGCCAGGAACAGCCGGAGGCTGTCGTGGCGGCGGATCGCGATGAGGCGGCCGGCACGCTGACCGTGCGCTTCTCCTGGGACGGCGAGCCACTCAGGCTGGCAGTCGAGTGACAGGAGGGGACGTGGGGTGCCGAGGCGCGGGCGATTTCTCTGAATACGTATGGAGACGTTTGTAATCAACTGAGTGTTATCTAAAATTGAAAGGTATAACAATGAGTCAAATTACCAGGTAAAGGCACATGGTGAAAAAGCCCGCGCTCAGTTTCTGGCAGATCTGGAACATGTGTTTCGGATTCCTCGGTATCCAGTTCGGTTTCGCTCTTCAGAACGCTAATGTCAGCCGTATATTTCAGACCCTCGGCGCCGACGTCGACGAGATTCCGATTCTCTGGATTGCCGCGCCGGTGACCGGCCTGCTGGTCCAGCCTGTCATTGGATACCTGAGCGACAACACCTGGAACCGGCTGGGACGCAGGCGACCCTACTTCCTGATCGGGGCGATCTGCACAACGGCGGCGCTCTTTTTCATGCCCAACTCGCCCACGCTCTGGATCGCTGCCGGCATGCTCTGGATCATGGATGCCTCCATCAACATCTCCATGGAGCCCTTTCGTGCCTTCGTTGGCGATATGTTGCCGCACCGACAGCGAACCCGTGGGTTTGCCATGCAGAGCTTTTTCATCGGCGTAGGTGCGGTGGTCGCATCCGCGCTGCCGTGGATGTTGAGCAACTGGCTCGGTTTTGACAACACGGCGCCGCCCGGACAAATACCGGAATCTGTGAAGTATGCCTTTTACCTCGGCGGCGTGGTGCTGTTTCTCGCAGTCGGGTGGACTGTGATCAGCACCCGTGAATATTCGCCTGAACAGCTGGCAGAATTCGAAGAGGGCGACGACGGCGAAATCGTGAAGTATGTGCCGGAGAGCAAACTGACCCCGGAGCAATTCTCCCAGCGCGGCGGATTCTGGGCGACAGGAGGCGTGGTATTCACGCTGGTCATTTTTTTCGGGGCGTGGGATCACCAGCTCTACATACTTGCAGCGGGCCTCGTGTTTTTCGGTGCGCTGCAATTTGTCGTGGCCGCGATGGCACGGCGCGGGCATACCGGAAATGCCGTCTATGAAATTATCGACGACATGTTTCACATGCCAAAGGCGATGAAGCAGCTCGCTTTGGTGCAGTTTTTCTCGTGGTTTGCTCTCTTTGCCATGTGGATCTATACGACCGCCGCCGTCACGAGTTTCCATTTCGGTACTAGCGATCCCGGTTCCCGGGCCTACAACGACGGAGCTGATTGGGTCGGAGTGTTGTTCGGCTCCTACAATGGCTTTGCCGCGGTCGCCGCACTGATAATTCCCATCATCGCCAACCGCATCGGCCGTCGCAGGGCCCACCTCGTCAATCTCTGCTGCGGTGGGCTCGGCCTGATTTCCTTCACCATCATCAAAGATCCACACTGGCTGCTCCTGTCCATGGTCGGGGTCGGAATCGCCTGGGCTTCAATACTGTCGGTACCCTACGCAATACTCTCCGGCGCTCTGCCGGCAGAAAAAATGGGTGTCTACATGGGAATCTTTAACTTCTTTATCGTCATTCCGCAGATTCTCGCGGCCAGCGTCATCGGGGTGCTGGTGAGGTTGCTG
>JARRPM010000085.1:0-3969 GCA_037382865.1 Halioglobus sp. | reverse complement strand
GGGAGGCCATCTACGCTCTGGTGATCGGCGGGGTATTTCTGATTATCGGCGGGTTTGTCACCCTGTTCGTCGAGGACAGCCACGACCCGGTTGTGGCCCTGGAGCCTGCCTGATGCGCAGTCTCGTCCTTTCCCTGCTGGCATTGGCGGCACAGGCGGTGGCGCTGCCGGAGTATGTCGGCACGGAGGAGCCGTTCGCGGCGGAGGCGGTCTATTTTCTGATCACCGACCGGTTCGTTGACGGCGATCCGACGAACAACCAGGAAACGCAGGGAGGCGAGTATCCCACCTTTGACCTGCCCGTGCTTGCTGCCAATGGGGTGGAGGCCAACATCGGTTACCTGGGCGGCGACTTCAGGGGCGTCCTCGACCACGCGGACTATATCCGCGATATGGGCTTTACCGCAGTGTGGCTCACACCCGTCGTGGACAATCCAGATCAGTCATTCAGCGGCGGTGACGCGATCGGCGAGAGCATCTGGGCGGACCGGGGTAAGGCCGGCTACCACGGTTACTGGGGCGTCAACTTTTATCGCCTGGACGAGCACCTCCCTTCCACCGGACTCGATTATGCCGCATTCGTAACAGGGATGAATTCCCATGGCCTTGATGTTGTGCTCGACATAGTGGCCAATCATGGTTCGCCCTCCTTTACCATGCCACGGGATCAGCCCGGTTTCGGCGAACTCTATGATGCCAGTGGCACGCTGGTAGCGGACCACCAGAACCTGCTGCCGCGGGAACTGGATTACAGCAACCCGCTGCACCGCTTTTATCACCGTGAGCCGGACCTGGTGCAGTTATCCAATCTCAATGAGGACAATCCGGCCCTGCGGGACTACCTGATCAATTCCTATCTGCACTGGCTCGACCAGGGGGCGGCGGCCCTGCGCATCGACACCATCAAGCACGTCTCCAATGATTTCTGGAAAGAGATGAGTGACCGGGTGCGCGCGCGACACCCGGGCCTGTTCATGTTCGCCGAGCACTTCAGTTACGAGGCCAGAGAGATCGCGGCACATCAACGGCTGGAGAACGGGGCAATCAGCGTCCTGGACTTTCCCGGCCAGCGCGCAATGCAGAAGGTGTTCGGTGATCCGACCGGCGATTATGCCGACCTGCTGGACTACCTTCACCTCGAAGACGGCATTTACGTCAATCCCTATGAGCTCATGACCTTCTACGACAATCATGATATGCCACGCATGGACGCTGCCGATGAGGGCTTCATCGACGCCCACAACTGGCTGTTCACCTCCCGCGGCATTCCGATTATCTTTTATGGCTCTGAGATCGGTTTCATGCGCGGTACCGGGGAGCATGAGGGCAACCGCAATTATTTCGGTGTCGAGAACATCGAGAAGGCCAGGGGTCACCCGATTCGGCGGGCGCTGGCGGCGATCGCGCAGGTGCGTCTGGAATCAGTGGCGCTGCAGCGGGGGTTGCAGGTAAATCTGAATTTCGACGGCCATACCGCGATGTTTCTGCGCGTGTACCAGTCGGGAGGCAAGGGTCAGTTGGCATTGGTCATGCTTAACAAGGGCGACGAGCCCGTGGCGATGGAGGCAGCCGATCTGCTGGACAGTGGGGAATGGCACGATGTCATCGGCGGAGATACGAAAATTGTTGCGGCGGGCAGCGACGGGCTGACGGCGCGTGTCCCGGCCCATGGGGTGCGCGTCTGGATGCATGATGGGCCGGTGAGAAACCCCCGGTTGGTGGCTCGACTGGAGGCCCTGCAACGGGCAGTTTCAATGCAAACCGGCGCCGCAGGACTCCCTGATCACAAGGCTCGGGGTGAGCAGACCGGACTTGACGGGTTCACCGTTGATCAGGTTGATGAGTGATTCGACGAGAAGCTCGCCGGCCCGCAGGGTGTCCTGGTGTACGGTGGTCAGCGGCGGATACATGTATGACGCGGCGGGAATGTCATCAAAGCCAACCACCGCTATGCTATCGGGCACCCGCAGGCCGGCTTCACCGAGGGCCCGTATGGCGCCGATGGCGATGAGGTCGCTGGCGCAGCACAGCGCGGTAAAGCGACATTTATCCGCCAGCAGCTGCCTGACTGCCTGGAAGCCGTCCTGCTCGCTGTTCTCCGCATCGGCCTGCAACGAGCCGTCGGCCACGATGTTCATATCGGCGAGGGCGCTGACATGGCCCCTATAGCGGTGCAGAAACTCGGGGCAATGTGCGCTGGCACCACCGATGAACGCGATCTCGCGATGTCCGAGAGCAAGCAGGTGCCGCGTCGCCTCGGCCGCGCCGTTGAAATTGTCGCAGCCGATGGAGTGGCCCGGCTGGCCCTCGACCGTTGGTCCCCAGATGATGAAGTGGGCCCCGGACTGCTCCAATCGCTCGAGCTTCTTTTGGTACCGCACGTAATCTCCGTAGCCGAGAAGGATCAATCCGTCAGCCCGGCTCGAAAGTTCGTACTCAGTATGCCAGTCTTTCTGCAATTGCTGGAACGAAATCAGCACGTCATAGCCGCGAGTGGCTGCGCAGCGGGTGACGCTGCCCAGCATGGAGAGGAAGAAGGGGTTGATCTGGGAGTTGTCTGTGGTGGGGTCCTCGAAGATCAGGAGCGCCAGCGTGTTGGAGTACTGTGAGCGCAGGCTCGCGGCGTGCTTGTCCACCCGGTAATTGAGCTCTCGCGCAATGGCCTGGATTTTTGCGCGGGTTTCAGGGGTGACAAGGGGGCTGTTGCGCAGGGCGCGGGACACAGTCGACTGGGATACGCCTGCACGGAAGGCAATGTCGAAAGAGGTTGCTTTGCGTTCTCTCATGGAACACTCCCGGGCGCCGTATTATAGTCGAGGCAATCAGTCGCCGCGCTCAGTCCGTCAGGTTATAACACTAATCATGGCACCGGCAAAGTGGGAATGCTCCCCGCGCCGGCTACGGGTGGAGGTCGGGACCCGGTCCGCAAGCCGGATTGCAGCGGGTGGGAAGTGGCCGGGGCACTGGGAGGAGAATTCGGATGGAAGGCAAACCATGGTATCTGGTGGCGGATATAGGCGGTACCAATGCCCGTTTCGGGCTCGAAGATTATGCCAGCACCGAACTAGGCCAGATAGAGCGCCTGTCGGTCGCCGATCACAGTCAGTTTGCTGATGCACTGCGCCACTACCTGGAGATTGTCGCCGACTCCGGGGGTTGGCAGCGGCTGCCGCGCGCGGCCTGTCTGGCGCTGGCCTGCCCGGTGAATGGCGACCGGATCCAGTTCACCAACAGCCCGTGGACTGTGGATCGGGTGGAGCTGTCCGGCCTGTTGAATCAGGCGCGGGTCGAACTGATCAACGATTTTGCCGCCGTCGGGCATGCGGTCACCGAACTGAGGCCGAGAGACTGGTGTCAGATCGGGGGCGGTGCTTCCGATCCTGACCGACCGGTGGCGATCCTCGGGCCCGGGACCGGGCTCGGCGTCTGCAGCCTGGTGCCGATCGGGGCGGGTTACAAGGTGATTGAGGGCGAGGGTGGGCATGTCGATTTTGCACCCGTGGATCCACAGGAGATTGCCGTACTGGAATTACTCACCCGGCGGTTTGGCAGGGTCTCGGTGGAGCGAATGCTTTCGGGTGCCGGACTTCTCAACATCTATGGCGCCCTCGCTGAGCTGCTGGGGCAGCCCGTGCACTGGGAAACGCCCGCACAGATAACCGATTCAGCGCTGTCCGGTGTGGATAGCCTCGCTGTGCGGACTCTGGAGATGTTCTGCCGTGTCCTGGGCTCAGTGGCAGGCAACCTGGCGCTGACACTGGGAGCACGGGGTGGTGTGTACATCGCCGGAGGCATTGTTCCCCGTTTTATCGATTTCATCGAGGCCAGTGAGTTCCGCCAGCGATTTGACTCCAAGGGTCGTTTCAGCAACTACCTGCGGGATATTCCGGTGCGGGTGATCACCAAAGAGGATCTTGGTCTGTCGGGAGCCGTCAAGCGGCTCAAAATGCTGGATCTGTGACCGGCCGCG
>JARRPM010000084.1:0-20796 GCA_037382865.1 Halioglobus sp. | reverse complement strand
AGAATCGCGTTGATCAGGCGGATGATGGGCGCGTCGTCCTCGGTATCCATCAGGTCCCCCATCGCGGGGATTTCATCCGCCAGGCGGCTGAGGTCGACGTCCGCGCTGATGTCCTCCGCCATCTGCACCGCCTCGTTATTGCCGCGCTGATAGGCGAGCGTCAGGCGCCGCTGGAACTCGTTCTCCGGCACCGCCTGCAGGGTGAAGGGTTCACCGAGGTAGCGGCGCAGCTCGGCGAGTACCTGCATCCCGGGCTGCCCCTGGCAGACGACGAGAGGATGCTCGCCGGCGAAATCCAGCAGCACGCCGTTGCTTTTGGCATAGGTGAACGGCAGGTTGCGCCGATCCCGGGGCTGGGCCGGCAGGTCCGCGGGCGAGACAGCATCCGGCGCCGTCATCATCGGGGTTCCGTGGTAAAGCTGGGGCCCGAGGGCAGGTCGGAGGCGCGGATCCGCTCGAGCTGCTGGATCTGTTCCTCCCACTCGGGCAACAGCGGGAGGTTCTCGTCGTCCAGGAACATCAGGCCCCGCTCCTTGCGCAACAGCTGCTGATCGCGGATATAGCGATACTTCTCCGCCGAGGCCCCGGCCAGCTCCTGGGGATCGCGAATGATGGTCGGGCGGATGAACACCAGCAGGTTGGTCTTGGTCACCTGCACGCCATCGGTGCGAAAGAGGCGGCCCAGCAGCGGGATATCCCCCAGCAGCGGCACTTTCTGGGAGCCGTCCTGCACGTCGTCCTTGATCAGGCCGCCGAGTACCACCACGCGCCGGTCCTCCGCCAGCACCTTGGTCAGGATCTTGCGCTCGTTGGTGATCAGGTCGGAGGCGATCGCGGAGAGGCCGGTCAGGCTGGAAACCTCCTGTTCGATGTCCAGCACCACCGAGTTGCCCTCGTTGATGTGGGGGGTCACCTTCAGGGTGATACCCACGTTCTCCCGCTCGATGGTCTGGAAGGGGTTCTGGGCGCCGTCTCCACCGGTGCCGGTGTTGGTGTACTGGCCGGTGACGAAGGGCACGTTCTGGCCCACCGTGATATAGGCCTCCTGATTGTCCAGGGTCAGCAGGCTCGGTGTCGACAGGATGTTGGCGTTGTTCTGCTCGGCCAGGGCGTTCACGATCACCGCCATGGTCAGGTCGTCGTCGATGGTGCCCCAGCCCAGGGAGAGCCCGGGCGTCTGGGCGAGGGCGCCGGCCAGGGAGTTCAGGTCGAAGTCGCCGCTGGTGGTGCTGCTGTCCTCGGGGGGGCCAAATACCGCATCCGCAATGCGCCGGGCCCGCGCATCCCCGGCGTTGATGTTGCTGCCGAAGGCGCCGTTCTCGTTGGCGAAGAGCCACTGCAGGCCGAGGTCCTGGCCGTCGATCAGCTCCATCTCCACGATGATCGCCTCCACCAGCACCTGGGCGCGGCGGATGTCGAGCCGCTGGATCACCGCCTCCAGGGCCGCCATCTCACCGGTGTCGGCGGTAATGATGAGGGCGTTGGTGCCCTCGTCCGCCTCGATCGTCGCATTGCTGTCGCCGGCGCGGGGCTGGCCCTTGCCCTCCGCCGGGTCCAGGCGGCTGATGTTCTGCATCACCCGGGTCAGGACGTCGGCGATCTCCTTGGCCTGGGCGTACTCGAGATAGATCACCTTGACGTTGCCACTCTGCTGCAGCGGCGTATCGAGATAGCGGATCAGCTTCTGGATGCGGGCGCGCTCCAGCTCGTCGCCACTGACCAGTACGCTGTTGGTCCGCGCGTCTGCCACCAGCAGCACCTCCGACTCCGCCCCACCGCTCTGCTTCGCCTCCGACTTGGTCAGGGTCTCCAGCATGCGCACCACGTCCTCCGCCACTGCGTAGCGCAGCCGCACCACCTGGGTCTCCTCTACCGCGGACTTGTCCATGCGGTCGATGATGCTGGTGATGCGGTCGATATTGGAGGAGACGTCGGAAATGATAATGGCATTGCTGGGCGCGTAGGCCGCCATGTGGGCCTGCTGCGGCACCAGCGGACGCAGGACCGGGATGAGCTTGGCCGCGGATATGTTCTCCAGCCGGATGACCTGGGTGACGTACTCGTCACTGGGCTGTCCGGTGCCCTCGTCGCGCACCGACACCGGCGACGAGCGGGCATCCTTGCTCTGGATCACGCGCACCACACCGCCCGAGCGCACGGCGGTATAGCCATGGACCTCGAGGATCGAGAGAAACAGGTCATACAGTTCGCTCTTGGACACCGGCTTGCTGGAGACCACCTTGACCTTCCCCTTGACCGCCGGATCCACCACGATGGTGGTGCCGGTCGCCTCGGCGACGAACTTGATCAACTCCTGGATGTCGGTCTCTTTCAGGTTGACCGTGTACTCCTGGGCCCAGGACGAACCGCCCCCCAGGCACAGGGCGAACAGGGCTGCCTGCAGGGAGACTCGGGCGAACCGGAATGACACTTTCACTGGTAATTGATCCTCTGTTGTCCAGGCGTCGCGTTAACGGCTCGCCTAGGGTCCGGAGCCCGCGCCGTCCAGGCTGACGCTGACCAAAAGTTGCTGTTCCTTGCGGGTGAGCTCGAACACGGCCTCCGAGGCCGAGCGCATGGTCTGGTACAGGCGCATGGTATTCGCCGGATCGTTCAGGGCGATGCCGTTGATGCTGGTGACCAGGTCGCCGGGCTGGAAACCCAGGGCCTCGAACTGTTCCCGCTCCTCGCCGGGGCCGATCCGGTAGCCCAGCAGCGCACCGTCCTCCCGCACCGCGCTCACCCGGACCACCTGGGCCAGGGATTGCGGATCCTGGTAGAGCTGTTCCCGATACTGCTGGGCCAGCGCCGTCGCGCCCGGGTCTTCCCGCTTGTCTATGACTGCCGCCGGGCCGCTGCCCCGCGCGCCCGCCCCGCCCGCGCGGGGGGCGGCGGACGGCCGGGCCGGCAACTGGGCTTCCAGTTCGTTCTCCTCGAACAGGGTCAACAGCTCATAGGTCCCGCCGTTGTCCAGGACCACCTGGTTGGGCATGACCTTGGCCAGGGTCACCTGCCCGGGCACGGGCAGCTTGTCCTCCACCGCGTAGACATCCTGCTGCTTGCGGTACTCGATGATCGCGTGCCCCAGGCCGTCGGCGGTCGAGGCCACCACGCCCCGCAGGATCAGGTCGAGCCGGGTCTCGCGGGCGCCCTCTTCAATGCCATCCCTCGCCGAACGCTGCGCTGCGATCTCCTCCTGCGCGGGAAGTTGCGGAATCACATCGGCCCCCGGCTCACCGAACAGGTGCCAGCCGGTCATGCGCTCGATGTCGACGCCGCTGGCAGCCGGCGCCGCAGCGGGCTCCGTCACCGGGTTGATGATGGTCACGTCCGCGGGCAGCGAGGCCACCGGCGTGGGAACCAGGGCCCAGATCAGGCGGGACAGCGCCAGCACCCCCCACAGCGCAAAAAGCGCCATCAGCACCTGGCGCAGGCGCCGCGCGCGGGCAGGCTGAGCCATTCCCCGCACCGCATCCTCGACCGCAGTGGTCAGACGCCCCGACGCGTCACTGGATTTACTGAGCCATTGGGCCGGCAAGGCGCACTCCCATATCCTATCCCGGTCAGAACCGACGGCGACCGGCCGTTTGCAGCCCCGATTATAGGGGGCATAAGTGAAAGTTAAAACTGTGACAATTCTATTAAACTGGCCGGGAAAAAGCGCGTTCCGGTAAGAATCTGCTTATATCGGGACCGGGATTGATCGACGGCCGCAGGCGCTGACGGGCCTAGTCTCCCAGGTAGAACCTGACCAGCGACAGCACAAGCATCAAACCCACCAGCGGATAGATCCAGCGGCTCAGCCGGCGCATGCGTTCCGGTTCGATGGGCTTTGCAAACCGCTCCCCCAGCACCACCATCAGGGCCACACCGGCGAATATCAGGAGCAGCAACACCAGCAGGTCGTTCACAGGTCGCCTCCGCCCGTTTGCAGGCGGGCAAGGGTATCAGGATTCGACGCGATAGGCATCCGGGATGTCGGCGGCGCAGTCCACGGTGCAGTCGAGGTCCTTGAGCAGCCCGTCCTTCAGGCTGTAGACCCAGCCATGCACGGCCAGGGGCTGGCCCCGGGACCACGCGCTTTGGGCGATGGTGGTATGGCAGACGTTCGCGACCTGGGTCATGACATTGAGTTCGCACAGCAGGTCGAGTCGCGCCTCTTCGCTGGCCATCGCCCGCAGCCGCGAGCGGAAGCGATGCTGCACATCCTTGATGTTCCGCAGCCAGTTGTCGGCGAGACCGTTGTCGGCGTTCTCGTACGCGGCCCGGATGCCCCCGCAGCCATAGTGGCCCACCACGATCACATGCTTGACCTTCAGGATCTCGACCGCGTATTGCAGCACCGTGAGACAGTTGAAGTCGGTGTGGACCACGATGTTGGCGACGTTGCGGTGCACGAAGACCTCCCCGGGCAGGAGGCCGATGATCTGGTTGGCGGGAACACGACTGTCAGAGCAGCCGATCCACAGGTATTCCGGACTCTGCTGGGCAGCCAGTTTCTCGAAGAACTTCGGATCGCTGGTCTTGACGCTGCGGGCCCAATTGCGATTTTTCTCAAACAGCCCATCGAGCTTTTCCATGGGATGCGGGCCTCAGACGATGAGTGTGCTGAGACGGGACAGGGAGACCTGGTTGCCGCCCCTGGCGCGGGAACCCTCGAGGGCCTTGCCGGTCGCGGTCTCCATCTGCCTGGCCAGCTGCGCCATATCCAGGGCGGGAAACTGCTGCGGTTCCCAGGTCACCATACCGACACTGAGCGTGACCTGCAGCACCGCGCCGTGCCCGTCGTCGATGGAGAAATCCTCCACATCGCCGCGCATCCGCTCGGCGATCTCCCTTCCGAGCACCTCGTCACTGCCGGGAATCAGCACTGCCAGTCGCGAGCGCGACAGACGCGCCAGCATGTCCGTGGCGCGCAGGTCGGACGAGATGCGTTCGGCGACTTTCTTCACCACGAAATGGCCGCGCATCTCGCCGTAATGGACATACAGGTCGTCGTACTCGTCGATCTCCATGGCCAGCACCGTCAGCGGTTTGTTGGCACGCCTGGCCCTGGCGATCTCCCGGGCGATATCCCGTTCGAAACCCCGCAGGTTGCTGATCTGGGTGAGCGGATCCAGCAGGGTGAGCTGGGAGATCTGCTGGCGGGCGACCGCCAGCTTGAAACAGCGGGAGATCATCGAGGCGAGGTGGGCGACCTCGGCCTGCTCCGCCTGCCCCCTGAACCACGTGTCATCCTGCATACCCACGTGGAGGCTGCCGATCATGCGGCCGCTGTCCATCAGCGGCAGGAGCAGGGCATAGTCGATTCCCTGGTCCGATTTCAGCACCTCGAACATGCGCGAATCGGTGGCGTCGAACAGGGTGACATCGGGCTCGAGATCATAGAGCTCCTGCATGGCGAAGACATCCTGGTGCAGCTGCAGGTGGGGCCCGTAGCGATGGCCGCCGACGATCAGGCCGGCCAGCACCTCCTCGGGATCATACAGCCACAGCTCGCAGACGCGAACGCCGAAATGGCGGGGCATGCTGACCAGCAGCACCTCGAGCAACCCCTGCAGATCGGGTGCGTCGAGCAGCATGTGCTCCAGTTGCTGGCACTGCAGGTAGAGGTAGCGATTCAGCGTGATGGTCTGGGTGAGGCGCTGCTCGCGGACCTCCTCTCGCGAGAGCGCCGGTGGTGCGCCCTCGATCTCCTCGCCCTGCACCCCGTAGAACCGTCTGTCGTAATCCATTTGTCTATCTCACGTTGCGCCAGCCTGGGTACCCCGGCCAGTCTGCTTTTTATTGGCTAGGAAGTGTATGCGGCCTATAATGGCAATGCAAACCTGAGGGGTGGCCTGACGCGGTTACCGCGCCATCGTCCGACGACCGGACGATTAGCGGGATGACCGGCAAGCCTGAGATGCCCGCGCGGCGAACCCTTTGAACCTGATCCGGTTAGAACCGGCGTAGGGATAGGTGTCACCTGCCTGTCATGATTCGCTAGTCCAACCGGTTCTCTTGCGATGTCGAGTCAAGGAGAACCCCATGAAATTTGCCCCGATCGCCCTCGCGACCGCCGCGGCCCTGCCGGTGATGGCGCAGCCGCCGGCGCTGGAAGAGATCGTCGTCACCGCCGAACTGCGTACCACGTCGCTGCTGGACCAGCCCGCCAGCACCAGCGTGGTGACCGCGAACGAGATCCGGCAGCGCGCGGCCCAGCACCTGGAGGACATCCTCAACGTCGCGCCCAACGTCAACTTTGCCAGCGGCGCCTCCCGGGCGCGCTTTTTCCAGGTGCGCGGCATCGGTGAGCGCAGCCAGTTCCAGGAACCGCTGAACCCCTCCATCGGCTTCATCATCGACGGCATCGATTTCAGCGGCCTGGGCACCGCGGGCACCCTGTTCGACGTCGACCAGGTGGAGATCCTGCGGGGGCCCCAGGGGACACTGCACGGCGCCAACGCCCTGGCGGGCCTGATCAATATCCGTACCGGCGCACCCGAGGCGGAGCCGGCACTGCGGATGGAGGCGAGCGCCGCCGACTACGGGACCTGGAGTGCCGGCCTTGTCGGTACCGGGCCGCTGATCGACCGCCAGCTCCTCTACCGTCTGGCGGTCAACCAGTACCGCAGCGATGGCTTCATCGAGAACGACTTCCTCCGGCGCGACGACACCAACGAACGGGATGAGACCAGCGTCCGCGGCAAGCTGCGCTGGCTGGCCGGGGAACGCCACACCGTCGACCTCACCGCCCTGTATGTGGATATCGACAACGGCTACGACGCCTTCTCCCTGGACAACACCCGCCACACCCTCTCCGACGAACCTGGCCACGACCGCCAGACCTCCGGTGCGCTGGCACTCGACTGGCACGCCGCGCTGGAAACCCTGTCCGTCGAGGGCACCTTGACGCTCGCCGATACCGAGACCGATTACGCCTTCGACGAGGACTGGAGCTATGTCGGCATCGCCCCGGGCCTTGAATACGCCTCCACCGACCGCTACCAGCGGCAGCGGGACAGCTACTCGGCGCAGCTGCGCCTGCTGTCCAACGACAGCAGCCGCCTCTTCGGCGACAGCACCGACTGGGTGGCGGGCCTCTACTACCTGGGGGACCGGGAGGATCTGCGCCGGCGTTACACCTACCTCGCAAATGACTTCACCAGCCGCTACGACACCGACACCCTGGCCCTGTTCGGCCAGCTCGAGTCCCGCCTGAACGAGCGCTTCTCCCTGGTGACCGGCCTCCGGGCAGAGCGCCGCAGCACCGACTACAGCGACAACAACGGCGTGGCCAGCGACCCCGAAAAGACGCTGTGGGGCGGACGCCTGGTGCTGGAGTACCAGCTGGGGGACGAGCACCTGCTCTACGCCGGGGTCTCCCGCGGTTACCGGGCCAACGGGGTCAACGCGGCGATCCTGGCGAGCCGCGAGCTCACTGACGATCCCGCGCTGGGTGCACAGCTCGAGGCGCTCGCCACCTTCGACCAGGAGCACCTCATCAATTACGAGGCGGGCTTCAAGGGCCGCTTCCTGGCGGATACCCTGCGCACGCGCCTCGCCCTGTTCTACATGGACCGGCAGGACCAGCAGGTGCGCGGCTCCCTGGTCATCCCCCGTGAGGATGGCAGCACCGCCTTCGTCGACTACACCAGCAACGCGGCGCAGGGCAGCAACACGGGACTGGAACTGGAGCTCGACTGGCTCGCCGCCGACGATCTGACCCTCTACCTCAATCTCGGCCTGCTGCAGACCGAGTTCGACGAGTACGTCAACGCCGACGGCGCCGACCTCAGCGGCGGCACCACAGGGCCGCGGACCAGTTGCCGCCGGTGTAACCGAGACGCAGGTGGAGCAGGTCCTGGGCGGCGGCTTCTACCTGCGCCTCGACCTCGAGGGCAAGGACGACTTCTATTTCTCCGACCGCCACGCAGTGAAATCCCCCGCCCAGGACCTGCTCCACCTGCGTCTCGGTTACACCGGCGGCAACTGGTCCGCGGCCCTGTGGTGCCGCAACCTCACCGACGAGGACTACTACGTGCGCGGTTTCGGCAGCGTCGGCAACGACCCGCGCAAGGACTCCGCGGTGGAGCCCTATTACCAGTACGGCGAACCCCGCCTGCTCGGCGTCAGCGCCAGCTACAGTTTCTGAGGAGCGCCGGGTGACGGGCGCCGCCCTCCTTGCCAGCCTGCAGGCCATGTCCCCGTGGGAGCTGGCGGCCGTGCTGCTGGGAATCGCCTACCTGCTGCTGGCGATGCGCGAGAGCCTCTGGTGCTGGTACGCCGCCTTCGTGAGCACCGCCATCTTCCTGTGGCTGTTCTGGCGGGTCGGCCTGCTGATGGAGTCCGCCCTGCAGGTCTACTACCTGGCCATGGCGGTCTACGGCTGGTGGCACTGGCGCCACGGCACGGGGGGCGGCAACGAGCTGCCGATCTCCCGCTGGAGCGGGCGGCAGCACGCGACGGCCGTGGCCGGCATTCTTGTCGCGTCGCTGGCCAGCGGCGCGCTGCTGGCCGGCTACTCTAGCGCCGCCCTGCCCTACCTCGACTCCTTCACCACCTGGGGCAGCATCCTGACCACCTGGATGGTGGCGCGCAAGATTCTGGAAAACTGGCTCTACTGGCTGGTGATCGACAGCGTCTCCATCTACCTCTACCTGGACCGCGCGCTCTACCTCACCGCCCTGCTGTTCGCCGCCTATGTCGTCATCGTCCTGTTCGGGTACCGCCAATGGTTGACTCACTACCGCGCACAGTCCGGCTGAAGCTGGAGCAGACCCTGGCCCAGTGGCAGCACTGGCGCTGTGATCCGCCCCTGGCCGGGGCGCCACAGGTGGAGCGCGTGCTGGCCCCGGGCCTGAGCAATTTCAGCGTCCTGGTCTCCGCCGGCCGCGCCTTCGTGGTCCGCATCGACGGCACCAGCCCATCGAGCAACGGGCTCAACCGACAGAACGAGTGGCGCTGCCTGGAGGCCGCCCACGGGGCGGGACTGGCCCCGCAACCGCGCTATTTCAACCCCGCACTGGGCAGCCTGGTCTGCGACTACCTGCCGCCGGACCCGGCGCAACCCCTGGACCTGGCGGATATCGCCCGACTGCTCAGGGCCATCCACCGACTGCCGGCGCGGCACAGCCGGCTCGACCTCGGGGAGCGCCTGACGCGTTACGAGAGACAGCTGCAGCAGCGGGATGCCACCGGTGCGGGCGATCCACTGCTTGCGGCGCTGCTCGGGCACCGCCCCGCCGTGCTCGATCATTTGAATCAGATCGGGGAGACGGAGCGCGCGCCCCTGGTGCTGTGCCACAACGACCTGCTGCGGGCCAACCGGATCTACAGCGGCGGCCGGCTCTGGGCGGTGGACTGGGAGTACAGCGCGATGGGCAGCCCCTGGTACGACCTGGCGGTCGTGGTGGCCGGGGACGGGCTCGACGAGGGCCAGGCGCAGGCGCTGCTGGAGGCCTACCTCGACCGCAGCGCCCTGGAGGAGGAGCGACGCGCACTGCACCACCAGGGCTGCGTGTACCGCTACCTGGAGCTGCTCTGGTACCTGGCCCAGCCCGGGGCACCGCTGCCGCGCCCGGCGCTGGAGGAGAAACTGGCGGGGCTGGCGCGGGCGGTCAGTCCCGGAAGTTGGTGAACTGGAGGGGCGCGCCGAACTCCTCCTCGCGCAGCAGGGCGATCGCCTGTTGCAGGTCGTCGCGCTTCTTGCCGGTCACCCGCACCTGGTCCCCCTGGATCTGGGCCTGGACTTTCATTTTGGCGTCCTTGATCCGCTTCACGATCGCCTTGCACTGGGCGCTGTCCAGCCCGTGCCGCAGGACCACCGTCTCCCGCACCTGCTTGCCGGAGGTCACCGGCTCACCGCAGTCCATGGCGGCGGGATCGATGTCGCACTTGATGAGGGCGCTGCGCAGCATGTCCTCCATCTGCGCCACCTGGAACTCCGCCTCGGCGGTGATCACCACGGTGCGCTCGTCCCGCTCAAAGGAGGCGTCGATGCCCTTGAAGTCGAAGCGATTGGCGACGATCCTGCCGGCCTGGTCCACCGCGTTGGTCAGCTGGTGCAGGTCAACTTCCGAAACGACGTCAAATGATGGCATAGTGGTTTTTCCTCAGCGGGTGCGAGACTGGAGACACATAGTAATGGCCTGCCGCCAGTTTACAATCCCGCGGGGCGAGGGATGGTGAGCGCGCCGCACTGGCACGTACTCGGCGCCGGGGCGATCGGCTGCCTGTTCGCCGCCGCCCTGCGGCGGGCGGGCTGCGAGGTCACGCTGCTGCTGCGCGAGGGCAGCCTGCCCGGTGAACGCGAGGTGCTGATCGAGCGCGACCGCGGGACCGAGCGACTCGTCCTGCCGACCTCCACCCCTGCCGCGGAGAACGCCATCGACCACCTGCTGGTCACCACCAAGGCCTACGACGTGGCGCAGGCGGTGGCCGGGGTGCGCCATCGCCTGCGCGAGCAGAGCCAGGTACTGCTGCTGGCCAACGGCATGGGCTTCGCCGCGGAGGTGACCCGCGACGCGCCCTGGCTGCAGCTGTTTCACGGCACGACCACCGAGGGCGCCTGGCGCATCGCCCCGCTGCACGTCCGCCACGCGGGGCGGGGTACCACCCGGATCGGCCGCAACGGGGTCGCCCGGCCCGCGCCCTGGTTCCGCTGCTGGCGCGACGGCCTGCCGGACTGTATCTGGGACCCCGACATCGACCGGGCCCTGTGGCTGAAACTTGCCATCAACTGCGCGATCAACCCGCTCACCGCCCTGCACCGCTGTGTCAACGGCGAACTGGCGCGCCGCCCGGAGCTGGCGGCGGAAGTGGCGCGACTGTGCGACGAGATCGCCGCGATCAGCGCCGCTGCCGGCTATGCGGAGGCGGCGCAGGACATCCACGAGGCCGTGGCCGCCGTGATCGCCGCCACCGCTGCAAACCGCTCGTCGATGCTGCAGGACGTGCTGGCCGGGCGGCGCACGGAGATCGAGCATATCACCGGCTACCTGCTGGCGGTCGCCGGTCGCTGCGGGATCGAGGCCCCCCGCAACCGCGCGGTTATGGCGGCGTTCGGGGACCCGGTCCGGTGAATCGACGGTGAACGGGCCGCGCCACGCGCCTAGTCGTAGAGCCCGTGGGTCGCCTGCCTGAGCGCGTCGCGCCACTCCTCTTCCGACATCCCGGACAGCAGCAGCGCCTGTCCGGACCGCTGTTCCCCGTCCCGCTCCCGGCGCAGCGCAGCCACGCAGAGAGGGCTGGCACAGCGCAGCGTGAGCTGCAGCCGCTCATCGGGCGCCGGTGGCGCGCCGGTGGCGCGGCTCGAGAGCAGGCGGGGGTTGTCGCCGATACCGGAGGTGCCCGTGAAGCGGACCTTGCCCAGTCGCTCGGCGGCCGCGCTGCCCATTTCGCCGGCCAGCCAGCGACCGGAGACCGCCACCGGAATCCGCATATCGCCCGCCACCCGCAGCTCCGGCGCGGGAATCTCCACCACCGTGGTGGCGCCGCGCAGCGCCGCTAAAAGCAGCGTGGCGGGCAAAGCGACTGCCCCGAGGCCGACGGCGAGGCGCCCAGGCCAGGACAGCCGCTGCAGACCCCGCCAGAGGCCGGCCCCTGTCGCCCCCGGTCGCGCCAGTCGCGAGCGGGCCTCCCGCCCCAGCCCCTCGGGAATGTGCGGCGGCATATCCTCCACCGACTCGGCCCGGAACAGGGGTCTCGCCTCCTGCAGCAGGCTGCTGGTCGCCGCCAGCGGGATATCCCGGGAGACGCGCCGCAGCTGCTGCCGCACCTGGTGCGTGTTGGCCGGCCGGTCCGCCGGATCCCGCTGCAGCAGGTTTGCCACCAGGTCGAGCAGCGCGCCGGGCAGCTCCTCCCCCTCCTCCGCGAGGCGCTCCCGCCAGCGCGAGCGCTCCGCCGACAGCAGCAGCCGGGTATCGAGTTGCCCCCCGCGCATGAAGGGGTGCTCGCCGACCAGCATGCGGTAGAGCAGGCAACCCAGGGCGAACAGGTCAGTGCGCACGTCCAGGGGCCGCCCGAGATACTGCTCAGGGGAGAGGGCCGAGAGGCTGCCGCCCGCCCCGACCAGCGCCGCGGCATCCCCGCGGGCGAACTCGCGGCGGGCGATTCCGAAATCGGTGATCTTCACCCGGCCGGTCTCGGCGATGAGCACGTTGGCCGCCTTGAGGTCGCCGTGGACGATCCCCTGCTGGCGCGCGGCGGCCAGGGCACCGGCGATATCGGCCCCTATCGTCAGCACACTGGCCAGGGAGGGACGCACCTCACGCAGGAACTCCTCGAGGTCGCACCCCGGGACGTACTCCATGACCATGGCCAGGTGCCCCCGGGACTCGATCACATCGTGGATCTGCACCACCTTCGGGTTCTGGATGCTGGCGACCAGTTGCGCCTCGTGCAGCAGGCGTTTGCGCGCCGAACGCTCCCGGGGCAGGGCGTGGATCTTGATGGCCACCCGCCGGTGGAGACGCTTGTCGTAACCCAGGTAGACGCGCCCCTGCCCGCCGCGGTTGATCAGGCGCAGGATGCGGTAGGGGCCGACCCGGGTCTCCACCCCGCTACCGGACACCGCCGCTACCCGACTGGCCCGCGTTCCTGAGCCGGGCCCGCAGGGCCGATACCGAAACGCGCAACTGCCCGGCGGCGGCCTCCACATCGCCGCCGTGCTCCGCCAGCACCCGGCGCAACTCCGGTTCCGGCACCTGTCCCGCGAGCAGGTGCCGCGGGGAGAGTTCGATCCGCCGGTAGACAGCCTGCCGGGAAACCCCGAGCGCCCGCGCCACCCGGGCGACCTCGTAGCCCTGCTCCTCGCAGGCGCGGTCGAACGCCTCGTCGCTGACCTCGTGAATCGTCCGGCGGGGATGCGGCCCCGCCGGCTCTGCCGGCACAGGGACAGGCGGCGGTTGCGGCGCCTGATCGGGCTGTTCCCGCAGGGCGGCGGCAATGTGCTCGGGGACCTGCAGCCTCGTTGCGCTGGCCACCGCCACCTGCTTGGCGAAATTGGCCAGTTCCCGCACGTTCCCGGGCCAGCGGTAGCCGAGAAAGCTGTAGAACAACTCCGCCCAGGCAGCGATATCAGCGGGGGGACTGGTTGTGCTGGGCAGCAGTGCGCTGCGCCCCAGCTCCGCCAGTGCCTCGTCCAGGAACAAGCGCAGCAGCTCGCCGATATCCTCGGGGTGTTCGCGCAGAGGCGGCAGGCGGATTTCGGATGCGGCCAGGCGGTGGCGCAGGGCGGCCTTGAAATTGCAGCCATCGCCCTCCAGGGCGGCATCGGTGGCCGAGATCACCCTCAGGTCCACCCGTCGCAGGGGGCCACCGACACACTGGATCTCCCGCTGCTGCAGGGCGCGCAGCAGCTGCGGCTGGATCTCCTGCGGCGCATCGCCGATCTCGTCCAGGAACAGGGTCCCGCCATCGGCCTGGCGGAAATACCCCTCGCTGGCGCGACCGGCGCCGGTGTAGGCCCCCCGGGCCGTGCCGAACAGCGCGGCCGCCGCCAGCCCCGTGGGAATGGCCGCCATGTTGACGCTGACGAGCGGGGCACCGGCGCGGCGGCTCGCCCGATGGATGGCGGTGGCCACCAGTTCCTTGCCGGTTCCGGTTTCGCCGCGCAGCAGCACGTCGAGATCGGTGCCGGCAACCTGGTCTATCTGCTCGCGCAGCCGATCCATCCGGGCACTACTGCCCTGCAGCAGGTCGCCCCGCCGGTCCGTGCGGGGCGGCCTGGCCCGGACCTCGGCCAGGCGCAGGGAGAGCACAACGCTGTGGCTGAGCAGCAGAGGCACGCCGGCGAGAAGCTGCTCCCGGGACAGCAGGAGGTCGCCCTCGAGCAGCTCGCAGCCGGCCACGCGGGCCCGGCTCGCGTCCGGGAGGCGCCGCACCCGCAGCGCCTCGCCGCAGCGCGACAGCTCCAGGGCCCGCCGGCTGATATGCGGCTCCTCCAGCGGTCCGCCATCGAAAGCGGGTACCCGGCGCCCGAGCAGCCAGCGGGCCTCGCCGGACCGGGCCTCGCCTGGCCGGGTCGCGCTAGACCAGGTCTCGCCGGTCTGTGTGGCGAGGATGGCGCTTTCGCCGATCCGGTCGGTATCGGGATGAAACACGATGGTAAGGGTCAGCGCCCGCTCCCGGTAACTCGCGGGCAGTGCGGCGACCACGGAGGGCAGCGTGATATCGGCATCCGGACGGTCGTTCATGGGCGGGCCAGGTGCTGGAGGCGGTTCCTTTTTTGTTATCTTAACAGTTCAGGCAAGGAAGGGCCGCTGCCGACCACAAATGATCGCTCCGTGAGGGCGTGGCTTACAACAACACCACCCCGAGCGCGATCACCACCAGCCAGCAGATGGCGCTGCGGGAGAGCAGGCCGGAGAGAGCCTCGTGTTGCCGCGCGGCGGTCTCACCGAAACTCTCGCCGTCGGGCGCACCCGGGGAGCCACCGGACCCGGCCGCGGCTGTCGCCACCTCGAGCAGCAGTTCCCCCCCATCCCGGGTCGGGTCGGTGAGGCCCCGCAGCAGTGCGTCGCGACTGCCGAGAAAATCCCCGGTGATGGCAAAGGCGGCTGCCAGCAGGCGCACCGGGATCCAGTCGGCGAAGAACAGGCAGCGCTCGATGAGGGCCGGCTCGAGGTCGCGCCGGCAGAGCTGCAGCAGGCGGTAGGCGACGGCCCACGCCGGACCCAGCACCATGAAGTAGAAGATCGCCGGAAACCAGCGCTGGTAGCCCTCGTAGAGAAAACCGCGCGCCACCACCGGGTGAACCTCCTCTGCCGACGCGGGCGCGTCCGCCGCGCTAACCCAGCCCGGTTCCGTCCGGGCCGTGAGCCAGGCGCCCTCGAAATCGCCGCTGCGGCACTGGGCCCGATAGCGCTCCGCGAGCCCGTTGAAATCGCCGCGGCCGAAACTGTACAGGAGGAGCACCACGGCGGCGGCGATCCAGAGCAGCCCGAACAGGACAGGGTGCAGGGCGTCGAGGACGATCTCCAGCAGCACCACGGGCAACAGCACCGCCAACGCCAGCTTGATCGCCGGCAGGACGCCCATGGCGGCCACCTGCCCTCGCCAGCTGTGGAACCAGCCATCCTGCTGCACCCGCTCGGCCGAGCCCCAGACCTGTACCAGCACCAGGCCGATAATCAACGCCACAAATGTCATGCCAGCCTTCCTCTCCAGGTGAGTGATGTGCGATAACGCCGCCAGTCGAACGCCTCGCCGGGGTCTGTCTTGCGCCCGGGCGCGATGTCACTGTGACCGACGATCCGCTCTGCCGAGAGCGAGGGGTAGGCGGCCAGCAGCGCCGCGGTCACCCCGCTGAGCACCTCGTACTGCCGGTCGGCGTAGGGCTCCTCGTCGGTACCCTCGAGCTCGATGCCGATACTGAAATCGTTGCAGTTCTCCCGCCCCTCGAAGCGGGACCGGCCCGCATGCCAGGCGCGCTCGCCGAAGCTGACGAACTGCACCGCCTCGCCGCAGCGCCGGATCAGCAGGTGGGCGGAGACCTCATGGCCGCGGATCAGGTCGAAGTAGGGGTGCGCGTCCCAGTCGAGGCAGTTGGTGAACAGGCGCTCGATGCAGTCGTTGCCGTACTCCCCGGGCGGCAGGGAGATGTTGTGGATCACCAGCAGCTCCGGCTGGCAGGCGGGCGGCCGCGGGCCGAAGTTGGGCGAATGCACGTGCCGCGCCTGCTTTAGCCATCCGTCCCTTACCGTGTACTCCATGGCGTTCCCGTTCAATCGAGCCGTCGTGCATGATAGACGACGCGGTGGGCGCCCTCAATCGGGGGTAAGGGCGGGATTAACAGCCTCGCCGCGGAACTGCTAGAATCGCGCCTCCAGCCGCCATCGCCCCGCCGCCATGAATGAAACGCAGCCCGCCCCGCTTCCTCCGCCCCGCGAGATCGTGCTGGAGAACGTGCGCGCCGCCCTGCGCGAGGACGTGGGCACCGGCGACATCACCGCCGCGCTCATCCCCGCCGGCAGCCAGGCCACCGCCCGGGTCATCACCCGGGAGGACGGCGTGCTCTGCGGCCAGGCCTGGGCGGAGACGGTTTTCGCCGAGATCGACCCGGCCATCGCCCTCGTCTGGCAGCGCCGGGACGGCGACGCCATCGCCGCGGGGGAGACCCTCTTCACCCTGGAGGGCCCGGCCCGTGGGCTCCTCACCGGCGAGCGCACCGCCCTGAACTTCCTGCAGCTGCTCTCCGGCACCGCGACCACCTGCCGCCGCTACGCGGACCTGGTCGCCGCCACCGGGGTGCGCCTGCTCGACACCCGCAAGACCGTCCCGGGGCTGCGCCTCGCCCAGAAGTACGCGGTGGCCTGCGGCGGCTGCCACAACCACCGGATCGGGCTGTTCGATGCCTTCCTGATCAAGGAGAACCACATCAGCGCCTGCGGCGGCATCGCCGGGGCCATAAGGACCGCAAGGGAGCACGCCCCCGGCAAGCCGGTGGAGGTCGAGGTGGAGAGCCTGCGGGAGCTGGAAGAGGCCCTCGATGCCGGCAGCGACCGGGTGATGCTGGACAACTTCTCCCTGGACCAGCTGCGGGATGCCGTGGCCCTGGCAAAGGGCCGCACCGAACTGGAGGCCTCCGGCAACGTGACGGAGAAGACCCTGCGGGCGATCGCCGCCACCGGCGTGGACTTCATCTCCATCGGCGCCCTGACCAAGGACTGCAAGGCGCTGGACCTCTCCATGCGCCTCCTATAAAAGGGGCTTTGCGCTGACCAGCACCCCGTTGTTGTCGGCGTAGACGTAGTCCCCGGGGCGGATCTCCACCCCGCCGAAGGCCACCGGCACGTCGCGCTGCCCCATTCCCAGTTTCTCGGTCTTCAGCGGACAGGTGCCGAGGGCCTGCACCCCCAGGGGGGTGGCATTGATCTCGTCCACGTCGCGCACGGCGCCGTTGATCACCAGGCCCGCCCAGCCGTTTTTCGCGGCCTCCTCCGCCAGCATGTCGCCGAGCAGCGCGCGGCGCAGGGAGCCGCCGCCGTCGACGACGATCACCCGGCCGCTGCCCGGCTCCTGCACGCAGGCCTTCACCAGAGAGTTGTCCTCGTGGCACTTGATGGTTACCGCCTCGCCGCCGAACTGGCGGATACCGCCGAGGTTGCGGAACTGCAGCTGGATGGCCCGGGCGTCGGGGGCGCCGTCGGCGAGGTCGGGGGTGGAAATCGTGGTCATCGTGCTCTCTCTAAGCATCAGGAATAGCTGCGTAGTGGAGCAGGCGAATGGCGATTTTGCAACAACAGGGAGGGCAGAGCCGGTGCCACCGCCCCGGACCAGAATGGTTGGCAATTCCGGCGCCGACTGTATAATTCCCGCTGCCTATAACATATACTTTTGCCATTCACTCGGTGAATGCGGAGAGCCCCGTGAACCTCAACCGGATCGACCTCAACCTGCTGGTCTACCTCGACGCCCTGCTGCGCGAGCGCAACGTCACCCAGGCCGCCAACCAGCTCAACCTCTCCCAGCCGGCCATGAGCAACGGCCTGCGCCGCCTGCGGGAACTGTTCGACGACCCGCTGCTGGTGCGCACCAGCGAGGGCATGACTCCCACGGAACGCGCCCTGGAGCTGGAGCCGATCGTGCGCGACGTGCTCACCAATATCGACCGGGCGGTCCAGCCCCGCTCCGAGTTCGACCCGGCCAACGCCGTGCGGGTATTCCGCATCATGGCCAGCGACTACGCCGAGTCCACCCTGCTGCCCGAAGTCCTCGGCAAGCTGCGCAACCTGGCGCCGGGCCTCACCCTGGACATCATGACCCCCAGCGACGTCAGTTTCCTCGACGTGGAGCGGGGCAAGGTGGATATGGTGATCAACCGTTTCGACTCCATGCCCCAGTCCTTCCACCAGATCCACCTGTGGAACGACAGCTTCTCCTGCGTGCTGAGCCCCGAGAACCCGGTGCTGGAGGACTTCACCCTGGAGAACTACCTGAAGGCCAACCACATCTGGGTGAGCAAGACCGGGATGGGAGTCGGGGTCGGCGTCGACCCAAGCGACGTGCAGCGCCTGGGCTGGGTGGACGTGGCCCTGAACAAGCTGGGCAAGAAACGCCAGATCCGGGTCTTCACCCGCCACTACGGGGCGGCGATGATCCTGGCCGAGCAGAACGACCTGATCGTCACCCTGCCCACCCGGGCTGCCCGGCTCAAACGCAATAATCCCCGGGTGGTGTTGCGCGATCCACCGCTCGAAATCCCCCCGCTGGAGCTGAAGATGGCCTGGAGCCCGCTGCTCCAGCACAACCCGGCCAACAAGTGGCTGCGCAAGCTGATCGCCGACACCGCCCGGGAGATGGATGGGCAGGCACCGACACCCTGAGGTCATTCGCACCCGGAATGGCCGCGATAAAAACGATAAATTAGCTAAATCTGACCCCAACTCCTAGAATTTGGGTTTACTGTCTGAAAACCCGTTCACGGAGGGAATGGCCATGACCGACCGCATCCAGCAGGGGGGATTGCAAGTCGCCCCGGTACTCCACCAACTTCTCGAGCGCGAGATCGCCCCCGGCACGGGCGTGGAGCCCGCCAGGTTCTGGCAGGGCCTGGAAGCGATCGTCACCGACCTCACCCCGCGCAACCGCGAGCTGCTGCAGATCCGCGAGGAGATGCAGGCGAAGATCGACGAGTGGCACCGGGCCAATCCCGGGGCCGGGTACGACCACGCCGCCTACAAGGCGTTTCTGGAGGAGATCGGCTACCTGCTCCCGGAGGGTGAGGACTTCACCATCGCCACGGAGAACGTGGACGAGGAGGTCGCGCGCCTGGCCGGCCCGCAGCTGGTGGTGCCCGTCATGAACGCCCGCTACGCCCTCAACGCCGCCAACGCCCGCTGGGGCAGCCTCTACGACGCCCTCTACGGCACCGACGTCATCCCGGAGGATGACGGCGCGACCCGCAGCGGCCCCTATAACCCGGTGCGCGGCGCCAAAGTCATCGCCTACGCCCGCGGTTTCCTCAACCGCCACTGCCCCCTGTCCATCGGCGACCATACCGACGCCCAGGCCTACACCGTGGTCAACGGCCAGCTCCAGGTGGTGCTGCCCGACGGCCAGATCAGCGCCCTGGCCGACCCGGCCCAGTTCCGCGGCTATACCGGCGAACCCAATGGACCCACCAGCGTCCTGCTGCGCCACAACGGACTGCACATCGAGATCCAGATCGACCCGGAGAGCCCGGTGGGCGCCACCGACAGCGCGGGGGTCAAGGACATCGTCCTGGAGGCGGCCCTGACCACCATCCAGGACTGCGAGGACTCCGTGGCCGCGGTCGACGCCGAGGACAAGGCGGTGGTCTACCACAACTGGCTGGGGCTGATGCGCGGGGATCTCACCGACACCTTCGAGAAGGGCGACAGGACCCTGACCCGCACCCTCAACCGGGACCGCGCATTCACCAGCGCCGACAACGGCCGCCTGGTGCTGCCCGGGCGCAGCCTGATGTTCGTGCGCAACGTGGGCCACCTGATGACCAACGACGCCATCCTCGACCGGGAGGGCAACGAGATTCCCGAGGGGATCATGGACGGCATGTTCACCGCGATGATCGCCCTGCACGACCTCAACAAGAAAGACGGAGACGACCGCAACTCCCGCCAGGGCAGCGTCTACATCGTGAAACCCAAGATGCACGGGCCGGACGAGGTGGCCTTCACCTGCGAGCTGTTCGACCGCATCGAGGATGCCCTGGGCCTGGCGCGCAACACCCTGAAGATGGGCATCATGGACGAGGAGCGGCGCACCACGGTCAACCTCAAGGCGTGCATCCGCGTCGCCCGGGATCGCCTGGTCTTCATCAACACCGGCTTCCTCGACCGCACCGGGGACGAGATCCACACCAGCATGGAGGCCGGCGCCATGACCCCCAAGGGGGCCATGAAGCAGGAGCCGTGGATCAACGCCTACGAGGACTGGAACGTGGACATCGGCCTCGCCTGCGGCCTGCCCGGGCGCGCCCAGATCGGCAAGGGCATGTGGGCCATGCCCGACCTGATGGCGGACATGATCGAACAGAAGATCGGCCACCCCCGCGCCGGGGCGACCACCGCCTGGGTGCCCTCCCCCACCGCGGCGACCCTGCACGCCATGCACTACCACGAGGTGAACGTGGCCGAGCGGCAGGAGGAACTGAAATCCCGCGAGCGCGCCTCCCTGGACGACATCCTCACCATTCCGCTGAAGGGGGCCGCGGGGCTCAGCCCGGCGGAGATCCAGCGGGAGCTGGACAACAACGCCCAGGGCATCCTCGGCTACGTGGTGCGCTGGGTGGACCAGGGGGTGGGCTGCTCCAAGGTGCCGGACATCAACCACGTGGGGCTGATGGAGGACCGCGCCACCCTGCGCATCTCCAGCCAGCATATCGCCAACTGGCTGCGCCACGGCGTGTGCAGCGAGCAGCAGGTGCGCGAGACCCTGCGGCGCATGGCCATCGTGGTGGACGAGCAGAACGCCGGCGACCCCAACTACCGCAACATGGCCGCGGACTTCGAGGCCAGCGTCGCCTTCCAGGCGGCCTGCGACCTCATCTTCCTCGGCACGGAGCAGCCCAGCGGCTACACCGAGCCGGTGCTGCACGCCCGGCGCCGGGAGGCCAAGGCGAAGTTCGGCGGGTAGCGCCCCGCCAGCAGCGCCCTTCCCCGCCCTGTCGCGGCGCGACTGCCGGGCATTGACGACTCCCGGTGTCACTCCCCCAGGCTGCCCTGTGCCCGGCGGTTGCGACCGGGCCTGAGCAGGTTATCCTCGGCGCAAGGACACTTCTCACGTCGACTGCCAGGCGCCGGTCTCCTCCAGCGCCGCCAGCGGGTC
>JARRPM010000083.1:0-26248 GCA_037382865.1 Halioglobus sp. | reverse complement strand
GCGTTTTCCTGACACGCAGCACTCCATTGATTTGTAGCACAGAAGCGTGAATCCGGCCAGCTGGAGGCCGGATTCTGTTGATCTGGATCAATTCAGGTCGAGCTGGGCCGGTCGGGACCCCGGCCGGGGATCAGTCGCTGCCGAGATTCAGCCCGTGGACTGCGCTGACATCGGCACTGCGCCCGGCGGCGTGACAGGTCGCGCACTGTTCGACCACCTCGCCATCGTCCAGGGCGCGCTGGGTGGTGGCGAAGCTGGCGCCATTCTGCTCCATGTGAGCCATCGCGCCGTTACCGTCGTGGCAGGAGGCACAGACGGCGGCGGTGGGGCTGACCACGGTGTCATCGACCGGGCTCGAGTGATCTGCGCCGGTATCGATGGTAGTGCCCAGAACGTTGGCCGCCAGGGGCACCGAGTAGGTACCGTCCGCATGACAGGTCAGGCAGTTCTCGATCCGAGCCGGAAAGTGCACGTGATCCTCATCATAGACATAGGTTGAGAATCCCTGGAACCCGACGATCTGCAGCGGCTCCTGGCGGATCGCGGCGGCGTGAATGCCGTGGATCATGACCTTGAAATCGAGCGTCTCCTCGTCCTTGCCGTCAGTGGGCGGGTTGGCGGCAATCTCGCGCACCTCGCGGTCGGTGTTGCGCGGATTGTGGCAGGCGACGCAGACCTGCAGGTTGTCCGTGCGGTTGTTGCCGTGCAGGCTCAGCCGGCCGTGGCAGCTCAGGCATTTGTCCAGCTCCGCAACCTCTCTGCGCGGAACCGCTGCGCCGCCAGGCTCGTCGATGCTGAAAAAAGCCGCATCGTTGGTGAATGGAATCCGCTGGATATCGGGTTCGGCATCGCTGCCGATATCGACCGCGGGGTGGCCCTCGATCGCCGCGACCCCGCTGCCAGTGGCGGGAATGCCTGGCTCGAGGCTGCCGTCGGGTATCGCCACAGAGGACTCCACAATATAGCTGCCATCTCCAACCGGTGTGCCCTGCAGGGCGTCGAGGCTGACCGCGCTGGCGTCTTCCCTGCCGTTACCGGTGTTGGTGTAGTCGGTGGTAGACCATGCCAGGTCGATCGCCAGGCGGCTGGCGCCGCCACCGGCGGTCCAGGCTGGGTCATTTTGCAGGTCATAGGGCGCGTCGCCATTGCCGGGATCGAACACTTCGTACTGTACCCGCGGAAATTCTCCAGGAGCGGTATTTGTCACTGAGAGAATCCGAGCAGCAAAGCGCTCGCTGGCCTCGCTCACCAGGTTTCGGTGGCTGTCGCGAATGCTGCCGGCGACCCCGGAGGTCTGGTGGCAGCTCATGCAGTTGCTGTCATCCGGCTGGCCGCCGAAGTGCGCGTCGAAATCGACATTGTCATGGCAGGAGCCGCAGGCGCCCTGGGTAGCGAATTCAGACCAGTTGTCCCCCTGGTTTGTGAGTTGCGCGGTGCTGTCGTCGCCGGTCAGGGTGCCGCCGTGGCACACCTGGCAGTTGACGAGATCCTGCGGGTATACCACACGTGAATAGTCGTGTTTGGTGTCATTAAAGCCCCAGATGGCGTATTCGCCACCGGCCTGTACCGAGGGCAGGCTCGCGCCGGCGTGAATCTTGTGGGCCATCACCGCCAGGTCGACGCTGTTGCCGCTGTTGGCGTCGGTGGAACCGGGGTTGTGACAGGTCACGCAGTACTGGACCTCGAAGCGGTTGCCGCCGTGCAGTGCCAGCTGTTCGTGGCAGCCGTTGCAGTTCGCCGTGGCGGCGACATCCGCGTGGAGGATCTGTTCGGTCTGACCGGTCGCCGGCACCCAGTCGTATACCGGGTTCGCCGGCTGTTTCGCATTGTCGAACTGGATCGCGACCCTATGGGTCCGGTCGGGTTCGTAGGCGAGGTCCAGACCCTCGCTTTCGGCCTGGGCGAGGATATCCGGGTCGAGGGTGGTAATGCTGCTGGCGAACCGGTAGCTGTAGCTGCCGTCGCCGTTGTTGGTGAGTGTGCCGGTGGAGCCTCTCTCCGCAGTCGCCTGCAATTTCGCCTCGGTGCCAGGCCCGACACCAGGCTGCTCGATGCGGTTGACGTAGGATTGCCAGTCGCCGGTCAGGTTGCCGACCGGGCTCGCCTGCAGTTTGGCCACAATGAACCGCACATCCTCGGCGCCCAGATCGAGGATGGCGACCTGGTTCTGGTCCGTCAACTGGAACTTCACTACCGGTTGGCCGTCATCGGGGATCTCCACCGCAGTGATAAACGGGAAGATCTGATCGGCATCGACATAGCGAACGGGCGCCGGTGCGGCAATTACGACCTCGCCGGAGTCAGCGGCTGTCGCCACAGCAGTGCTGTTGCCGCCGCTACCCCCACCGCCACAGGCGGAGAAAAGCGTGGCCACGAGGCCAATCGCGACGAACCTCGGCACGTTACCGATTGAACTGATACTGCGCATGACCGTTCTACCTCAGCCCCGGGTGAACCACGTCGACGCCGGCACTGGCGCCGTTGCCGTGACAGACGTCGCAGGACTCCACCGCGGACTCGGCTTCCGCCAGGGGAGCCGCAAACAGGGCGCCGCCGGTCGATACCATATGCGATTTCGCGCTTTCGGAGTCGTGGCACGAGGCGCAGGCAGCAGCCATCGGCGTATCCGCGAGGTCATCTGCCGGGTCTTCGTGGTTGGCGCCGGTATCCACGGTCGTTGCCAGGGCGCCGGTCGGCAGCGGCAGGCCGTAGCTGTCACCCGTGTGGCAGCTCTCGCAGTTGCTCAGGTCGCCCGGGTACTGCACATGCTCTTCATCATAGACGTAGGTGGTGAACCCCTGGAAGCCCACGACCTGCAGGGGATTTTCCCGAATACCCGCCGCATGGATCGCGTGGATCATGGTCTTGAGGTGCAGCGACTCCTCATCCTTGCCGTCTGTCGGCGGGTTTGCCGCGATCGTGCGCACTTCGCGATCAGTATTGCGCGGATTGTGGCAGAGGGCACAGACCTGGTCGTTGTTGTTGCGATTGTTGCCGTGCAGGCTCAGTGACTGGTGGCAGTCCTGGCACTTCTCGATGGCGACGACCTGGCGCCGCGGATCAGGTGTGCCGTCATCCTCGTCGATGCTGAAGAAATCGATCACGTTGTCCATCGGGATACGCTCGATCTGTGCCTCGTCCCCGTCGCCGAAGTCAAGTGCCGGGTGGCCCTCGATGCCGATAGCGCCGGAACCCGTTGCGGCGACGCCGGGGGCTTGACTGCCATCGGGGATGGCGACCGGTGATACCGCCCGGTAGCGGCCGCCGCCGACCGGGGTCGCGCTCAGGCCGTCGATGGAGACTGCGCTGGCGCTCTCCCCCCCGTTGCCGGTGTTGGTGTAATCGCCGGTCGACCACGCGAGATCGATCGCCAGACGGCTGGCGCCGCCTCCCTGGGTCCACGCCGGGTCGTTCTGCAGGTCGTAGGGGGTATCACCGTCGTCCGGATCGACGATAGAGAACAGGATCTCGGGGAACTCGCCGGGTCCGGTGTTGCTGACCTCATGAATCCGCGGCTGGAAGCGGGCGCCCGCCTCGGCGACCAGGTTGCGGTGTGCCTCGCGTGTCGAGGTCTTGGGCGGAGCATTCGCCCCATGACAGACGTCGCAGGTCAGCATCTCACTGGTGTGTCCGGCCGCGCCCTCATGGCAGGCGACACAGGCCGCCGCGGAAGGTTTGCTGGCCCAGTTGTGGCCATCGGGTGTCAGCACCGCACGGGGCGCCGGCAGTCCCTCCATGGCCGCCCATTCCACGTCCTCCTGGCCCGCGTGACAGCGGGTGCAGTTGCGAACGTCCTGTGGGTAGCTGACGTGGGAATAGTCGTGCTCGCCGTTGCGGAAACCCCAGATCTTGTAGGGCGTGCCGGCCGCCACACTGGGCAGGTTCGGCCCGTTGTGAATGCGGTGGATCAGCACCTTCATGTCGACACTGTTGCCGCTGTTGGCATCGGCGCTGCCGGGGTTGTGGCAGGTCACGCAGTAGGCGCCTTCCGTTCGCTCACCGTGCAGGGCGAGGTCGGCGTGGCAGGTATTGCAGGTCTCCTCGGTAAAAACCTCCCGGCTGCGGTAGTCGTCATAGAAGGCCGGGTGCAGTGAGGTGGCGACATCTTCCAGGGAGGCGAGGTCCGCGGGGATGAAGTCGATGCATTCATTGTCGGTCGCCGCATCGAACCCGAACTGGATGCACACACGGTGCATCTCGCCCAACGTCGCCGGGTCGCCGGGGTCGGTGTTGAAGACGTAGGTCCAGCTGCCGTCCCCGTTGTCGCGGAATTCGCCATCCCGCTCGTAGGTCGCCTGGTCGCGCGGCACCCGGCCGGTCGCCACCGGGTCCTGCACCTTCAATGCACTGTCCGGAATCTGATCGGGATCCGCGGCGGTCGTGAAGGTGGTACAGGCATTGTTGTCGGAATCGATGTCGGACTGGCTGCGACAGACCGGGTCTTCACTGGTGACGATGTATGAGACCCAGTCCTCCGTGTCGTCGAGGTCCTGGGGTACCAGCTTCGCGAGAGTGAAGCGGGCGTTGCTGCCGGAAAGATCCGTGACCCGCTGGCTGCCATTCACCACTACGTTGAACGTCACGCTGAGCGGGGAGTCGAAGGCGACACTGGTAATCTCTGCCTCGACGAGGTCGCTCCCGACGATCGCGTCGGCGCTCACCGTGTCTTCCGGCAGTACCGGTGGAGGCGGTGTCACCTGGCCGCCGGGAGGAGGCGGGCCCGGATCTACCCCGGGGGCGCTGTCGCCGCCACCGCCACCGCCGCAGGCCGCCAGGAGCGCCGCCAGGGAAACTACTGTCAGGGCATTACGCATCGTCATTGCCATCTTACTGCACACTCTGTCTGCTTACTCCAGGCGATAAAGGACCGAGGCCTGGAAGAAATGGATGTCGTCGTCGGGGCTCGACTCGCCGGTCCAGAGCACCTTGTCCAGGGTATCGAATCGAACGCCGTCGATAGCCCAGTTGTCTTCTTCATAGCGGTAATAGCGGTAGTCGAACTTCAGGGCGACGCGGTCCCGCAACTGGTAGGTGGCGCGCAACAGGACGTTGTGCTGGGTCGTCTCGAGGTCGGGCAGTGCCGTGGCGTCGCGCCCGGGGCCGCCGAAGGCTGCGAATGCCTGTTCGCCGGAGGAGTCCACATAACTGTAATCGGCCTCCGCCTCGAGGCGCTCGTTGATGGTCCAGCGCAGGTTCGCGCCGATGCTGTGTGTCTGGTCGTCGCCTTCGGTCTTCCAGTCCTGGTCGGGGTCGCTGGCCTGGGGCAGCGGCGGGTAGATCGCGAAGGCGTTTTTCTCTATGCCGCCGCGGAAGGCGCGGCCGCGCTGCTCGTTCTGGTACCGGTCGTAACTGTAATAGAACACCACGTTGAGCGCCTCGGCGGGCAGGAAGCTGGCGCTGACGGTGGCGTGGTCGCGCTTCTCCTCCTGCAGCCCCAGGTCGCTCTTGTCGTAATCGTTCTCGCTGTGCAGCAGGTCGACATTCAGGCTCCAGTCACCACCCGGGGAATAGCCGACGCTTACCTTGCCATCCCAGGCCTCACGGTTGGCCAGGTGATACTGGAACAGCAGCGGGTGGTTGGTGTAGCGCTGGTTGTCCGGGATCAGGTTGATCAGGTCGGCGTCGTAGTAGGCGTAGTAGGACTGGTCCCAGTGGTAGGTGGAGGCTGCCCGGTCGCGGTAGCCCAGCTCGAGGCGGGCATTCCAGGCACTCGCCGGACGCGAGGAGAGCACGAGTTTGTAGATGTCCTCCTCGGTTTCGCGCACTGCTGCATTCTCGCGATCGATCTCCTCATAGCTGTAGGTCAGGCCCAGGCGGCTCGCCAGTGGCAGGCGGTAGCCGGCTTCCAGTTCGAAACGGTTGAGGCGGCGGCTGTGGGGCGCGTTGTAGACCGTATAGCGGCTATCCGAGGGCGCCCAGGCGTCGCCCCTGACGTACAGGTAACCGTCCCGGGGGCTGTCGTTGTCGCGATCCTCGTAGCGCCATTTCGCCTCCAGGGTCAGCTTCGACAGGGGGCGATAATGGGCGGCCGCGTTGAATGTGGTGGTCGCCACCTCGGCATCGAGGTCAGTTCGGGGCAATGGCGCGCCGGGGGTGAGCAGGGCGTTGGCGGTGAAGGGCAGGAAGGCGTCATCCTGGCTCGATTCGGCGTAGGAGCCGTCTACGCTGAGCCGGAGCTGCTGCGTCAGGATATAGCTGCCGAGGAGCCGGAACCGGTGCATCTCGTTGTCAGGCTCGAGGGCGATCTGGCCGGTGCCCCCCGGGTAGTCGACACGGTCGCCGAAGCTGCCACCATAGGGATTCTGCCAGCTCAGGCCGCTGGACCCGTTGTCGAAACTCGAATAGAGGTAGCTCAGGTCGAGGCTGAGGGCATTGCGCAGGAAATGCAGGGCGATGTCGAAGTCGTTGGTCTGGTAATCGACCGGGCGGGGCAAGATGGCTGAATGGCCATTGGATGCGTCGAAGTAAAATGCCCCTCCCATCGTCGCGGTGCCCTCCTTCTCTTCGGTACTGAAGCTCGTGCTGAGCGAGAGACCGGTGCCGAGCCGCTTTGCCAGGGAGATCTGCCAGCGCTCGCGCTCGAGTTCCCGGTCGAAGCGGCGCGCCACCTCGTCAAAGCCGAGCATCCCGCCGGTGCTGTTCGAGGCCACCCAGCCCGCCGGCAGGGTCAGTGAAGACCCGCCGCGAAACGGGGTCCTGCCGGTGAAATTGTTGACGCTGGTCAGGAGGTCGTAGTCGAGACCGAGTTCAAAGCCGCCGGCGGTGCCGAGTGTCAGGCCCGCCCGCCGGGTGTCCAGGCCGAGGTCGGTGGCGGTGAAGTCGAGAAAGTCCAGGGTGCCGCCGAGAATCCCGCCCGGTTGCCATTGGTGGTAATCCAGGTTGAAGACTGCCCTGGCGCCGTCGTCATTCCAGCCGTTATAGCGTCCGAAGGTGAAGTTCTCGTCGCTGACGTACCCGATGCCGAGCTCAACTTCGCCCTGGCTGCCCGGTTCGGGACCGAACGGCTCGGCACCCGCTCCGGAAGTGCCACCGATCAGCGAGAGCGAGGCGAGAAGAGTGATAGATGCTTGGCGCGTGACTCTCATCAGACTATCTCAACGTGTCATTCTGCCGCCGGAAGGGTGATTGGAACCGTGAACCTGGGAGTGGCAGTTCAGGCAGTTCTTGCCCAGCAGGTTCTGGTTGGGCGCCGCGCCGGGCAGGCCGCCCCCGCCGGTAGGCAGGCTGGGGTGGAACGCGGCGGAGTGGCACTGCTGGCACAGGAAGGGTGTGCGCGCGGTCAGCAGCGCGGCATTCACGGACCCGTGGGGTTCATGGCAATGACTGCAGTCTTCGGTGACCGGTGCATGTTCGAACAGATAGGGGCCGCGCTTCTCTGCGTGGCAGCCGTAGCAGTTGTCATTGAGCGTGGGTTCCGCCAGCATCGCCTCGGTACTGCTGCCGTGGGGATTGTGGCAATCCACGCAGGCTGTGCGCCCTTCCTCTATGGGGTGTCGCGAGCGCAGTTTCGCCGCGGCGCGCACCTGAGTATGGCACTCATAGCAGAGGCCGCTGGTGGCCTCGCGGTCTGCAGTCAGGTTGTAGCTGACGTGCATTTCATGACAGCTCGTGCAGGAAAGTCCCGCGTCATCGTGGCTGCTGCCGGCCCACCAGGTATGCGCCTCACCCTGGTGGCAGGCAACGCAGGCGGCGTTCTGGATATCCGTCGGATTCGCGTTATCTCCGCTGAAAACGACATCTGGGGCCTTTTCGATGGGGTCCTCCAGGTGGTCTGCACTTGCCCCGTGGCAGCCGGTGCAGCCCGCGGCGCTTCCTTCCGAGCGCGTGCTGTGCAGGACATGCCAGGATGCGTTTAACGGTTGTTCCAGAGTGCCATCGTGGCAGAGTATACAGTCGGCGTCATCGTCGGCCACACTGTTGTGAGACAGCGCCATCCATCCGGCAACCATCGCAAAACAGATGAGCAAGCGAAAACAGGTCAGAGCCGAATTCCTTGCACTGCTGCTTCCCATGCATTCCCTCTGCTGTCTGGGCCCGCCTGATTTGCCCGCCTGGCGCGGGTGAATTGGTAGTGGTCGACCGGGGCCGCGGTTTTCATTATTGATCGGAAGTATAGCATAGCCGATAGAGTGCCCTTCACATTTTGCGCCATGGCCGCATCTGTTGAAAAATGGCAGACACTCTGAAATTTGTCCATGAATCTGTTTGCACTGGCCAGCGCGATTGTCGGAAATCTTCGAAGTGATTGATCTGGGTCAATAACGCCGGAAGGAGGGCATGCAGGCATCGATGTCGGTCCGGGATGACCCTGGCTAACCCGGCATTATTGGACTATGTTGGGGCTGTACGTAAATTAAATGGTCAATCATTTGTAGTTTAGGCCGGGCTTCACGTCGTCGATCCGGACCGGGTGCTCCACGTATAAGGACGGGGTACCACATACAACAGAGTGGAGAGGAGGAGGATTCATGGCGAGAGCTTACCTGTTTGCAGCCGTCCTGGCAGCGGTCTTCTGGCAGCCTGTCACTGCAGTGGCGGATGATGAATTCAAGCTCTGCGCGCGGTGCCATGGCGCAGATGGCAACAGCAGTAAATCCAATTCACCTTCGATAGCGGGGCTCGATGCTCAGTACATGGAGCGAGCGATGAAGGAATACAGGGATGGCGAGCGCCCCTGTGGTCTCTCCTCGATGAAGTGCAAGATGGCTGCCAAGTGGACTGACGAAGAAATTGCCGCCGCCGCAGTGCATTTTTCCGCGATGAAGCAGGTAGCGCCGCAGCAGGAATTCGATGCGGGCCTTGCGGCGGCCGGCAAGAAACTCCACGAGGAACACTGCGCGGGCTGTCACGGGGAGAAGGCGGCAGAGGGCAAACCACATGGAAGCCACCTCAACGGGCAGTGGCGGGAATATCTCGAGTACGCCCTGGGCCAATATCAGGCGGGTGTATGGCCGCAACCGGATGATATGAAGGCGGCACTGGCAAAACTCAGCGAGGAAGACAGGAACGCGCTTCTGAACTATTACGCCAGCGGGCAGTAGCGGCCACCTCGATGCCCGGCGGCCGCATTCCGGGGTTTCTTATGATGTTGTCGCTGACAGGGCTGGTGCAAGCGGAGCCAGCCGCGGAGGGTACCGTCGTCGAAAAGGTGCAACAGGACCCCGGCCGTTCGGAAGTGACATTTTCGGTCAGGCCGCGGCGGGACCAACTGTATTTCTACCCTTGTGCTGACTGCCACGAGTTCATGGACTCGAACGGTGATATCCGGCAACTGGAGGTCGAAACCGGTCATCCCGCCGGACTCGAACACGGTGACGGACGAATCTGGTGTCTCTCCTGCCACTCCAGCACAAGTCAGTACAATATGCTGCACGATCTCCTGGGCCAGGACCTGGACCTGGATCGTGGCTATCGCGTGTGCGCTGGCTGTCACGGGGAGCATTACCGAGACTGGAGCCATGGTGCGCATGGCAAAAGGGTCGCTGTCTGGCGGGGTGAGCGAGTGCTTTTCAGCTGCGTAGAATGTCACAATCCGCATCATCCCGCCATCGCCCCCCGCGCACCGCAACCGCCGCCGCCGGTGAGGGCCGGCCTGGAGCCAATGAAAGGTCAGGTGTCTGGTAAAGGCGTTCCGTGGCTTTCTCGCACTGAGGGAGCGGCCAGTGAGTGACGGGCAGCAAAACGATCCGGAAGTCGGCTCTGGCGCAGGCGGTGGCAGGCGCCACTTCCTGAAAACGCTGGGTCTCGGTGCGGCAGCCGCGGGCGCAGTCGCCGCGGCGCCGGCGCCGGCCTGGGGTGGGCGAACCCTCAAAGATGCCTTCGCCGATCTGTTCCGAAAACACTACAAAGAAATGTCGCCCGACGAGGTCGAGGCCGCGTTGCGGCGCATCGAACGCAGGGCGGAGGCGCGATTGGGGGTAGGTATAGACTGCAGCAATACACCGCCGCTCGAGGGGGTGGTGTTCGGGTATGCCATCAACGTCAGCGTCTGCAGGGGCTATCGGGATTGTGTCAGTGGCTGCGTAAAGGAGAACAACCTGGGGCGCGACTCGCAGGTGCAGTACATTCGCGTACTGGAGATGGAGCAGGGCACCCTGGATCTGGAGCAGGCCGACCATTATTATGACCCTGCAACGGTCCCCGTCGAGGGCAAGTACTACCTGCCCGTGCAATGCATGCAGTGCGATGATCCGCCGTGCGTGAAGGCCTGTCCGGTGGAGGCAACCTGGATGGAGCCCGATGGCGTCGTCGTGGTCGACTACGATTGGTGTATTGGCTGCCGCTATTGCATGACCGCCTGTCCCTACTGGGCACGGCACTTCAACTGGACGGAGCCGCAGATACCGGCCGAGGAGGTCAACTCGAATACCCATTATCTCGGCAACCGCCCCCGCCCCAGGGGGGTTGTTGAAAAATGCCACTTCTGCCTGCAGCGCACACGGGTCGGTCGAGAGCCCGCCTGCGTCGAGGCCTGCCCCACCGGCGCACGCGTATTCGGCAACCTGCTCGATCCGGACAGCGAGATCCGCTGGATCCTGGCGAACAAGACGGTTTTCAGGCTGAAGGAAGATCTCGGGACCGAACCGAAGTTCTGGTACTACACAGACTGACTGCGGCTCGCCATGATTCGTTTTCTGTTTGATGCTGTCCGCACCGTTTTGCAGGGTCCGCGGGAATACTGGCTGTGGCTGCTTTTCCTGGCAGCGGTCATCGCCTACGGCGTCGCCAACTACGTGCAGCAACTGACTACCGGTCTGGTGGTGACCGGCATGAGTGACCAGGTCTCGTGGGGTTTCTACATCTCAAACTTCGCATTCCTCGTCGGTATCGCTGCCGCTGCGGTCCTGCTGGTGATACCCGCGTATATTTTCAACCGCAGGGACGTCAAAGAGGTCGTGCTCGTCGGCGAGGGTATCGCTGTCGCCGCGGTGATCATGGCCATGCTGTTCGTAGTCGTCGATCTCGGGCGTCCGGAGCGTTTCTGGCATATGATCCCGGGGCCGGGCAGGTTCAACTTTCCGTTATCGCTGCTTGCGTGGGATGTGGTTGTGCTCAGCGGGTATCTGTTACTCAATCTCGGGATTCCTTTTTACATTCTCTACAGCAAGTACCGGGGAGGAGAGCCCAGCCTCAGGCTCTATTTCCCGTTCGTGGTGCTGGCGATATTCTGGGCAATCTCGATTCATACAGTGACCGCCTTCCTGTTCTCGGCCAATCCGGCAAGGCCCTACTGGCATACGGCACTGCTCGGTCCGCGCTTCATCGCCTCTGCTTTTGTCTCGGGACCCGGGTTGATTATCCTGACCCTGCAGGTGATCCGGCGGGTGACAAGCTACCGCATCGAGCAGTCGGTGATAGACCTGCTGGCCCTGATCATGACTTTCGCCCTGCAGATCAACCTGTTTTTCGTGGTGGCAGAGTTATTTACCGATTTCTACAATGAGGGTTCCCACTCGGTCTCGATTCGCTACCTGTTTTTCGGCATTGAAGGGTTCGCCTCGCTGCGACCGTGGATCTGGACAGCTCTGGGAATGAATCTTGTAGCGGTAACGATCCTGACCATTCATCCGCTGCGCAGGAACTTAGTGACGTTGAACATCGCCTGTGTTCTGGCCTGCGTCGGTATCTGGATCGAGAAGGGGATGGGACTGGTGATCCCCGGGTTCATTCCGACACCGCTGGGGGAGGTGTTCGAATACACGCCGACACGCACTGAACTGGGCGTCTCGGCAGCGATATGGGCGCTGGGCTTCATGATCTTCACCCTGCTGGCGAAACTGGTCATCGCAGTGGAGCAGGGCAAGGTCACCCACGCCCGCTGAACCAAGCCCCTCACGGGTCTTTCGCTCTGGCGGCTCCTTTGGCCGTTTTTTCCGCGTCGAAGATTGCACGCAGATCCTCCAACAGGCTCATTGTCGCCTCCTCCGAAGCCTCGAGATCAAATCGGTGGATGCGGGATACGATCTTTTCGTAGCGCTGTTCGAGCGCAAGGACGCGCGGGCGGGAGTCGCCCGGCCATTGCAGCGCCTCGTAATGGAGGGAGGTCCAGCCGAGCATGCCTTTGGTCATGTTGACATGTCGCAGCAGCGTCTCAGCCTCATCGACCACTGGCGGCAGCTTCTGGCGGTTACCCGGTGCGTGGCAGGAGGTGCAGGCGTTGAGTACGATATTCTTGTAGCTTGGGCGCTTGTTCATCGCCGGATGACAGGTGGTACAGGTGGGCGCCGGCTCCGTTTCCGCCATCAGCGCACCGAAGTGCTTGCTCTGCTCGAACTGCTTCTGCTTGCCCCGGTGGCAGCTGCCGCAGGTTTCGGGTTGCCGGGTGAAATGCAGGCGGCTCCTGGGATCGCTGACGGGGAAAACGCCCGCGTGCGCCTCTGCGGCGTTAGTTGCCGTAGCCACGCCGCCGTGACAGTCATCGCAGGTGACGCCGGCCTGGCTGTGCTCGGACTGGACCCAGTTCTGGTAATAGCTGTACAGTTTCGGCTGGCGGGCGTAGAAGTCTTCGCTCTTGTGACAGGCGATACATCCGTTTTCGTCGGCAACGATAGGACCGGCGCGGAGGAGCGCGAGCAGGGCGAGCAGGAAAGGGAGGGCGCAAGAAGTCCGCACAGGCGTCATCGCATTGATTTCACTGCAGGCATTGTCGTGTTGCTCATGCGCGTTAAGGACTCCGTTTTATGTTTCCTGCGCTCTTGTGCCCCGCCCTCGTCATCCTACTCATGGCACAGCTGGACGTCCAGCACCGATGATTTTGCGCTACAATGTCCCTGCAGCCGTCGCAGGCTGATCCGGACACCGGGCCGGGCCTGCAACCATCGCCAAGGTGCGAAAAGGGGGGCTTATCTCAGTTCTCGACCGATTCCGCCTGGACGACCGGGTGGCCATTATCACCGGCGCCGGCAAAGGTATCGGTGCCGAAATCGCCCGGACCTTCGCCGGGGCGGGCGCCGACGTGGTGCTCGCGGCCCGCACCGGTTCAGATCTCGAGCGGGTAGGGGCCGAGGTGGAAAGGCTGGGCCGGCGGGCGCTGGTGGTGCCGACCGATGTCCTGCAGCCAGACCAGTTACAACAGCTCGTCGATGCCACCCGAAACCGGTCTCCCAGACCTCGATGAAGGAGTTCGAGGGCGCTTTCCGCTTCAATGTCGCATCCGCCTTCGAGCTCTCGCGCCTCTGTGCGCCCCGCATGGTGGACAGTGCCGGGGGCGGCGCCATTCTCAACATCTCCTCGGTGGCCGGGCAGTTTCCCGCGCCGTGCTTCGCGGCCTACGGCACGGCGAAAGGCGCCCTGTCATTCCTGACGCGCGAGCTGGCCCAGGAATATGCACCCCGGGTGCGGGTCAATGCGATCGCCGTCGGCTCCACCCGTACCGACGCACTCGCCACGGTACTTACCGAAGATATCGAGAAGACCATGGCAGACCTGACGCCCATGGCCCGACTGGGAGAGGTGGAGGATGTGGCGCTAGGGGCGCTCTATCTCTGTTCGCCGGCGGCCAGCTACGTCACCGGGGATATTCTCGGGGTCAACGGTGGCATGGCGCGGCTCAACATGCCGATGCCCAGGGCCTGGGGCGGTATGGGATAGTCTGTTGTAGCGCAAGGAGAGAGAAACATGTCACTGGATTTCGACAGCGCACGCCTGCCCAATCCCAATATGCTTCCGGAGCACGAGGAGTGGCGCACCCAGCTGCGCCGCTTCATCGATACCGAGATCGCGCCCTTTGCCGAGGAGTGGGACGAGGCGGGCCACATCCCCATCGGGCTTTGGCCCAAGGCGGCGGCCGTCGGTCTGCTTGGTCTGGGCTACCCGGAGGAGTTCGGGGGCACCAGCGAGGGTATCGATGTCTGGCATAGCTGGATCACCAACGAGGAGCTGGCCCGGATCGGGGTCGGCGGTATCCCGGCCAGCCTCATGGTTCACGGTATCGGCCTGCCGCCGGTAATCAACTGGGGCTCTCAGGCGCTGAAGGAGATGGTGGCCCCCCCGGTACTCGCCGGGGAGAAGCACATTTCCCTGGGCATTACGGAGCCCGGAGGTGGCTCCGATGTGGCCCAGCTCGCCACCACCGCCGTGCGCGACGGCGACCACTACGTGGTCAATGGCTCCAAGACCTACATCACCGGCGGCATGCGCGCCGACTGGGTATCCACCGCTGTGCGCACCGGTGGGGAGGGTGCCGGCGGCGTCTCCATGCTGCTGATACCCACCGATGCCGAGGGTTTCAGTCGCACCGCGCTGGACCGTAAACAGGGGTGGTGGGCATCGGACACCGCTACCCTGTACTTCGACAACGTGCGGGTCCCGGTAGAGAACCTGATCGGCGAGGAGAACAGAGGGTTCCTCGTCATCATGACCAACTTCAACGCCGAGCGCATGGCTATGGCATCCGGTATGGAGGCCCTGGGACGGGTGTGCCTGGAGGAGGCCGTGGCCTGGGCCCGGGAGCGCAAAACATTCGGCAAGCGCCTGGCTGACCACCAGGTCATTCGCCACAAGATCGCCCAGATGAAACAGAAGCTGAACGCCACCCAGGCGTACATCCGCATCTGTTTCGAGGCCATCGAGGCGGGGCGCCCCAATCCAGGCGATATCGCGCTGCTCAAGGTGCAGGCGAGCGAGACCGTGGAGTTCTGTGCCCGTGAGGCGATGCAGATCCTCGGGGGCATCGGATACATGCGCGGCAACCGGGTGGAGCGGATCTACCGGGAGGTACGGGTCAACGCCATCGGCGGTGGCTCGGAGGAGATCATGCGCGACCTGGCGGCGCGCCAATACGGAGTATGACCATGAAACTGTGGCACTGCAGCGGGGCTCGCTCCCTGCGCCCGCTCTGGGCTCTGGAGGAGATGGGCTTCGAGTATGAACTGGAACTGATGCCCTTTCCCCCTCGGATGTTCAAGCGTGACTACCTGGATGTGAACACCCTGGGTACGGTACCTTTTTTCGTCGATGGCGACGTGCAGATGACCGAGTCCTGCGCCATTCCCCAGTACCTGGTGGATCGCTACCAGCGCTATGATTTCGGCCTGCGCCCCGACCATCCTGAATATGGCGCCTACCTCAACTGGCTGCATCACGCGGATGCCACACTGACCTTTCCCCAGACCATCGCGATGCGCTATTACTACCTGGAGCCGACCCCGGATAAGCAGGCCGTGGCGGACGATTATGCCAAATGGTTCATCGCCCGTCTGCGCCGCCTGGACGAGCATCTCCAGGCCCACGAATACCTGGTGGACAATCGCTTTACCATCGCCGATATCGCCATCAGCTATGCCCTTTACCTGGGTCGGGTGCTCAAGTTTGACGAGCACTACCAGCCCCAGACCGCCGCCTACCTGGAGCGCCTCGTGGAGCGCCCTGCCTTCAAACGGGCCGATGCGCACGGCGAGCCGCTGAAACTGCCGGATAGGGAGTGACTGGGCCACGGAGAGTCTCTGGCATGACCGCGACAGAGCAGGAACTGAAGGAGTTCCGGGCGGAGGTCTCCGCCTGGATGCAGGCCAACAAACCCGCTGACCCGGGGTTCCTGCTGCCCCAGACCTTCATGGAGGTGGGGGACGAACGGCAGCTGGAATTTCTCCGGGAGTGGCAGCACAGGGTCTGGTCGGCAGGCTACCTCGGCATGGCCTGGCCGCGGGAGTACGGGGGCGGAGGCGTGGCGCCAGCGTTTCAGAGGGTCGTGGACCAGGAGATGCGCCGCCATGGCGTGCCAATCTGCTTCAACGTGATCGGCCTGGGATGGGCGGGCCCGCTCATCAACGATATCGGCACGGAAGATGAGAAGTCCCGCTATCTCAGGGGGATACTCAGCGGTGAGGATATCTGGTGCCAGGGGTTCTCCGAGCCCGACCACGGTTCCGACCTGGGCAGCGCCCAGACCCGGGCGGTGCGGGACGGGGATGAGTATGTCATTGACGGCCAGAAGATCTGGACGACGATGGGCAACTTTGCGAAGTACATGATCCTGCTGGCGCGCACCAGCACCGACGCCGCCCGCAAATATGACGGCCTCTCCTTTTTCCTGGCGCCCATGGCGGTGCCCGGGATCGAAACCCGACCCATCCGCAAGCTCACGGGCGAATACGGCTTCACCGAGACCTTCTTCACCGCGGCGCGAATTCCGGCGAACTGCCTGATGGGGGAGGAGGGGCAGGGCTGGCAGATCGCCATGCGCACCCTGCAGTATGAGCGGGGTGCCGAGGCGGGCGCGGCCGGCGGGCTGGCCATGGTGCGGGTAACCATCGACGACATGATCTCCCAGGTGCGCGATGTGCGCCGCGACGGGGCTCCGGTGCTCGAGGACCCGGTGATCCGTGACCAGCTGGTGCGGCTGGTGATGGAGGAGAAGGCCATCGCCCTGGGCGAAAGGCGCAGCCACATCGGCCCCCTCACCACCGATTACCCGGGCTCGCTTCCCCTTTCCCACAAGCTGCGCGCTACGGAGGCCGCCCGCCGCATGCGCCAGTTCGCGATCAATCTCCAGGGCGCCGAAGGTGCGCTCTACGTGGGTGACGGGGCGGCGCGCCAGGGCGGTTTCTGGCAGCGGGCCTACCTCAACAGTTTCTCCGCGACCATCGGCGGCGGTACCAGCCAGATCCAGGCCAATATCATTGCCGAGCATGTGCTGGGGCTGCCCAAATAGGAGAGAGCGGATGTCAGTAACGGGAAACACCAGTCTGCGCTTCAGCGAGGAGCAGGCCATGCTGCTCGACGTGGCCCGCGACTTCTGCCGGGACCGGTCACCGATCGCGACGGTTCGGGAGCAGCTGGAGAGTGAAACCGGGTTTGACCCGGCGCTCTGGCAGGAGATGGCAGACCTCGGCTGGCCCGGCATCGCCCTGCCGGAGGCCTGCGGTGGCGCCGGCCTCGGAATCGCCGGGGTCGTCCCTGTGGTCGAGTCCATGGGCCGGGCGATGCTCGGTACCCCCCTCATCAGCAGTACCCTGGCGGGGCAGCTGCTGCTGCGCGCCGCCGGCACCGGGTCGCAGGAGAACGTGCTGGCCGAAATCGCCGCCGGCGTCCCGGCCACTGTCGCGCTGCTGGAGAACGGCGACTGGGGGGATGAAGGTCTGGCCTGCACCGTGGACGGCGACGGCGTGCTGCATGGCACCAAGCAGTTCGTGACCGATGCCGGTGTGGCGCAGATCTTCATTGTCTCCGTCGAATTCGAGGGAGCCCCCGCCCTGGCGGTCGTGCGCGCCGAAGCGCTCGGGGAGGGGGCCATACGGCCCAATACGCTGATCGACCGGACCCGGCGCGCCGCCGCGGTCGAATTCGACGGTGCCGTCGTCGCCGAGGGAAGCGTGGTCACGGGTGAGCGGGTGCCGGCAGCCCTGCGCGACCTGCGCCTGCTGGGCGCCCTGCTGGCCGCGGCGGAGGCTACCGGCAGCGCCGCTGCCTGCCTGGACACGATCGTGGAGTACCTCAAGACCCGTAAACAGTTCGGCAGGCTGATCGGTTCCTACCAGGCGCTAAAGCATCCCGCCGTGGACATCCTCGCGGGGGTCGATGCCGCGCGTTCCTTTGTGTATCACGCGGCGACCCTCGTGGGCGCCGGGCCCCTGCACCGGGATGCCGAGATCGCCTGCCGCATGGCCAAGGCACAGGCCACCGAAACCCTGGCCTATGCGGGGGACCGGGCCGTGCAGTTCCACGGCGGTATGGGGTTCACCTGGGAATGTGACGCCCAGCTTTATATTCGCCGCGCCCAGTGGAGTCAGCAGCAGTTCGGGGATGCGCAGCACCACCGCAAGCGCCTGGCGTCGCTTCTGTTCGACTGAGTCTGAGAGGGTTGTGTGGCGCCACTGCCCCCTTTCCGGGTGCTTTCGCGGCAGTGGTCTGGATTTCCCGGCCTGATCCCCGTTTGCCCAAGGATCGTATATACTTGGCGCCCTTTTTTTACCTCATCACGGGTCGATATGTCGAAGAAAACTCGTGGCCTCAAAGGCAAGGCCATATCGCGCAATCTCTCCGTCTCCCTGGCCGGCATCCGTGCCGGGGGGCTGCTGGCGGTGGACAGCGCCGTGCAGCGCGTCCTGCGCCGTGATTCCGATGCCGAGGAGTCGGAATTCGCCCGCCGCGAAGCACGCCGCTTCGTCCGTGAACTGGGCAAGCTCAAGGGTACCTATATCAAGATAGGCCAGATGCTGGCCATGTTTGGCGAGCAGTTCCTGCCTCCCGTGCTGGTCGACGCATTGCGCGATCTGGCGGACCAGACAGAGCCCCTGCACTGGGACGCGCTGGAATCCTTCGTGCGGGACAGCCTCGGGGACCGATTCGCGGAGCTGGAAATCGAGCCCGAGGCGATTGCCGCCGCCTCCCTCGCCCAGGTACACCTGGCGAAGATCGTTGCCACCGGCGAATGGATCTGCATCAAGGTGCAGTACCCGGGGCTCGCGGATGTGATCGATTCCGATTTCGATGCCGTGGTACGCATGTTGCTGCTCGCCCGCTGGGTAAAGGCCGGCCGCGACCTGGACGCCTGGCTGGAGTCGATGCGCAGCCACCTGCATCACGAGATCGACTACCGGCGCGAGGCGGCCCTCACCGCGCAGATGGCGGAGTTGGTGCGTGGCATCGAGGTCAGCGGGGTCACTTACCATGTGCCGCGCATCCATCCGGAATTCTGTACCGACACCGTGCTGGCCATGGAATATATAGAGGGACACTCCGTCACCGAGCCGGAAGTGGCCTCTCTCTCCCAGGAGCGGCGCAACGCCCTGGCCAAGGGTATGCTCGAGCTGTTTTTCTACGAGCTCTATGACTGGGGCTTCCTGCAAACCGACCCCAACTTCGGTAACTACCTGCTGCGGCTGCAGGACCGGCGCCGCAGGATCGCCATGGACGAACTGGTCCTGCTCGACTTCGGTTCGGTGCTGGACTGTTCGCCAGAGTTCCTGCGCTACCTGCGCGAGACCATCGCCGCGGGCCAGCAGCAGGATGTCACCGGCCTGGTGGACGGGCTGATCGGCCTGGGCTGCCTGCAGCCGGATGCCAGTGCCGAGGGGCGCAAGATGTTCGCCGACTTCTGCCTGCACCTGCTGGAGCCACTGCGCCCACCGGACAGGCTGCCCGCCGAGTATCTCAATGACCGGGGGGAATACTGCTGGGCGAAATCGCGCCTGATGCGGCGCGCCGGCAAGCAGGCGGCGGTTTCCGCCACCAGCCGGCACTTCACGCCCCCCTCGCGAGACTTCGCCTTGATCGCGCGCAAGCTCACCGGGGTTTTCAACTTCATTGCCGTGCTGGAGGCAGAGTTCAACGCCTACGAAATGGTAGAGTCACATATTGCACGATGGCGGGAGCGAGAGCGACTCGGTGGCAGATAGGCGGGATAATGACGAGGGGCACAAGTCCATACCGACCACCCGGGTAGGGCGGCTGGCCCGGGTGGCGCGCATGGCCAGTGGCGTGGCGGGGGGCATGCTCGCCGAGGGCACGCGGCAGCTGCGCGCGGGCAAGCGCCCCAGGGCCCGGGACATGCTGCTCACCCCCGCCAATGCGCGTCGGGTGGCCGACCAGCTCGCCACCATGCGCGGTGCGGCCATGAAGGTCGGGCAGATACTGTCCATGGATACCGGCGAGTTCCTGCCCCGGGAACTGGCGGACATTCTCGCCCGCCTGCGCTCCGAAGCCCGGTACATGCCGCCGGCCCAGCTGCAGAAGGCGATGACCAGCGCCTACGGTGCAGATTGGGAGTCGCTCTTCTACGGCTTCGAGATGAAGCCACTGGCGGCGGCGTCAATCGGCCAGGTGCACCGGGCAATCTCCCCGGATGGCAGGAAGATCGCGCTCAAGGTGCAGTACCCGGGCGTGGCCGCCAGTATCGACAGCGACGTGGACAACATCGCCTCCCTGCTGCGGCTCTCCGGGCTGCTGCCCGCAGACCTCGACATCCAGCCCCTGCTGGATGATGCCAAACATCAGCTCCACGACGAGGCTGACTACCACAAGGAGGCGGAGTTCCTGCGGGCCTTCGGGGAGGTGTTGGCGGATGACGAGCGCTTCCTGGTGCCCGAGCTGCTGCCGGACCTGACCCGGCGCACCGTGCTGGCCATGACCTACGTCAGTGGCCAGCCGATCGAGAGCATATCGGAGCTTTCCCAGGCTGAGCGGGACAGGGTGATGTCCGCCCTGGTGGAGCTGCTGTTCATCGAGCTGTTCGAACTCCAGATGGTGCAGACCGACCCCAACTTCGCCAACTACCAGTATCGCGCAGGGACCGGCCAGATCGTGCTGCTGGATTTCGGGGCGACCCGCCGCTTCAGGAAGGGCTTTGCCAACAACTACAGGAAACTGGTGGCGGCAGCTATCGCCGAGGATTATGACAGGATGGTAGCCGTGGCCGAGCGCCTCGGCTACGCGGTGGGCGACGCCAATACCGAGTATCGCGCCCTGGTGCTCGAGCTGTTCCTCATTGCCCTGGAGCCGTTGATGGAGGACGAGCCCTACGATTTCGGCAGCTCCGACATGGCGCAACGCATGTCAGAACTGGCGGAGCGGGCCTTCGATTTCCGCGATTTCTGGGAGGCGCCCCCGACCGATGCGGTCTACTTTCACCGCAAGCTGGGCGGTATGTTCATGCTCGCCACCCGGCTCGGGGCGAGGGTCAACGTGCACGCCCTGATCCAGCGCTGGCTTTGACCGGCCGGCTGCTTTTCTGTTTTTTGGCGGGCTGCTTCTTGCGACGGGTCGCCTCTTTTGCTTTTGGCGCAGCTTTTTTCTTTCCGCCTGCCGGCCGTTTCCCCGGGGTTTTCTCCCGGCCCAGGGTGGCCTCGCGCAACTCCTCGTAAGCCTCCTGCAGGCACTGGGCGTAGAAGGCGGGGTCGGGCATCATGTCACGGCAGGCGGTAAAGGAGAGGATGATCGAACCCCGCTTGTTCTGTACGGAACTGTAAACCACCTGGAACAGCCCGATGTTTGGGATGAGCGGCCCGAGGCTGATCGAATCCACCAGGGCAGCGCCGCACAGGTAGAGCTGGTAGGGTGGCCCGGGGACATTGGTGACGATGGTGTTGAACATCACGCCCGCTTCCGACAGTCCGGTGGCGCTGGCGGTGCGGATTGCGAGGGAGAGGACATTGCCCGGCATCACATCCGCCAGGTCGACGGCGAAGCGCGGTCCCAGGGCCTCGGCGTAGGCCTTGCCGGACAGCGACTCCTGGTGTATCGCCACCAGGCGTTCCGCGGGATCCTCGATATCCGAGCGGAGGCTCACGGTCATGAAACCCACCATGTTGCCGCCCGCCGCTTGCTCCTCCGGTGAGCGCACGTCGATGGGGCAGCCGGTCACCAGCGAAGTCCCGGGTAGCTCGCCCTTGCTCTGCAGGTACTTGCGCATGGCGCCGGAGACGATGGTGAGCATGGTGTCGTTGATGGTCGCGCCCTCCACCGAGTTCTTGATCGCGCGGACGGTCTCGAAGTCAAATTTCCTGGCATCCACCACCCGGTGGCGGGAAATCCTGCCCTGAAAGCGGGTTCGCGGTTTCTCGTCCAGGGAATGAATCTGGCGCGCCTGCCGGCCCCTGCGGATACGCATGAAAGCGGGGCCCGCCTCCTTGAGCATCTCCAGCGTCTGCCCCGGTTTTTTCCAGGCGTCCAGGTAGGCCTGGGCCAGCATCCGGACCGTGGAGGGGCGCTCGACAATCCAGGGCGGCGCTTTCCCCGGATCCGACGTTTCCGGCGTGAGGTCGTGGACGATGTTCATGAACTGGGTGCCGGTAGCCCCGTCCATCGCGCAGTGGTGTACCTTCAGGAGCATGGCGAAGCAGCCGGGAGGATACCCCTCGACATTGTTCAGCCCCTCGATGACGTACATCTCCCACATCGGCTTGTCCCGGCGCAGCGGCACCGCGTGGATGCGGGCCGCCAGGATACAGAGCTGGCGCCAGTCTCCCGGTTTGGGCAGGGCGATGTGGCGCACATGGTATTCCAGATCGAAGTCGGGATCCTCCACCCAATAGGGCCTGCCCAGCCCGTAAGGCACGAACGCCAGCTTGCGGCGGAAGATGGGCGAGAGATGGAGGCGGCTCTCCAGCATCGCCAGGATCTGCTTGAAACGCACCTTGCCGCCCGGCGCGGTCGACTGGTCGTAGATGCTCACGCCGCCGATATGCTGGGGCAGTCCATCGATTTCGGCATGCAGGAACATCGCGTCCTGCCCGGATAACTGCTGCATGGACAATTCCTCGGTTGAATCGGGATTCGACCGCGGAGCATTGCCTGAATCGCCGCCCACGTCAACGTGCCGGACCGGTCCGGTGCGCGGCGGTTCAATCAGCTGATACCAGCTAGTGTGCCTGGTGCCGTCCGGCCAGCCAGGTATGCCTCACCGAGAAGTCCTCGTCGAAGAAAACGAGGTCGGCGCGGTAACCACAGGCGATCCGGCCGAGCATGTGTTCCAGCCCGATCACCGCGGCCGGGTAGAGGGACGCCATGCGCAGAGTCTCGGTCAGGGGCAGCCCGACCTCACGGGAGGTAAACTTCACCGCATCCATGAGGGCGATGGCGCTGCCCGCGAGCGCACCGTCGGCATTGACCAGTCGCCCCGCCTGCAGGGAGACGCGCTCTCCGTAGAGCTCGAAATCCGGCTGCGTGCTGCCGACTGACGCCATGGCGTCGCTGACCAGCACCAGTTTTCCCGCCGGCTTGGCGCGATAGGCCAGCCGGATGTTGGCGGGGTGCACGTGCTGGCCGTCGGCGATAATGCCCAGCCAGAGGCTGTCGTCGTCAAGCGCCGCACCGACCGTGCCGGGCTCCCGAGCGGACAGGGGGCTCATGGCGTTGTGCAGGTGGGTGCAGCCGGTGAGGCCGGCGTCTGCGGCCTCCACCATCTGCTGGAAGGTGGCATTGGTGTGCCCTGCACAGACGGTGATCCCGGCGCGCGACAGCTGCCCGATCCATTCACCAGCGACCTTTTCGGGGGCCAGGGTGACGATCACCGCCATATCCCCGATGGCGCATAGCCAGTCGATGTCCTGCGCCCGTGGCGGCCTGATCCGGTCGGCGCGATGGGCGCCGCGTTTCGCGACCTCGAAGAAGGGGCCCTCCAGGTGGATGCCGGCGATGCCGGCGTGCCCGGCGGCCCGTGCCTGGCGCACCCCCTCCAGCGCAGCCTGCTGCACCTCCAGGGTGTCGCTGAGCAGGGTTGGAAGGAGGGAAGTGGTGCCGCGGGCCCGGTGTGCCGCGCTGATCTTTTCGACCGTTTCCCGGCAGGGTGCGTTATTGAACATCACGCCGCCCCCACCATTGACCTGGAGATCGATCAGCCCCGGGGCCAGGATACCGCTTTCCAGCACGATCCCCCCCGCCTCGGCGGGGCATTGGGATTGGGGCAGAATCTGTTCCACGGTTTCACCGCGGATGATGACGCACTGGTCCCGCAGGAAGCGTTCGCCGTCGAACAGGGATTTGGCCTTTATCGTGAAGGCTCCGTCATTGGCGGCCATCGATTTTCGCGGCATTCAGTCGCGGTAGGCGGGAGCCACGAAACCGGGTTCCAGCGCCTTGCGGGGGTGGTAGGCCGTCACCTGGCCCATGAAGGGGGGATGGATGGAGTAACCCAGCAGGGACTGGACGCGGGGTGTCATCCCTGCGACCGCCCGCGGCGGGATGGCCAGGAAAAAGTTCTCCTGGGGCCGGGCCCAGGGCTCGCAGTACTGGTTGGAAAACGCGCGACGGGTGCCGCTGCCCCGGTTGGCCCCGCCCCGATGAAGCAGGGTGCCTGCGAAGACCATGCAGGTCCCCGCCGGCATCAGCACGGGCACCGCCTCGTCTTCAAGGCGCGCGGCAAAGGCGGGATCGGCCTCCCGCTCCCCGGTGCGGTAGTCCCCCGCTATCCGGGCGTCATCCCACAGGTGGCTGCCGGGAATCACTTCGGTGGCGCCGTTCGCCCCGGTGAAATCCTCTACCGCGACGATCGTTGAAAGGCTGACCATGGGGCGCGGCCTGGGGATCGGGTAGAACGAGTCGTCCGTGTGCCAGGGCTGGGGCGTTTCGCCCGGCCCGATGACGATGGCCTGGCTGGCCGTGAGGAGGTAGTTGGGCATGAACAGCGCGTCGCATAGCGCCATGATGCGTGGGTCCTCGACGATATCCTGGAAGATCCGGTGCCGGGCGACCAGGGTGTAGATCCGCTCTGTGCGGTTGCCCTCGAAATTGTTGCGCCCCAGGTGGCTGCCCAGCATCTCATCGTACAGCCGGTTGACGGTACCGAGCTGGCGCTGATCGAGAAAATCGGGGATCAGGGTGAACCCCCGCTGCTCCAGCGCCGCCAGATGTTCTGCGGTCTGCGTGTCCGATGGCGTGCTCATCTATCTGCTCCTGTACCCCGTCGGTGTAAGGCTACACCATCCGGTCGGGCGCTTGCATGTGGCGGGTCAACTATTTCGGCGACAGTCGACCTTGTCCGGTTCACCATTCCGCGCAAGAATGGTCTGGCCCGCCCGAAAGCGGGGCGGACAATAATAAAAGCGGGGATGAGGCTTTGCCATGAAGTCGGACATCGAAATAGCCCGGGCCGCGAGGCTGCGCCCGGTGAATGAGATTGGGGAGCGCCTCGGCATCCCCCTCGAGTATTTGGTTCCCTACGGCCATACCAAGGCGAAGGTGGCGCTGGAGTATGTCGACTCGCTGCGGGAGCGCCCCGATGGCAAGCTGGTTCTGGTTACCGCCATGAGTCCGACCCCGGCGGGGGAGGGCAAGACCACAGTGGCGATCGGCCTGGTGGATGCGCTCAACCGCCTGGGCCGCAACGCGGCGGTCTGCCTGCGCGAGCCCAGCCTGGGGCCCTGCTTCGGCCTCAAAGGGGGCGCGGCGGGCGGGGGCTTTGCGCAGGTTGTGCCAATGGAGGATATCAACCTCCATTTCACCGGGGATATGCACGCCATCGGCGCCGCCCACAATCTCCTCGCGGCGCTGATCGACAACTATATTCACTGGAGCAACGACCTGCGCGTCGACCTGCGGCGGGTGACCTGGCGACGTGTCGTGGACATCAACGACAGGCAACTGCGCCAGATCATCACCGGGGTGGGCGGGGCTGCCAACGGCTATCCCATGGAGGGAGGTTTCGACATCACCGTGGCTTCGGAGGTGATGGCGATATTCTGCCTGGCCCGCAACCTGCAGGATCTGCAGCAGCGACTGGCGCGTATCGTGGTCGGCTACACCCGCCGGCTGGACCCGGTCACTGCGGCCCAGATGCAGGCGTCGGGGGCGATGACTGCGCTGCTGCGCGACGCACTGGCGCCCAATCTGGTGCAGACCCTGGAGAACAATCCGGCGTTCATCCACGGTGGGCCCTTTGCCAATATCGCCCACGGCTGCAATTCGGTCCTGGCCACGGAAACCGCGCTCAAACTGGCGGATTACGTGGTCACGGAAGCGGGCTTCGGCGCCGATCTCGGTGCCGAGAAGTTTTTCAACATCAAGTGCCGCAAATCCGGTCTCAGCCCCGACGCCGTGGTCATCGTGGCAACGACCCGGGCCCTGAAAATGCACGGCGGGGTACCGCGTTCTGAACTGGTCGGGGAGAATGTGGAGGCTCTGCAGCGGGGGCTCGAGAACCTCGGGCGCCATATTCGCAACACCGGCCAGTACGGCGTGCCTCTGGCGGTCGCGATCAACCACTTCAGCGACGACACCGCCGCCGAGATCGACGCCATCCGCACCTACGTGGAGCAGCGCGGGGTCAGGGCACACCTCTGCACGCACTGGTCGGATGGCGGCGCGGGTGCGGAGGCGCTGGCGCAGGCGGTGGTCGATCTCACTGCCGGCGGCCACGCCCAGTTCCGCACCCTCTACGATGATCACCTCAGCCTGTGGGAGAAGACCCGCGTCATCGCCCGCTCAGTCTATGGCGCCGACGACATCGATGCTGACCAGAAGATCCGTGACCAGTTCGACCGGTTCGAGCGGGAGGGCTACGGTCATTTTCCGGTCTGTATGGCCAAGACCCAGTACAGCTTTTCAACGGATCCACAGTTGCTGGGCGCACCGAGCAATCACCGGGTCAAGATACGGGAACTGGCCCTGGCGGCGGGTGCCGAGTTCCTCGTGGTGATCTGCGGCGACATCATGCGCATGCCGGGGCTCCCCCGGGTCCCCGCGGCAAACAGCATTTTCGTCAACGAGCAGGGTCATATCGAGGGGCTCTTTTGAGGTTCGTCGCACATTGGCGGGATTTGCTCGGCCTACCGGCCCCGGACAGGGGAACCATTTTCAGTCGCGGCCCGATATC
>JARRPM010000082.1:0-13519 GCA_037382865.1 Halioglobus sp. | reverse complement strand
AAACGACGAGGCCCTTGCGTGCCGTGTCGGCGCCTCGTATCAGGCGCTTACCACCTGCACGTACTTGCGGCTTTTCGCACCGCGGGTCACGAACTCCACCTTGCCGTCCGCCTTGGCGAACAGGGTGTGATCGCGACCCATGCCGACATTCTCGCCCGCATGGAAGCGCGTGCCGCGCTGGCGCACGATGATGCTGCCGGCCTCGACAGTCTCGCCGCCGAAGCGCTTGACGCCCAGGCGTTTGCTCTCGGAATCGCGTCCGTTTCGGGTGCTGCCACCTGCTTTTTTGTGAGCCATTGTCCAGTTCCTCCTTTACGCCGAGATGCCGGTGATCTTGACCTCGGTAAACCACTGTCGGTGGCCGGTCTCTTTCCGGTAGTGCTTGCGGCGGTTGAATTTGACGATCTTCACCTTCTTGTGACGGCCCTGGGCCACCACTTCGGCGGTCACCTTGCCGCCCGACACGACGGGCGTGCCGATCTTGACGGTGTCGCCGCCACCCACCATCAGGACCCTGTCGAACTCGATGGTATCGCCCGTGGCGGCCTCGATTTTTTCCAGCTTGAGGGTTTCACCCTCGACTACGCGGTGTTGCTTGCCACCGCTTTCGATTACTGCGTACATAGCGCGCTCCGTTCAGTTAGCCTGCTCGCGTTTCGGTATAACCCCTTCATTGCAAGGGGGGCAGAGCGAGGCACAAACAGTTGATTCAGCCCGAACCATGACACAGAGGCTGTGGCAATGGCCAGAGGGCGGCGATTCTACTCAAATCGACCGTCCCCGGCAAGGGCTATTTTTCCGTAAAACAAGGGGTTGCGGGCGTCGCCAGCTGCCGGGCCCGCTTGACAGGCCCGGGGGTGCGACCTAGCATGCGCGGGCACTCACTGAACCTCACCCGCCATGGAACAGATTCGCGCCACAGTAGCCGCCGAGTTCGAGCAGGTCAACCGCCTGATCGTCGACCAGCTGCACTCTGATGTGCCGATGGTGGAGAATGTGGGTCACTATATCGTGGACGCCGGGGGCAAACGGCTGCGCCCGCTGCTGGTCCTGCTGGCCGCCGCCGCCCTGGGCAGGTGCACCGGCGCCCATGTCAAATTCGCGGCCGTGATCGAGTTCATCCACACCGCCACCCTGCTGCACGACGATGTGGTCGATATTTCCAGCCTTAGACGGGGCCGCCCCACCGCCAACGAGGCGTTCGGCAACGCCCCCTCCGTTCTGGTGGGAGACTTCCTCTATACCCGGGCGTTCCAGCTCATGGTGGAGCTCGCCGACATGGATATCCTGCGCCACATGGCGGACACCACCAATACCATTGCCGAGGGGGAGGTCATGCAGCTCACCCGGGCGGGAGATCCCGGGACCAGCGAGGCCCAGTACCTCGACGTCATCACCCGCAAGACCGCAGTCCTGTTCGCGGCCGCCTGCTACGGGGCGGCGACCCTCGATGGTTGCGACCCGCAGACCCGGGAGACACTGCGGGTGTTCGGCCTCAACCTGGGCATCGCATTCCAGATGATAGACGACGTGCTCGACTACGAGGGTGACGCCGCCACCATGGGCAAGAATGCGGGAGATGACCTGACCGAGGGCAAACCGACGTTGCCGCTGATCTACACCCTGGGCAACGGAAACCCGGACGAGCAGGCGCTCGTGCGCGGCGCCATCAGCGAAAAATCTGCACAGCGGATAGGCGATGTGCTGGCGGCTGTGCGCCGTTGCGGAGCCATCGAATACACCCGGACCCGGGCGCGCCACTACCACGACCTCGCCGTGACCGCCCTGCAGCAGCTCCCTGAGAACGAGGCCCGCAACGCCCTGCTGCGTGTCACTGACCTCTCTATAAACCGCGACCACTGAAGCGCCTCCGGCGCAACCCGGGCGGGCCGTTTGCAGCGCAGCGGGCCGGTTCCTATACTCGTGGGATTAACTCACGACCGGGCCCGCCCATGACGACACCCTCCCTCCTGACCGACCTGCCCGCCTGCACCGACTTGCGGAACCACGCAGAGCGGCTGCGATCGGCCTCCATCGAAACGCTGTTCGATGACGACCCCGACCGTGCCGGGGCCTTCTCCGTGGCAGCCGCTGGCCTGCACCTGGACTACTCCAAGCAGCTCATGGACCGGGCGGCACGCGCAGCGCTGCTGACGCTGGCGGCGGAGGCGGACCTGGGCGAACGCATCCGCGCCCTCCTCGAGGGCGCGGACGTCAACAATACCGAGAACCGGCCGGCCCTGCACACCCTGCTGCGGGCCGCCGCCGGTGACGGCCTGGCGGACAAGTTCCGGGAGGTGGCGGCGACCCGGGAGCGCATGCGGCAATGGGCGGGGCGGCTCAACAACGGTGAGCACCGCGGTTATTCCGGCGCGGTGGTCACCGACGTGGTGAATATCGGCATCGGCGGCTCTGACCTGGGTCCCCGGCTGGTGACGGAGGCGCTGCAGCCGTTCCACGGCCCGGTCGCCTGTCACTACGTGGCCAATGTGGACCCGGCAGACCTGCAGTTCACTCTGGCGTCCCTGCGCCCGGAGACGACGCTGTTCATCGTCTGCTCCAAGTCCTTCCGCACCGAGGAGACCCTGAGCAACAGCCTCGCGGCGCGCGCCTGGATGCTGGCCGGCGGCGCCCGCGAACAGGACCTGGATCGGCACTTCCTGGCGATCACCACCAACCTGGAAGCAGCCGCGGCCTTCGGGATCTCTGCCGGCAACTGCCTGCCCCTGTGGGACTGGGTGGGGGGCCGCTATTCCGTCTGGTCGGCGATCGGCCTGAGCTGTGCCGTCGCCGTGGGCTGGGAACGCTTCCAGCAGTTTCTCGACGGCGCGGCAGCCATGGACGCCCATTTCCGGGAGAGCGACCCGGCGGACAACATGCCGGTGATCATGAGCCTGCTGGAGGTGTGGTACACGCACTTTTTCGGGGCGGGCAACCACGTGGTCCTGCCCTACGACAACAGCCTCCGGCGGCTGCCCGACTTCCTGCAGCAGCTGACCATGGAGAGCAACGGCAAGCGCGTCAGCAGCGGGGGCAGGCCGCTCGATTACAACACGGGCCCGGTGCTGTGGGGCTCCGCCGGCACCATGGGACAGCACTCGTTCCACCAGCTGTTACACCAGGGGACACTGCTCTGCCCGGCCGATTTCATCCTGCCGCTGACCACCCACACCGGGATGCAGGAGCAGCATCGCCGCCTCGTGGCCAACTGCCTGGCCCAGAGCCGAACCCTAATGGTCGGGCGCTCCCCGGAGGCGGCACAGGCCGCTTTGCTGGACCGGGGGATGAGCGACACCCGGGCCGCGGCCCTGGCGCCGCACCTGGCCATGCCCGGCAGCCGCCCCAACAGCGTGATCACCATGCGGGCGCTGGATCCCGCCAGCCTCGGCGCCCTGCTGGCTCTGTACGAGCACCGGACCTTCTGCAGCGGGCAGCTGTGGGGAATCAACCCGTTCGATCAGTGGGGCGTGGAGCTGGGCAAGGAGATCGGCACGGAGATTCTGGCGCGCCTGGAAGGAAGCGATGGCGGGGCAGCGATGGACCCCGCCACGGAGCGCCTGATGCGGGCCTGGCGGGAGGCCCAGCCCGGCGCCTGAAGGCCCTCCGGGATCAGGCGTCGATCAGGGCCAGCAGCTCCGCGGTTTTGTCCTCCATCAGCGCCCGGTCGCCGCGGCTCTCGACATTGAGACGCACCACCGGCTCGGTATTGGACATGCGCAGGTTGAAGCGCCAGTCGCCGCAGTCCATGCTCAGCCCGTCGACGTGCTCGACCGCGAGCGCCTGCGCCCGGTAGGCTTCCTCCACCCGGGACAGCACCGCCGCGGGATCCTCGATGGTGCGGTTGATCTCGCCGCTGCAGGGGTAGGCGGCCATGCGCCGCCTGACCAAAGCAGAGAGCGGCTGTCCGGCAGCGCAGACCAGTCCGGTCACCAGCAGCCAGGGAATCATGCCGCTGTCGCAATACGCAAAATCCCGGAAATAGTGGTGGGCGCTCATCTCGCCGCCGTAGACCGCGTTTTCCAGGCGCATGCGCTCCTTGATGAAAGCGTGGCCGGTCTTGCTCTGCACCGCCTCGCCGCCGAGGGACTCGACGATGTCGGTGGTATTCCAGACCAGGCGCGGATCGTGGACGATGCGGGCCGGACCCTGTCGTTTGAGGAAGGCCTCGGCGAGCAGTCCCACCAGATAGTACCCCTCGACGAACTCGCCCTGCTCGTCAAAGAAAAAACAGCGGTCGAAGTCGCCGTCCCAGGCGATGCCGAGGTCCGCGCCGTGCCGGCGTACCGCGGCGATCGTCGCCTCGCGATTTTCCGGTAACAGCGGGTTGGGCACACCGTTGGGAAAGTTGCCGTCCGGCTCGTGGTGCAGTTTGATGAAATCAAAGGGGAGGTGCGGTTGCAGCAGGTCAATCACCCGGCCGGCGCCGCCATTGCCCGAGTCCACCACGATCTTCAGCGGTTTGAGGGCACTCACGTCGACGTAGGAGAGCAGGTGCTCGACGTAGGCCCCCGAGGTGTCCAGCGGCTGCAGCTCCCCCGGCTGCGCGGAGGCCTCGAAACGGCTCTTCTCCGCCAGCCGCCTGATCTCCAGCAGCCCAGTATCCCCCGAAATCGGGCGCGACCCCTCGCGCACGAATTTCATGCCGTTATAGTCTTTGGGGTTGTGGCTGGCAGTCACTGCGATGCCGCCATCCATACCGGCGTGGGAGGTGGCGAAGTAGATCTCCTCGGTCCCGCAGAGGCCGATATCGAAGACATCCACGCCCTGCTCCAGCAGCCCGGCCGTCAGGGCGGCCTTGATCGCCTCGCTGGTAAGGCGGATATCGTGCCCCACCACCACCCTGCGCGGCCTGATCACCTCGGCGTAGGCACGACCGATACGCCGTGCAACCGCCTCGTTCAGCTGGTCGGGCACCCGGCCGCGGACATCATAGGCCTTGAAGCAGGTGAGCTCTTCCATGGGGGCGCCGGTCACTCCTGCGCGTAATAATTCTCGTATACGAAATTGGTCGCCTCGACGAATCCGGGCACACTGCCACAGTCGAAGCGCCGCCCCTGGAACTTGTAGGCCATCACGCAGCCGCGGGTGGCCTGGGTCTGCAGGGCGTCGGTCAACTGGATCTCGCCGTTGGCACCGGGCGGGGTCTCCTCGATAATCTGGAAGATATCCGGGGTCAGTATGTAGCGACCGATGATGGCCAGGTTGGAGGGCGCATCCTTGGGGTCCGGCTTCTCGACCATGCGGTCCACGCGGTAGATGCCCTCCCGCAGGCTCTCTCCGGCGATCACCCCGTACTTGTGCACCTCATCCTCCGGCACCTCCTGGATCGCCACGATGGAGCAGCGGAACTGGTTGTAGAGCTGCGCCATCTGGGCCAGCACGCCGGGCCCGTCATTGAGGCACAGGTCGTCTGACAGCAGGACACCGAAGGGCTCGTTGCCGATAAGCGACTGCCCGGTGTGAATGGCGTGGCCGAGGCCCTTCATCTCGCGCTGGCGCACCATGGTGAACACCCCCTTGTCCAGCACGTTGCGGATGCTCTCCAGGTAGGCCTCCTTCCCGGTGCCGGCTATCTGGTGCTCCAGTTCGTAGCTGATATCGAAGTGGTCGGCAATCGACCGCTTGCCCCGGCCCGTGACCATCGCACAGGTGGTCATGCCCGCCTCGATCGCCTCCTCTACCCCGTACTGCACCAGAGGCTTGTTGACGATGGGGAGCATCTCCTTGGGCATGCTCTTGGTGGCCGGCAGGAACCGGGTGCCATAACCGGCTACCGGGAAAAGGCATTTCTTTATCATTCAGCTGACCTCCCTGTGATGGCGGATCACGCGTCCCGCCCGTATTGGTCTTCATAGCGCACGATGTCGTCCTCGCCGAGGTAGGCGCCCGACTGTACCTCGATCAGTTCCAGCGGAATACGCCCCGGATTGGCCAGGCGGTGTTTGTGCCCCAGTGGGATATAGGTGGATTCGTCCTCTGCCAGCATGAACACCTTGTCCTCGCAGGTCACCTCCGCGGTGCCGTGTACCACAATCCAGTGCTCCGCCCGATGATGGTGCATCTGCAGGGAGAGAGTCTGGCCCGGGTTGACGACGATGCGTTTCACCTGAAAACGGTCGGCGACGACCAGCGACTCGTAGGAACCCCAGGGCCGGTAGACGCGCCGGTGCAGGGAGACCTCGGGACGCTGTTCCGCCTTCAGCCGGTTGACGATGCGCTTCACGTCCTGAACCCGGCCGCGGTCCGCCACCAGCACCGCGTCCGGGGTCTCCACCACCACCAGATTATCGACCCCGGTGGCGGCGACCAGCCGCGAGTCGCTGCGGAAATAACTGTTGCTGCAGTTGTCCAGGATCACATCGCCCTTGCTGAAATTGCCATCGGCGTCGCGCTGTGCGACATCCCACAGGGCGGACCAGGCACCGACGTCACTCCAGCCGCAGTCCAGGGAGACCACGCCGCCGATGGCGGTTTTCTCCATCACCGCATAGTCGATACTGTCACTGGGGCAGGTGGCGAACAGCTCCGCATCCGGGCGTACGAAATCCATGTCAACGTGCGCCCCGGCCATGGCCTGCTCACAGCATGCGAGAATCTGCGGCGCGTGCTCGCCCAGCTGCTCGAGGTAGGTCGCCGCCTGCAGCAGGAACATGCCGCTGTTCCAGAGGTAGTTGCCACTGTCGAGATAGCTCTGGGCGGTGGCGGCGTCGGGCTTCTCCACGAACCGCTCCAGTTCATACAGGTCCGTCGCGATGGCGGAACCGCACTTGATGTAACCGTACCCCGTCTCGGGGCTCGCGGGAACGACGCCGAACGTCATGAGCCTGCCCTGTCGAGCCAGCGGCACTGCCCGGTCCACCGCCTCGACGAACGCCGCCACGTTCTGGATGATATGGTCTGCCGGCAGCACCAGCAGCAGCGCCTCGGGGTCTTCGGCCACCGCCCGCAGCGCCGCCAGCGCCACCGCCGGCGCCGTATTGCGACCCTCGGGCTCAAGAATGAGGGCGCTCGCCTGCAGTCCCACCTGGCGCAGCTGCTCCGCCACCATGAAGCGGTGTTCCTCGTTGCAGACCACCACGGGGGCCGCCTCCTCCAGCCCGGAAGTACGCTGCAGCGTCTCCTGCAGCATGGAGAGCTCGCCGACGAGGGGCAGAAACTGCTTGGGGTGCAGCTCGCGGGAAACGGGCCAGAGGCGGCTTCCGACCCCACCGGAGAGCAGAACGGGTGTTAACATATACATTCCCTGTCGGCGCCCGCGACGCCGCTTGATGATTTGCGCAACATATGCCGATTTTTATCGAGAGCTGCCATCCGGAAGGCGGTGCCACAACGTGCCGGCCATGTTAGCTGAAGGGGCTATCCATGGCCAGCAGGGTAACGTGACGGAGTCGACACTGCGGGAAAAGACCCCCGTCAGGCACCGCTCCGATCACCGTTTTTGGCTGGACTTGTGAGACCCAGCTATTAGAATGGGCACGCCTGTTGCGCACCCGCTGTAACCACACCCCGCTGTGGCAGCGTAACGTGACCCGATTCGGGCGCGGCAGCGCCGACGCCCCGGCAACACTGGACACGCCATGACTGGAAAGAACGCATACACAAAAGAGGAGCTCATCGCCTGCGGCCACGGTGAGCTGTTCGGCCCCGGCAACGCCCAGTTGCCGACGGACAACATGCTGATGCTCGATCGCATCAGCCACATCAGCTCCGAGGGCGGAAGCTATGGCAGGGGGGAGATCGTCGCCGAACTCGATATCCACCCGGATCTCTGGTTCTTCCAGTGCCACTTCCCGGGTGACCCGGTCATGCCGGGCTGCCTCGGCCTCGATGCCATGTGGCAGCTGGTGGGTTTTTTCCTCGGGTGGCGGGGCAACCCGGGTCGCGGGCGGGCTCTGGGCTCCGGTGACGTCAAGTTCACCGGCCAGGTTCTCCCCAGCGCCACCAGTGTGGTCTATAACATTAATATCAAACGGGTGATCGAACGCAAGCTGGTCATGGGGATTGCCGACGGCTCTGTCTCCGTGGACGGTCGCGAAATCTATACCGCGAAGGACCTGCGTGTCGGCCTGTTCACATCCACGGAAGCCTTCTGAGCCTATGGAAAGACGAGTTGTGGTCACGGGCATGGGGATCGTCTCCTGCCTGGGCAATGATGCAGAAACAGTCACAGAGTCACTGCGCCGGGGCCGCTCGGGCATCAGGCTGCACCAGGAACAGGTCGACGTTGGCATGCGTTCCCACGTGGCCGGTGTGCCGGATATCGACGTGAGCGAACACATCGACCGCAAGCAGCTCCGCTTCATGGGCGATGCGGCGGCCTTTGCCTATATCGCCATGCAGCAGGCCATCGACGATGCCGGTCTTGCGCCCACGGATGTCTCCAATGTGCGCACCGGCATCATTGCCGGTTCCGGGGGCGCTTCCACTGAGAACCTGGTCGAAGCAGCCGATATTATGCGCGAGCGGGGCCTGCGCCGGGTGGGCCCCTACCGCGTCACCCAGACCATGGGCAGCACCGTGTCGGCCTGCCTGGCGACCCCTTTCAGGATCAAGGGGGTCAACTACTCCATCTCCTCCGCCTGCTCCACCAGCGCGCATTGCATCGGCAACGCGATGGAGCAGATCCAGATGAACAAGCAGGATCTGGTGTTCGCCGGTGGCGGCGAGGAACTGCACTGGACCCTGAGCTGCCTGTTCGACGCGATGGGCGCGCTGTCCACGAAATACAACGACACCCCGGAGCGCGCATCCCGCGCCTACGACGCCGATCGCGATGGCTTCGTGATCGCCGGTGGCGGCGGTATGCTGGTGCTGGAGGAGCTCGAGCACGCCCGGGCCCGGGGCGCGAAAATTTACGCGGAACTGGTCGGCTACGGCGCCACATCCGATGGTTACGATATGGTGGCGCCCTCCGGGGAGGGCGCGGTCCGCTGCATGCAGCAGGCACTGGCCACGGCGGGTGGGGACGTCGATTATATCAATGCCCACGGCACGAGCACGCCGGCGGGAGATATCCAGGAGCTGAAGGCCGTCCGCGAGGCCTACCGGGACCTCGACCGCATCCCGGTAATCGGCTCCACCAAATCACTCTCCGGCCACTCGCTGGGCGCGGCGGGGGTGCAGGAGGCGATCTATGCGCTGCTGATGCAGCAACACGGTTTCATAGCCGCCTCCGCCAATATCGAGAACCTGGACCCGGAGGCCGAGGGGCTGCCGATCGCGCTCACCCGCCAGGACAACGTGGACCTGCAACGGGTCATGTCCAACAGCTTCGGCTTCGGCGGCACCAACGCTTCCCTGGTCTTTCAGAAGTTCGCTTAGCAGAGCGTATCGAGCAACAGGACATCGACGGCGTCCCCGGGCGCCACCGTCGTTCCGGGGGGTATCACGGCCAGGGCGTTGCTGTAACTGACCGAGCTGAGCACCCCCGAGCTCTGGTTGGGAAAGAGGCGCGCCTCGGGGCCGTCAATACTGCCCACGACGGTCACACGCAGGTATTCCTGGCGCGTGCCGGGCTGCTCCACCGCAAAAGCCGCTCTCACCTTCAACCCCGGCGGCGTCAGCTCCCCGTCAGACGCCCCCTGCAGCCGCAGCAGGTAGGGCCGGGCGATAAGACAGAAGGTGACGAAAACGGAGGTCGGGTTGCCCGGTAGGCCGATGAATGGCGTATCGCCGATGCGACCGAAGGCGAGCGGCTTCCCCGGCTTGATGGCCAGCTTCCACAGGTCGAGCCGGCCGAGCCGCTGCACCTGCGCCCTGACGTGGTCCTCTTCCCCCACCGAAACGCCGCCGGAGGTGATGACACAGTCGGCGCCGGTCGCCGCGCCCTGCAATGCCGCAGCGGTGGCCCGGGCATCGTCGGGGACGATCCCGCCGTCGACCAGCTCCAGCTGCAGGGCGCGCAACAGGCCGGCCAGGGTGAAGCGGTTGGAATTGTAGGCCCGCCCCGGCGGCAGCGGCTCCCGGCCGGGCTCCACCAGTTCATCGCCGGTGGACAGCACGGCCACCCGCAGGGGCCGGTAGACCGCCACCCTGTCGCGACCCACCGAGGCCAGCAGGCCGAGGTCCTGGGGACGCAGGATCCGGCCCCTGGCGAGGACCGCTGCCCCCTCGGCGATATCCTGACCCCGGGGCCGGACGTTCTGCCCTGGCGTCACCGGGCCCGTCACGCGGACCCGCCCCCCCTCTTCCCGGCACGCCTCCTGCATCACGACGGTATCGGCCCCCGGCGGGACCGGCGCGCCGGTGAATATCCTCGCCGCGGTGCCGGGAGCCAGCGGCGCCATGCCGCCACCGGCAGTGATCCGTTGACTCACCGGCAGCGGGCCGCTTGCGTCAGAGGCGCGCAGGGCGTAGCCATCCATGGCGCTGTTGTCTTCCCCCGGCACGGCCACCGACGAGACGACGTCCTCGGCCAGCACGAGGCCGAGGGCGTCGATCAGGGGCCGCTCGACCACGCCCGCTGCGGGCTGCGCCCCGGCGAGCATGCGCCCGAGCGCCTCCGCAACCGACAGCAGGCTGCTCAACCGTTCACTCTCCGCGCCCCGAGGACACCGACGAAGTTGCAGGGGCGGAAGGAACTGTCCAGCTGATCACGGATCAGGCCCTCCCAGGCGGTCCGGCAGGCGCCGGTGGAACCGGGCATGCAGAACACGATCGTGTTATTCGCAAGGCCGGCCAGGGCCCTGGACTGGATCGTCGAGGAGCCGATCTCGGCCAGGGAGAGAGCCCTGAACACCTCGCCGAACCCCTCCACCTCCTTGTCGAACAGGGGGCGGACGGCCTCCGGCGTCGAGTCCCGCCCGGAGAAGCCGGTACCCCCGGTCACCAGTACCGCATCGACCCCGCTGTCCGCGATCCAGCCGGACAGCACCGCCCGTATCTGGTAGATGTCGTCGATGACGATGGATTTCGCCGCCAGGCGGTGGCCTGCCGCCTGCAGCGCCTCCACAAGGTACAGGCCCGAGGTGTCGTCCTCAGCGGTGCGGGTGTCCGAGACGGTCAATACCGCCACGTCCAGCGCCTGCGGAGCGCTGTCTCCTGCCTTGGCCATGACCATTCCTCCGGTTACTTCTGCTGTTGGAAATAGGCTTTCACGATATCGGGTATCGCACTGCGCCAGGGCACCTGCTTGATGGCAAAGGTGTTGCGGATCCTGCTGCAGTCCAGCGCCCGCTTCAGGCGCGGCTCGTTCTCCTCCTGATGCAGCTCCACGGCCGATGGACTGAACTCCGAGAACTGGGAGGCTGAGGCGAGCAGCGCTTCGGCGAACTCGTAGTAGGTGGCCGTATCGGAGCTGCAGTAGTGATAGACGCCCCAGGCCTCGACGCCGGTGCTCAACTGGTCCAGCAGGGCGGAGATCACCCGCGCGCCATCGCTCGAGGAGACCGGGCAGCCGCGCAGGTTGTTGTCGAGCTCCAGCGTGGCCCCCTCCATCATCTGGCCGAGCATCTGCGTGATCAGGTTGGGACTCACGCTGCTGAACACCGGGCCCAGGCGCAGGATGAGGTGGCGCTCACAACTCTCCGAAACAGCCTGTTCCGCCGCGGCGAGCAACTGGCCCAGGGTATCGCCGTTGTCCGGGGGATCATCCTCCCGGTAGTGGCGATCGAGCTGGCCGGAAAAGACGCGGGAGCTGGAAACGAAGAGGTAGGTGAGGGCGCTGCGCTGGCACGCCTTGCCCACCCAGTGACAGCGTTCGATGTCGATTTCCTGCAGCGGGTCGCCGGCATCGGCGCCGCCCTCCACCCGGATATCGACGACCAGGTCACAGTCGGCGCGGCGCACGGCTTTCTTCGCCTGCCGTTCACTCTTCCAGCGACACGCTGCGCGGGACATGGGGACCACCTCGTGCCGACCCAGCCTCTCCAGAGCATCCACGAGAGCCTGCCCCAGGGGAGCGTCAGAGGCCAGTATCAATACGCGCAAGGCCGCTGTTCCGCCATCCCTGATCGACGCTCAACGGCAGGAGAGAATTGCCGATGCCCCTCAGAAGGGAATGTCATCATCGAAACCGCCGAAATCTTCGGCGGGAGCCCCGCCCGCCGCCTGGCCCGACCCGGAAGACGCCCCGCCGGAGGCTCCTCCACCGCCGGACGCCGCGCGAGGCGGGCTCTGGTTGTAGTCACCACCGCCCTGGAAGTCTCCGCCCTGCTGGCCCGCGCCACGGCTGTCGAGCATCTGCATGTCGCTGACGATGATCTCCGTGGTGTAACGGTCCTGGCCGGACTGATCCTGCCACTTCCGGGTCCGCAGTGAGCCCTCGATATAGACCTTGGACCCCTTGCGCAGGTATTCGCCGGCAATCTGGCCCAGCCGGTAGTTGCCGCGGTCGCGGAACACGACCCGGTGCCATTCCGTACGCTCCTGCATCTGGCCCGTCTGTTTGTCCTTCCAGGTTTCACTGGTGGCGATGCTGGCATTGGTCACGGCGCCGCCGTCGGGGAAGAAACGGGTCTCGGGATCGTTGCCGAGGTTGCCCACCAGGATGACTTTGTTTACGCCCCGTGAAGCCATAGGAATTCCTCGTAATCTTGGACGATAGGGAGTCGTGAGTGAATCGAGGACTATAGCAATCCCGCCCCTCGATTGCGACAGCATCGACAGGCAAAAGCCACCAAATCAGCGCCTGACGGCGCCAAGCCACGCGCTGCAGCGGCCCAGCAGCCCGCGCTGCCAGGCGGGCGCGGAACGCCGGTAGCTGGACTCCTCCCAACCCATCAGCAGGTCGGTTGCCCGGTACGCGAGCCAGCGCAGGGGCTCCGGCTCCCAGCGCCGCAGCGCGCGGTGCGGCGCTGCCCGGTGTGCCCAGGGCATGGCGGCGAGGGGCGTGTCGCGGCCCAGTACCAGATCCGCCAGGGTCCGGGCCATCAGGTTGGAGGCGCCGACGCCTTCACCGGAGTAACCCCCCGCGGTGGCCAGCCCCGTCCCGGGATCGTAGACGGCGTGTGGCAGGCCGGACCGGGGAATCCCGAGGGTCCCACCCCAGCGATGGCTTACCGGCACCCCTGCCAGCTGCGGCAGGCAATCCAGCAACAGGCGGTGAATCATCTCGAAGGCCGCGCGATCGGCGGCGAACCCGCTGCGGGGGCGGCCACCGAACCGGTAGGCGCCGCGGGAGCCGAACACCATGCGCCCGTCGGCGCTGCGCTGACCATAGGTGATCAGAGGGCTGGCGTCACTGAACACCTCACGCTGCCCCAGACCGACGTCCCGCCACTGCGCCTCATCCAGCGGCTCGGTGGCGATCATGCGGCTCTGCACCGGCCAGCGCGGCCATCAGCCAGCCGCCATTACGGCCCGAGGCGCCGAACCCGCAGATATGGGCCTCCAGGACGCAAACCGACAGGGTCGGCGCGAGAGTTTTCAGGTAGTAGGCCGTCCACAGGCCGGTGTAACCGCCGCCGACGATCGCCACGTCCACATGCCGGTCACCGGGCAGCGGCGGGCGGGGCACGAAGTCCGCCTGTCCCATCCACAGGCTGATGCCGCGGTAGGTGGACACCGCCGGTCAGGCGTC
>JARRPM010000081.1:0-19692 GCA_037382865.1 Halioglobus sp. | reverse complement strand
AATCGTCTCCCTGGCGCTGAAACATCACCTCGTTCAGCACGACGACCTCGAGCCTTATCACGTTTACGTCGATGAGCAGGGCGAGGCGGTAAAACCGCAGTTCGAAGGACCGGACGTGCGCGTGATCTGTTGCCCGACGACCCTGTCCGGTGGCGAGTTCAACCCGCTGTCCGGCGCGACCGATGAGAACATCGGCCACAAGCAAGGCTACGAGCATCGCCTGATGGCTCCCGTGAGCATCATCCTGGATCCGGCCCTCACCGTGCACACCCCGGAATGGCTGTGGACCTCAACCGGGGTCCGCTCCCTGGACCACGCGCTGGAAGCGCTGGGGTCGTTGCAATCCGATTATTTCTGCGACGGCATGGCGGACAGCGCCCTGCGGCTGCTGGTGGAGGCGTTGCCCAGGGTGAAAGCGGCTCCGGACGATCTCGATGCCCGCCTGCGTTGCCAGGTCGGCGCGTGGCAGTCCATGCTGCCGATCATCGGCGGTGTGCCCATGGGCGCGAGCCACGCCATCGGCCATATTCTCGGTGGCACCTGCGATGTGCCTCACGGTTACTGTTCCTGCGTCATGGCGCCGGCGGTCCTCAGATTCAATCACCCGGTCAACCATGCCAGGCAGGAGCGGATCAGTGCCTGCTTCGGCAAGCCCGGCCAGGCAGCCGGTGACCTGGTCGACGACTTCATCAGAGGACTCGGCATGCCCCGATCCCTCAGTGAGGTCGGTGTGACGCAGGAGCAGCTGGACCACATCGCCGAGTACACGATGATGGATTTCTGGGCGCGCACCAATCCCCGTCCCGTCAAGGCCGCTGTCGATATCCGGCAGATTCTGGACATGGCGCTGTAGAGCTGGCATCGGGTGAGTCAGGCGAAAGCGAAAAAGATGGCGGGCGCCCCGGGCGGCCTGAAAGAGGAGATCTCCGATTTCAAGCAGCGGCGCATTCGCGAGGAGGCGAGCCATCTTTTTTTCCAGCATGGTTACGCCGGCGCGACCATCGATGCTATCGCCCGAAGGCTCGATGTCACCAAGCCCTTCATTTACGCCCACTACAAGAACAAGAGCGAGATACTCTTCGATATCTGCCGGACCGGCATTGCGCTCTCTCTGGAGGCGATGGACCTGGCCACCGACAGCAGCAGGTCGCCCGGTGAGCGCCTCCGTCTGCTGGTGGAGCGCGTGCTGCGGATCATCATCGACTACCAGGAATACATCGTCGTCTACGTGCGGGAGGAGAAGAACCTCGATCCGGCCCAGGCGCGCCAGATACGTGAGCAGCGCAGCCTGTTCGACCACCGGCTGGCGGCGCTGCTGAAAGAGGGCGGCGCCAGTGGCGAATTCGTCATCCGCGACCCGGTTCTGACGGCCACGACGATCGGGGGCATGATGACCTGGGTCTCTCTCTGGTACTCACCCGGCGGCAAGCGGACCGAACTTGAAATTCTCAGCCACGTCATGGCTATGATCGAGGCGGTTGTGCGCGGCCACACGGGTCGGGAAATCGACAGTGAGCACACACAAGTAGGAGGAATGACATGACTTCACTGCCTGCCACTACGGATCCGCGGGTGCCTGCCAGGGAGCTCTGCGTCACCCGCTACCTGTTGCAACGCTGGGCTGAAGAGGTGCCCGACAAGGCGTTTGCGGTGTTCGAAGATGGCCAGACCTGGCGTTATGCCGAACTTCACGACATGGTCGCCAGGCTGGCCGCAGGCCTGGCCGCCGAGGGCGTGAAGCGGGGTGACCATGTCGCCGTCTGGATGTTTGACGGCAAGGAGGCGATCCTGACTTTCTTCGCCATCAATTATCTCGGTGCCGTCTTCGTTCCATTCAATACCGCCTACAAGGGCAGGGTGCTGGAACACGTGCTGGAGAATTCCGGTGCGGCGCTGCTGGTGGCCCACTCGCAGTTGCTGGACCGTCTTCAGGATATCGACCGGGCGGAAATCACCAGGGTCGTCTGCGTAGGCGATGGGGCGCAGGACGTCGGGTTGCAGAATGTCTCCTATGAGGCAGTTGCATCCTCAGACGCCCCCCTGCCCGAGCTGGAGCGACCTATCGAGCCCTGGGACACCCAGTCCATCATCTACACCTCCGGGACCACCGGGCCTTCCAAGGGGGTGCTCTCGTCCTACCTTCACATCTTCACCAACGCGGGACCCGAAACCTGGCACTTCGTCACCGGCGAGGACCGGTTCCTCATCAATATGCCGATCTTTCACATTGGCGGCATGGGTGTGGTTTTCGTGATGCTGGCCCGGGGCGGCTCCATCGCCGTGATGGATACCTTTGTGACTGAAAAATTCTGGCCCTTCGTTCGCGAAACCCGGACCACTGCCGTGTTCCTGCTGGGCGTCATGGCAACCTTCCTGCTCAAGCAACCCCCATCGGAGGACGACAGGAAACACGACGTCCGGGTGGCTTTCATGGTCCCGCTGACCGAGACCTGTACCGAGTTCAATCGCCGCTTCGGCGCTGATGTGTACACGATCTTCAATATGACCGAAATTTCCTCTCCCATCGTTTCCGAGCCCAACCCGACCAGGCGCGGCACCTGTGGCAAGGTACGCCCCGGCGTTGACGTGCGCCTCGTGGATGAAAACGACTGCGAAGTCCCGCTCGGCGAGATCGGTGAGATGATCGTCAGGACTGACCGGCCCTGGGGAATGAACAGCGGCTACTACAAGAACGCCGAGGCGACGGCGAGGGCCTGGCGCAACGGCTGGTTCCACACGGGCGACTGTTTCCGGCAGGACGGGGAGGGCTACTTCTATTTCGTCGACAGGATGAAGGATGCGATCCGCCGCCGGGGCGAGAATATATCCTCCTTCGAAGTCGAGGCAGAGGTCGTCGCCTATCCCGCCGTGCGCGAGGCCGCGGCCTATGCCGTGCCGAGCGACCTGGGAGAGGACGAGGTGATGGTCGCAGTGGCACCCGTCGAGGGAGCGGAACTGGATGAGGCGGAGCTGATGCAGTTCCTGGGAGAGCGCATGGCCTATTTCATGGTCCCGCGTTACGTGAGGATTCTCGGCGAACTGCCCAAGACCCCGTCGGCCAAGGTGATGAAGCATATTCTCCGCGACCAGGGGGTGACTCAGGATACCTGGGACCGTGAGGCACACAATATTCGATTCAAGCGGGAAAAACTGGGCGGCTGAACCCCGGCCGCCTTCACAATACAAGTAATGCAAACAGCAGGTGGAGAATGATTATGAAAAAACACACCGCAAAATACGTCGGCATCGTGGCAGCGCTCACCGTGGCGCCGGTTGCGCTGTCGCAGGATCAACTGGAGGAGGTGGTGGTTACAGCCACCAAGCGCACCGTGGCACTGGAGGATCTGGCCGGTGCGGCCAACGTCATCGGCGGAGACGCGCTCCGGCCGGGGGGAATCGAGAACGTCCGCGATATGGTGGTCGACATTCCCAGCCTGTCTATCGGTGACCAGTTCGGCTTTGCCCGGGTATTCATGCGCGGTATCGGTATGACCAGTATCGATATCGGCGGTGAGGGCGCCGTCTCCTTCCTGCAGGACGGTGCCATCGTTCCCCGGCCCGCGGCGCAGCTGATGGGCATGTTCGACCTGGAGCAGGTGGAGGTACTGCGCGGTCCCCAGGGCACGCTGTATGGGCGGGGCGCTACCGCCGGCGCCATTAACATGGTGACCCGAAAGCCTGGAGACGAATTTTCCGGTTATGCCAATTTTACCGTCGGGGATTACGACCTCTTCAGTTTCGATGGCGCCGTGGATGTGCCAATTACATCCGATCTGGGCCTGCGCCTGGCCACCAGGCTCGAACAGCGGGACGGCTACGGCGAGAACAAGTTCAGTGGCAATGACGTGGATGACCGGGATGCGCAGGCCTACCGCGTGACGCTCGCCTACAATCCCGACGCCCCCTGGAATGCCACGCTGTCAGGCCAGTACTACAAGGAGGACGACAACAACTACGCCTTCCACTATTTCGGACCCTCGGCCGGGACTTCGGGCCCGGTGCCTCTGGCGGTCCCGGTGCTGGGAGGCAGGACGGTCGACATGGTCGGCGGTGATATCTATGACATCAACTCCGACCAGGAGGCCATCAACGAGCGGGACGGCTATCTCGTCAACCTGCTCCTGAATTTTGACCTGACTGACGAGATGAGCCTGCGTTCGGTCACCTCCTTCCAGGACATGGACAGGTTCCTGCGGGATGACCTGGACTCCACCGACGCGAACCTGTTCGGGCAGAACAACTACGACGAAGAGAGCGACTCCTTCGGCCAGGAGTTCGTTCTCAATTACGATGCCGACAATTTCAACCTGCTGGCGGGCATCATGTATTTCGAGGAGGATCTCTACGGCAAGGTCTTCGTGCCGCTGACCAATATCTGTTACCTGCTGGCTCCGGAGACCTGCGGTACGGAGATCGGCGATGGTCTCAACAGCGGCCGTTATCTCCAGGACGGTGATGTCGACATCACTGCCTACGGCGCCTTTGCCGAGGTGACCTACGATTTCACGGATCGCTGGACGGTGATCGCCGGACTGAGGTACAACTACGAAGAGCGCAAGGGCACGGGTTCTTTCATTTTCGATGCCGCCGGGTTGAACGTCAGCACCGACCAGGACGCCGACTGGGATGAAGTGACGCCGAGGCTGACCCTGCAGTACGCGCTGACCGACAATGCCAATGTCTATGCCACCTACACCGAGGCTTTCAAGTCCGGGGTGATCAACACCGGGAGTCTCAGCCCGCCACTGGACCCCGAGACCGTCGATGCCTACGAGGTGGGGTTGAAGGGTAGTAGCGATGACGGTTCCTGGACCTACGCCCTGGCCGCGTTCTATTACGATTACAAGGACCTGCAGATCTCCTTCGTCGACGAGGGGAGTACCGTGACCACGATCAACGCCGCTGAGGCTGAGAACTACGGGGCGGAATTCGAACTCAATGCGGTGCTCGGCGGCGGTTTTTCGTTCGATCTGTATGCCACCTATCTGAGCGCCGAGTACCAGGACTTCGTCAACGGTGACTATGCCAATGGTTTCGCTATTACCGATCTCAGTGGCAATACGCTACCCAACGCACCCGAATATACCGCCAAGGTGGGCGTGAACTGGGAGACGTCGCTGGGCGATGGCCTGCTCAGGATCCGCGGTGAAGGCTACTATCAGGATGAGGTCTACTTCACCGAGTGGAACCGGGACGATGCCTACCAGGACTCCTACGAACTGTTCAATGCCAACGTCGATTACTACTTCGGCGACGGCGCGTGGATGGTAAGCGTCTGGGGGCGCAACCTCGGCGACGAGGAGGTCATCTCCAACAACATCATCACGGCGCCCCTGTACGATTCGCTCCGCGTGGGTTCCATGCTGCCCCCAAGGACATATGGCGCCAGCCTGATGTTCACCTTCTAGCGCAAAGGTCCCGGCCCCTGCGGGAGGCGGCCGGGACCCGCCACCGAACTGTTGCACCGGAACCTGGGTGCATTTTCGCGGTCCATCATGTCTAATGTGGTCTGTTGTGGCGAAGGAGCCCCCACATGCGACTGGTCAAGTCCCCTGCATTCCTCATCTCCGCCGCTGTTGTGCTCGGTACCGGCCTGCTGCTTGCGGCGGGAGGCGCCGCCCCGGTGCGGGCAGGCGGGGACACGGCAGTGGCGACCCACGCCCCGGAGCACGACCTCTACAACCCCGCCCGCGCGGCCCTGGTCAACGCCCGACGGCAACTGGCCGAGACGTTCAGGCAGGAGCAGGATATCCTCGAACAGCGGCGCCGGGTTCACCGGGAGCTGGACGCATCCCTGAAGCTTCTCGCCGACGCGGAGGAGCTCGATCCGTCCATGAGCGCCCCTATCGAGGGGCTGCGCGAGCGAATTTCCGTTCTCGAAAGTGACCCCTGCGCGACCCAGTTCGACGGCGAGACATTGAAAGAGCTTTATGACCGGCTGCTTGCCGATTTTGAGGCGCTTATCGAACACTATTGACCGCCAGGGATTGACGATGCACTTTTTCTCAAGGCAGCTATCATTCTCTGAAGTCGGTTTTTGAGAGGCAGAGCATCGTGTCCCGGAACACCACTTTCAACGTCAATCGCCGCCTTTTCCTCCAGGCCGCCCTGCTGGGCGCCGCTTTCCCCGGGGCCTGGGCGGCAACACCGGGCCCTGCCCGCGCGGAAATCATGCTTCCCCGAGGACCTTTCGGAGAGGCGTCTACCGCCGAGGAGGTGACGGCAGGTCTGGACCTCAGCGGCATGACCGCCGTCGTCACCGGCTGCAACTCCGGTCTCGGCTTCGAAACGATGCGGGTGCTGGCGCTGCGTGGCGCGCATGTCATAGGCACGGCTCGCACGGCCGAGAAAGCCCGTAAAGCCTGTGCCGCCATAGCGGGAGAGACCACTCCCGTTGTGCTGGAACTCAGCGACTTCGGCTCGGTGAACGCCTGTGCGGCGGCCATCAAGGGGATGGGACGGCCGATCGACATGCTGATCTGCAATGCGGGCATCATGGCCCTGCCGGAGCTGGATCTCGTCTATGGCCTGGAGCGGCAGTTCGTGGTCAATCACCTCGGCCACTTCCTGCTCGTCAATCAGCTGCTCGATGCCGTCGCGGAGGCAGAACAGGGCCGGGTGGTGATGGTCAGCAGTCGCGCGCACAGGATGGCGCCGGAAAGTGGCATCGACTTCGACAATCTCGATGGATCGGTCTCCTACACGCCGTGGGAGGCCTACGGCCGCTCCAAGCTGGCAAACGGGCTGTTTGCCGCGGAGCTCGCCAGGCGAACGAGTGGCACCAGCGTGACAGCCAATTCACTGCACCCCGGGGTCATCAGGACCAACCTGGTCCGACATCTGGACAGGGTGATCGACGAAAGCCGCTTCGACAAGTCGATTCCCCAGGGCGCAGCCACCCAGTGTTATGTTGCCGCGCACCCGATACCGGCTGCCATCAGCGGGGAATACTTTGTCGACTGTAATCCCGCCAGGGCCAGCGACCTGATGTATGACGAGGCGCTGGCGGCAAAGCTCTGGACGGTCTCCGAGGAGCTGGTCAGGCGTCACGGGGGCATGGCGCCCGCGGCCTGAATCGACCGGGGCGTGACGACGAAGCCTCTCCCGCCCCGGTCCGGTCACGCGCCCGCGCGGCACGACCGCCGGCCGTGGCGCTCAGGCCGATAGCCGTGAGAGGTAATCCAGCAGGATGGCATTGAGCTGATCGGACGCCTCCAGCGGCATCATATGGCCCGCCTCCGGGATCATCTGTACGTCCAGCAGGTTGGGAAAAATGGCGCGCATCAGGCCGACAGGGTCGTCACCGTGAAAGCCCTCCAGGTCCACGTCCCGCTCACTGCCGATAAACCAGGCGGGCACCTCGCTCTGCACACCCTCATAGGGCCTGCGCTGCTGCCATTTGAGATCCATCGATCGGTACCAGTTCAGTCCCCCTGTAAAGCCAGAGCGGCTGTATTCGGAGACAAAGAATTCGAGCTCCAACTCACTCAGCCATGGCCAGGGCAGCGGCGGTGGCTCCGGCATGGCGTCGATGTAGCCGGTACCCGGCGGATGCCTGAATACCTCGAAGTAGTTGGCCTGGCCGCTCAGTATCCACATCACCTTGCGCAGGAACTCCCGGGGCGCAGCCGCCAGTTCGAGATCAGCCCGCGGCGGTTCGCGGAAGTACTCGATATGCAGGAAATGCTCTTCGCCCATCTCCCGGTACTCTGTCAGTGGCGGTTTATCGGGGTTGTGGGGCGCGGCGGGATTTTCCAGGCAGATGATGGCTTTCACCCGATCGGGATGACGCAGGGCGAGGTCCTGGATGGCGAACGCGCCGAAATCGATGCCGACAAACACTGCCTCATCAATTGCGCAGTGATCCAGCAGCCCCAGCAGGTCGCCGGTGATATCATCGACGCCGTAAGCTGCGGGGTCGGCAGGCGCCGCCGTCTGCCCCATGCCCCGCATGGAGGGCGCAATCACCCGGTGGCCGGCCCTGGCCAGCACCGGGATCTGCCGGTGCCAGCTGAACCAGAGCATGGGAAAGCCATGGCAGAACACGACCGGCGGCAGTTTTTTAACCGCCGTGGCCTCTCCTGCTGCGGCCTGCTCCACGTAGTGGGTTTCTATGCCATTGATCGTAGCGTAGTGGTGGGCCCAGTCGGCCTTGAGTGGTTGCATGCGGGATCGACTCCGGAGGTTCTTCCGGGTTATAGCACAGACGGGATAATGCGGCAGGTCGTTAACGACATTCAGGGCATTGCGCCGGGCCCCTGGTCCATGGAGCGACCTCCTTTTCTCTCCGGATCACCAGCGGGCTCCTCGCCGGTCGCCGGCTGGTTTCGATCCTCCTCGAGCCACTCTTTGATCGTAGCCTCGCCCATGGGGTGATCACCCGCGGAACTGCGCTACCAGCCCTCGGTCTTGTGCACGTGCTTCCACATCATCTCCGGGAGCCAGCGCCGGGCGCGCCAGCCCCGCTTGGCGTCCTTGCTGGGGAACACCCAGAATTCTCCCTTCTCCAGCGACCGCTCGATAGCCTCGAGTATTTCCTCCGGTTCGTGGCTGTTGCCGGATTCCATCATTTTGGGCCAGGCGGTGTCGCGGGCCTGTTGCAGCAGGGGCGTCCTGACCACGTCCGGGCAGACGCAGGCGAACGTGACACCGCTGTCGCGGTTCTCATGATAGAGAACCTCCGTGTAGGCCACGACGGCAAACTTCGAGGCGTTATAGGCACCGGCCATCAGCAGGGGGAACCAGCCTGCCATCGAGGCAAAGCTGATGAACTCACCTTTGCCGCGCCCCACCATGGCCGGCAGGGTGGCCTTCGAGACGTTGACCAGTCCGCCGTAGTTGATGTCCATGATCTTGTGGATCACGTCGACGTTCTGCTCGAGAAGCTTGCCGAAAGGCATGATCCCCGCGGCATTGTAGACCCTGTCGATGGGGCCGATCTCCGCCTCGACCTCTCCCACGATCTCCTGCACCCGTGCTGCGTCTGTTATGTCGGCGGCATATGTGCGAATGGAGGGCAGTTCACCGGCGGTTTCCGCCATTCCCTCCTCGTTCAGGTCGAGGATTGCGACCGATGCGCCGGCCGCGGCGCAGTTGCGGGCGGCCACCCTGCCCATGCCGCTGCCTCCCCCCGTGACCAGTGCTACCTTTCCCTTGTAAGCCATTCTGTCTCTCCTGTTATGAATCCCGCATCCAGCGGGGTGCCGGAACAGGGTGGGGGCAGGGCTTCTTTTAACAGCCCTCAGCACCCCGCTTCAAGGAGAAAAGCAGTGCGAGGCGCTCTGCGGAACGTTTGGATCAATTACATGGACCCGCATCACGAGGTGCAGGCCGCAGCCGCCGCTAGAGAGGCCCTTTACCGTGGTGGTGAGGCCGGCGGCCGGGCAGTCAGGCGACGACCTCCTGCTCCCGGCCACGCACGACTCGCCTGCCCTGTCGGTGCCGAGCGGGTTGGCTCGCCTGACTGCGACGACCGGACCATGTTCCGTCCGGTATCATTACTGAAAGGGGCTGGCGCGACGCGGTCAGGGTGCTATGCTGTGGCGCATTATCCGCCAGCAAGAGGCAGGCTCATGCAAGCGTTTGCGCACAGCTATTTATCTGACAATATCGAATGGCATCACATCAAGGGGGAGGCGGACGACCCCTACAATCTCGACTACGAATACAGCCTGTTGGGGTGTGACCCTGCGGCGGGCAAACTGGACATGATGATGCGATTCAGACCGGGCGGCGGCTATTGTGAGCCACACAGTCATGTTGCCGCGACCACCCTGATGGTGTTGCAGGGAGAGCAACACCTCCAGGAGCAGTTGCCGGACGGGAGTGTGAGGACGATCGTCCGCAAGGCCGGGGAATATGCGATCACCGGCCGTGATGCACTGCCTCACCTGGAGACGGGCGGCCCGGACGGTGCGGTGATACTGCTGTCCCTGCAGACCGACAGCGGTATCCTGTTCGAGGCGTTTGATCCGGAGTTTAACAAGCTCATGGATTTCACCATCGAAGACATGATTGCCCGCTGGGAGAGTCGTTGATCAGATCCAGAGGCGATGACTTCCGGTTTGCGGTCGTCGGTGACCTGCACACCCACTGGGATGAGGTCGACCTGGCCCATTTCTCGCGAGCGGACTACGACCTGCTCTATTTTACAGGTGACCTGGGGGGAGGGACGCCCGACAGCACCCTGCGGGTCGCCAGAGCCATGTCGGGCCTGCGCCAGCCCGCACTGGTGATGCCAGGCAACAACGATACGGGCGACATCCACCAACTCGCCGCGGAGCTGGCCCACCAGCACGGTCTCAATCAGCTGCTGGCTATTGCGCGCAACGCCGGGCAGGAGGTCAATCCGATAGTGCTTTGCGGCTACAGCCGGCATCGCATAAGGGCCGGCCAGCTCGACGTCACCCTTCTGGCAGCCCGACCCCACAGCATGGGCGGACCTCACCTCTCATTCCCGGACTATATGAGCGCGACCTACGGGATAGAGAGTCTGGATGACTCCGGCCGGCGTCTGATGGCGCTGGTCGACGAGACCGACACGGAACACCTGATATTTCTTGCGCACAATGGACCGCGGGGTCTCGGTGAAGAGGCCCACGCAATGTGGGGCTGTGACTTCAGGGAGGATGGTGGGGACTGGGGTGACCCGGACCTCGCAGACGCAATCGACCATGCACGCGCCTCTGGCAGGCGGGTCATGGCAGTCATCGCGGGCCACATGCACCTTCGCACCAGACAGGGCATGGAGCGCCCGTGGCAACTGGAGGTTGACGACACGCTTTACATCAATGCCGCACGGGTGCCGCGTATATTTTCCCGGAGCGGGGAGGTCTATCGGCACCATGTCGCTGTCACCATCAGCGAGCGGGGTGTCCACGCCAACGAAGTGCTTCTGCCCCAGTACGGCTAGGTCCGTGTGGCTGGAACAATCGGCCTCAGCTTTCGAATTCCTGCAGAATCTCCCGACAGCGCTTGCCGGACACCCCGAACCATTCGGCGATGGAGGCCACGAGCAGTGACTCCTCTGTGACGACCCTGCCGTCCGCCAGCGCCATCGCTGCGGCGAGCGAGAACGCAGTCTCCCGGTCGAGCCGATCTGCGCAGAGGCGACTGCCGATTGCCTGCAGTCGCGCCTCGATTCCCTGATCACGAACCTGCTGCTCGATGTGCTGCGTCAGTTCCCCGAGCTCCGCGTCATCCAGCAGCCCGTGGGTGAGCACCCGCATTGCCCCGCGGATCGCCTCCTGTTCCGCCTTGTCCCCCTTGCCGTCGACCATCATCATCAGGTGCATGGTCTCGACAAAGGGTGCCACCCGGTCCAGCGCTGCAAGTCTGCCGCGGGTGGCGGGCCTGTCGCCCTGCAGATCCACCGGGGCCTGCAGCCGGCCGCTCTCCACCAGTGCGTCGCGAAGGCGTCTTATCCTGCCCGTGTCGATATTCACAGGGCTGACTCCGATCGTTCATCCCGTTTCATGCTACCTGCCGTTCGCGCCAGGATATAAGCTACACTTTACAGTTTAGGGTGATGGCGCGCGAAGGACAATCGGTGAGATTGTCCCGCGTCTTGCCGACAATCAATCTGAGGGAGACAGTAGATGGGTGAATCCGGACGCGGCGGCTTCGGTCGCGACACGACAACGGACGAGGTGCTGCGGGGCATCGACCTGGCCGGTAAACTGGCGCTGGTCACCGGCGGGTCATCGGGACTCGGAGCGGAAACGGCGCGGGCGCTGGCATCCCGTGGCGCACGGGTCGTGCTGACGGCCCGGGACATGGGCAAGGGCGAGGAGGTTGCGCAGGGAATCCGTGCCTCTACCGGAAATTCCGAGGTCGAGGTAGAGGAACTGGAGCTGGCATCGCTGGCGAGTATCCGGGCCTTTGCCGATCGATTTCTCGATCGCCACGATGCGCTCCAGATCCTCGTCAACAACGCTGGCGTGATGGCCTGTCCCCACCAGAAGACGGCCGACGGCTTTGAGCTGCAGTTCGGCACCAACCATCTCGGCCATTTCCTGCTGACCTGCCTGATCGCGCCGCCATTGCTGAAAGGGGCTCCCTCCCGTGTCGTCTGCCTGAGCTCCAGGGCACACCAGATGTCGCCCGTGGTATTCGACGACGTCAACTTCGAGCATCGCCCCTACCAAAAATGGCTCTCCTATGGTCAGTCCAAGACTGCCAACGTCCTGTTTGCCGTCGAACTGGAGCGGCGCCTGGGTGCGCGAGGCGTACACGCCTATGCCGTTCATCCGGGCGTCATACAGACTGAGCTTTCACGCTACATGGGAGAGGAGGACTGGGAACTGATCCGCAGCCGCGCCGTTGCGCGCGAAGGCGAGCTCAGGACCAAGTCGGTGGAGGCGGGGGCTGCCACCTCTGCCTATGCGGCAACCGCGCCTGAACTGGACGGCCTTGGCGGGATATATCTGGAAGACTGCGCTATCGCTGAAGTGGATGACGCAGAGGATGCATCCGGCGGGGTACGCTCCTATGCCGTCGATCCAGAGGCCGCGAGGCGCCTCTGGTCGCTTTCAGAGGAGATGGTGGGGGAGGCTTTCGACCTGTGATCCTGGCGGCGGGAAATCAGACCATCCTGAACTGGTCAGCCTCTTGGCACGCCTGACCCGGCTCAGTCGCTCTATCGAGGGCAGCGTGGCCGTCGTAACCGGCGCTGCCAGCGGTATGGGGAGAGCGACCGCGCAGCTGTTTGCCGACGAGGGGGCGCGCCTCGGCATCCTGGACATCAACGGCGACGCTCTGGAGTCGGTCGCCGGGGAACTGCGTGCGGCTGGAGCGGATGTTCTCGCCGTAAGGGTGGACCTGGCCTCCCGGGAGGAAGTGGAGCAGGCCATGGCCCGCGTTATCGATCACTTCGGCGCGATCGACATCCTGGTCAACAACGCCGGTCTGGTCATCCCCGCCGGCATCGAGGCAGAGAACTTCGAGGAGTCCTGGGATACCTCTTTCGCAGTAATGACGACCGCCCAGGCCTGGGCAATTCGCTGCGCGCTTCCGGCATTGCGCCAATCGGCCCACCCGAGAATCGTCAACGTCGCCTCCACCGAGGCACTCGGCGCAACGCCCCACAACAGCGGCTACTCGGTGGCCAAGCATGCCAGCGTGGGGTTGACGCGCGCCATGGCGGTGGACCTGGGGAGGGAAGGCATTACGGTCAACTGCGTATGCCCCGGTCCGATTCACACCGCAATCACCGCGCAGATCCCGGAGGAGGACAAGTCTCTGTTCGCCCGGCGCCGGACTGCGCTCAGGCGCTACGGCGATCCCGAGGAGGTGGCGCATGCCATCCTGAACCTGGCGCTGCCCGCCTCGAGCTTTATCACCGGCGCGACGCTGGCGCATCCGCATCCGCATCCGCATCCGCCTCTGTCGTCCAGGCAGGTCGAAGGGTGCGGCACTTGATGCCATTTATCGCAGGGTCGACCGCGAGCACCGTATGGCGGTGCAAATCACCCTTTGCTTGAGATCTCCCACCTCAACGCCGCAGGTCCGGGCTGTGGCCCGCAGACCGCACCCCCGGGCGTCGGCCCCTGTTCCTCGATCGGCATGTCCTTCGCCATCGATGGCGATATCGGCGATGTATCCCTCCTTGCCCGAGCCATCGATGATGGTCCCGCCCCGAATTACGAGATCGTGCATGACCGGAGTCCTCCCTCAGATTTAGAATTCAGCCCAGCATACAGATTAAACAGTGAGCTGGCCCATGAATGTGGTCGTCGCTCTGTACCACGGCATGCGCCCTGCCGGGGGGCAGTTCTGCTGGGCCCGGGGGAAGAGTTGCTCCGTCCCGGCCAGGGCGTCGGGCCCCCGGACGTCCGGGAAGCACCGGCAGGCTGTGGCAGTTCCGCGCTCATGATCTAAGATGATAATGACACCCCGATCAGGATCCCTGGTGCAATGCTTTCCCGCCGTCAATTCCTGGCTGGTTCAAGTCTGCTGACCGCTGCCTCGACTGGCCTGTGTCGACCGCCTGCGGGCAGGGCTGAAGAGGCCATCGCTCCGGCATCGACCCCGGACCAGGTAGCTGCCCGCTATCTTGCTCGGCGAAAATCGAATCTCAAGGCAAAGGATCCGCGTGTTTTCCTGGGCTATCCGGCCAACATGAACCTGCCGGCGACCGGTTTCGAGAACTGGCGAAGGGAGCTGCGGAGCGTGGAGATCGGCCAACGCAGTAGCAACAACGTGGGTGACCCTTTCTATGATCGCGGGACCTTCGGGGCCCATATGCTGGAGGCAGACCTGATCGAGCGCTTTGCCCGGCGGTATCGCTTTGTGGATGGCGGGGTTTGGGGCTTCGTCAGCAATAGCGGTACAGACAGCAATATGCACGGCGCCTACATAGGGCGCACCTTATTACATGAGCGCACGGGGATTATGCCGCGCTTCTACTACACCACCGAGGGGCACTATTCCATTCAGATCATAGGTAACCTGCTCGGGCTGAGAGCTGTCAGGGTCGACGCCAATCCGGATGGAAGCATGAATACCGCCGACCTCGGTGAGAAGCTAGCGGCGAACAAGGACGCTCCCGCTCTTGTTATCGCGACCCTTGGCACAACATTCAAGGGAGCGATCGACGACATCGATGCGATACAACGCCAGCTGAAGGACTTCGATTCCTATGTGCACCTGGACGCGGCCCTGTTTGGCGGCTACATCCACGTCACGGACCACCTGCCCTTGTTTGAACAGCAGGGACCCTCCGGCGCGCGCTACGATTCGATCGCCATCTCCTGCCATAAATTTTTCGGCTATCCCGGTGTCGCGGGGTTGTTTATCGTTGAAACGGAAGATTTTGAGGAGTTTCGCGCTGTTTTCTCGAGGGTCCATGATCCGGCCTACATATCACACGTGCCCGGCACGATTACCTGTTCCCGTGATCATGTAAGGGCGGCAGAGTGTCACTATTACTGCACCGCTCCGTCGATTGCCCAGCAGAAGGAGGACGCGAAGTTAATCCTGTCCAATGCTGCTTACCTGCACCGGGAGTTGACCAATCATTTCCGTGACCTGAATCCGAGCCGTTTCGATGAGCGCTCCAACACTGTGTATTTCGATCATCGGTTTGATGACAAACTCAAGAAAAAATGGACCCTGGCGACGATCCATCCAACCACCGACCAACCCACGGCACTGGCGCACGTGGTGGTCATGCCGCATGCCAGCCGTGAGTTGCTGGATGAATTTCTGACCGATTTGGATCAGTATAGGCTCTGAGACACAACCGCAAATCACCACTCTCCAAGGCAGATACATCGTGTGATGCGACCTCCAGGCCGCTTCCCGGCTTCCGGACCTGCTGTCTGCCCAGGGTGCGGCGCAACCGGGAGCTGCAGCCCTGTGGTGGCAGGGTGAAACCATCAGCGACGGGACGTCGGCCATGCCGGAATCGCTGTTGCGCCGATTGCTCAGCGAAACCGCGGTCGGCCTTTGCCAGAGTTACGGCATGACTGAACTGTCGGGGAGCGCCGCTTTCCTGACCGTGGAGGACCATCGCCGGGCGCTGGCCGGGAAGCCGGAGCTCCTGCGCTCTGTCGGGAAGCCCCTGCCCACGGTGGAGCTCAGGTTGGTCGATGATGCGGGAAAGGCGTGTCCTGTCGGAGCGAGTGGTGAGGTGCTGGTCAGGGGCGAACAGTGCATGTCCCGCTACTGGCAACAACCCGGCGCCACCGCCGAGGCTCTGGAGGACGGCTGGCTGCACACCGGTGATATCGGCCGCTTCGATACCGAGGGATACCTCTATATTGTCGATCGCAAGAAGGACATGGTTGTCAGCGGCGGCGAAAATGTCGCTTCCAGGGAGGTGGAGGAGGTTTTGCGAAACCATCGGGCGGTGAAAGACTGCGCGGTTATCGGCCTGCCGGACAGGAAGTGGGGAGAGACGGTCTGTGCCGTGTTGCAGCTTTCCGGGCAGGCCAGTGACCGTGAGCTCTTCGACTTCTGCCGGTCCCATCTTGCCGGCTACAAAACGCCCAGGCGATTCATTCGGGTGGGCGCCCTGCCGCTCAACGCCGCCGGTAAAATAGACAAGCCCCTGCTGCGGAAAACCTGGGCGAGCGGACAGTGAAAGCACCGTTTGCGGTATCGGGCGGTGGTACCGGGGGGCGCCTGTCGCCGTGCGGAGACAGGCTATCTTTTTGAAATAACTGCAGAAATCCGTTCAGCGAGCGTCGGGTGTCGCGATTTTGCGACATTTTCTGCGAATTTCCCTCGCGCAACGGTTTGGGGCCCGTCACAGGCTACTGAAAATAAAGCACATTTTATAACTGGCCCGATTTTTGTTTCGTTATGTAGTCCAGCGTGAGTCTGGTGGTGACTCTGGACTCCCGGACTGTCGGTTGACATGGCTACAGCCGGTGCGCTGTCGGCCTGGCCTGCGGATCCGGAATCCGGAGATAAGAGGGGCCACTGACAGGGTTGGGGAAAGATTCGGGCAGTGGGGCTTTTGTCACTTTCCGGTCAGCTGGGTTTTTCTGCGAGAAGAGGAGTGTGTAATGAGCGCCAACATGCCGCAGCACAGTCTCGGAAATTTTGCCCTGTTCTGTTCCACCGTCGATATCAGAGAGGTCATTGCCGCCGCCGACGAGAATGGGAACGCGCTTGGATACGAAAAGGAGCTGTACGCACTGGCCATTATAAGGGCCGCACAGAGCGGCGCCTTCGGCCGGGAGAACCATGGGCTGCAATGCGCCGTATCAGGCCTTTGGGAGCGTGGCTACCGCTTCGGTTTCAGCCGGGAGACATTCAACGCCGGTTTCCTGGAATTCTGCAACCCCTGGTGACCTGATTCGACAGCCGGTCAGCACTTGTCCGGCTCAGTGATGGTGCCCTCCAGGGCCATGGACATGGCCATGAGCGGTCTCTTCCGCCGTTGCAGCGCGCACTTCCATGATCTCGATATCGAAGGTGAGTGTCTGCCCTGCAAGCGGATGGTTGGTGTCTACATCCGCCGTGTGCCTGCCTACCTTGACGACGGTGACCGGCAGCCTGCCGTCCCTGGTGTTGAGCTGGGCCGCCACCCCGGGGCGCAGTTTGCCTTGATACAAGAGGTGCTTGGCCGGTACCCGTTGTATTCGGTCAGCCTGGTGGAGCCCGTAAGCCTCCTCCGGCTTGACCGTCGCGGTGAAGGTATCGCCCGCGGTTTTTCCCGCCATCGCTGCCTCCAGCCCCGGAATGATATTGCCGGCGCCGTGCAGGTAGGCGCTGGGCTCGCCATCACGGGATGTCTCCAACTGTTCACCCGCCTCGTCCCTCAGGGTGTAGTGAAAGTAAACGACGCTATCGGGACCTACGTTCAAATTGTAATTCCTCCACGCTGTGCCCCGTCAGGGCTGTTTCCCGTCCCGGGTATCGGCTATCGGTGTATACCAGATGGGTGAGCTCCAGGCACGCTCCTGGATGACTTTCCTGTGTTCTGTCGCACAACAGCTCTCCATTCCTTCGGGGATTGTCGCCGGATCGTCGCAGCGCACGCCCGCATCGGCACAGATGCGCTGGCTCCACCGGCAGCTCGGGTTCTCCAGCACGCGGACATAGTAAAACGCCTGCGCGTCAGGATTGAAATCCCGGTCTGTCCAAACCGTACACAACTGCGGGTGCCCGCTGCCCGACTGTTCGCAGCTATGGATGTCGACACTGGCATCGTTGTCGCCGCCCGCCACGTCCAGCACCTGCTCCTCGAGTTCACCGTTTTCATACCAACCTTTGATCAGCTGGATACGCTGGAGGGGCGAACCCGGATATTCCGCCGTGCCGCTGTCCGCCACCGCGGCCACGATAAAGCGAGGCGCCGGGTTCTCACCGGCAAATGGTGGCAGGTCACCTCCCATGGGAACGCCACCCGCATAGCCCCGGGCTACGATGTCGCTGGCCTGGCACAGGTCGTCCGGGTAATTCCAGCCCCCGAAGAATCGCAGTAAGGGGCGGGTGCCGCTGGTTGCATAGGCCTCGCGCCGGCGCATGGCCGCAAACAACGCGTCCCTCGTGTTTTCCTCCGCATACAGCACGGCCAGGCCGCCTGGCCCATATTCCAGCTCATCCGGCAGGCCGGCCGGTACGCCCTCCCGGGCCCCCATGCCGGCGCCCCCATGCCCGGGGTGGTTTTTTTCCATGGTCAGCCCGGGCGCGGCGATATGGGTATCAGTGCTGGCGATGAGCCCGTATTTGAAGCTGTTGACCCCCAGCTCCGCCTGCTGTCGAAGGCCTTTTTTGAGAGCGTAGCGCAGGAAGTTGCGCTCTCCAGGCAATCTGGTCTCTGGCAGGACGTCGTCGTCGACGAAAATCGTCAGCCAGTCCATCGATCCGTCCGCCGCGTTGCCGGTATTCTTGCCTCCGAAGCTGTCGTAGCCCAACTTCTCGAAGTCACAGTATTCGTCTTCAGCCCAGGCGGGGTTGCGGTTGTCGCACTCGGAAGAACCCTTGTGCTGCATGACCTCGAACAGGGGGTTCCAGTGTGCCCTGCGGGAGGCTTCACCCGTTGTGACAGGCTCCTCGGGGAGCGTGTCACTGCTGAGGCGGGCGGTTTCGAACATCAATCCGCCACTGAGGTTGGAGTTGTGGGGAATGGCCACGGCGTCGCAGCCGGGTCTGTCGCGCACGCACTCCCTCTCAAGGTAATCCCACAGCTGCACCTGTGAAGGTGTCTCGATCCAGCTCAGGGCCCGATCGGGGACCTTGTCGTTGCGGAATATCACGTTGTGATGGAGGTTGTCGCCCGGACCGACGGTGGCGGTCCACTCGTACCCTATAAAGCTGGTAAATTCACAGTTGCTGCCCCGGTCATAGGCCGCTTCGGCCGCAGTCCTGATGTCGCGCCAGGTATCCGCCGCCGCAGCGTAGCAGAGCGCATTGTCCTCACCACAGAAGCCCCAGCGCCGTTTGTTCGCCAGGCCATAAGCCGCAAAGGTGCCGAATGACAGCTGCGGGAGCCAGCGGTGCGCGATGCAGACCGGATGCCAGTAGCCGGGTTGGCCGCGCGTCGTGCACATGCGCATTTCCCCCAGGAACTCCGAGTGGTCGGTTACCGCGACGAAGTCGAGAGGCCGGTCGATCTGGATGTGGCGCGTGGCCTGCCCATCGTCATCGTAGGGCTGTATGCCCATCCTCTCCCCTCTGGCGAAGCGATAGGCGTCCTTTGGCCTGTTGCGTGTGTCCTGTGAACTGGCGTCGAAAGACCATGCCGTGTGCACGTGCAAGTCGCCGAAACGGGGTTTGCGCAAAGGATCGAACTCCCTGCAGGGTTCGCGCTGTTCAGTCACCTGATATGACCGGTGTGGTTCAGTCTGCGCTGTCGCTATCCCGACGGGAATCACAATGAGCAGGGTCGCAATGATTGGGGGGCTGACAGCAGTTTTCATGTTCAACTTCTTCTGGTTGACCAAATAATTCCAGGCCTGCCGTGGCAGCCGGGCTCCCCCTGGTCTCCACCGCACAAGACTGATCGCGTGTCTGCTTCTTCTATGTTGCCCGCAACGTCATCATATCCGGTTGACGATAGCCTATCGCCGTCAGTTTTTCGAGGGCGGATCTGGCCCCATCGTTCGCACCGATACACTCGATAGTAATACCAGCTGTCCCGGGCCCGGAATACCGGAGTAGGGCTCAATGATGCCGATGGCAGTTCGCTGCGCCGCAGTTCGGCCGCTGTCCGGGCTTAACCTGCCGACTTCGAGGCCC
>JARRPM010000080.1:0-14610 GCA_037382865.1 Halioglobus sp. | reverse complement strand
CCGGCATGGCCGATCAGGATGCACTCGCGCCCCTCGGCGCTGTAGCGGGCCACCTCCATGTGCACCTTGGTCACCAGCGGGCAGGTGGCGTCGAAGACTCTGAGGTGGCGCCGGCCGGCCTCTTGGCGCACTGCCTGGGAGACGCCATGGGCGCTGAAGATGACGATGCAGTCGTCGGGGACCTCCTGCAGCTCGTCGACGAAGATCGCGCCGCGCTCGCGCAGGTCCTCCACCACGAACTTGTTGTGCACCACCTCGTGGCGCACGTAGATGGGCGCACCGAATACTTCCAGGGCACGGTTGACGATATCGATGGCGCGGTCCACCCCGGCGCAGAAGCCCCGGGGATTCGCCAGTTGGATCTCCATCAGTGCAGCTCCGCCGGTTCCACCCGGTGTATGAGTACGTCGAACAGAATGGTACGCCCCGCCAGCGGGTGGTTGAAGTCGACGGCCACCTCCTCGTCGTCGACCGCCAGGATCATGCCCGGCAGCTCGCCGCCGCCGGCGTCGGCAAAGGAGAAGACGAGCCCGACCTCCAGCTCCACGTCATCGTCGAAGCGGTCCCGGGGCAGGTACTGCACGTTGTTGTCATTGGGCTGGCCGAAGGCGTCTTCCGGGGGCACCCTGAACATCTGCCGTTCACCCGCGGACATGCCGAACAGCAGCCGCTCGAAACCGGGCAGCAGGCTGCCGTCGCCGACGGCGAAATCGACGGGATCGCCGCCGAAGTTGGAATCGACCTCCGAGCCGTCCTCCAGGCTGACGGAGAAGTTCAGGAAGACCCGGGTGCCCTCGCTGACGGGTACAGTGACATCAACCATCTGTCGCTTTCTCCTCTCGCTTCGGCTTGCCATCACCGGTGATAAAAAAACTGTCGTACAGCATGCAGGCCGCGCCGACCGTGATCGCGGAATCGGCCAGGTTGAAGGCCGGGAAATACCGACCCCCGTAGTGTACCGAAATGAAGTCGACGACGTAGCCGAGTGCCACCCGGTCCCACAGGTTGCCCAGGGCGCCGCCGAGAATCAGCGCGAGGCCGAGCGCCAGCAGCCACTGCCCGCGCGGGAGGGTGTAGAGCCAGACGACGAGGGCCGCACTGATGGCGATCGCCACGCCGCTGAACAGCCAGCGCTGCCAGCCGCCGGCGTCGTTCAGGAAGCTGAACGCGGCGCCGGTGTTGTGGTGCAGGGTCAGGTCGAACCAGAAAAAGATCTCCACCGGCCGGCCGTAGTCCAGCGCCCGGCTGGCCAGACCCTTGGTGTACTGGTCCAGCAGCACCACCGCGAGCGCCAGCAGGTACCAGCGGATCGCGGCGGAACCGTTACGCAAACCGACGCTGCTCGCCGTCGCCATCCACATTCTCCACGCAGCGTCCGCACAGGGTGGGGTGGGCCGCAATCTCTCCCACGTCGGGCCGGCGATGCCAGCAGCGCTCGCATTTCTCGTCACCCGACGCCTCCACCCGCAGGCGCAGGCCCGCGAGGTCGGTGGCCGCCGCATCCCCCGGGGCCGCCTCCAGCGGCGCCAGGGTCGCGCCGGAGGTGATCAGCACGAAGCGCAGCTCCTCGCCGAGCGCCTGCAGCCTGTCCAGCAGGTCCGGCGCGGCATAGAGGGTGACCACGGCGTCCAGCGAGCCGCGCAGTTCGCCCGCGGCCCGGCGCGCCTCCATCTCCCGGTTCACCGCCGAGCGCACCGCCATGACCTGCTGCCAGTAACCGCGCCCCATTGCCTCGCCCTCCGGCAGGGTCTGCAGGCCGGTGTACCACTGCTCGAGGAAGACGGACTCGCCTCGCGTGCCGGGCAGGTTTTCCCAGATCTCCTCGGCGGTAAAGCTCAGGATCGGCGCCACCCAGCGCACCAGCGCCTCGCCGATGTGGTACATGGCGGTCTGGGCGGAGCGACGCGGCAGGCTGTCGCCGCCGGTGGTGTACTGCCGATCCTTGATCACGTCGAGGTAGAAGCCCCCCAGGTCGTTGGTACAGAAGTTGTGCAGCTTCTGGTAGATCTGGTGGAACTGGTAGTCCTCGTAGGCCTGGGCGATCTCCTGTTGCAGCGCCGCGGCGCGGTCGATCGCCCAGCGGTCCAGGGAGAGCAACTCCCCGAATGCCACCGCGTCGCCGGCGGGGTCGAAGCCGTCGAGATTGGAGAGCAAAAAGCGCGCGGTATTGCGAATCCGCCGGTAGGAGTCCGCGGTGCGCTTGAAGATCTCGTCGCTCACCGTCAGCTCACCCCGGTAGTCTGTGGCCGCCACCCACAGGCGCAGGATGTCGGCGCCGAGATCGTTCATCACCGTTTTGGGGGCGATGATATTGCCGATGGACTTGGACATCTTGCGGCCGTCACTGTCGACGGTAAAACCGTGCGTCAGGACACTCCTGTAGGGCGCGGCGCCGTCGATGGCGACGCCGGTCAGCAGGGAGGACTGGAACCAGCCCCGGTGCTGGTCCGAGCCCTCGAGGTAGATATTCGCCGGCGCCTGCAGGTCGTCGCGTCGGCGCAGCACGCAGAAATGGGTGACGCCGGAATCGAACCAGACGTCGAGGGTGTCGGTCACCTTGTCATAGTGTTCCGCGTCGGCACCGAGCAGTTCCGCGGGTTCGAGATCGAACCAGGCGTCGATGCCGCCCTCCTCCATGCGCAGGGCAACCGCCTCCATGAGGCCGGGCGTATCCGGATGCAGCTCGCCGCTCTGGCGGTGCACGAACAGGGCGATGGGCACCCCCCAGGCGCGCTGGCGGGAGATGCACCAGTCGGGACGATCGGCCAGCATGCCGTCGATGCGGGCTTTGCCCCACTCCGGCAGCCACTGGACCTGCTCCACCGCCTCCAGCGCGTGACGCAGCAGACCGTTCTGGTGCATGCTGATGAACCACTGGGGCGTGGCGCGGAAGATGATCGGCGTCTTGTGCCGCCAGCAGTGCGGGTAGGAGTGCTCATACGGCTCGGCGTGCAGCAGCGTGCCGCGCTCGCGCAGCAGTTCGATGATGGCATCGTTCGCCTTGAACACGTGCTGGCCGCCGAAGAATTCCGTGTCCGGCAGGTAGACACCGTTGCCCCCCACCGGGTTGTAGACCTCGAGGTCGTACTTCTGCCCGACCACGAAGTCGTCCTGGCCATGGGCGGGGGCGGTGTGGACCGCGCCCGTGCCCGCCTCGGTAGTGACGTGATCGCCCAGGATCACCGGCACCTGCCGGTCCAGGAAGCAGTGCTGCAGCATCTGGCGCTCCAGCGCCGCACCCTTGCAACGGCCCAGGATGGTGACCCCGTCCAGGCCGTAGCGTGCGGCACAGGCCGTCGCCAGCTCTTCGGCCACGACCAGGGCGCGCCCCTGTCCCTCGATCATCACGTAGTCGAGCTCCGGGTGCAGGGTCACCGCCATGCTGGCCGGCAGGGTCCAGGGGGTGGTGGTCCAGATCGGGATGGCGATTTCGCCGCGGTAATCGGCACCGCAGGCGGCATTGATGGCGGCGGGGTCGAGGGCGGCATAGGCGACGTCGATGGCGGGCGATTGCTTGTCCCGGTATTCCACCTCCGCCTCCGCCAGCGCCGAGCCGCAGTCCATGCACCAGTGCACCGGCTTGAAGCCCTTGTGCAGGTGGCCGTTGTCCACGATGCGCGCCAGGGCGCGGACGATGTTTGCCTCGAAGGAGGGCGCCATGGTCAGGTAGGGGTCGAACCAGTCTCCGAACACCCCCATGCGGATGAACTCTTCGCGCTGGCCATCCACCTGCCGCGCCGCGTATTCCCGGCATTTCTGGCGGAACTGGGCGGGGGTCACCTTGACCCCGGGTTTGCCCACCTTCTTCTCCACGTTGAGCTCGATGGGCAGGCCATGGCAGTCCCAGCCCGGCACATAGGGGGCGTCGTAGCCGTCCAGGGTGCGGGACTTGACGATGATGTCCTTGAGGATCTTGTTCACCGCATGCCCCAGGTGCAGTTCGCCGTTGGCATAGGGGGGGCCGTCGTGGAGGATGAATTTCGGCCGGCCGGCGCAGGCCTCGCGGATCTTTCCGTACAGGCCCATGGCCTCCCACTGCTTGAGGCGCTGGGGTTCGCGCTGGGCCAGACTGGCCTTCATGGGGAACGCCGTCCGGGGCAGGTTGAGGGTATCCTTGTAATCACTCATAACGCAATATCATGCCTGATGGCGGACAAACCAGTCCCGCGTGTTGTCGATGTCCCTGGCAATGTTGAGCATCAGCTCTTCCATGGTTTCGAATTTCTGTTCATCCCGCAGCTTGTGGCGGAAGGTCACCTCGATGTGCTGGCCGTAGAGACCGATCTCCCGGTCCAGCAGGTGCACCTCCAGGTTCGCCTTGATGCTGTCGTCTATCGTGGGACGCACACCCACGTTGGCCACGCCCCAGGCTGCCTCGAGCCCGGCGCCGCTCACCTCGACCGCATAGACCCCCGAGAGGGGGGCCCGCAGCCGGCGCAACTCCAGGTTGGCGGTCGGGGCGCCGATCGTCTGCCCCAGCTGCCGGCCGTAGATCACCTTGCCGGAGATCGAGTACGGACGGCCCAGCAGGCGCTCGGCCTCGGCGAAGTCCGCCGCCTCCAGCGCGCTGCGGATGCGCGTGCTGCTGACCCGTTCTCCGCCAATGGACTCGGTGGGCGTCGGGCCGGCCCGGTAGCCGTAGCGGCGCCCCTGCTCCTTGATGAACTCGAGATCGCCCTCGCGATCGTTGCCAAAACGGAAATCGTCGCCGAGCACGATGTAGCGCACGCCGAGCCCGTCCACGAAGATATCGTCCAGGAACTGCTGCGCCGACATCGTGCGCAGCTGCTCATTGAACCGCAGCCGCAGCAGCCGATCCACGCCCAGCGCCTGCAGGGCGAAGAACTTCTCCCGGAAGCTCATGATACGCGCCGGCGCCTCTATCGGCGCAAAATACTCACGCGGCAACGGTTCGAACACGATCACCACCGAGGGAACCGCCAGTTCCGCAGACTTCTGCAGCAGGTGGCGTATCACGGCCTGGTGCCCCAGATGGACGCCGTCGAAGGCGCCGATGGTCACGACACAACCGCGATGCCGGGGCCGCATATTGTGCAGTCCGCGAATCAACTCCATGGCCGGGGGTGAAGTCCAGTCGAATCAAACGTGCAAGTATAGCGAAACTGCCGGCCCCGGCCTATGGCCGGCGGCCATTTACCCCGCAAGGTGCCCGGCCGTCGCTCAGATCGCCGAGGGCGCGCGCAGGTGGCGGAACCGGGTGCCCAGCAGCAGGTGGACCGCCAGGTAGACACCCACCCCGCCGCTGCACACCAGGGCCATCTCCCAGGCCCTGCGCTGCCAGCCCCATTCCAGCCACACCGCAATGTCGGGGGTGAGCACAGTCACGGCGGCCGCCATGAAGCCGGTGGCGAACAGCAGCCGCATGGCATAGTGCCCCCAGCCCGGCTGCAGCCGGTAGACCCCGGCGCGCAACAGGCCGCGCAGCAGCAGGCCCGCGTTGAGATAGGCGGCGATACTGGTCGCCAGCGCCAGGCCCAGGTGCCCCACGTTCCAGAAAATCATCAGGGGCACCACCAGCACCAGGTTGAGCACCATGTTGGCCACCATGGCAATGATGCCGATCTTGACCGGCGTCGCCGTGTCCTGCCGGGCGTAGTAGCCAGGCGCCAGCACCTTGACCAGCATGAAGGCGACCAGCCCCAGACCGTAGGCGCGCAGACTCAGGGCCGCCATGCCGACGTCCCCGGGGGTGAGCGCACCGTACTGGAAGAGCGTGGTGAGAATCGGCTCCGCCAGCAGCATCAGCGCCACCGCCGCCGGCACGCCGATCAGCAGCACGGAGCGCATGGCCCAGTCCAGGGTCATGCTGAACCTCCCCTCCCGCGCCGCCGCCCGGTGGGCCGAGAGATTGGGCAGGATCACCGTGGCGATGGCGATACCGAACACGCCCAGGGGCAGCTCCGAGAGCCGGTCGGAATAATAGAGCCAGGAGACGCTGCCGGTGGGCAGGAAGGAGGCCAGCACCGTATCCAGCAGGAGATTGATCTGGCTGACGGAGACCCCGAACAGGGCCGGCACCATCAGCTTCAGGATGCGCCGCACCCCCTCGTGGCGCACGTCCCAGCGGGGCCTGGGCACCAGGTCCAGGCGATAGAGGGAGGGAAGCTGGAACAGCAGCTGGATTATACCCGCGAAAAACACGCCCCAGGCGAGGGCGAACACCGGCTCGTCGAACCAGGGCGCCGCCACCCCCGCGGCAAATATCAGGGAGAGATTGAGGAACACAGGGGTAAAAGCGGGCACGGCAAAACGGCCGTAGCTGTTCAGGATCGCGCCGCAGAAGCCGGTCATGGAGATGAGCAGCAGGTACGGGAACGTGATACGGATCATCGCGGCGGTCAACCCGAACTTTTCCGGCTGACTGACAAAGCCCGGCGCAAACAGCGCGGTCACCAGGGGGGCGGCCAGGATCGCCAGGCTGGTGATCAGCAGCAGGGTGCCGCCGAGCACACCCGCGACCCGGTCCACCAGCGCCTTCACCGCGGCGGCACTGCCCTGCTCCTTGTAGTCCGCCAGCACCGGGACGAAGGCCTGGGAGAAGGCGCCCTCGGCGAACAGGCGGCGCAGGAAGTTGGGGATCTTGAAAGCGACGAAGAAGGCGTCCGCGTTGGCGCTGGCGCCCACGAAGGCGGCAATCACCACGTCCCGCAGCAGCCCCAGCACCCGGGACAGCAGGGTCATGCTGCCCACCAGGGCACTGGAACGCAGCAGGCCGGGGGCGGCGCCGGGGACGGCTTTGGGACGGGTTTCCGACATGGCGGTCACGGGGCGCAGGCGCCTGGGCTCAGCACCAGCGCTGGCGCAGGGCCTCGCCGTTGATCTGCAGCCATTGCAGGGCGATCAGGGTGTGGCCATTGGGAATCCGGTCGCGGGCCACCAGCTGCAGGGCATCCTCGCGGGAGACGGCGTGAACGAGGATATCCTCACCCTCGTGGTCCGCCCCGTGCACGTCGCCGATGCCGGCGCTGCGCACCCGGCCGCAGAACAGCCGGACCTGCTCGGAGCAGGCGCCGGCGCTGGGCAGCACCGTCGCGATCGGCACCAGTTCGGACAGTTCGCAGGCCGCCTCCTCCATCGCCTCCCGGTGCGCCACCTCTGCATCGCTCTCCCCCTGCTCCACCACACCGGCAATGAGCTCGAGCATCCAGGGGCTGTCGTTGCCGCGCAGCGCACCCGGCCGGAACTGCTCTATCAGCACGACGCTGTCGGTGACGGGATCGTAGGGAAGCACGCCCACCGCGTCGCCGCGATCGAACACCTCCCGCACCTGGGGCTCGCTCCAGCCGCCGGCGAAACAGCGGTACTGCAGCGTCAGCCTGCGGACACTGAAATAGCCCGACCAGGCGGTCTCCTCCTCGAGCACCCGCACATCCTGGGCGCCGAACCGCAGCTGCGGGCCCATCAGAAACGCCTCGCCGTGTACCAGTTGACGTCCCGCGCGTGCGTGTCGACCTGGTCGACCACGTCGAGGATCAGGGCGAACAGCGCCATCCGCACCAGCATGCCGTTGTCGGTCTGGCGGAAGATGGCGAGGTTGGGGTTGTCGTTGAGATCGTCGTCCAGCTCCCGGGCATTGTCGCGGGAATCCCGCGGCAGGGGGTGCATGATCACCGTATTCGGTTCGCAATTGTGGGTGTAAATCGCCTGGTTCAGGCGGAAGCGGCCGCGGTACATATCCGCCTCCTCCCGGGAGCTGAAGCGCTCCTCCTGCAGGCGGGTGGAGTAGACGATATCGACGTGGGCAATGCTCTCCTCGAGCATCTCGGACTCCACGACCCGGTGGCCGGTGCCGCGCAGCTCCTCGACGATCTCTCCCGGCATGCGCAGCTCTGACGGCGAGACCAGCACGACCTGCACCCCGCGGAACAGACCGAGCAGTTTGCACAGGGAGTGCACCGTGCGCCCGTAACGGAGGTCGCCCACCATGGCGATGCGCAGCTGGTCGATGCCCAGGCCTCGTCCCGCGAGTTCGCTCCTGATGGTGTAGAGGTCGAGCAGTGCCTGGCTGGGGTGTTCGTTGCTGCCGTCCCCCCCATTGATCACCGGCACACGGCTGGCGGCGGCAAACTCGGCGACCGAGCCCTCCGCCGGGTGGCGCATCACGATCACGTCCGAGTAGCCGCTGAGGACCCGCGCGGTGTCGTACAGGGACTCGCCCTTGGCGATGGCGGACTGCTCAAAGCCGGTCGTCTCGCGCACTTCCCCGCCGAGCAGGTTGAAGGCGCTGCCGAAGCTGACGCGGGTCCGGGTGCTGGGTTCGAAGAACATGGAGCCCATGATGGCGCCATCGAGAACCCGGGTCACCCGCCGGCGATGGGCGTAGGGCTCCATGCGGTCGGCGACTTCGAAGACGCGCTCGACGTCCCCGCGTTCGAACTGCTGGATGGACAGGATATGGCTACCGGCAAATTGCACGCTGCGGTTCTCCCGGACTTTCCTGGGCGTGGCGATGGGATTTCGTGCCCGCCATTATACGGTCGCCGCAAGGGCCTGCCCATGTGCGTAATACCGAAGATCGCGCCGTGGCCGGCGCTGCCCGCAGCGTGGCAGTCAGGCGAGCAGACTGTCCCCCCAGGCCTGCAGCGCATGCAGCAGCTGCTGCTGGTCGGGGGTGAGATCGCCGCTGGCCAGCAGCGTCTCGATCAGCGCCTGGTACTCCTCCATGCAGATGCTGGCGCCCGCCTCGGGCTCCGTCAGCCGCTGGAACCGGAACTCCTCCCACCGGGCGAGTTCCTCCGAAGTCAGACTTTCCGGGAAATTGCGCGCGCGGTAACGAAACAGCATCTCCGGCAGGCGCGGGTCCTCGAAGGCGTAGGTCTCGGCGGCGAGCGCCTCCGGGCCGCTGTCGCGCACCCGCGTCATCTCCCGCCTGTCGTCGTCGGAAAAAAACCCGCCGCCGTAGAGCATGCGGTCCGGGTCGGTGCAGGCTTCGAAGCTGCCCCCCTCGTAGACCGCCTGCAGGCGCGCGCTGAACCCCGCGGCATCGCGGCTGCGCTGCTCGCGAAGCACCGCCAGGTGCCGCCGGCAGCGCTCGCCGCTGATACCCAGGCGTTCCGCGATGGCGCTGTCCGCCATCTTCGCGGTGACCAGGATGGGGCAGCGGTTGATGTGCACGGTCTTGAGCCCCGGGCGCTCCCGGCCGGGCGGCAGCGCTTCGCTGCGCGTGTAGAGCAACGCCCGCACCTCCTCCGGCGCCAGGTCGAACAACACCTGCGGGTCGGCGCTGAGGTCGAAGCAGATCACCTCGTTGCGATTGGTGGGATGCAGGGCAAGGGGCACGATCAGGGCGGTATTGAAGCGCTCGGCGCCGAACATGCCGGAGACGTGCAGCACCGGTTTCATCGCCGCCACATCCAGGCTGGCCTGCACCGAGCGCTTGTCCCGGTGTTGCAGCACGTAGTCGTAGAGCCTGGGTTGGCGACTCCTGACCAGCCTGGCCAGGGCGATGGTCGCCTGCACGTCCGAGAGGGCGTCGTGGGCCGCCTCGTGGCCGATGCCGTTGGCGGCGGTCAGGTCCTCCAGCCGGAAACTGGGGAGGCCGTCCTCCCGCAGTGGCCACTCGATGCCTTCAGGACGCAGGGCACAGGCGGCGCGCACCATATCGATGATGTCCCAGCGCGAGTTGCCATTCTGCCACTCACGCGCATAGGGGTCGTAAAAATTCCGGTACAGCGTGTAGCGGGTGACCTCGTCGTCGAAGCGCAGGGAGTTGTAGCCCACGCCGCAGGTGCCGGGACGCGACAGCTCCTCGTGGATGCGGCCGATGAATTCGCACTCGGGCACGCCCCGCTCCAGGGCCAGCTGCGGGCTGATCCCGGTCACCAGGCAGGCCTCGGGGTGAGGCAGCAGATCGTTGGCGGGTCGGGCATAGATGACCAGCGGCTCGCCGATGACGTTCAGCTCGGCATCGGTGCGCAGGCCGGCGAACTGCAGCGGCCGGTCGCGGGAGGGGTCTGCGCCGGAGGTCTCGTAATCGTGCCAGTAGAAGGTTGCCGGGCGCACCGCTCAGACGATTTCCAGGGCCTGTTCCTCGATCTTCTTCTGCCAGATTCTGGGGCCGATCTCGTGGATGGAGGCGCCGCTGGCATCCACCGCCACGCTGACCGGCATGTCCTTCACCTCGAACTCGTAGATCGCCTCCATCCCCAGTTCGGGGAATGCCACCACCCTGGACGAGGTGATCGCTCTGGAGACCAGGTAGGCCGCGCCGCCCACCGCCATCAGGTAGACCGCCCGGTGCTTCTTGATCGCCTCGACCCCGGTGGGGCCCCGCTCCGCCTTGCCGATCATGCCCAGCAGGCCGGTGTGCTCCAGGATGAAGTCGGTGAACTTGTCCATGCGGGTGGCCGTGGTGGGCCCGGCCGGGCCGACCACTTCGTCGCGCACAGGATCCACCGGCCCCACGTAGTAAATGAAGCGCCCCTTGAGGTCCACTTCGGGGGGCAGGCCCTCGCCGCTCTGGATCAGCTCCTGCATCTTCTTGTGGGCCGCGTCCCGGCCGGTGAGCATCCTGCCGGAGAGGAGCAGGGTGTCCCCCGGCTGCCACTGGGCGGCCTCCTCCCGGGTGACCGTGTCCAGGTTCACGCGGCGCACCTGCTCCCCCACTTCCCAGGTGATGTCGGGCCAGTCGTCCAGGCTGGGAGGCGTCTGCAGGGCCGGGCCGGAGCCGTCCAGCACGAAGTGGGCGTGGCGGGTGGCGGCACAGTTGGGGATCATGGCCACCGGCAGGGAGGCCGCGTGGGTGGGGTAATCCCTGATCTTGACGTCCAGCACCGTGGTCAGCCCGCCGAGCCCCTGGGCGCCGATTCCGAGCCTGTTCACCGCATCCATGATTTCCAGGCGCAGCTCCTCGACCCGGCTGGCCGGGCCGCGCGCGCGCAGTTCGTGGATATCGATGGGGTCCATCAGGGCCTCCTTGGCCATCACCGCCGCCTTCTCCGCGGTACCCCCGATACCGATACCCAGCATGCCCGGCGGGCACCAGCCGGCGCCCATGGTGGGTACCGTTTTGACGACCCAGTCGACGACGCTGTCGGAGGGGTTGAGCATCGCCATTTTTGACTTGTTCTCGGAACCGCCGCCCTTGGCTGCCACCTGCACGTCCACGGTATTCCCCGGCACCACCTCCATGTGGATGACCGCCGGCGTGTTGTCCCGCGTGTTCCTGCGTGCCCCCGCCGGATCCTCCAGGATGGAGGCGCGCAGCACGTTGTCGGGATGGGTATAGGCCCGGCGCACGCCCTCGTTGACCATATCGGCAACCGAGAGGGTGGCATCCCAGCGCACGTCCATGCCGATCTTCAGAAAGACCGTGACGATGCCGGTATCCTGGCAAATGGGGCGCTTGCCCTGCGCGCACATGCGGGAGTTGATCAGGATCTGCGCCATGGCGTCCTTGGCCGCCGGGTTCTGCTCCCGCTCCCAGGCCTGGTGGACCGCCTGCACGAAATCCACCGGATGGTAGTAGGAGATGAATTGCAGCGCGTCGGCGACGCTGTCGATGAAGTCGTCCTGGCGAATGACGGTCATGATGGGCATCCTTGTGGGGGGACTGGCTGGAAAACGGGAGCGCCATTATACACCCGGGGAAACGGATGAGCAGGCCGCCGGGAAAAGTTACCGCCCGGGATATCCGGGCGCGGGCTTCAGGGAGCCTGCAGCGCCCGGATGCTGGCCTGCAGGTCGGTGATGGTGGCGTTGACCTGGCGCCGGAAAGCGTTGATGGAGCCGACCCACTCCTCGTTGCCCTCCACCCGCTTGTTCAGCTTGGCCAGCTCCAGGTTGATGCGGTTGAGGCTGTCCGCCACCCGTTCGACCTCCGCCTGGTTTGCCTTGGCGCTGGCCATCAGGCGCTCGAGGTCACCGGCCACGCTCTTCAGCCTGCCGATATCGCCCGCCGCGCTTTCGAGCTTCGTCTCCGCGGCGCTTAGCTTCTTCGCCTGGCTGGCGTTTTCCGCCTCCAGCGCGCTCAACCGCTCTTTCGATTTCTTCCAGACGTTGTCCCAGAGCTTGCGTACCTCGGAATCCAGCTCCCGGATCTTGGCTGCCTGCACCTCGGCGTTCTGGTTCATGCCCTCGTCGGTGTCCGAGAGCCGGTCCTCCAGGTCCTTGATCCTGAGCTGGTACCCTTCCATGACCTCGTTGGACTGCTGCAGCTTCTGCTGCAGCTGCCAGGCCCAGGCGCAGGCGGCTGCGGCGGCGGCCAGCGCCACCGCGATAAGCAGGCGGGCCAGGGGACCGGCGCCGGCGCGAGTGGCCGACGGCGGCCTGCCGGCGCCGCCGCCATTGCGACCGCCCCTGCCGCCGGAGGGCTTGCGCGCGGCGCGAGCCTTGCCAGCGGCAGGCAGGTCGCTGTCGCGGGCGGGTACGATGGGGGGTATGTGATCGAGATCGTCCTGAGGCATGGAACCACTATGTCGGCGAGGAGAGTCGCGCCATTATACATACGGTCCTGAAACGCAGAAACAGTGAAGCCGGGCATCTGCCCGGCTCCTGTCGGCAGGGCTGAACCTCAGAGGAAAGCGAGCAGTGCCCAGAAGACCGCGGTGAGCGCGACGCTCATGTGCACCACACCGACGACGCTGGTCATGGGGCCGGTCTTGCCGAACAGGGCATTGACCTCCAGCAGGAGCAGGATGACGGCGCAGGCCAGCAGGCCGTTGGCGCCGGCGCCCTCGATGTAGAGGTGCTTGGAACCGAGCATACCGAACAGCATCGGGCCCGAGAACAGCGTGTTGGTGCGCGAGGCGAGGCCCGCCTTCGCCGCCGCGGCCGGGCCGTCCCCGGGTTTCATGCCCAGCACGATCTGCTGTTTCGGCCAGATGACCAGCCACACGTTGAGAAACATCAGGGTGCCAGCCAGCACGCCCATCCATATCACCGGCATGCCGGCGGGGTTGCTGTGCGCCCCCACCTGGTAGAACAGGCTCAGGCCGGTGAGGAACGTGAGCAGTGCACCCCAGCGGAACCACCACAGTGCCCGTGGTGCCAGCTTCTTCATGGCGTCCGCCTTGGCGCCGGCCTCGGCCTCCTTGAAATACTCGGTCTGAACGAAATTGAAATAGTAGAGCATGCCGACCCAGACGATGCCGAACAGCACGTGAAACCACCTGACGATGAATTCGATAACCATGAAAACTGCCTCTTGTTGTTGTCGGACCGGCGGCATTGTACACCGCCCGGTGACGGGGGACACAGCTATTCCGGGCGGGGAGCCCCGATCGCCCGGGCTTCGGGGGCCGGCGGCGATCGCTCTGGCGCCTTGCGGCGATCACCGAGGCCGGGCGCCTTAAAGGCGGAGACTTTCACGATGCCGCGCATGTTATTCACGACCAGGGTAGCCAGCGCCTCCCCTTCCACGTCCTCGGCAACAATGACCAGCGGCTTGAAGGCCTTGGCCACCTGCTCGAGCAGGGGCAGCATCTCGCGGATGTTGGAGATCTTCTTGTCGACCAGCAGGATGTAGGGATCTTCCTGTTCGGGGCTCATGCTGTCCTGGTTGTTGATGAAATAGGGTGAGAGATAGCCGCGGTCGAACTGCATGCCCTCGACTTACAGTTCTTCGGCATCAATTTTTCCTCGGCAGGGCGTCAATGCGAATGTACCAGTCGGTTTGTGGTTGGCGCGCAGAGATTCAGTTCAGAAACGCTATTCTTGCTGGCGGATCACCAGGTGGCAGACGAAATCATAACGATATTTCCCGCGCCTGATTTCCGGATCGAGGGTCTCAAGATTCATATAACTAACGTATATCTCTATCCAATCGGCACGCTGTGACGGTTGTAGCCTTGAAAAGTTCTGAAACCTCGGGGCAAGGGTCGAGACGGCGGTTGATAATGCCCTTCCTCGCGGGAACCGGCTGGAGGTTGTAAACCTGTGAATGGTTGGTAAACTTCGCAGGTTTTATTAAAGATATGGCAAAATTTCGCTGACTTCTCGGCATTGACAACTGAAAAACATGTTCGTTTGTCGGCGGGAGCACGTTTTGGCGCGAATGAATAAATTATTACTGAGCGTTGGTGCTATGAAAGCCGGTACTACCTGGTTGTATAGACAGTTGGAGCAACATCCCGGTATCAGGTTCAGCCTCGAGAAGGAGATACATTACCTCGCCTTTACGGAAGGCTGTCGCGAGAACCTCAACCTACGGTATCGCTTGAGCCGATTGACAGCTGCCAGGAAGAGAGCAGCGGATGCGGGGGAGCCCATGCGAGGGGCCGACATTGTCTGGTATCTGGATTACCTTTTCATGCCACGGACATGGCGGTGGTACGAAAGGCGATTTGGTGAAGCAGGCGTAGAGCAGTATTGTGCTGATTTCAGCAACCTAAGCGCGTTGCTGGGCGAAGCCGCATGGGTCAGTCTTCTGGAGCGTTTCAGAAACCTACGGTTGATTTATGTGCTGCGAGACCCGTTGGACCGGCTGTGGTCCCATTTAAAATTTCATTACCAGCTCAGTAACCGGGAAATTCAAATCGCACAGTCGTCTGACTACCTCGAAGAAAACGGGATACCTGAGCAGTCACTTATCGAACACTATTTGTACGCCAGGAACCTCAAACGGATACTTCGGGTGGTCCCTCGCGATCA
>JARRPM010000079.1:28050-32129 GCA_037382865.1 Halioglobus sp. | reverse complement strand
CAACGCATTCGTAATGCGTGGGTCGGGTGTTCGATTCACCCTGCCGGCACCACCTCACCCAAGATCGGTTTCGGCACCTTCCGCCGAGGTGTGCGACCAGATCCACAGGGCGTCGGGCAGCAGCGGCGCTACCTCTCTCTTGAACGGCTCGGATGCATCGAGCACCAGCACGCGGATGTCACGGTGGTGCAGGAAGCGGGTGATATCGAGGATGTGCTTGAACGCGGGAGAGACCGGTGCGCTCAGCGCAGAACAATCCATCAGCAGGTGCTGCATATTGTTCGCCTCCGCCTGCTTGACGGTATACAGGATGATGTTGGCGCAATGCGAGAAATCGGGCGCGCTCGAGAACACCATGACCAGCGTATCGCCATCCAGGAACGCGGTGGAAGTTTCGGATACGGCTTCAGTTCTGACGTTTTGCAAGACCTGCATCATCACCTCCCCGCTCGCGGACAACTGAGACCCCGGGGTCAGTCTCCTGGCATGCGAATTAATTATTAATCCATGAGGATACGTTATCTGTGCCGACCCGTCTATTTCTTGCGCACTGTTTTGGCGCTTTTTTAGCTAATCAGAACTACCATCAAAGGCGTTTTCAGCGCACTGGGGTAGCCGCGACATTTGCTCGACGGACACGCACGCAACCGGGCTGCGACCAAGGCGGATAGCTGGAGGCCGGCCGGCAATGCGTCGACAGGCATTCTCAGAATGCGCGATGAAAAAGGTATTTATACATTTATATACATACAGTTATAGAGTTTTTATAATGTTATTTATAGAAGAAGGTCACTGCCGAGGGCGAGCCAACCCGTCGATTGGCGCAGGCTCAATCCGGCACTGGCCCCGGCCCTCTCTGCGGGGCGTCAATCAGGATTGTGCAACGTCGTCCGCGGGTAGAACGCGACCCAGGCAAACCAGTAGCCTGACGTGGTGGGAATCTCATCCCCCGCACGGCTAAAGGCTCTGGCTGACGAGGATTCACGGTCCCAGTGAATATCCAGCTCAGTATTCCCCACCGCCAGGCGCAGGGGGCCCTCCAGCTTATCCAGTTGCTCGAAGGGGATAGCGAGCGCCTCATCCTCCAGCGCGATACCCACGACCCAGCTTTTCCCCGGTATGCGCAGGTCCTGGTGTACGGTGGGGAAAACGATCATGGGCAGCCTCTTGTAGTCGTAATAGGGCTCCGCCTCATAGTCGCGTCGAAAACCTGTATCCCGCGACAGCAGCAGCGACTCCGGATGACGCTTCAGCCAGCCCCCCCAGGTCGTGTGCTGCGCGGGGACCTGGGTCAATTGCTCGCCTTGCAAAGGGCCTGTCACCGCAGTCCTCATTATCTGGGACCAGAGAGATTCCGTAGTGCGGTCGTAGAGCAGCATGTCATTGTTGAACAGAAGGCCGGATACGCCGAACTGCAGCGTCCTGTCCCCGACCTCAGCGAGAAAGACCATACCCGTTCCGCAAAGCGGACAGAACGTGACCGTCACCGGCGTATCCAGAAACCAGTCGTTTACGATTTCGTGCTGATCGAGAATGCGGATCGGATAGGCCTTGGCGATACCGTTGTATTCCACCCCCATGACCCTCTCGTCGGGGTCGAGCGCGCCCTGGCGCGCTGAGCCCGCCAGAAATCGGGGGTGGTCGATAGCGGGTATACCGTCACGCTCAGGTCCCTTGTAGTAGATATCCAGCGGATCAATCAGGCCACCGGCGACGTCAAAGCCGTTGTACTCCGAAGTCTCCGCCCCGGTGACGCAGAGCGGGCCTCCCATTATCAGGAGAAGGGAAAAAAAGCCTGCCTTTCGGTTGGGTATGATCATCTGATCCGGCTCCTGTGCTGCTCGACAAGTTTTCCTGATGACGCTTTGATGCGCGCAAACGGAGTCTGGTACAGGAGAACCTCACCTTAAACCCCGCAGTTAACAAAAAATTGCCCGTGTTGTAACAGAATTTGCGCCCCGGTATCCATACCCCATCGCGTCAATGAAGTAACCGATTTACGCGCGGCTGCGAAGAGACCGCCAAAGACACCGGGGGCACGTGCCGCGGCGAGCACTGACTCGACCCGGACTGCACTCGTCAAGACACCCGATCACAGCCAGAGCACCATCCCGGCGATCAGGCCCAGGACAAGCCCGAGAGCGACACCAATCCAGAAGGCACGACCTGTCATCCGCCTGAAGTGCCGGCGGTCGGCACCCGTGTCCTGGTCTCTGCCTACCATTGAAGGATGCCCCGGTTTCTGCCTGTCCGATCGAGGCCTCAGATTGCTACCACCCTGTACGACTGTCAACAGTGCTAACCGGTGACGGCCTGGCCCGCTGGATCCCCCTGAACCCGGGGGCAACAAATCAGGCTACCATTATCCATAGCTGGATATTGCGTGAGCCCTGTTCGCGGCTGCGGATACCCGGTTAATGCCGCAGATAGGACATCGATGAAAAACAGCGCTGAGAGCAACGTCGCACATGCCGGCCGGAACCGCCGATGAAAGCCCTTGCGCATCGCGTCTGGCACTCGCGCTATCGCGCCGCCGAGCTCGGGGAATGCTCCCCGGAAGAGACTTTTGCCCGGGTAGCCGGGGCGCTTGCGGGGCCCGAGGGGTCGAGCGCGGCCCACCACCGTGCGCAGTTTCTCGACCTGATGGCGTCCAACCGGTTTCTCCCGGGCGGGCGAATTCTGGCCAACGGGGGCAGGGACCTCGAGGCCACCCTGGCCAACTGCTTCGTCTCCGGCACGCTGGAGGACTCGCTCGACGGCATCTTCAGGGCACTGCGGGAGAGCGCCCTGACGCTGCAGGCGGGCGGCGGTATCGGCATCGATTTCTCCCCGCTGCGACCGCGCGGCGCCCCGGCGCTGCGCACGGGGCAGACCGCATCCGGTCCCGTCTCCTTCATCGCCGTCTGGAACCAGATGAGCGAGGCCCTGCTCTCCACCAATCCGCGGCGCGGCGCGATGATGGGCGTACTCGATTGCAGCCACCCGGACATCTTCCGCTTCATCGCCGCGAAAGACGACCCCCGGGTCCTGCACCATTTCAATCTGTCGGTGCTGGTCAGTGATGCCTTCATGCAGGCCCTTGCCGCCGGCGGTGAGTGGCCCCTGCGTTTCGGGAAAGACATCGCCGGATCGGTTCCTGCCGCGGAACTGTGGCAGGCGATGCTGGATCACGGCCTGGCCGGCGGCGAGCCCGGCCTGCTGTTCATCGACCGGATCAATGCCGGCAACCGACTCGGCTATCGGGAGAGCATTCGCGCCACCAATCCCTGCGGCGAGTTACCCCTCCCTCCCCACGGTGCCTGCGTGCTGGGTTCGCTGGTGCTGCCCTCATTCGTGCGCGCGCCGTTTAGCGCCTCCGCCAGTCTGGACTTTGCTCTGCTCGAGGAAACCGTTCGCCCGGCGGTCCGGATGCTCGACAACGCCCTGGAGATCGCCCGCCTGCCGCTGCCCGGGCAGCGGCAGGCGGCACAGGAGACCCGCCGGATCGGTATCGGCTGCACGGGGCTCGCCGACATGCTCGCGATGCTCGGCCTGCGCTATGACAGCGCGGCCGGCCGGACCACGGCTGCCGAGGTCGCCGCCCGCATCCGCGACACGGCCGCTCTCGCCTCCTGCGAACTGGCCGAGGAGAAGGGGGCATTTCCCGCCCTGGACGCAGCGGCGTGGCTGGCGAACCCCGTCCCGCGCCGGTTCCCCGACCCGATCGCCGCACGGATCCGGCGCCACGGGCTGCGCAACAGCCACCTCACCGCGATCGCTCCCACCGGCAGCCTCAGCCTGTTGGCAGGCAACGTCTCGAGCGGAATCGAGCCGATTTTCGATTGGGACTATGCCCGCCGCTTCGACTGTGAAGGCGATACTGATAAACTCGAGGTGACCGATTGCGCCGTGGCAGCATGGCGCGAGATGCATGGCGACAGGCAACTGCCTGACAGTTTTGTCCGTGGCCGGGACATCAGCGCCGAAGACCAGGTGCAAATGGTGGCCGCAATGCAGCCCTGGGTGGACAGCGGCATCTCCAAGACCCTCGCCATCCCCCCCGGCGCGACAACAGAGAGGCTCGATCTGCTTTACCGGAT
>JARRPM010000079.1:0-27929 GCA_037382865.1 Halioglobus sp. | reverse complement strand
CGGCGCAGGCGCCGGTGACTGCGCCGACGAGTGCGCCCGGCCGGACTGTAAGGCATAGCAGACTCCACCAGACCACCCGGCTCCTGCCGTCGATTTAGTGCCCCAGCGTCGCGTTAATGATCGACATCAGGGCGAGCCCCGAACAGAACGCCAGAAAGTGAATGACATTGTTGGCCAGCTTCTCATGTCGGTTGACCTCCGGCACCAGGTCAGAGGCGCCGATGTAGATGAAATTGCCGGCGGCGAATGGCACCAGGAAGGCGACGTCGACATGAAAGGAGACAAAGTAGGCCGTGAGACCGCCAGCCAGGAAGGCCAGCGCCGACAGTACGTTGAACAACAGCGCTCGCCGCTTGTCCCACCCTCCGTGGATGAGAACCGCAAAATCGCCCAGTTCCTGGGGGACCTCGTGCGCCGCTGCAGCAAGCCACGTCGTGATGCCGAGGCGGATATCCACCAGGAAGGTGCCCGCTACCGCGAGGCCGCCGATGTAGTTGTGCAAACCGTCCCCGACGAGGATCAGGTAGGTGAGGGGGCGTCTGGTATCGGCGACTGACCGGTGGCAGTGACGCCAGTGCAACAGCTGCTCCAGGGCAAAAAACACGGCGAAGCCGGCGACGATCCACAGGAAAAAGCCCTGCCCCCCGCCCCCCTGCGCCAGCCCCTCGGGAATCATATGAAGGAATGCGCCCCCGATCAGGGAACCCGCAGCAAAGGCCACGAGCGGCAGGGTGATTTTCTCCAGCGTCTCGCTGGACAGGACCAGCGTCACACTGCCGACCAGCGCAATGGCGCTCATCAGCAGGCCGCTCAGGAGGATCCAGCCGAGGGGGGCCATCAGGTGCCGACCCGCACCGGGTCGTCGAGGTCCTGCAGGAGCGTCAGCACGGAGAGCGCCGCCAGATAGCTGGTGGCCGGATTGTCCGGCGACGGGCGATTGTCGGTCCGGATGGTCACCTCGCCAAAGTCGCCGGCGGCGAAGATTTCATGCCGGTTCGAGGTTGCGGCGGGATCCACCCACAGCTCGACGTCAGGCTCCCGCCCCGCTGCCAGGCCGAGGGCGGCGGAGACGTTGATATTTTTGGGGAAACGTCGCACCGCCTCCCCCGCCTTCCCGCTGAAAATGCACTGACGCTCGGTCGCAGCGTCCATGCCCAGGGCGCGGGGAGCCTTGGTGGTTCGCAGCAACAGCCTGTCAAGCCCGGAGATGCGCGCCACCTTGATATTGTCCAGCCCGAACACGGCGCCACTCGGCACGTGGATTGTTCGACCCAGGCGGCCCGCCAGCGCCCTCACTTCATCGAGAAAACCGGCGTCACTCAGCGCGCCGACGCTGAGCACCACCACATCCCTGCCGCGTTCCAGTGCGCCGGGCAGGCACTCGCGAACCGCCGCGGGCGAAGCGGCCTCGACCAGCAGTGTGTAGTCGCCGCCCAGAAACTCTTCCAGGTCGGCGCAGGCCGCGGCGGCGGTCCGGCCGGCGTAGTCCCGGCACCGCGCCCTGTCTACATCGTAACAGGCGGTAATCTCCACGCCCTCTGTCGCATGTGCGGCAAGGATCGAGGCGATATTGCCACAGCCAAGTAGCCCGATTCTGGGCATGCCGCTATCTACTCCCACACCGCGCTTCCCGTTGACAATTATGCACCGGCAGCAACTGTGGGAGTTGATATAGATCACAATCTCCCGGAAAGAGGGAACAGCCTGGCAATGGTGGTGACGCCGGGAAAGCCTGGCCCTATTCTTTCGGCGCATCCTCGCGCAGCAGGTTATCGTGGGCATCATCGCTGCTCTCATCTGCATCCACCTGCGCCCTTGCGGCGGCCTCCGGGGACTCTCCCGCCACCCCGAAGTGATCAACCGGTTCCGGTGATTCCAGAACTGCTGGCTCCATCTCCCTCTCCGCCGGTGCGCCCGCGTCGGCGATTTCATCCAGCAGCGCGTTGTGGCCACCAATCCGCAGGCGATAGATAGGCTCGGGCATATCGAAGTCCGCCCGCTGAAAGGCGGCTTTCACCCGCCGGATCGTCTCGCTGCGAACATTGGAATAGGCGGACTGTGTCTGGTCGACCCAGGCGTAAAAGCGCAACACCACATTGGAATCCCCCAACGAATGAATTTGCACACTCGGCGACGGGCTCGCCAGCACGCCTGGAGACCCCCGGACGGTTTCCGTGGCCAGTTGCAGGGCATCGAGCAGGTTCACTTCCGTACCGACTCCAATGTCAAAAGAGAAGCGACGATTGGGGTTGCGGGTATAATTGACGATGACGCCCTTGTAAACGATGGAGTTCGGGATGCGTATGTGGTTGCCATCAAAGCTCATAAGCAGGGTTGCCCGGGGCGTCAGGCGCAGTACCAGCCCCTCCTGGCCATCAATGACGACATGGTCATCCGGCGAGAACGGTTGCCGCAGGCTGAGCAGGATGCTGGCAATATAGTTCTCGACCGTGTCGCGGATAGCGAAGCCGAGGGCGAGCCCCGCCAGGCCGAGCGCACCCAGCACCGAGCCGATGACGGAGGTCGCATCGACGATTTCCAGGGCCAGGATCAGGCCCACGACGGTGACTGCAACCCGAATGACCTGGCGAATCAGGTCGCCGATAAACACATTGGGCGCCAGGCCGGCAAAATAGCCGCGCTTTCGGGTCAGCCAGCGGGCAAAAAACCAGAACGCGACAAATACCAGCATCGCCACCAGCAACACCGGGAGGAACTGCAACAGCTGCACCCCCTTCTGTGCCAGGTCTTGCCAGACCGCATGCAGTTTACTACCGACATCGCGGTTGTAGACAAGCTCATTCTGGACACTGACGACATCTGCGGTACGCGCAGCCAGCTCCAATGCCCGCTCCTCGTCCGCCCGCTCGAAGATCTCGCCGCGCAGGGTAACGATACCCTCGTCTACAACGACCTCGACGCCCTGCAATCCCTCAAGGTTGGAATAAATATTGGCCAGCCGCCGCTTGATAAGGGCATCGATTTCCGGATCGGTGGTGACATTGATCGGGGTATTCAGTGGTTCCTCTTCCTGCGCCACCAGTGAGAGCGCCGGGCCAAGGAGCAGGGCCAGCAACAGGAGGCAGGCGCCGAAAAGCTTGAGCTTCCGGCCGCGCCCGGTCCGGCCCTTCGATTGCTGCCGATACGTTAAAGGCAGCACTTCAAGCATTTTCATCCTGCTCACTCCATCCGGTTAGCGCGGGATTGACCGCAAATTGCAGCATCGTCGGGTACACGCGGAAGGCTAGCCCAGGCGCCCGGTCTGCGTCATCAGTTTTTGCAGCACCGGCCGGAAATCCTGTGATTGCCCTCCGGGGTGTCCGCGGCGGTGGATATTCTCGCGCAGGACGTATCCCCGGGCCGGTCGGCCCGGGCTGGCCGCCGGCGCCCTACAGCAGGACATAGCTCGCCAGCCCGAGGAAAATCAGAAACCCCAGCACGTCGGTGGTCGCGGTGAGGACGACACCGCCGGCCAGGGCCGGGTCGATACCTATGCGGTCCAGGGCCAGGGGCACGAGGGTACCCACGGTGCTGCCCACCAGGAGATTGAGCAGCAGCGCGGCGCCGAATACCAGGGCCAGCCGCACGTTGTCGAACCACAGCACCGCGACGACACCTACCACCAGTGCCCAGAACAGCCCGTTGACCAGGCCCAGGGAGAATTCCCGGACAAACAGCCGACCGGCGTTACCCGGGCCCAGCTGGTTCAGCGCAATCCCCCGCGTCACCAGGGTCAGCGTCTGGTTGCCCGCGACCCCGCCCATGCTCGCCACCACCGGCATGATCACCGCCAGCGCCACCACCTGCTGGATGGAGTCCTCGAACAGGCCGATCACCCAGGCGGCGATGAAGGCGTTCATCAGGTTCAGGCCCAGCCAGGGTGAGCGCCGTCGGACACTGGTCGGGAGTGGCGCGAACATATCCGTGGCCTCGCTCAATCCCACGCGGCTCATCAGCTCCCGCTCGGACTCGCTGCGCATGACGTCCACCACGTCATCGATCGTGATCCGCCCTACCAGTACCCCGTGTTCGTCGACCACGGCGGCGGAGATCAGGTCCTTGTCCTCGAACTGGCGCGCCACCTTCGCGGCCGGGGTCAGCACGTGGATGGCGGGCACCTCGGTCACCATGGCATCGTGCACCCGCACCCCGGTCTCCAGGGAGGCGACGTCGCTCAGCTTCAGGATGCCGACATAGCGATTGTCCCGGTCGACGACCATCAGGCTGTCCAGGTGCTCGGGCAGCCCGCCCTCCCTGGCACGGAGCTGGCGCAGAAAGCGCAGCACGGTCTTGATCGTGACATCGGCGCGGACCGAGGCGGCATCCACATCCATCAGCCCGCCGGCGGTGTCGTCCGGGTAGTGGCGTACCGACTCGTACTGGCGCCACCGGTCGGCGTCCATCCTGGCGATCATGCGCTCGATCACCGGGCGCGGCAGGTCGGCGTCCAGGTCCGCCAGTTCATCCGCCTCCAGCGCTTCAAGCGCGACCAGGAGCTGCCCCTCGTCACTCTCCTGGATCAGGTTGCGGCGCACCTCGCCGTGAGTCTCGAGCAGGATCTCGCCGCGCTGAATGTCCTCCAGCCGGCGCCAGATGGGAAGGCGCTCGTCGCGGGGAATGGCCTCCAGCAGGTCGGCGATCTCCGCCGGGTGAGCGGACGCCAGCAGCTCACCCATTCTGGGTGAATCGATATCCTCCAGCGCCTCCTGCAGCAGCTCCGACCGCTGGGCCGGCTCGTCGCCCTCGTTGCCTGTCATCGCATTTCCTGATCCGGATGGTCTCCCCGCTGCGGCAGTCAGCCGGGAAGGCCAGTATACAGCGGCAGGGTGATACCGAGTGCCAGCCAGGCGAAAGCGATCCAGGCCAGCACGAACAGTATCCGGTCGCTGAGGCGGTCGCCGCTGCCGGCGGGGACGCCCGCGACCTTGACGTGCCAGACGAAGAACAGAGCGCTTGCCGCCAGAAAGAGCAGGTTGAGGCCGAATGTGTAGTCCAGGGCGAAGAAAGCGCGATCGGTCACGCCCTGTGCCGCAGCGCTGTCGGGGAGCAGGCCGAATCCGGCAAAGGCGTAGTGCAGAAGCAGCGCGGTGGCGACCAGGATGATCAGAAAAATACCGAGGATATACAGCGCCATCTTCCAGCCGTAGTACCGGGCCTGGATCCGGAGCACAGGCAGCACGACCAGGTCACTGAAAATGAACGCCATTACGCCGGCGAAGCTGACCCCGTTATCGAACAGGACGGCGGCCAGGGGAATGTTGCCCATGGAACCGATGAAAGTAAAAAAGGCGGCGACGGGACCGACCAGGCACTGCAGCAATACGTCCAGGAATGCCGGGTCGGGATCGCCGCTGCCGATGAAAAGCGCCTGGAAAAACGCCCTCGGTACGAATGCCGCAATGATGCCCGCGACCGTAAAACCGATGGTCACGTCCCGCCAGACCATGTTCCACTCCATGACATAGCGCTGCGCGACCCGGCGCCAACCCTCCCTGCTGCGGATCAGGTCACGCCAGTCAGGGACCTCCTCTTCCTCCTCGGTCTGCTCGGCATCCCTCGCCCTGGTCCGGGCATCTTCCACCAGACGGCGGGGTGCCGTCAGGCGGACCAGCAACCACATCAGCAGTATCAGCAACACGCCCCCCGCGTATTCCCCGACCACGAACTGCCGTGGAGGCCAGCAGGAAAGCCAAAGAGGGCACCAGCCCGGCCCCCTTGGCGAACAGGGAGCGGGTAGTGGCGAGCGCCGCGAATGAACAGGAACTGGAGATGAAACCGAAGAGAGTGGCCATGGAGACCGTGCCTGCGCCGGCCTCCCCCATGCTTCGCTTCATGCGTTCGCGGGTGACGAACACCTGGATCATGCTGCTGATCAGGTAACCGAGACCGAAAGCCCAGAAGGCCATCCAGAACAGGCCGAGGCTGGTGGTCGCCGCACAGTGCCAGTCTGCCAGGAATGCCTGCATGCCCGTCTACCTCCGTGTTCCGATGATATCCTCCTGCCGCCAGGCCAGCAGTGCCGGCATCAGCATGAAGAGCAGCAGCGACAGCGCGTAGGCGCCACCTGCCACGGGATCGCGGCTCTCGAGATACTGCTCCAGCGTGAGGCCGCGCAGCCCCAGTACCACGGTGAACTCGACGAGCAGCATGAACAGCAGAGCCAGGGCGCCGGTTGCCAGGCAGGCCCCGGGTCCAGGGTGCCGCATACGGCCGACCACGACGCGCGCGGCGACCGTGATCACGGCGAGCATCACGGGGATTTCCGCAAGCTCTGCATTGCGCTCGCCGAGAATCGGCGCCAGCCACAGCACCCTGATCACACCGAGCGCGAAGCCGGCGGCGAAGACCAGGAGGAAATAGAGCAGGCTGTAGCGCAACACACTCAAGCCAGATGCCACGCGCACCAGGCGCCGCGGAGGGCCGGTGACGTCGGTGCGAAGAGCGACGTCGAGGCCCGCATCAGTCCTCTGCGAAGATCTCCCTGAAGAAGGCCTGGGTCTTCGCCCAGGAGTCCTTGTCCGCCTCCTCGTCGTAGGCCAGGGGCAGCCCGAACTTCTCTCCCACGGCGGTCGCCCCGGGGTTGGTGAAGCTATGCACGGCGCCGGGGTAGTTGACGAAGGTGTAATCGGCGCCCGCCGCCTCCATCTCCTTCTTGAATGCGGCGATTTGTTCCGCCGTCACCATCGGGTCATCGGCGCCGTTGAATACCAGCACGTGTGTCTTGATGTCGCCCTCCCCCGCCGGCTCCGCGGTGGCGAGACTGCCGTGGTAGCTGACCACACCGTCAATATCGGTACCCAGGCGCGCCATGTTGATGACGATGCCGCCCCCGAAACAGTAGCCGATGGCGGCGATGTCATCCGCATCGACCGTGGGCTGGGCCCGCAAGGTTGCGAGCGCGGCGTCGAAGCGCGCCTTTGCCACGGGCATGTTGCCAGCGACCGCACTGGCGAACTTGCCAGCGTCCTCAGGATGCTCTGCGGTCCTGCCGTCGCCGTACATATCGACCGCCAGGGCGGTGTAGCCCAGTCCGGCGAGCATCCGCGCCCGCTTGCGCGCATAGTCGTTCTGCCCCCACCACTCGTGCACCACGAGAATGCCGGGGCGCTTGCCGCTGACGGCGTCATCCCACGCCAGCATGCCCTGCATGACAGTATCGCCCTCGCGGTAGGAAATCTCTTTGGTAACGACCTCGGCAACGGCCGGCAGGGCGGCGAAAAGAGCTGCAAGCAACAGGATTTTCCGGGTGATCATGGTGACGCTCCCTGTGGTTGGAAACGCTATGGATAGCAACGATAGGACGCGCCGTCAAATCGAGCCCCTCGCGGCGCGACCCTGCAAATGCCTATTTTCTGCGTTTTTTCTGCTTCTTGACGTGGGCCATCAGCCGCCGCTTGCGCTGCACCTGGCGCTGGGTCAGCTGGTTGCGCCGATCGGCGTAGGGATTCTCCCCGGTACGGAACTCGATCCGCACCGGTGTCCCCGCCAGCTCGAGTTCGCGGCGGTAGACCTTCTCCAGGTAGCGCTGGTAGCTGTTGGGCACTTTCCCGGTCTGGTTGCCGTGAATCACGATCAGCGGCGGGTTCTGGCCACCGGCGTGGGCGTAGCGCAGCTTGATGCGCCGCCCGTTGACCATCGGCGGCGGGTGGTCGTGGACCGCCCCCTCCAGGATGCGGGTGAGCTGGTTGGTATTGAGCTTGCGGGTCGCGGAGCGGTAGGCGGCGTCGATCGATTGGTAGAGATGGCCCACCCCGGTGCCGTGCAGGGCCGAGATGTAGTGCACGTCGGCGTAACTGGCAAACTGCAGACGGCGGTCAAGCTCGGAACGGATCCAGGCCCGCTGGTCGGGATCGATGCCGTCCCATTTATTGACCGCCAGTACCAACCCACGGCCGGCCTCGACGCAGTGGCCGATAAGGTGCATGTCCTGGTCGACGATCCCCTCGCGGGCGTCCATCACCAGCACCACCACGTGGGCGTCATCCACCGCTTTGAGGGTCTTGACGATGGAAAATTTCTCCACCGTCTGTTTCACGTTCTTGCGCCGGCGCACGCCGGCGGTGTCGATCAGGGTGTACTGCCGGCCGTCGCGATCGTAGTCGATATAGATACTGTCGCGGGTCGTGCCGGGCTGGTCGAAGACCACCACCCGCTCCTCCCCCAGCAGGCGGTTCACGAGGGTCGATTTTCCCACGTTGGGCCGCCCGACCACCGCCACGCGGACACTGCCGGGGCGTGCCTCGCGCTGCTCCTCATCCTCGACCGGAAAACCGGCCAGTACCCGCTCGATCATGCCGCGCACGCCGCGCCCGTGGCTGGCGGCGATGGCGAAAACGGACTCCACCCCCAGGCTGTAGAAGTCGCTCAGGGCCACGTCCTCATCGAGCCCGTCGATCTTGTTCACCACCAGGTGGAAGGCCTTGTTGCGCTGGCGCAGGTGTCGCGCCAGGGCCTGGTCGGCGGCATTCAGGCCCTCCCGGGCATCCACCATGAACAGGACCGCGTCGGCCTCCTCGATGGCGACCAGCGACTGCCCCGCCATCTGCGCATCGATGCCATCCTCGTCACCGCTGATACCGCCGGTGTCAATCACCACGAAGGGGCGACTGCCCAGGCGGGCCTCGCCGTACTTGCGATCCCGGGTCAGCCCCGGGAGGTCCGCCACCAGGGCATCCCGACTGCGGGTCAGCTGGTTGAAGAGGGTGGACTTGCCGACGTTGGGGCGCCCGACCAGGGCGATGACCGGGATCATTCCCTGGGGGTGATCTCGTAGGCGATCAGCTTACCGCTGTTGCCGTAGACGTAGAGCACGTTGCCATCGCTGAGCATGTCCGCCCGGACGCCATCGCCGTCCGCCTTGACCCTTCCTGCGAACTCGCCATCCACCTGGGAGACCAGGTGGACGATACCCTCGAAGTCCGCCACGGCCACGTAGCTGCTCACCGGCACCGGCCGGGACAGCTTGCGGTAGCCGAGGGCGCCCTGCTGCCAGCGCAGACCCTGACCATTGCGCAGAAACGCGTAGAGCGTGCCGTCCTCGTCCGCGACGTAGACGTTGCCGAAGCCCTGCGAGACGCCGGAAACGGAAGAGACATCCTGCTGCCACAGGCCGCGCCCGCTGGAGGCATCGATGCCGACGATCCGCCCCTGGTAGCTGGCGGCGTAGAGCTCCCCGCCCGACAGCTCCATAGTGCCGTCGACGTCCACGATGCGCTCGATCTCGGAACGGCCCTGGGAGATGGCCACCCGCACTTCCCAGCCGACGGCGCCGGTCTCCGCGTCGACCGCGAGGACCCGGCCGTTGGCGAAACCGGCGAACACGATATCGTCCCGGAGAATGGGCGTGCTGGTGCCGCGGATCGTCAGCACCGGCACGTTGCTGTCGTAGGTCCAGCGCTTCTCGCCGGTCTCGAAGTCCATCCCGATCAGCTTGCCGTCGTAGGTCTGGGCGACGACCACGTCGCCATTGCCCTGGGGCGCCGCCAGCACCTCCCCGCTGACCTTGGTCGACCAGAGTACCTCACCGCTGTTGCGGTCCACCTTGAGGACCGCACCATCGCTGCTGCCGAGCAGCAGGGCGTCGCCGGAGAGACCGACGCCACCCGACAGGGCCACATCGAGCTCCGCATCCATGACGACCTTGCCGCTCTCGCGGTTTACCGCGCGCACTTCACCATCACTGGAGGCGGCATAGATCAGGTCGCCACCGATCACCGGCTGGATCTTGTAGAGGCCGTCCCCCTGGCCGTCGCCCACGCCCACCGACCAGAGTTTTTTGATCCGCACCGTTTCCTCGATGTCCGTCAGTTCCACCGGCTTGGTCGCATCTTCGTCGTCAGAGAACCACCCCTTCACGGTGCTGCAGCCGCTGACGCTCACGAGCAGCAGCGGGATCATCAGCCATTGGGTCACCCGGCGCATCGGCTCAGCCCTCCCCGTTCTGGAGCAGGCCCGCCGCGGCGCCTTCCGCCGCCGCGTCCGCCGGGGAGACGACCGCGGCATCATCCGGCTCGGCCGGCGGCGCCTCGACACCACCCGTGCCAGCCACCGGCGTCGGCGGTACCGGGTTGAGGCTTTGCAGTTTCTGTTCGAGGGTTGCCAGGTTCACCTGCCCCGGGTTGGCGATGCTCGCCATGCGCGCCGCGTTGTAGGCTTCCAGCGCCTCGTCCCTGCGGCCCAGGCCCAACAGGATGTCGCCGCGGGCCATCGCGAAGGAGGCCTGGTAGGGCCCTTCACCCGCCTGGGCCAGGATCGCGAGCGCCTGCTCCCCCTCGCCCCGGGCGGCAAGCACGCGGGCCAGGCGCAGCTGTGCGACCTGTTCTGTGTCACTGCCCTTGTCCGCCCGGCCCAGCACCCACCGCAGCTGCGCCTCCGCCTCGGCGAGATCGCCGCCGTTGACGGCCAGGCGCGCCAGGTGCAGCGCCGCAAACTGGGCATAGGTGCTGCTGCCGTAATCGTCCTTGAGCTGCTCCGCCAGGCCGATGGCGGCATCGCGCTGCGGCGCCCCCGCCTGATCGCCGCCCAGCTGCTGGAGCATGGCCTGGTAGAGATCGGAGGCGTTTTCCCGCTGGCCCTGCTGGTGTCCCTTCCAGGCCTGCCAGCCGAAGCCGGCCGCAAGCGCGATCACCACAGCGGCCACGGTGGAGCGGCCGTTCTCGTTCCACCAGCGGCGCAGGGCCTCGACCTGTTCCTCTTCACTGCGATACTGTTCCACGTTCGTTATATCCTCTCGTCCCGATTCACTCAGCGAGCACCGTCAGCAGTGCCGCATCCAATTCCCCGCACGGCACGGAGCGCTGTGCCGTCGACGCCCCTCCGCCGCGCAGGGGCTTGAGGGTCACGGTGGCCGCAGCCACCTCATCCTCGCCCCAGATCAACGCTACCCGGGCGCCGCTGCGGTCGGCCTTCTTCATCTGGCTTTTGAAACTGCCGCCACCGGTGTGCTGCACGATCCTGAGCCGGGGCCGCCGGTCGCGCACCGCCTCCACCGCGGCCAGGGCCGCACGCTGGGCGTCATCCCCCACCGCGACCACATAGACGTCCGCGCCGGTATCCGCACTGGACAGCGCATCACTCTCGCGCAGCAACAGCACCAGCCGCTCCATGCCCATGGCGAAGCCGACCCCCGGGGTCGCCCTGCCTCCCAGCTGCTCGACCAGTCCGTCGTAGCGGCCGCCTGCACACACCGTGCCCTGCGCACCGAGACGATCGGTCACCCACTCGAACACGGTCTTGTTGTAGTAGTCGAGCCCCCGCACCAGGCGCGGGTTGATCGTGAACGGCACCGCTGCCGCCTGCAGCAGGTCACAGAGCCGGTCGAAATCGGCCCGGGATTCGTCGTCCAGGTAATCCGCCAGGGCGGGGGCATCGTCGAGCAGGGCCTGGGTCTGGGGATTCTTGCTGTCCAGGATCCGCAGGGGGTTGCTCCCGAGGCGGCGCTGGCTGTCCTCGTCGAGCGCATCCCGGCGCCGCTCCAGGTAGTCCACCAGCGCATCACGGTAGGCGCGACGTGCCGCGCTGCCGCCGATCGAGTTCAGCTGCAGCTGCACGCCGTCGGCGATGCCCAGCTGGCGCCACAGGCGGGCGGAGAGCAGGATCAGCTCCGCGTCCATGTCCGGGCCCGCCACACCGAAGGCCTCCGCGCCGATCTGGTGAAACTGGCGCTGCCGCCCCTTCTGCGGGCGCTCATAGCGGAACATGGGCCCCGCATACCAGAGACGCTGCGGAACGCCGAGCAGGCCCTGCTGGATCGCCGCGCGCACACAGCCGGCGGTTCCCTCGGGGCGCAGTGTCAGGCTCTCGCCGTTGCGGTCTTCGAAGGTGTACATCTCCTTCTCGACGATATCTGTCACCTCGCCGATAGAGCGCTTGAACAGTTCTGTCTGCTCCACGACCGGCAGGCGGATTTCGCCATAGCCGTAGCTCTCCAGCAGGCGGCTCACGGTCCGCTCGAGGAACTGCCAATAAGGTGTCTCATCCGGCAGGATGTCATTCATCCCGCGAATGGCTCGAATCGTGCTCACATACTCTCCAGTGGTCAGGGCCCGCGCCCTGGCTCAGGCAGGGCTTTTCAGGATCAGCTTTTCATCCTGCGCCGCCCGCGCCTGCTCCAGCTCCGCGGCCCGCTGGCGGATCACCTGCTCCAGGTGGTCGATGAAATCCTCGTTGCTGATCTTGTGGTCGGGTTCGCCGTTCACGTAGATCAGGTTGTTGGGGCTGGCACCGGTGAGGCCGACATCCGCCTCCCTCGCCTCCCCGGGGCCGTTGACGATACAGCCGATCACCGCGACGTCCATGGGCGTGCGCACATCCTCGAGACGCTGCTCCAGGACGTTCATGGTGCCGATGACATCGAAATTCTGGCGGGAACAGCTGGGGCAGGCGATGAAGTTGATCCCGTTGGTCCGGAGCTTGAGGCTCTTGAGAATCTCGAAGCCCACCTTCACCTCCTCCACCGGGTCCGCCGCCAGGGAGATGCGGATGGTATCGCCGATGCCCTCCATCAGCAGCATGCCGAGCCCCACCGCCGACTTCACGGTGCCGCCGCGCAGCCCGCCCGCCTCGGTGATCCCGAGGTGCAGGGGCTGTTCGATCTGCCGCGCCAGCAGGCGATAGGCCTCCACCGCCATGAACACCTCGGAGGCTTTGACGCTGACCTTGAAATCCTGGTAGTCGTGCTTGTCGAGGATGTCGACGTGGCGCAGGGCCGACTCCACCAGCGCCTCGGCGGTCGGTTCGCCGTACTTGCGCTGCAGGTCCTTGCCCAGGGAACCGGCATTCACCCCGATGCGGATCGGGATGCCCTTGTCCCGGGCGCAGTCGATGACCGCCCGCACCTTGTCGTCCCGGCCGATATTGCCGGGGTTGATGCGCAGGCAGTCGACCCCGTATTCAGCCACCTTGAGGGCGATTTTGTGATCGAAATGAATGTCCGCCACCAGGGGCACGCTGACCCGTTCGCGGATTTCGCGAAAGGCTTCGGCGGCCTCCATGCTCGGGACCGAGACACGCACGATGTCGGCACCGGCATCGGCGATGGCCTGTACCTGGGCCACCGTCGCCGCGACGTCGCAGGTCTCGGTATTGGTCATGCTCTGTACGCTGATCGGCGCATCGCCGCCCACCGCCACGCTGCCGACGTGGATCTGCCGGGAGACACGCCGCTTGATCGGGGATTCTGTCTTCATGGTTCACCTGCCGGATTGTCGGCACCGGCTGCCGCTTGACCTGTATCACCGGGTACCGGCGAGACCGGATCGGGCTGGCCTTCGGTCGGGCCCTGCCCGTGCCACCACCACAGCGCCAGCACCAGCACCAGGAGGAAGGCCAGGCTGACCACCACGCCGAGGCCGGTACGCTGCAGCTGGGGCGGACGGGTATCGGCCCGGGGTTCGACCTCGACCTGCTGTGACGCGCGCAACCGGTCGAAAGCCGCGAGCAGCCTCCCCTCGTCCAGGCCGAGCAGCCTGCCATAGGCTTTCACGTAGCCACGGGCGAAAGCCGGGCTGCGCAGCGCCTGGTAGTCGTCCTGTTCCAGGATGGAGACGTAACCGGGCATCAGGTGCAGCCGATCGGCGACCTCTTTCTCGGGCAGGCCCTGAGCCTCCCGGGCCGCTTTCAACAGGGCGCCGGGGGTGAGGCTGGCCTCGAGCTGGCGGGAGATATCGTCAGTCACCGCGCCGCGCCCGCTGGTAGGACTCATACTCCGTCGACTCGGGGTAGAGGTTGCGCAGGGCCAGCGCGTAGCTCCCCTCCGCATCGCGATCGCCGGTCGCCTGGGCGAGCCGGATACCGAGCCACAGACCGCGAGCGGACTGCTGCCGTACGACCGAGCGGTAGACGCCGTAATAGCGCTCTGCGTTGCCGTAATCGCCAGCATCGAAGCGCAGCTGCGCCGTCTCCAGCAGGGCGATGGGGTTGGTGCGGTCCATCGCCAGGGCGCGTACGAAGGCCTCCTCCGCCCCCTGGGGATCGAACAGCTGGACCCGGCACAGGCCGAGATTGACGAAAGCCCTGGGACGCCCCTCGTACAGGGTATCCGTCACCACATACTCCAGCTGCTCCTCCGCCTCCTCATACTTGCCCCGGGCGTAGAGAAACGCCGCGTAATTGTTGCGCGCCCGGGAGAACCCGCGGTCGAGCCTGATCGCCCGCTTGAAACTCTCCTCGGCCAGTTCGTATTCGCCGGTGCTCTGGTACACCAGGGCAAAGGCCTCGTGTACCTCCGGGTTATTGGAGTCGATGTCGTTGGCCAGTTTGAGGTTACGCTTGGCGTCCTCCCAGTTGCCCTCACCGATATACTGGCGCGCCAGCTCCACCCGCTTTTCCAGCGCCTCCTCGGGGGAGGCCTCGTTGGTGAAAACGCTGTCGGTCGTGGTCACACAGGCCCCCAGGAGGAGCGCCATGAGGGCCGGCGCGGTAAACGCGGCGATTTTTACCAGTCTGGTCCAGACGCTTCTAGTCACCCTCACCCCACTTGAATGATATTGTCGGCGCCGGCCGCGCGATAGCGCTCGCTGCGCCGCGTGCGATCGACCACCTGGCCCACGAGCTGGCCGCAGGCGGCGCTGATATCATCGCCGCGGGTGGTCCGCACGGTGACAATATAGCCTGCATCCACCAGCACTTGCCAGAAACGCGACACCGCGTTGCCGCTCGGGCGCCGGTAATCGGACTGGTCGAAGGTATTGAAGGGAATCAGGTTGACCTTGCAGGGGAAATCGCGCAGCAAGAGCGCCAGCTCGCGGGCATGCTCCGGCTGGTCGTTGACCCCGGCGATCAGGGTGTATTCCACCGTCACCACCCGCTTCGTGTCGCGCTGGGCCGCGATGTAGTTGCGGGCGCTCTCCAGCAGCATGGCGATCGGGTATTTGCGGTTGATCGGCACCAGTTCATTGCGCAGGGCATCATTAGGTGCGTGCAGGGAAATGGCCAGGGAGGCCTCGCTCACCTGTGCGAGGCGGTCCAGGGCAGGCACCACGCCCGACGTGCTCAGGGTCACGCGCCGCTTCGAGATGCCGTAGGCGAGATCCTCCATCATCAGGTCCATGGCGGCGACCACGTTGTCGAAATTGAGCAGCGGCTCACCCATGCCCATCATCACGACGTTGGTCACGATGCGTCCCTTGCCCGACTGGAAGGCATCGTAGGATTTGATCGCCAGCCACACCTGGCCGATGATCTCGGCGGCGGTGAGGTCGCGCTGGAAGCCCTGCTTGCCCGTCGAGCAGAAACTGCAGTCGAGGCTGCACCCGACCTGGGAGGAGACGCACAGCGTGGCGCGGCTGCCATCGGGTATCAGCACCGTTTCGACCAGGCCGCCCCCCTCCACCCGGATCAGCCACTTGCGGGTCCCGTCACTGGAGTCGTGCTGGCTGACGATCTCCGGCGGGCGGATCTCGGCGACAGTGCCGAGCGTCTCCCGCAGGCCGCGCCCCAGGTTGGTCATCTCGTCGAAGTCGATCACACCCTGGTGATGGATCCACTTGAGCACCTGCTGCGCCCGGAACTTCTTCTCCCCCAACTCGAGGAAAAACTGCTCCATCTGGCGCAGGGTCAGCCCCAGCAGGTTGGTGCGGGGGCTAGCGGCGGCGGTGCCCGGGTTGTCGACAGACGAGGTCATGGCTGCGACGGCGTCCTCAGGCCGGGCGCTCGCAGAGCTCGCTGGCGGCGAAGAAATAGGCGATCTCGCGCTGGGCCGACTCCGGGGAGTCGGATCCATGCACCGCGTTGGCGTCGATGTTGGAGGCGAAATCGGCGCGGATCGTGCCGGGGGCCGCCTCCTGGGGGTTGGTCGCGCCCATCAGTTCACGGTTTTTGGCAATGGCGTTCTCACCTTCCAGCACCTGGACCACCACCGGCCCCGAGGTCATGAACTCGATCAGGGCCGGGAAAAAGGGTCGCTCGCGGTGTTCCGCATAGAAGCCGCCGGCCACGCCCTCGCTCAGGCGCAGCATCCGGGCAGCGACGATCTGCAGGCCGTTGTCCTCGAACCGGGAGTAGATCTTGCCGATGAGGTTCTTACCGACCGCGTCGGGCTTGATAATGGAAAGAGTGCGCTCTACGGCCATGTGTTGTGTCTCCAAACAGTGAAAATCAGGAAATGCGCGAACCCCGCGGGATGCCCCGGGGGCCCCGCTGTCGACCAGCGCGTTCAAAGCGGCGCAATTATACGGATTTTGGCCCCGGGTTTCATCCTGTAACGGTGTCGGCGGGGAGATTCTTTCACTTGAAAATCAGGTGGTTAGCCCCGCCCGGACGGAAAGCGGTAAATTTACCGGAGGCGCACCCTCACCCGGGCGCCACATCACGCAGCCGCTGCACCGCGGTGCGCACCTGCGCGATCGCCCGATCCACCTCCCCGGTTGTGGTGAAACGGCCGAAGCTGAACCGGATCGAGCTGTGGGCCAGCGCGTCGGGCAGCCCGAGCGCGCGCAGCACGTAGGAGGGCTCGAGGCTGGCGGAGGTGCAGGCCGACCCGGTGGAGACCGCCAGGTCCTTGAGGGACATGAGCAGGGATTCGCCTTCGACGCCGCCGAAGCTGAGGTTGAGGGCGCCGGGAAGACGCTGCGCCGGGTCGCCGTTGATGGCCACGTCGCCCAGGTCGCGCAGCCCCTCCCAGAAGCGCTCGCGCAGGGCCGTCAGGCGCTGCGCCTCCTCCGCCATCTCCTCCCGGGCGATACGGGCGGCCTCGCCCATCCCGACAATCTGGTGGGTGGCCAGGGTACCCGAGCGCATGCCCCGCTCGTGGCCGCCCCCGTGCATCTGGGCCTCCAGCTGCACCCGCGGGCGGCGCCGCACGAACAGGGCGCCGACCCCCTTGGGGCCGTACATCTTGTGGCCGGAGAGGGACATCAGGTCCACCTTCAGCACCTCCAGGTCGATGGGGATCTTGCCCGCGCTCTGTGCCGCATCCACGTGGAACAGCACCCCCGCCGCCCGGGTGACCTCCCCGATGGCGCCGATATCGTTGATGGTGCCGATCTCGTTGTTGGCGTGCATGACGCTGACCAGCACGGTCTCCTCCTGCAGCGCATCGGCCACCGCCGACGGCGGGATCAGGCCGTCGCGCCCGGGCTCGAGATAGGTGACGGAAAAACCCTCGCCCTCCAGGTGTGCGCAGGTGTCGAGCACCGCCTTGTGCTCGATCCGGGAAGTGACGATGTGGCGGCCCTGCTCCTTGTGAAAATGCGCCACGCCCTTGATCGCGAGGTTGTCCGCCTCGGTGGCCCCGGAGGTCCAGACGATCTCACGGGGATCGGCGTTGATCAGGTCCGCCACCTGGCGGCGGGCGTTCTCCACGGCCTCCTCCGCTCTCCAGCCGAAGAGGTGCGAGCGCGAGGCCGGGTTGCCGAAATTCCCCTCCAGGGTGAGACACTGCGCCATCTTCTCCGCTACCCGCGGGTCGACCGGCGTGGTGGCCAGGTAGTCGAGATAGATCGGTTGTATCATGCAGCGGCTGCTCCGTGCTCGGTCTGTGAGGCTGCGCGCGCATCCCTCACCGGCATTGCCCGAGTATGCAATGCCGGTTACGTTAGTCAACCGCGGGGCTGAACGGTTCCGGGCGCCCCCTTCAATCCCGGGCTTTCCTGCCCCGTTCCACCCACTTCTGGGTCTCGGTGAGGATGCCGCGCAGGATATTGAGCTCCATCTCGTCCAGCCGGACGCGGCTGTAAAGGCGCCGCAACCGGGCCATGAGCTGCCGCGGGGCGGCCGGGTCGAGAAACTCGATGTCGGTCAGGGTCTGCTCGAGGTGCGTGTAGAACCGCTCCATGTTCTCGCGCGTGGTAAAGGGCGTATCCCACTGCTCGTCCTCGGCGGTGGGCAGGGCGGGGCCCGCCTGCAGCATGCGCAACTCATAGCAGACAATCTGCACGGCCATCGCCAGGTTCAGGGAGCTGTAGGCCTCGTCGGTCGGGATATTCAGGTGCAGGTTGCACAGCTTCAGCTCGTCGTTGGTCAGCCCCCGGTCCTCGCGACCGAACAGTACCGCCACCTGCTCCCGGGCGGACGCGGCGCCGATGCGGGCCGCGCACTGCCGGGGATCGAGCAGCGGCCAGGGAATCCGCCGCCCGCGCGCGCTGGTCCCGACCACGAACTGGCAGTCGGCGATCGCCTGCTCGAGGGTTTCCGTCACCACCGCACCCTCGAGCAGGTCGGTCGCGGAGGCGGCGCGCCAGGTGGCCTGCTCGTCGGGGAACTGGCGCGGCTCAACGAGATAGAGCCGCGACAACCCCATGTTCTTCATGGCCCGCGCCACCCCGCCGATGTTGCCGGGATGGCTGGTGTTGACCAGCACGATGCGGATGTTATCGAGGTTCATGACGGGGCTTGATCAGGACAGCAGCGGCCTGGTCGCCTGCAGCACCGCCTTGAAGCACTTGGGATTGCCGCAGACCACATTGCCCGATTCCAGGAAGTTCTCCGACGCGTCGATGTCGGCCACCAGGCCGCCCGCTTCGCGGACCAGCAGCGCGCCCGCGGCGATGTCCCAGGCCGACAGGCCGATCTCCCAGAAGGCGTCCAGGCGGCCCGCCGCGACGTAGGCCAGGTCCAGCGAGGCGGCGCCCGCGCGGCGAATGCCGGCGCACTGGGCGGCCAGCACCTCGATCGATTTGCTGTAGGGACCCAGCTTGTCGTCACAGTGGTCCTTGAAGGGGATTCCCGTACCGAGCAGCGCGCCGTCCAGGCTGGCGAGCTTGCTGACCCGGATGCGGCGACCGTTGAGCTGCGCCCCGCGGCCGCGGGAGGCGGTAAACTCCTCCCGCCGCACCGGGTCGACGATCACGGCGTGCTCCAGCTTGCCCCGGCGCAGGCAGGCGATCGAGACGGCGTAGTGGGGAATGCCGCGGACGAAGTTGGTGGTGCCGTCCAGCGGGTCGACCAGCCAGCGGTACTCGGCCTCCTCGCTGCCGGTCAGGCCTGTCTCTTCGCCGAGTATGGCGTGGTCGGGATAGGCCTTGTGCAGGTGATAGATCACCTCTTTCTCGGCGGCGACGTCGACATCGGTGACGAAATCGTTGACCCCCTTGGCGCGGACATCGATGCGGTCGAGATCGTCCGAGGCGCGCACGATGTTCTCCCCGGCCTTGCGGGCGGCTCGCAGCGCTATGTTGATCATGGGTTCCATGGGTTGATCCTTTGTTTCGCCAACGGCGAGTGTTCTGTCTGTCTGGTCAGTATTGCGCGGGCCGGGGTTTTATGCCCGGAATTCTCTGCCCGGCAGTTGCTGCCCGCGACTGTCTGCCCGGCAGTTGCTGCTCGTGATTGTCTGCCGGGCAGATGCTGCCCGGGCTTGTCTGTCCGGCAGATGCTGCCCGGGCTTGTCTGTCCGGCAGATGCTGCCCGGGGACGGGGCGGTAACACGTTTGCGCCCGCTTCCCCGATACTCGCTGACGAAAACGTGTTACCGTCCCGCCCCCTCTATCGAGCAGACTGGACGGTTTTCAGCGCAAGCAATCGGCTTTCATTTTCAATGAACAGCCTCTGCGCTCTGGCTGAGAGGGAGTGTGATGATTCCCTTTCCGTCAGCAAGTATCGGGGAAGCTGGCGGAAAGGGAATCATCGCGCTCCCTCCCGGGGGCGATCCGTTCGCCTGTCCAAATAAACACGGTCTCGCCTCAACGAACCCGGATCAGGGCAGCACGTCGTCCTGCTCGGCGCCCTCTTTCACCGGGATCATCAGATCTTCCTTGCTCACCCCCATCATCAACAGCACGTTAGCCGCCACGTAAATTGACGAGTAGGTACCGATGACGATGCCGACGATCAGGGCAATGGCGAAGCCGTTGATCATCTCGCCGCCGAGGAGAGCGAGGGCGATCAGCACCAGCAGGGTGGTTCCCGAGGTAACCAGGGTGCGATCAAGCGTCTCGGTAACGGAGATATTGATCACCTCGGGTGGGTCCGCCCGGCGCAGCTTGCGGAAGTTCTCCCGGATCCGGTCGAAGACCACGATGGTGTCGTTGAGCGAGTAGCCGATCACCGCCAGCAGCGCCGCCAGTACGGTCAGGTCGAACTCCATGCCGGTGATCGAGAAGAAGCCCAGGGTGATAATCACATCGTGGATCAGGGCCGCCACCGCGCCCACCGCAAACTTGAACTGGAAGCGGAAACCGATGTAGAGCATCACCAGACCCAGTGCCAGCAGCAGGGCCAGGCCACCCTGCTCACGCAATTCATCGCCGACCTGCGGCCCAACGAACTCGATGCGCCGCAGCTCCACCGTTCCCTCATAGGCTTCCTGCAGTTGCCTCAGGAGAGTCACCCCCTGCTCATCGGAGTAGCCCAGGGGCAGGCGGATAAGTACGTCCCGGTCAGTTCCGAAACTGACCACGATCGCGCCCTCGTAGCCTTCGGTCGCCAGGATGTCGCGCACGGCGGTCAGGTCGGCGGTATCGCTCCCATGAAGTTGATGGTTTTCATGCCGTTCTCCCTCCGATGGACAGGCTCTCTACCCGGCGCCCGCCGTAGAACAGGTTGATCAGGGCGCGGGTGCCCATGATGCCGGTGAACATGGACGTCAGGATGCCCACCGACAGGGTGACGGCGAAGCCCTTGACCGGTCCGGTACCCACCGCGTAGAGGATGACCGCGACGATCAGCGTGGTGAGATTGGCGTCCAGGATGGTCGCCACCGCCCGCTCATAGCCGGCGTGGATCGCCATCTGCGGAGAGAGGCCGGCGCGCAGTTCCTCCCGTATGCGCGAGAAAATCAGCACGTTTGCATCCACGGCCATACCGACCGTGAGCACGATACCGGCGATACCGGGCAGGGTCAGGGTGGCGCCGATCATGGACATGAACGCCACCAGCAGGATCAGGTTGCAGGTGAGCGCGATCACCGCCGCGACCCCGAAAAACCGGTAGTAGACGATCATGAACAGCACCACCAGGGCCAGGCCGACCTGCACCGACTCGATCCCCAGTCGGATGTTCTCGGCCCCCAGGGAGGGCCCGACGGTGCGCTCCTCGACGAAGGAGATCGGCGCCGCGAGGGCGCCGGCGCGCAGCATCAGCGCCAGTTCCGACGCCTCCATCGGGCTGTCCAGGCCGGTGATCTGGAACTGGGCACCCAGGGCGCTCTGAATAACCGGCGCCGTGAGCAGTTTCTTCTCGTCGTAGGGCACCTTGACCGCCACCTCGGTGCCGTCCGGCTGCGTCTCGTAGCGGGTGCGGTACTTGCGCTCGATGAAGAGGACCCCCATGCGGCGCTTGATGTTGTTGCGGGTGGCGCGGGACATGAGGGTACCGCCCTCGCTGTCCAGGCTGATCTGCACGTTGGGGCGGCCGTTCTGGTCAAAGCTGGCTGCGGCGTTGGCGACCCGCTCGCCGGTGATGATCACGTCCCGCTCGAGCCACTCGCTGGACCCGGCGCGATCGGCGCCGCGATACTCGAAGCGCTGCTTCTCCGAAGGCGGGGCGTCCAGGTTGGCCACCAGGCGGAACTCCAGGTTGGCCACCTTGCCGAGAATCCGCTTGGCCTCCGCCGTGTCCTGGATGCCCGGCAGCTCCACCACGATGCGGTTCTGGCCCTGGCGCTGCACCAGGGGCTCGGAGACGCCGAGCTCGTTCACCCGGTTGCGCAGTGTCGTGAGGTTCTGGGAGACCGCGTAGTCGGCGATCTCGCGCCGGGTCTGCTCGGACATCGAGGCCAGCAGGATCCAGTTGTCGCCCTCCTGCTCCCGCTCCAGCACCAGCTCCGGGTGGGCGTCGGCAATCACGTCGCGCGCTTTCTCACGCAGCTCCTCGGTGCGGAACTTCGCCTCCAGCTTGCCCTGGTCGTTGAGATCGACCAGCCCCCGGATGCGCTCCTCGCGCAGGGCGCGCTTGCTGGAGTTGACGTAGTACTCCATCCGCCGCTCGGTGGCCGCGTCCACGTCCACCTCGAGTTTGAAGTGCACCCCGCCGCTGAGGTCCAGGCCCAGCTTCATGGGCTGGGCGCCGATACTGCTGAGCCAGTCCGGCGTGTTCGAGGCCAGGTTCAGCGCCACGATGTAGCCGTCACCCAGTGCCCGGGAGACCCTGGCCTGGGCGACGAGCTGCTGGTCCGCATCGCGCAGGCGCACCAGGGCATTGCGCCCCTGGTCGTCGATAGACTCGCCGAAATGCTCGATACCGGCCTCTTCCAGGGCCTTCAATGCCCGGCCCAGCACCCTGTCGTCGATCACCTGGGCACTGCTCTCGCCGGTGATCTGCAAAGCGGGATCAGGCGCATAGAGGTTGGGCGCGGCGTAGAGCAGGCCGATCACCAGCACGAACAGCACGAGCAGGTATTTCCACAGTGGATACTTGTTTAGCATAGGTTGGCTCTGGCTGGGGAACGGGCCGCGTGCCCGCTCGAAAAACGCGACATTATAAATTAACGGGTTCTGGTCACAAGCCCGGTTTAGCCGAGCCAGTGGCGGGCGTTGCGGAACAGGCGGAGCCAGCCGCCATCCTCACCCCACTCCGGGGGCGCCCAGGAATTCTGGACGGTGCGGTAAACCCGCTCCGGGTGCGGCATCATGATGGTCACCCGCCCGTCCCGCGTGGTAAGGCCGGTGATACCGTCCGGCGACCCGTTCGGGTTGGCCGGGTAGTCGCCGGCCACCGACAGGTCGTTCTCGAGGAAGCGCAGGGCCACGGTGCCGCTGGCGAGACACTCCCGCTCGGCCTCGGCCCCGGCGAACTCGACCCGCCCCTCACCGTGGGCCACGGCGATCGGCAGGTGCGAGCCGGCCATGCCTGCCAGCAGTACCGAGGGGGTCTCCTCCACCCGAACCAGCGACAGGCGCGCCTCGAACTGCTCCGAGCGGTTGCGCACGAAACGCGGCCAGTGTCCCGCCCCGGGGATCAGCTCTTTGAGGTTCGACACCATCTGGCAGCCGTTGCAGACGCCCAGGGTGAAGGTGTCCCCACGCTCGAAAAACCCGCTGAACTGCGCCCGCAGCGCGTCGTTGAACAGGATGCTCTTGGCCCAGCCCTCGCCGGCGCCGAGCACGTCGCCGTAAGAGAAACCGCCGCAGGCCACCAGCCCCTTGAAGCCGTCGAGCTGCCGGGCGCCGCTGAACAGGTCGCTCATGTGCACATCGACCGGCGTGAACCCGGCGCGGTGAAAGGCTGCCGCCATCTCCACCTGGCCGTTGACGCCCTGCTCGCGCAGGATGGCGACCCGCGGACGGGCCCCCGTCGCCACGTAAGGGGCGCTGATGTCCTCCGCGGGGTCGTAGGTGAGCTGGACAGAGAGGCCGGGATCGTCCGCCGCGATGCGCGCGAATTCCTCGCCGGCGCAGGCGGGGTTGTCCCGCAGGGCCTGGATTTCGTAACTGGTGCGCGACCACAGCTGCTGCAGGCGGGCGCGGGAGTCGTCGATCAATACCGCGCCCCCGTCGCGCACGGTGACGGTGTCACCCGGCACTGCCCGGCCCAGGGCGTGGACGCACTCCGCGAGGCCGAGCTCCGCGACCCGAGCCAGCAGCCCCTTGACATCGCCGTCACGGACCTGGAGAACGGCGCCGGCCTCCTCACTGAACAGTTTTCCCATCGCCTCGCCACCCAGCCCGGAGAGATCCACGTCGAGACCGCAGCGCCCGGCGAAAGCCATCTCCAGCAGTGTCACCAGCAGGCCGCCATCGGAACGGTCGTGATAGGCGAGCAGGCGGTCCGCCGCCAGCAGCTCCTGCACCAAAGTGAAGAACGCCTTGAGATCCTGCGTCGAATCCACGTCGGGCGCGGTATCGCCCAGCTGCACGCAGACCTGGGCCAGGGCCGAGCCGCCGAGGCGGTGGGCGCCGCGGCCGAGGTCGACCAGCACCAGCGTGGCCTCCGGCGCCGGGTCCAGCTGCGGGGTTGCGACCCGCCGGGCATCGACCACCGGCGCAAAGGCGGAGACGATCAGGGACACCGGGGCGGTGACCGCCTTGTCCGCGTCCCCGTCGCGCCAGGTGGTGCGCATGGACATGGAGTCCTTGCCCACGGGGATGGTGATTCCCAGTGCCGGGCAGAACTCCAGCCCCACGGCGCGTACGGTATCGTAGAGCGTTTCGTCCTCGCGGCCGTGGCCGGCCGCGCACATCCAGTTGGCGGAGAGCCTGATGTCGCGAATCGAGGCGATCGGTGCCGCGGCGATATTGGTGATCGCCTCCGCCACCGCCATGCGGCCGGAGGCGGGTCCGTCCAGCAGCGCCAGCGGGGTGCGCTCGCCCATGGCCATCGCCTCCCCGGCGAAGCTGTCGTAGGAGACCGTGGTCACCGCGCAGTCCGCCACGGGCACCTGCCAGGGGCCCACCATCTGGTCCCGCGCCACCATCCCGGTGACCGTGCGGTCGCCGATGGTGATCAGGAACTGCTTGCAGGCGACCGTCGGCAGCTGCAGCACCCGTTCCACCGCCTCCGCCAGGGAGATGTCGATGGCCAGGGGAGCGTGGGCAACGGGCTGGCGCAGGACCTCGCGGTGCATCCGCGGCGGTTTGCCGAACAGGACCGACATCGGCAGGTCCACCGGGGCGTTGCCGAACTCGCTGTCGGTCAGTCGCAGCTGCTCCTCACCGGTCGCCTCCCCGACCACCGCGAACGGACAGCGCTCCCGCTGGCAGATCGCCTCGAACCGGGCCAGGTTGCCGGGGGACACCGCCAGCACGTACCGCTCCTGGGCCTCGTTGCACCAGATCTCCAGGGGGGACATGCCGGGCTCCGCATTGGGCACCGCGCGCAGCTCGAAGCGACCGCCCCGGCCGCCGTCCTTGACCAGCTCCGGGAAGGCGTTGGAGAGTCCGCCCGCGCCCACGTCGTGGATGAAGGCGATGGGGTTTTCCGCCCCCAGTTGCCAGCAGCGATCGATCACCTCCTGGCAGCGCCGCTCCATCTCCGGGTTCTGCCGCTGGACCGAGGCGAAGTCGAGGTCCTCGGCGCTCTCGCCACTGGCCATGGAGGAGGCCGCACCGCCGCCGAGGCCGATCAGCATCGCCGGTCCCCCGAGCACAATCAGCTTCGCCGCGGGCTCGATGGCGCCCTTGGCCACGTGTTCCTCGCGGATATTGCCGTAGCCGCCCGCTATCATGATCGGCTTGTGATAGCCGCGCCTCTCGGGGCCCGCGACGCCCTGCGCCTGCTGCTCGAAACTGCGGAAATAGCCGCACAGGTTGGGGCGGCCGAACTCGTTGTTGAACGCCGCGCCGCCGATAGGGCCTTCGAGCATGATCTCCAGGGCCGACACAATGCGCCGGGGTCGCCCGTAGTTCTCCTCCCAGGGTTGGGGGTAATCGGGAATCGGAGACGGAGAAGCCGGTGAGCCCCACCTTCGGTTTCGAGCCGCGCCCCACCGCACCCTCGTCGCGAATCTCGCCGCCCGCGCCGGTACCCGCGCCGGGAAAGGGGGCGATCGCCGTGGGGTGGTTGTGGGTCTCCACTTTCATCAGCAGGTGGATCGCCTCCCGGGAAAAACCGTACTCCCCGCTCTGCGGGTCCGGGTAGAAGCGCCCCGCCTCGTGGCCGGCCACCACCGCGGCATTGTCGGCGTAGGCGGACAGGACATTCTCGCCGCCCTGCTCGTGAGTATTGCGGATCATGCCGAACAGCGAGTGGGGCTGGGGTTGCCCGTCGATGCTCCAGCTGGCGTTGAAAATCTTGTGACGGCAGTGCTCGGAGTTGGCCTGGGCGAACATCATCAGCTCGACGTCGTTCGGGTTGCGCCCCAGGGCGGTGAAGCTCTCCACCAGGTAGTCGATCTCGTCATCCGCCAGGGCCAGCCCCAGGGTCCTGTCCGCCGCCGCCAGCGCCTCCCGGCCACCGCCGAGAACGTCCACCGCCCCGAGCGGCGCCGGTGTGGCGTGGCGGAAGAGCTGTGCCGCCTGGTCCGGATTCGCCAGCACGCTCTCGGTCATCCGGTCGTGCACCAGCGCCCGCACCGCGGCGTGCTGGCCAGTTGTCAGTAGCGGCGGCAGCACCAGGTAGTAGGCCGTGCCGCGCTCCAGGCGCTCGACCTCGTCCAGCCCACAGTTGTGGGCGATATCCGTCGCCTTGCTCGACCAGGGAGAGATGGTCCCGGGTCGCGGTACGACCAGCAGCAGTTGCGCCGTTTGCGCATCGCCCGCCACATGCCCTGCCTCCTCGATCCCCGGGCCGTAGTGCAGCAGGCGGGCCAGTACCGCCTCGCGCTCAGGGGTGAGCGGCGCCCTGAGCTCGGCGAAATGAAGGTACTCGGTATGCTGGATGCGGATGCCGGGATCGATCACCGCGAGCTTTTGCGCCAGCTTGTCGAGGCGAAAAGCCGACAGGGCGGGGGCGCCGCGCAGAATGAGCATGCTGTGAAGGGCTCCGGGGGGTCTTCGAAAGGGGCCGTATTGTACTGCATTTGTCCGGCGCGGGTTAACCGCCGATAGCCGAAATTGGCCGCGGTTGCCATGGTAATAGTGCCTGTCTGGGGAGCGGGACCGCCGCTAGAATAGGCGTCATGGTAGTACGGATATTCACCACGCTCGCGGCGGCAGCGCTGCTCTGCCTGCCAGCCGGCTGCGAGCGACGGGACAGCCTGGACCGCATTCTCTCCCGGGGCGAGCTGGTCGTGGTCAGCCGCAACAGTCCCACCACCTATTACGTCGACAAATCCGGCCCCACCGGTTTCGAGTACGCCCTGGCCGGGCTGCTGGCGCGGAACCTCGGGGTCGAACTGAAGATGCAGACCGCCTTCAGCCTCGACGCGATCTTCGAGCGGCTCGCACGCGGCGAGGCGGACCTGGCAGCGGCGGGCCTCTCACTGACCGGGCAGCGCCAGGCGAACTTTCCCCACGCCCCGCCCTACGACTCTCTGCGACCCCTTGTAGTCTACGTCGCCGGCACTTTCCGGCCGCGGGGCCCGCGGGACCTCGCGGGAATGACCATCGTCGCACTCGAAGGCTCCAGTCATATCGAGTCACTGCAGGTTCTGCGACAGGGGGACTACCCGGGCCTTGCCTGGGAGGCCGTGCCGGGCGCGGACACCATGGCCCTGCTGGAGCGGGTGGACTCCGGCGACGCCACTGTCGCGGTCATCGACTCCAGCGAGTTCGCGGTGCAGCAGAGCCTGTTTCCCCGACTGAAAGTGGCCTTCGAGCTCGGCGCCGAGCAGGACATGGTCTGGTACCTCGCGCCCGGCAGCGACAACACCCGGCTGCAGGCGCGCATCGCCGACTTCCTGGCTCGCCTGCAGGAGACCGGCACCCTGGAGCGCCTGCGCGAGGAGCATTTCGGACATTCGGACGGCGCCTCCCGCATCAGCGCCCACACCTTTACCCGGAACATGCGACGCACCCTGCCGGACTACAGCGCGCTGATCCAGCGGGTGGCCGGGGAGCACGCGCTGGACTGGCATCTGCTCGCCGCCATGGCCTACCAGGAATCCCACTGGGACCCACGGGCCGAGTCCCCCACCGGGGTGCGCGGCATGATGATGCTGACCCTGCCGACGGCGCAGGAGATGGGCGTGGAGAACCGGCTGGACCCGCTGCAGAGCCTGCATGGCGGCGCCCGTTACCTGAAGAACATCCACCGGCGCCTGCCCCGCGACATCTACGAGCCCGACCGCACCTGGCTGGCGCTGGCCGCTTACAACATCGGCATGGGCCACCTGGAGGATGCCCGGGTCATCACCGACCGCCAGGGGGGAGACCCGCACCTGTGGCGCGACGTGATGGAGCGGCTGCCGCTGCTGGAGGACCCGGCATTCTACCGGACCGTGCGCTACGGCTTTGCCCGGGGCAGCGAGGCCCTCACCTACGTCCAGAACATCCGCCATTACCACAGTATCCTGCAGTGGCAGGAGATCCCTGAGAGCAGGCCCCTGCCGCCGCTGAAGACGGCCCGCTTCATCCCGGAGGTGATCCGCGCCAGCCGCCTCTCCGCCCTTTAGCCGCGCCGCTCCTGGAAAAATTCCCGCAGGCGGTTTCTGCTCTCCTCCGCAAGAATGCCCCCCT
>JARRPM010000078.1:0-19589 GCA_037382865.1 Halioglobus sp. | reverse complement strand
CCCGGGACAGCAGGTTGATGTCCCGCTTGACGCCGGTGACAAGGGTTGACTCCAGGGGCTGCGCCTTGCGCAGCTGCAGGAGAGCGCAGATGCCATCGGCATCGCCATTGAAGACGTCGAAGTTCATCTCAGGACGATTCCCTCAGGCCGCGGTGGGCGGGGTTGAAAATTCACTGGTCCAGGCTCTGGTAGTAATCCGACAGGATCTTCGCCACTTCCGGCCGGGAGAATTCCGGCGGCGGCGCAATGCCCTTGCCCAGCATTTCGCGCACCGCGGTGCCCGACAGCAGTACGAAATCATCCTTGGTGTGATCCGGCGCGTCGCGCATCATGACCACCCTGTTGAGCTTCTTGCTGTAGGCGGTGTGATCTGCCTTGTAGATCTCAAGTTCCAGGGCGCCCTCCGGCACCTGCTCATCGAAGATAGTCTGGGCGTCGAATCCGCCGTAGTAGTCCCCGACGCCGGCATGGTCGCGCCCCACGATCAGGTGGCTGCAACCACAGTTCTGGCGAAATACCGCATGCAGCACCGCCTCCCTCGGCCCCGCGTAGAGCATGTCGAAGCCGTAACCGGTGATCATGACGGTGTTGGGGGGGAAGTAGAGCTCCACCATCTTGCGAATGGCCGCATCGCGCACGTCGGCCGGGATGTCTCCCGGTTTCAGCTTGCCCAGCAGCATGTGGATCAGGATGCCGTCGGCACCCAGGTCCTCCATGGCCATGCGGCACAGTTCCTCGTGGGCGCGGTGCATGGGATTGCGGGTCTGGAAGGCCACCACCTTGTTCCAGCCGCGCTCGCTGATTTCGTTGCGAATCTCCACCGCGGTGCGGAATGTATCGGGAAAGTCCGCCTGGAAATAGGAGAAATTAAGCACCTGGATGGGGCCGGAAACCAGGGTGCTGCCCAGGTCATTGAAGGTCGCCACGCCCGGGTGCTCGGGGTCCTGGGTCCCGAATATCTTGCCCGTCATGAACGCGAGCTGCTCGGGACTCACCTCCTCCACCGCCTCGACCTCCATCACCGCCAGGACGGATTGGCCCTCCACGTTGGGGTCGCGCAGGGCGATGCGGCTCCCGGGGGCGACACCGCTTTCCTTCGTCAGGTTGAGGATCGGCACGGGGAAGAAGAGCCCGTCGACCGTGTGCATTTTCTCCGCCACGCTGAGGGCGTCGGTGAGGTTCATGTAGCCCGTCAGAGGGTTGAAATAACCGCCGCCGAGCATGACGGCATTGGCCGCCGCTGCCGAGTTGAGCAGCAGGGACGGCAGGTTTTCCGCCTCGGCCAGCAGGGCGTGGCGGGCCTCGGTGTCGTAGACAAAAAGCGGGTTGAGCTGCTGCGAGCCGTGTGGCTTGATCATTGCTGACTCCGGTCTATTGCTTGATGATGCCGCGCGAGCGCAGCACGTTGAGGATCTCTTCGACCTCCTCGGCCAGCGTCTGCTTGTCCGAATGCAGGTGAATCTCAGGATTGAGCGGGGCTTCGTAGGGATCGTCGATCCCGGTGAAATTCTTTATCTCGCCGGCCCGCGCCTTCTTGTAGAGGCCTTTCGGGTCGCGGCTCTCGGCGGCCTCCAGTGAGCAGTCGACGAAAATCTCGATGAAGTCCATGCCCGCTTCCTCATGCAGCTTGCGGACGTTGTCGCGATCCTCGCGATAGGGGCTGATGAAGCTGCTCAGGGCAATCATGCCGCTGTCCACGAACAACTTGGCCACCTCGCCGATACGGCGGATGTTCTCGCTGCGATCCTCGGCGCTGAACCCGAGGTTCTTGTTGATACCCATCCGCACGTTATCGCCGTCCAGCCGGTAGGAGACGATGCCCATCTGGTGCAGGGTGCCCTCGAGCTCCACCGCCACGGTGCTCTTGCCGCTGCCGGAGAGGCCGGTAAACCACAGGGTGGCGCCCTTGTGACCCAGCAGTTTCTCCCGGTGCTCCCGGGTAATGTCGCCCTCGTGCCAGTGGACGTTGGTTGCTTTCTGTTCTGTCATAGCGATTGCCTGTTTGTTGGATAGACCCGGAGGCGGGAACCGGTCCCCGACCGCGTTCGTAACGTCCCGGAGGGCGCTCATAATGCGGCACGTAGATTACGGAGATTCCGGCCCTTTGTAAAACAGAAGCTGGAATGTCGCCGCCCCGGCGCCGCGCCGTCACTCGCCCCGGCCTGGCGAATACCAGATCGGCGAAGACCAGGCGCGCTCCTGCACGACCGGGCGGTGCTGTGCGTCGCAACAGGCCTCAAACCCGGTACCGATTGTCTCCGGCCGGCTGCAGTCGACGCCCGCCGCCACACACTGGCGCTGGCTCCAGCGGCAGCCGGGGTTCTCCAGGACCCGGGAATACCAGTAGGCGGGCTGACCCGGATCGAAATCCGGGTCGCGCCATACGGTACACAGCGTGGCGAAGCCCTCACCCCGGGGTTCGCAGGTCGCCAGGTCGACGCCTGCGCCGTTGGCCGCATTGCCCGCCACATCCACCACCCGCTCATGACGCTTGCCCTGTTCGTCGATCCACCCCTTGACGACCTGGATGCGCTGCAGCGGCATGCCCGGCGCGTCAGGCGTACCCGCGTCCTGCTGCGCGGCGACCAGGAAGGTCGGGGCGCCAACGTGCCCGGCACCCAGCTCACCCCCCATCGGCACGCCCCCGGCGTACGCTTCCGCCACCCAGTCGGCACTCTCACAGGCATCGGCGGGGTAGTCCCAGCCGCCGAAGAAGCGGCTCACGATCCGGGGACCACTGGTCGCGTAGGCCTCGCGACGGCGCATCGCGGCAAAAAGCGCATCCCGGCTGTTCTCCTCGGCCCACAGCACGGCCAGCCCGCCCGGGTTGTACTCCAGCCTGTCGGTCAGCCCGGGTGGGATTGCGGTCGCCGCCGGCACTCCGGCGCCGCCGTGTCCGGGAAAGCGGTCCTCCTCGACTGCCCCCGGGGTCCCGATGTGGGTATCGGTACTCGCCAACAGGCCGAACTGATAGGGGTTGACGCCCACGGCTCGCTCCAGACGCATGCCATCGAGCAGCGCCCGGCGCACAAACCCCGTCGTCGGCGCAGGCGGATTGTCGAAACCGGCGATGTTGTCTTCAGGCAGTTGCTCGAAGGCGCAAAGCTCATCGGCTGTGACACCGGCGGCAAAGTAGCACTCGGAAGCCCCCTTGTGCTGCATGATCTCTACCAGCGGTTCCAGGCGACGGCGCCGGGCGGCGTAATCCGCGGTCATCGGCCCACCGTCATCCATAACGCCGCTGAACATGAAGCCGGCGCTGAGATTCGGATTGTGCGGTATCACCAGTGCATCGCACTTCCCCGGCGCTCCGATGCACTCTTCCTCGAGAGTGCGCCAGAGCAGCGTTGCTTGGGGTGCGTCGATAAAACTGGCGGGCAGGTCCGGCACTTCGCTGTTGCGGAATACCACGTTGCGGTGCAGGTTGCCCCCGCTCTGCGGCTCCATGCCTGTCCACTCGTAGCCGATGAAGCTGGTGAAGCTGCACTCGCTGCTGCGGTCATTGTGCCGCTCGGCGGCATGCTGTATCCCGGCCCATGGAATCCGGGCCGCTTCCCGGCAGCGGTCGCCGTCATCACCGCACAGCCCCAGGTGGGCCTGGCGCACGCTGGCCATATAATTGAAGAGATAGTAGGCGCCTCGTGGCCAGTGGCGGTACAGCAGGCATTGCCAGGAGCGGTAGCCCGCCAGGCCCGGGGTGTTGCACAGGTGCACCTCGCCCAGCAGTTCAGCGTGGTCGGAGATCATGGCGAAATCCAGGGGGCGTCGCAACTGGAGGGAACGCAGGGCCCGGCCCTCCTTCGTCCAGGGTTGCAGGCCGATTCGCTCACCTTTAGCAAATCGGTAGGCCTGGTCCGGAGTCGTGCGCGTACCCTGGGTGCTGGCATCGAGAGAGTAGCGGGTATGGACGTGCAGGTCGCCGAAGAACGGCTGGCGATGCGCAACGCGGGCAGCGCAGGGTTCGCGCGACCCGCTGTGTTCACCCGCCCGCAGCGCGCCCGCAGGCACGAACAGGGGCAGCAAAACCGCGATCATTGTGACCCGGGCAGGATACATCCCGGTGCCTCCTGTTTATGAATCCAGCAGGTTCGATGGCGAGCAGCTGCAGCGGACGGTGCGGGGTACCCCGCGATCCGCAGGGCCGGGTGCGGCCAGCCCTGCCTTTCAGGTTATTAAGCCCTTAGTGCACATGGCCGTGGGCGATTTCCTCGTCCGTAGCCTCCCGTACGCCGACGACCTGTACGTCAAAATGAAGCTGCACTCCGGCCAGCGGGTGGTTCGCGTCGATCGTGACGCTGTCGCCCTCCACGCCAGTCACCACGATCCGCTGGGTGGCACCGTCGGGTCCCTGGGCCTGAAACGTCATTCCGGGCTCCACGGTCTCCACACCCTGGAATGCTGAGCGGTCGACCGCCTGGATCATTTCCGGGCGAACGTCACCGTATGCATCGGCCGGCTCGACCACGACCTGCAGGGAATCACCCTGCTCCCTGCCAGCCAGTGCCTTCTCCAGACCGGGAATCAAATTGCCGGCCCCGTGGAGGTAATTCAACGGCTCCGCGCCCTCTGAACTGTCCAGTACGTTGCCGCTGGCGTCAGTCAGCTTGTAGTGCATGCTGACCACCCTTTTATCGTCTATCAACAATGACATTGTTCCTCCTGTCAGCCGACAAGCCTGCCGGTGGTGGGTGCAGCAGGGATCCAGGCCCTGCCTGGTCCGACGCCGGATGGCGCACAGACCCGGACCGGCACTCTCCCTGGGGGCACCGTTGCCGGTGCGGGCCCTGTTCAGCGGTTCTATCAGGAAACGACGACGATGTTTTCCGCCTGGGGGCCTTTCTGACCCTGGGTGACGTTAAACTCGACCTTCTGCCCTTCGAGCAGCGTCTTAAAGCCGGAGCCCTGAATCGCGCTGAAGTGCGCAAATACATCGGGGCCGGATTCCTGTTCTATAAAACCAAAGCCTTTCGTTTCGTTAAACCATTTTACGGTGCCAGTGCTGGCCATAAACTCATCCTATCTATCTTTAAAAATATTACGTGCCCGTGGGGGCGATATAGCTTGAAGTGTGGCAATTACTTATGAAAAACAGGGCGAGGTACTGACAGAGAGACTTCGGAATGAAATGCATAAATAGAAGTATTACTTACAAGCAAGAGCGAGTATACGGTGTTTTCCCATTTAGTCAATAGCCGCCACGGCTCACGCGACCAGCCACTCCACCAGGCGATAGGTGACGAATGCAGCTGAGTAAGCCAGCAGGCCATACCCGAAGAACATCTGCACCGGCAGGCGCCAGGAGCCGGATTCACGACGCAGCACCGCGAGAGTCGAGACGCACTGGGCAGCGATCGCGAAAAACACCAGCAAGGCGAAGCCGGAGCCGAGCGGGAGGCCGCTGGCCTGCACCCGCTCCGCCAGCGAGATCACGTCATCCTCCGCCCCCTCGATACCGAACAGCGTGCCGAGGGTCCCGACGAAAACCTCCCGGGCAATGAAGGAGGCGAGAATGGCGACGCCATACTTCCAGTCCAGCCCGAGGGGGGCAAACAGCGGCTCGATAAGGCGGCCGAGGCTGCCAAGCCAGGAGTGGCCGAGATCGGCACCCAGGTTGGGAAAGTATCCCAGGAACCAGACCCCCACACTCACCCAGAAGATCACGGGACCGGCCTTGTAAACGAAATGCCGGGAGCGGTCCCAGGCACCGCGCAGCAACGGCTCCCAGGACGGCATCCGGTAGGGCGGCATCTCGAGCACGAAGGGCGCGTCTTCGCCCCCGTCGCCCAGGGTGCGCGATACCAGCGCCGTTACCAGCAGGCCCGAACAGATACCGAACAGGTAGATGCCGAACATGGCCAGCCCCTGCAGGCCCACCCAGCCGCCAAGCACCGTGTAGGCGGGAATGAAGGCGGTGATCAGCAGGGCATAGACCGGCAGGCGGGCGGAACAGGGCATCAGCGGAATGGCCAGGTAGGTGAGCCAGCGCCGGCGCGGCGACTCCACCGTGCGGGCGGCATAAATTCCGGGAATCGCGCAGGCCACGCCGGACAGCATGGGCACGAAACTCTTGCCGGTCAGGCCGAAGATCCGCAGAGGGCGGTGGCAGATCACCGCGGCCCGCGCGAGGTAGCCGGAGTCCTCGAGCAAGCCCACCATCAGGGTGAGCACGAAAATCTGCGGGACAAAGACGAGGAACGCGCCGACCCCGCCGAAAATCGCATCCCGGAGGAAGTCGCGGGCGATATCATTGCCGATCCACGGCAACAGCAGGGACGCGAACCAGCCGAGGACGCCCTCCACCCCGTCCATGAGCGGGGCCGCCCACGTGAAGATCGACTGGAACAGAAGGTACATGATCAACAGGAAACTGATTCCGCCGGTGAGGGAGTGGAGGAAGAACCGGTCGGCTCGGCTGGTGCTGTTGATCAGCAGGTCGCCCCGGGGTCCATAGGTGCGGCTCAGCAGATCCGCCTCGTTGCGGTAGGCGGTCTCGTCACGGGCGAGCAGTGAGTCCCTCGGCGCGGCGGGATCCGGGCCCTCCAGCAGGGCCTGCTCCAGCGCCGCCAGGCCGCTGCCGGTCCTGGCTGAAATGGGAATGACGGGCAACCCCAGGGCGCCGGCCAGTCCCGCGTCGTCCAGCGTCAGCCCGTGGCGCGCCAGGGTGTCCATCATATTGGCCGCTATCACTACCCGCTTGCCCGCGCGCCGCGCGGCCTCCGTCACCTGTAATGCGAAGACAAGGCCCTTCTCCAGGCGGGTGGCATCCACCACGCAGAGCACCGCGCTGACGTCGCCCTCCCCCAGGGCGCGGCTGAATGTCTCGACCGCGATCGTCTCCTCGCCGGATACCGCGTGAAGGGAGTAGACCCCGGGGAAATCCACCAATTCCATATCCGGGTGCTGTCGGCTGTGGCCGGAGTGGGTATCCACGGTAATGCCGGGGAAATTGGCCACCTTCTGGCGCAGCCCGGTGAGGCGGTTGAACAACAGGCTCTTGCCCGAGTTGGGACTGCCCACGACCAGTACCCGGGTCATGCCGCCTCCCCACCCGTGATCACCAGTTCAGCGACCTGTTTTTCCAGGGAGTAAACCGCATTGCCGACGCGAAACAGCTTGGGTGCCCCCAGGCGCGGCGCAACCACGCAGGTAACGGCGGCGCCCGGATGGAAGCCGAGCTCCACCATGCGGGTGCGGTAGGTGTCGTGCAGGCGGGCGTCGAAGCGGTCGATCACACAGCTTTCACCGCGCCGCAGCTGCCACAGGGTACTGGTCATATACGAGTTGCCGTCTCCGAGCGCCGGGCTGGCCTTAAAAAGGCGCACAATATAGCAGATAACGCCTCCGCAAAGGGACGAGGTGAAGACTTTGCCACTGCTGCTGATCTACACTGGGGCCGGTGACCAGACGGCGGATGGCGCCGGTGGCGTTCGACAGTGGCCAGAGGAAGACCCTAACATGTCCAGTAACCCGATCACCCGGCGCACCGTGCTGCGCCACCTGACCACCCTCAGCGTGCTCAGTGCCCTGCCATTCAGCGCCCTGGCCCAGATCATCACCCGCGTCCCGCCGCCCAGCCCCTTCGACGAGGACTCGACCGCGGAAGAAGTGACCGCCGGTATCGACCTGAGCGGCAAGACGATCGCGATCACCGGCGCAAATTCGGGGCTCGGCTATGAGACGATGCGGGTGCTGGCCCTGCGCGGTGCACACGTGATCGGGATTGCGCGCACTCAGGCGAAGGCTGAGGCAGCCTGTGCCACCATCGAGGGCATGACAACCCCGATGTTTCTCGATCTCGCCGAGTGGGATTCGGTCGTGACCTGCGCCGAGGGCATCCGCGCCCGGCAGCAACCGCTGGACGGACTGATCACCAACGCCGGCATCATGGCACTGCCGGAGCTCGAGCTGGTCAACGGGGTGGAGCGTCAGTTCGCGGTGAACCACCTGGGCCACTTCATTCTGATCAACCAGCTGCTCGAGCCGGTGCTGGCCGCGCCCGAGGGCCGCTTCACTATCCTCAGCTCCCTGGCCCATCGCCGGGCCAAAAACGGCATTGAGTTCGACAACCTGGACGGCAGCAGGCACTACGATCCCTGGGACGCCTACGGGGTATCGAAACTCGCCAATGCCCTGTGCGCACGGGAGCTGGCGCGGCGCATCTCCGCAACCAACGCCATCGCCAACAGTGTGCATCCCGGCGTCATCGCCACCAATCTCGGCAAGCACCTCCCCGCCTGGCAGCAGTGGCTGGCCGGGGCTGTGGGCTGGCTCTTCATGAAAACGATTCCGGAGGGTGCCGCCACGACCTGCTACGTGGCAACCAGTCCCGACCTGAATGGCGTCAGGGGATTCTACTTCGCCGATTGCAATGTCAACGAGGGCGAGACCCCCTGGATGCAGGACGACGCCATGGCCGCCGAACTGTGGCGGGTGTCAGAGGAATTGACCAGGGACTACCTGCCCGCCTAGCGCGCCGGGCGGTTCATCCCGTTGTCTCGGCATGCCAGGCGAGGTTCAGGCGTTGTCGCGCGACGCTCCGGCGCGCCGATTACGCGGCCCCCCATAGTCACAGCCACCTTATCCGCCGGAAGACCAGCAGCATGGTCGTGGCGAGAGTGCCCATCACGCCCAGCAGAACGAAATAGGCATACTTCCAGCCCAGCTCCGGCATGTGCTCGAAATTCATGCCGTACAACCCGGCCAGGAAACCGAGGGGCACGAAAATGGCGGTAATGATGGTCAGCACCTTCATGGTGTTGTTGAGGTGGTGTGAGCTCACGGAAATGTAGCCCTCGACGAGGTCCCCACAGATCTCGTAATACATGTTGCAGAGGCTGGAGAGCCGCTCACAGCGGTCGTAGAGATCCCGTCGGACATGGTGGCTGTCGTCCTGTCCGGTGCCCAGGTGAATACTGCCACTCTGCAGGATCTGCCCGGCAAGGCGTTCGTGGTAATTGAAGATGCGTCGCAGTTTGCGCAGGCGCGAACGGAAGGAGACCAGCTCCTTCATCTCGGCATCGGATTGAGCGGCAAGCAGAGCATCCTCGAGGTCGCCCAGCCTCTCCTCGAAGTCGAGCAGCTTCTCCAGGTAACGCCCGCTGGCGTAATGCAGCAGCCGCAGGGCGAGAATATTGGGTTCAACCAGCAAGCCCTGGGCGGTTTCTTTCTCCCAGAAGCGGGTGATACTGACCGAGTGGCCACGGTGACAGGTAATGAGGATGTTTTCCCCGACCCAGAGGGCGAGCTGCTGTGGCTGCAACTCCAGGTTGTCGTCGATACTGTATACCGCGGAACAGAATGAATGTGCTGGTGAGAAAAGGCTCGACCTTGGGCGGATGGCGCTTGCGCGAGGCATCGTCGATCGCCAGCTGGTCGCAGCCGAGCTCGAGCAGCAGCTGCCGCTCCTCGTCAGCGATCTCCCCTTCGATGTCGAGCCACAGGCGGCCATCTGCCAGAGTCCGCCAGGTTTCGACCAGCTGCCGGCCACCTGAGGCGTAGTCGCCGTCACCCGAGAGCAACATGGTCCTGATCATGGGAAAGTTCCTGATATCTCTCGTCCTGTTCTTATTTGTTTCACCGGCTCCCCCGTCACCGATGGTGGGACTCCTGCCCGCCAAGCTATAATCCCGCCAACTGGCAGGGAAGGCACCTTGCTGAAGGTTAACCGAATACGGCGGTCGTCTCTAACAGTTTCTGGGCGGCACGAACGCCAGGACGAGCACTGAATGTCCGTCATTCTGAAACTTACCCGTATCGTCCAGGCCGCCGCAGAGGCGGAATCGCCTGTCGCCCAGGTCAGGGTGATTGTGGACTCGATCCGCAGCGCCATGGATATCGACGCCTGCAACCTCTACCTGGCCAATGCCAGCGACGAGATGGTGCTGGTCGCCAGCCATGGACTGGGCGAGGCGGCAATCGGCACGGCGCGGCTGCCGCCGGGTACCGGGCTGGTCGGCCTGGTGGCGAGCACGCGGCGCCCGGTCAATGTCGCCGATGCCGCGTCCCACCCGGCATTTCACTACCTGCCGGGCACCCGGGAAGAGCGCTTCCGCAGTTTCTGCGGGGTACCGCTGGTCCGCGCCGGGCACGTGATCGGCGTGCTCGTCACCCAGAGCCGCAAACGGCGCGAACTCTCGGAGGAGGAGGAAGCCTTCCTGGTCACCCTGGGCACCCAGCTGGCCCTCGTCGTGGCGACCGGAGACGACTGGCAGGAGCTTGACGCCTCCGCCACCCGCACCCTTACGGGCATCAGAGGAGCTCCCGGTATCGCGCTGGGAGCCGCCTGCCTGTGCGAGGATGCCGACCTGTACGCCGTGACCGACATGCGCTGCAGCGACATCGAGGGGACCGTGTCGGAGTGGCGGGAACTGGTGAGTACCGTGCAGGAGGACGTCAGGCTCGAGCAGCGCAGCCTCGGCACCGAGCTGGGCAGAGAGGTGTCAGCGGTGTTTGACGCCTACCAGATGCTGCTTTCGGACCCGGCGCTGACCGGCGCCGTGGAGCACGCGATCCGGGAGGGGCACCACCTACCGGCGGCCCTCAGGCAGGTGATCCAGCACTTCGCCGAGCTGTTTCTCGCCATGGAAGACCCCTACCTGCGAGCGCGTCACGAGGACATCCACCACCTGGGTAACAAGCTGTACGGCGCCTGGCGCGGGATGCGCGGCAGCACCGCGGAGAAGCCGCCGCCCGGGCCCAAGGTGCTGGTGGGCAGTCAGGTCAGTGTGTCCGATATCGCCCAGATGCCGCAGGACGAGCTGGTCGGAATCGTCTGCTTCCAGGGCTCCAGCCTCTCCCATACTGCCGTGCTCGCCAACGCACTGGGCATCCCCGCGGTGGTGGGGGTGCGGGAACTGAAAGGGGTGTATAACGGTGAGCCCCTCATCGTCGACGGATTCGCGGGGGAGGTGATTCTGCAGCCAAACGCCTCCGTACGGCACGAATACCGGCGCCTCGCCGCAGAGGAAAAACAGCTGCGGGGTCAGCTCCAGGGCTTGCGTGACAAACCGGCGCTGACGCCGGATGGCGTGGCCGTTTCACTCTACGCCAACAGCGGACTGCTGGCGGATATCAGCCCGGGGCTCGCCAGCGGTGCCGAGGGTCTCGGCCTGTACCGGACCGAAATTCCCTTCATGGTGAGCGAAACCTTCCCCTCGGAGGAAGAGCAGTACCATATCTATCGACAGGTGCTCGAGGCCTATCGGGGCAAGTTGGTCTACATGCGCGTGCTCGATATTGGCGGCGACAAGCCCCTCCCCTACTTCCCGATCCGGGAGGAGAACCCCGCGCTGGGCTGGCGCGGCATCCGCTTCTGCCTGGACAACATTTCACTGCTGATGACACAGCTGCGCGCCATGCTGCGGGCCGCAGTCGGTATCGGAAACCTGCGCGTACTGGTGCCGATGGTGGCGAACACCGCCGAGCTTTCCAGTTTCCACGCCATCCTGGCGGATGCCTGCAGCCAACTCATCGACGAAGGTGTCGATGTCGTGAAACCCCCGGTCGGTATCATGGTGGAGGTACCGGCGGCCATCTCGCAACTGCCGCTGTGGCGGTCACAGCTCGACTTCATCTCCATCGGCTCCAACGACCTGAGCCAGTACCTTCTCGCCCTGGACCGGAACAACCCCCGGGTCTCTGCCGCCTACGATCACATCCATCCGGCGGTACTGCGCGAGATCGCGCGCATCGTCGACAGTGCCGAAGAGCTGGAGCTGCCGCTGAGCCTGTGCGGCGAGATGTCCTCCGATCCCGCCGCCGTGGTATTGCTGCTCGGCATGGGCATCCGCAGCCTGAGTATGAGCGCCGCGCAATTACCCCGGATCAAGTGGCTGGTCAGGAGCATCCGTGCAGAAGCGGCCCGGTCCCTGGCGAGGCAGGCGCTGGCGATGGGCGACGGCGACGCTATCCGCGCGATGGTCAACGGGAAACTGCACGAACTGGGCCTCTCCAGCCTGGTGCACTAGTGTTGGTCACCCGAAAACGGTATCGAACACGCTGCTTTTACATGGCCACGGCCAGGTGGTGATGCGCCAGAAGTGATGTCATGGAACGTTTGGTCACCGGTCGGCTTTGTGGCGCCAGGATAGTGCCAAAAGCCCAAGGGCCTGACTTTATGACCGACGATTAAAGGGCCGCGTCACCGGGGCCAGTGCGACGCGGACAGTTCCCGGGCTCGCCGCAGGAGGCCTGTCGCGAACCGGCGGATCATCGATGGCGCCGGTGCGACTGGCGTAGTGCGGGAGAGCGATATGCCCGCCCACCCGCGGCACAGGTGGAAAATCTTGTCGGGGAGAGAGGCGGGACTCCCATCCGGACGGACAGGCTATTTCCGCTCATAAAGGGTATAGTCATCCCGATTGCTGTGTAACCGGCCCCCGGGTCGCTGGCGCACTTGTCCGAACGGGAGGGCGGCTCATGGATGAACCCATCAACTGGCACGATCTGGAGATCTTTCACGCCGTGCTGGAACAGGGCAGTTTCAGCGGGGCGGCCAGGGTGCTGGGGCTCTCCCAACCCACTGTCAGTCGACACATCGAAGGGCTGGAGCGGAGGCTCGGCAGAGAACTCTTCATGCGCAACGGGACCGGCCTGGAGCCGAGCGAAATCGCCCTGGATATCGGACACCTCGTGGCGCAGATGGGCGACCGCATGTTTGCCATCCAGCGCACCCTCGACGGCAGGGAGACCTCCCCCGCCGGGATCGTGACGGTGAGCCTGCCCTACGCTTTCGGCGGAATTGTCCTCGCCACGGCACTGGATGGTTTCCACCTGCATTATCCGGATATTTCCATCGACCTGAAGTTCGGGCCGCCCCAGAGCGACCTCGGGCGCCGCGAAACCGACATCGACCTGCGCTGGGACCGGCCAGTGGAACCGGACGTGATAACCCGGGGTATCGGGGCATTTCATATGGGGATCTTCGCGTCCGAGCGATACCTCGAGCGTTACGGCCGTCCTGAAAAGCCCAAGGATCTCAACGACCACTGTTTTCCCTACGTCGACGAACCGCTCATGGGGATAATACTGGAATCAATGGCCCGGCTGGACATCAGGCCCACCCGGTTCCTGTTTCGCTGCAGCGGCAACACGATGCTGGCAGCGGTCCTCTGCCTCCAGGGCAATACCCTAAACCTTTACCCGCTCTCCCTGGAGCCCCCCTCGCTGCAGCGGGTAGTGCCTGAATACCGTTTTATCTCGCCGGATTTCTGGCTGACCATGCACGGGGGACTGCGACGCAACCGGCCGATCCGGGCGGTCTGGGACTGGCTGGTCGAACACCTGCCCGTGTTCTTCGAACAGACGCGCAGTGCGGGCGGCTAGCCGGCATTGCCGGACCCATCGTGCGGGCTATTCATATCTGTATAGCCCGGCAGCAGGGTTGTTCATGGTGGAGGCGGGCCCGGGCTATATACTGATAACACACAGCCCGATGGGTTCAGGCAACAGGGACAGCGAATATGGGCAATATCACGGTGTTGACACACTCCGCGGGGCAGGCGATGCCGCTCATCGCACCACCGCCCGCAACTGATTCGCATCGCGCCGCCGTCGGCGCAGCCCGGCCAACGGTGAAAACCCACGCCTGGTTCGGCGTGATCTGGGTCATCTACCTGATCGATTTTGCCGATCGATTCGCCCTGAGTGCCGTCCTGCCCGCCATCGAGAAGGAATTCGCCCTCAACGATGCGCAGCTGGGGCTGCTGTCGGGCTCGCTCCACCTGGGCCTGGCATTGCTGGCGGTACCCTGCGGCATAGCGGTGGACCGTTTCAGCCGCAAGTACATGATCGTGTTGATGACCACGCTCTGGAGCCTGGCCACCTGGGGCACCGGTATGGCGAAATCCTACGGCGGGCTGGTGCTGGCCAGGGTCCTGGTGGGAACCGGGGAAGCCGGTTACAACCCCGCAGGCTACGCCCTCATCGCCGCCTGGTATCCCCAGCGCCTGCACGGCACCATGGTCGGGCTGTTCAATATGGCGCAGCCGCTGGGTATCGGACTGGGGATCATACTGGCGGGACATCTCGCCAGTGAGTTCGGCTGGCGCGCGGTTTTCGGGGTGCTGGCCCTGCCGGGTCTCCTGCTGGCCTTCGTCATGCTGTTCGCGCCGGACTACAAAACCCGCAGGGTCGATGACAACGGCGCCCCGGTCGTCAGGCCAGGACTGGCAGAGTCTCTGCGCTTCATTGCCGGCAACCGTACCCTGCAGCTCATCTACCTGGCGCAGCTGCCGATCACCGCCTACATCATGGCCTGCGGCATGTGGGGCCCCACCTTCTTCGTGCGCCAGTACCAGCTCAGTCTCGCCGAGGCCGCCAGCGCCGTGGGGATGATTACCATCATCGCCGGCATCGGGGCCCTGTTCGGGGGCTACCTCAGCGACCGGGTATCCCGCAATAATCCCAAGGGCCGCATAACGGTCTGCCTCTGGTATCTGGCGCTGCCCCTGGTGCTGCACAGCATCGCGATCGGCGGCTCGATGCAGGGGCTCTCCTGGTCTTTCTTCGTGATCTCCTATGGCGCGGGCCAGTTTTTCGCCGCCGCCAACTGGGGCACCCTGGTGACCGCCGGCCTGGACCAGTCCCCGCCCCACTACCGGGCGACGGTGCAGAGTTTCCTGCCGCTGTTCCAGGCGGTTGCGGCACTGGGCGCCGGTATCTTCAGCGGGTTGCTCTCCGACCGGTTCGGCCTTCCCGCGACCCTCTGGGGAATGCTGGTGGTCGGCATGGTGAGCGGCCTGGTTTTGCTGGCAGCTGCGCGCAACCGCTACGACAGGGACTTCCGCAACAAGGATGCCATCGGCACGTTTGCAGTCGAGGTCGACTAGCGTTCTGAATCGCACACCAGAGAGGGTCATGCCATGAAGCACGCCAAACAGGTAGAGATACTCGCGGAGCTGTTCCGACAGATCGACATGGGCGTCAATATCGATGCGGGGGAACAGCTGCTGAACCCGGCCGAGGTTTACACCAGCCGGGAGATAGCAGCGCAGGAGTGGCACGGGCTTTTTCGGAACCACCCGCAGATCATCGGACTCAGCTCAGACCTCCCCACGTGCGGCAGTTATCTGACGGTAGATGACTTCGGTGTGCCGGTGCTGGCTACCCGGGACAGCGGCGGGCGGCTGCGCGCGTTCGTCAACGCCTGCCGCCACCGCGGGGTACAGGTCGCCCGCGAGCGGCGGGGCGCGGCCTTGCGTTTCACCTGCCCCTTTCACGCGTGGACCTACTCCGGTGAGGGCGAACTCCTGCGGATTCCCCGATCAGCCGATTTCGGCGCCATCGACAGGCAGGCGCGCGGACTCATAGAACTCCCGGCGGAGGAATTTCGCGGCATGCTCTGGGTGCATCCGCAGCCCGGCGGCGAACTCCGGCTCGCCGACATGCTGGGTTCGCTCGCTGCCGAGTTGGACGAATGGGGGGTCGGTGATCTCGTCTACCAGGCGGAGTCGACCATCGACATGCCCCTCAACTGGAAGCTCGCCAACGACACCTTTGGCGAGACCTACCATTTTGCCCGCCTCCACCGCGATACCCTGGGCCGCCTGTTTCACGGCGACGTCCTCGCCTGGGAGCCGATCGGGCGCAACCACCGGTTCGTCGCCGCCATGACCGCGATAGACGGAATGCGCGCGCTTCCCGAGAATGAGTGGCAGCTGCTGGACGGCGCGCTTCTGGTTTATTTCCTGTTTCCCAATGTCCAGATGACGATCAGCCGGGTCGGCTGCAACCTGGTCAGGATATACCCGGATCCGGAGAACGCCGGTCGCTCCATCACCCGCATCAGCCACTACCTCAAGCCGGCTGTGGTCGAGGCCCTGGCTGCGGAAGAGCGTCCACGGGTGGATGCCGGTAACGCTTACGACCCGGAAGCGCGCAGGGACACCGAGCTGATCTCGGTGGAAGCCTCAAGGGAGATCTTCCGCAGCACGATTGAAGAAGAGGACTACGCCATGGGGGTGTCGACTCAGCGAGCGGTTGAGAGCGGCCTCCTCGATCACCTCATTTTCGGCCGGAATGAGCCCGCTCTGCACCATTTCCACCGGGGTTACCGCGAGGTACTCGGGATGCCGCCGCTGAGACAGGCTGAATCGAGCCCCGCACTGCAGGTGGCACAAGCCTAATCCGCCCGGAGATGCTCGAAATCGTCTGTCAGCAGGCAGTCGAAGCGCCTGGCGTCGTACTGCCGTAGCGCCTCGACATCGGACTCGCTGATAATGCCCTTCTGCGCCGCCTCGCGCAGGGCCGTGTCCAGGTCGTCCCCGTCGATTTCCCCCTTGCTGCGGGCGCTGACAAATGCCTGCCAGGCTTTGTCCACGGTGAGCAGCATCTGGTAAGTCGTCTCCACGCGGCCCACCGCATCCTCGGGATCGTCACTGAGCCAGACGAACTCTGACAGTGCCCTGCGCACCGGATTGGGCTCCATGATCATCGCGCCCAGGGTCCGCACGGCGTTGTCATCCGGCGGCGCATAGGGCCGGCCGAGCGGGAAACAGGCGAAGCGCAGCAGCACACCGAGCCAGCGCGGCTGCAGGTTGCCGCAGAACGACAGCAGTGCCTGCTGGGCAGCATGCAGGGTCTGGCCCAGGGCGAACGCGGCGTGAGTATCAGCGGCGGCGCTGCGTGGCGCCGCGCCGTGGTATTTGAGAATGCTGCAGGCGATAACCAGCTGGCTGTGCACGTCGCCGAGGCGCGCCGACAGCAGTTCGCGGCGCTTCAGGTCGCCGCCGAGCAGTGCCAGTGCGGCATCGGCGCAGGTGGCCAGGGCGGCGCTGAGGTGGTTCAGTCGCTGATACCAGCGACGACTGAAATCACTGGTGTCCCGTGGTACGGGGCTGAAATGGCCGCGGCTCAAGCCGAAGACCACCATCCGCGAGGCGTTGCTGGCGGTGTGCCCCAGATGGCGCAGCAGCAGCGGTTCGAAGGCCTCGAGGCCCTCCCACTCATCCTCCTGCTGCAGCGCCTCCATCTCTTCCAGCAGGTAGGGATGGCAGCGCAGCGCGCCCTGCCCGAAGATCATCAGTGAGCGCGTCAGGATGTTCGCGCCCTCGACCGTGATCGCCACGGGCAGGCTGCGATAGATCGAGGCGAGGAAGTTGCGCGGGCCGAGCTGGATGGCCCGGCCGCTGACCACATCCATTGCCTGGTTTACCACCCGGCGCATCAGCTCGGTCGCATGGTATTTCGCCATCGCCGTCAGGACCGACGGCGGGCCGGATTCCAGGCCCCGGGTGACCAGCTGCCGCATTGCCTCCAGGGTGTAGGCGCCGGCGGCGATGTCTGCCGTCGCGGCCTGAACCCCCTCGAACTTGCCCACTTCCAGGTTGAACTGGCGCCGGATGCGCGCGTAGGCGCCAACAGTGAGATAAGACATCTCTCCCGCGGCGGTGGCCAGCGCCGGCAGGGAAACCCCGCGGCCGGCGCCGAGGCATTCGATCAGCATCCGCCACCCCTTGCCCGCCATGGCGGGGCCGCCGATGATCCAGTCCACCGGGATGAAGACATCCTCCCCCGCAATCGGGCCGTTCATGAACGGCGTACCGGGATTGTGGCGGCGGCCGATTTCGACACCGGGATGGTCGGCAGGCAGCAGGGCGCAGGTGATCCCGTAGTCGACCGTTTCCGGGTCCCCCAGCAGCCCGTCGGGATCGCGCAACTGGAACGCCAGACCGACGACGGTGGCCACCGGCGCCAGCGTGATCCAGCGCTTGCGGAAGGTGAGCCTGAGCCCGATGACTTCCTCGCCCTCGAAGTCTCCGCGGCAGACGATCCCCCTGTCGGGAAGCGCTCCGGCATCGGAGCCCACCTCGGGGCCGGTCAGCCCGAAACAGGGCATCTCCGAGCCGTCCGCCAGGCCCGGCAGCCAGCGTTTCTTCTGTGCCTCGGTACCGTATTTTACCAACAGCTCACCCGGACCGAGTGAGTTGGGCACCATGGCGGTCACCGCAGCAGTGATCGAACGGCTGGCGATCTTGCTCATCACCCGGCTCTGGGCGTAGGGGCTGAAGTCCCTGCCACCATACTCCTCCGGGATGATCAGGCCAAAAAAGCCCTTGTCCCGGAGGTAGGCCCAGGTTTCCGGCGAGAGATCCTGGCGCTGCTGCACGTCCCAGTCATCGATCAACGCGCAGAGCCCCTCTACCTCGTTGTCCAGAAACTGCTGCTCCTTATCGGTGAGGATCGGTGGCGCGATACCGGCAAACCTATCCCAGTCGGGCCGACCGCTGAACAGGTCCTTCTCCCACCAGGTGGTGCCCGCGTCGAGAGCTTCCTGCTCGGTGACGCTGAGGGGGGGCAGAGCCTTGCGCAGGGCCCGGTAGGCCGGGCGGGTCAGGCGTTCACGACGCCACTCCCCGTGATTGAGAACGGCGACGACGGCAAGGGTCGGCAATAGCAGCAGCCACATCCACCCCGAGACGAAGGTCGACAGAAACAGGCCACCGACTAATAATACCGAACCAGTCACCAGTGGCGGCCGGAACAGCAGCACGAGCAGCAGTATCACCAGGTAGAGTACGATCGATTCCAGCATAAGTTCTATCCTTGTCTGCGAAAAATTCGCGGGCACTCAGGGCGCACCCTGTAGTCTAACAGTAGTCGATGGCGATAACGCCGGGTAGGCGATGTGCCGTGGAAGCGACTATACTATCGTGCTGCTGCGACCCCGGTGCCGGCGTCATCTTCGCGTACCTGCAACGCCAATGCGATCGGAATATCGACTGCCCGAGGGCACTGGTCCAGTAAAAGACAATGACATTTTAAAGGAGGAAATCATGGCTTTCGAACTTCCCGCCCTGCCCTATGCAAAGGATGCCCTGGCGCCACACATCTCCGCGGAGACCCTGGATTACCACTACGGCAAGCACCATGCCACTTACGTAGACAAGCTGAACGGGCTGGTGCCCGGCTCCGAATTCGAGGGAAAATCACTCGAGGAGATCATCAGGAGCTCATCAGGCGGCGTTTTCAACAATGCGGCGCAGGTCTGGAATCACACGTTTTACTGGCACTGCCTCAGCCCCAACGGCGGCGGCGCCGCATCCGGCCCTGTGGCCGGCGCCATCGACGCCGCCTTTGGCTCGTTCGACGAATTCAAGAAGGCTTTTACCGAGTCCGCCGTGGGCAACTTCGGCTCCGGCTGGACCTGGCTGGTCAAGAAGGGCGACGGCAGTGTGGCTATCGTCAATACCAGCAACGCCGAAACGCCGCTGACCGATGCGTCGGTCACACCGCTGCTTACAGTCGATGTCTGGGAACACGCCTACTACATCGACTACCGCAATGCCCGCCCGAAGTACATGGAGGCATTCTGGGCGCTGGTGAACTGGGATTTCGTCAACAAGAACTTCGGCTGATCGATCCGGTTCACGTCTCACGCGAGCGGCAGCCGGGGGCTGCCGTTTTTTTGTTCTGCGCACGTTGGCGGGATTGCGATGGGCCGCTCCTGCGAACGGTTCCGGGAGGAGGGCTGCTTTTCAGTCGCGGCCCGATATCCGCTTGGTGAAAAGCAGCCCTCCTCCCGAAACCTCGAAGTGGGCCATTTCAAGCAGGTATCAGGTGACAGGATGGAGGTCACGGGCAGGCCATAC
>JARRPM010000077.1:13008-27885 GCA_037382865.1 Halioglobus sp. | reverse complement strand
GGAGGAGCGCAGGCGCAGCTCTCCACCAAGGATGTGGAACTGGCTGTGAAGACAATCCTGGAGCACATGTCCCAGGCCCTGGCGGCCGGCGAGCGGATCGAGATTCGCGGCTTCGGCAGTTTCTCGCTTCACTACCGGGAGCCGCGCCGCGGCCGCAACCCCAAGACCGGCGATGCGGTCGAGCTCACGGGCAAGTACGTGCCGCACTTCAAGCCCGGCAAGGAGCTGCGCGAGCGGGTCAACCAGGGGCTGCAGATGGGGCTGTAGGCTTGCCCTGTACACCACAGGCGGTATGATCCCGTGATCGCGCCGTTTTCCAGTTGCCGGACCATTCCATGAAGTTTATTGGCAATCTCATCACCCTCGTCATCGTGCTGTCCGCCATCGCATTCAGCATCCTGTTCGCCCTGCAGAACACCGACGCCGTGCCGCTCGATCTGCTGTTCTACCGCTTCGAGCCGCACAGTGTGGCCCTGTGGGTGCTGGGCGCCCTCGTGCTCGGCGGCCTCCTCGGGCTGCTCGCCTCCACCTATATGCTGCTGCGCCAGCGCGCCTCCCTCGGGTCCACCCGGCGGCAGCTGGCGCGGGTTCGTTCGGAGCTGGATAAAGCGAGCGTGGCCGGCCCCGGTTCCGGTGGCTGAAGCCGTGACGGCGACGCCGGTCATCGTCGCCCTGGACTTTCCCGCTGCGGCGCCGGCCCTCGAGCTGGCTGCGCGGCTCTCCCCGGAACTGTGCCGCCTCAAGGTGGGGAAGGAGCTGTTCACCCGCTGCGGGCCCGCCCTGGTGGAGCGGCTGCAGCAGCAGGGCTTCGAAATCTTTCTCGACCTCAAGTTTCACGATATTCCCAATACGGTGGCCGGCGCGGTGCGCGCTGCCGCAGAACTGGGGGTGTGGATGGTCAACGTCCATGCCGGCGGCGGCCGCCGCATGATGACGGCCGCTGCCGAGGCCCTGCAGGGATTTACCCGACGGCCGCTGTTGATCGGGGTGACTGTGCTCACCAGCCTGTCCGATGCAGACCTGGCCGAGCTGGGCTATACGGAGAGCGCTCACCAGCGCGTGTTGCGCCTGGCGGCCCTGGTAAACGACAGCGGTCTCGACGGGGTTGTCTGTTCCGCCAGGGAGGCGCCGGAGCTGCGCCGCGTCCACGGTACGCCGTTCTGCCTGGTTACGCCGGGTATCCGGCTGGCCGGCGATGACGCCGGGGACCAGCGCCGGGTGGTGACCCCGGCGGATGCGATAGCGGGCGGCGCCGACTATCTCGTGATCGGCCGTTCCGTGACCGGGGCGCCGGATCCCCTGGCGGCGCTGCAGCGGATTCGCGACGAACTCGCGGACAGGGCATAAGCGCGCCGTCACATCAAAAGCAGGCGGGCGGCCGCCGCCGCGTGCAAACACTGCTAGACTCCTCCTCGATACGGATGCCTGCACGGACGCAGCACGTCGACTATGGAGATCACATCATGACCGATAACGACCTGATTTTTACCCCCGCCCGCTTTGCCCGGGCATGCAGGCGCCTGCTGGCGCCGCCCCGCGGCGGCACCCGTTTCGCCGCGGCCCTCGCCCTTGCCCTCGCCGCGGGCCTGGGGGCTTTGAGTTCACCCCTGCAGGCGAGGGACGAAGCGCCGCCCACCGCGGCGACGGTGAACATCAACGTGGCGGACGCCGCCACCCTCGCCGCGGCACTCAACGGTGTCGGGCTGTCGCGGGCGGAGGAGATCGTACGCTACCGGGAGGCCTACGGGCCGTTCTCCAGCGTGGAGGAGCTGGCCGAGGTAAAGGGCATTGGCGAATCCACCCTGGAGAAGAACCGGACCGTAATAACACTGGATTAAGACCAACGCATCCGTATCATGAGGGGGCTTTTTGCCCCCTTTTTCGTGACAGTGACCAGATAGCGTGAAATGCCTCGTAAGCGGCGCCACCGGATTCATCGGGCGCCACCTGTGCCAGCAGCTGGCAGACCGCGGCGATACTGTCATAGCCCTCAGCAGATCCGGCAGCCCGCTGCCCGACGGCACGCCCACCCTGGCCCTGGATCTCGCCGCGGGCGAGCTCGAACCCGACCTGCTGCAGGGCGTGGAGGTGGTCTTTCACCTGGCGGGGATCGCTCACCGGCAGGCTGAGCCCGATGCCTACCGACAGGTCAATCACCAGGCGACGGTGAAACTGGCCCGCGCGGCGGAGGTGGCGGGCGTGCGCTGCTTCGTATTCCTGAGCAGCGTCAAGGCGATGGGACCGTCACCCGGGGATGCCGCGCGCGGTGAACAGGATTGCCTGCCGCCGGGGGATGCCTACGGCCGCTCCAAGTGGCTGGCCGAGAGCGCGTTGCGGGAGGCGTTTGCGGATTCTGCGATGGCCGTGGTCATCCTGCGTCCGGCGCTGGTGTATGGCGCCGGCGCGAAGGGCAACCTCGAATTGCTGGCGAAGGCGGTCCGCCTGGGTCTGCCGCGGCCGCCGGCCGGGGGCGGCCGTTCCATGATCGCGTGCGAGGATCTGGTGGCCCTGCTCCTCTACGTCGCCGACCATCCCCCCCGGGGCATGCACACCTGGATCGTCTGCGATGGCCAGAGCTACAGCAGCCGCTATCTCCACGACCTGTTGCGCCGCGGTATGGGCCGGGGCGTCGGGACCGCCTGGCTGCCGGCCTGGGCCTGGCGCCTCGGCGCCTCCCTGCTCGACCGGGTCCGCCGGCACCCTGGGGAACCCACCTGGGACAAGCTGTTCGGCACCGAACTGTACAGCAACCGGGCCCTGCTGGCGGCTACCGGGTGGCGCCCGAGAGTCACCCTGGAGGCATCACTCGGCGGGCAGACAGGGGACGGCGGGAAGTGGCAACCGTGATCGCGCTGGCGTCGACCCTGGTCCTCTCGGTGCTCCTGTGCGGTCTCTACCTTACGCTCGCCCGGCGCTGGCGTATCCTCGCCCTGCCGGGCGAGCGCAGTTCGCACCGGCAGCCCACGCCCCACGGGGGCGGGGCGGCATTGATCACCGCCTTTCTGCTCGGGATGCTGTTCGCCGTTCCCGGGCATGGCCCCTGGCCGCACGCCTATCTCGTTCTCGCCGCGGCCGCCTTCATCCTCATGCTGATAGGCGCAGTGGACGACCTGAGAGGGCTGTCGGTGAAATACCGCCTCGCCCTGTATGCCCTCTGTTGTCTGCTGGTGGCTGCCGAGCTGCTGGCGCCACTGGCGGCGTCTGCGTTGCAGAAGGGGGTGCTTGTGGCGGTCGCTGCCCTGTGCCTGCTGTGGGCGCTCAATCTCTACAACTTCATGGACGGTATCGATGGCTTCGCCGCGACCCAGTGCTTTCTCGCCTGCAGCGCTGCCGCCGTCCTCGCCTGGCAGGGCGGTGCGGGGGCGGAGTACGCGCTGCTCTGTCTCCTGCTGGCGGCGAGCCACCTGGGTTTCCTGTTCTGGAACTGGCCCCCCGCCCGCCTGTTCATGGGCGATGCCGGCAGCGTGCCCACCGGCTTCCTGCTCGCCGCGCTGGCGCTGCTGGGCGCAGTGCAGGGTCAGCTCAACGTGGCCTGCTGGCTGATCCTGCTGGCGGTGTTCATTACTGATGCCAGCTGGACCCTGCTGTGGCGCATATTCACCGGCCAGCCCTTTACGCGACCCCACCGGTTGCACGCCTACCAGCGCCTCAGCCGCCACTTCCGCTCGCACCTGGCGGTGGATCTGCTGCTGCTGGTAACCCATGCGCTGTGGCTGGTGCCGCTGGCGCTGGCCGTGCAAATCCGGCCGGAGTTCCGAGTTTTTCTGGTAATTTTGGCATATCTTCCGCTGCTGCTGGCGATGGCGAAAATACGCAAACTGGCGTAAAATTTCGTAATCTTCGCTGCCATTACAACTACTACTACAGGCAGCGAGCGTGATGACCATCAGGAGTGGGAGGACATTTGCTGAATCGTGAGGCCGGTTTCGTATCGCGCCGCGTCTCCCTTCTCGTGGGAACATGGCGCGATGCTCTGGAAAAACTTGTAGAGCTTCCCCGCAACATCAAACAGGCCTGCCTTCTTTGTCTCGACATGGTGTTTGTCGCGTCTGCCATGTGGGCGGCAGTCGCGTTCCGCTATGGTCACCTGAATTTTCAGCTGGGTCCCCTCGAATACCTCTGCGGCGCCATCACCCTGTTTGCCAGCGCAATCATTTTCCTGCGCCTGGGGCTCTACCGGGCGGTGATCCGCTTCATGGGGCAGCAGGCGATCTGGGCGGTCATCACCGGCGTCAGTTACTCCACCCTGGTGCTCGGCGCCGCGGTATTTTTCACCCGCGCGGACGTACCCCGTTCCATGCCGTTCATTTACTGGGGCCTGGCCCTGCTGTTCATCGGCGGGACGCGTCTCAGCGTTCGGGCCTATTACCAGGCGAAACTGCGCTCCCTGTCGGAGAACGTGATCATCTATGGCGCGGGTGAATCAGGGCGGCAGCTCCTCACCGCCCTGCACCACGGCGACCAGTACCGGGCGGTCGTCTTCGTCGACGACGACCCGAAACTGCAGCGCTCCGTAATCAACGGGTTGCAGGTGGCGCGGCCGGAAGATATGGAACAGTTGATCGCTGCTCACGACATTACCCAGGTGCTGCTGGCCATTCCATCGGCCTCGCCGGAGCGGCGCAAGGAGATCATCAATTCCCTTGTCGGGCTTCCTGTCTATGTGCGCACCGTTCCCAAGATCAACGAACTGGTAGCGGGCCAGGCGAGTGTCAACCAGATCCGCGACATCGACCTCGACGATCTTCTCGGGCGCGAGCCGGTGCCGCCTCACCCCGAGCTGATCGATCGCTGCATCACCGGCAAGACGGTGATGGTAACCGGAGCAGGCGGCTCCATCGGCTCTGAACTGTGCCGCCAGATTCTCCTCTCCAGTCCCAGAGAACTGATTCTGCTGGATAACTCGGAGTACGCGCTGTACAACATCGAGCGCGAACTGCGCGAGGTCATGGAGGGCAGCGGCGTCTCCATCGAGATGGTGGCCCTGCTGGGTTCAGTGCAGGACCAGCGCCGCCTGGAGAGCATTTACCGCACCTTCCACGTGGAGACCGTGTACCACGCCGCGGCCTACAAGCACGTGCCGATGGTCGAATACAACGTCGCAGAGGGCGTCGCAAATAACGTCTTCGGGACATGGTACGCGGCGGAGGCCGCGCGCAAGGCGGGCGTCGAGACCTTTGTGCTGGTTTCGACCGACAAGGCGGTGCGCCCCACCAACATCATGGGCGCCTCGAAGCGTTTCGCGGAGATGATCCTGCAGGGGCTGGCGCAGACCGACACCCGCACCCGGTTCTGCATGGTGCGCTTCGGCAACGTGCTGGGCTCCTCCGGGTCAGTCGTGCCGCTGTTCCGGGAGCAGATCGAGAACGGCGGACCGGTGACCGTCACCCACCCGGAGGTGTCGCGCTATTTCATGAGCATCGCCGAGGCGGCCCAGCTGGTGTTGCAGGCCAGTGCCATGGGAACCGGTGGCGACGTTTTCGTGCTGGATATGGGTGAGCCGGTGCGTATCGTCGACCTCGCGCGCCGCATGATCAAGCTCAGCGGCTACGAGATGACCCACGATACCCACGTGGGTGAGCATATCGAGATCGAATTTATCGGCCTGCGCCCGGGGGAGAAGCTGCACGAGGAGCTGCTCCTGGGCAGCAACGTGACCGGCACCGGGCATCCGATGATCATGCGCGCCGAGGAGGAATGTCTATCCTACAGCCAGATCCAGCGGCAGCTGACCGACCTGCGCCGCTACTGCGACAACCTGGATTGCGGCGGCATCACTTCGGTCCTGAACACCGCGGTCAGCGGCTTCGGTGCGCATGAAATCCACCATGACCACCTCTGGAACAAACAGGGCAGGATGGTTCCCCAGAAGGTGGCGGCCATGGCCTCGTCGAACGTCAAGGAACTGTTCCCGGACAAGGGTTGAACAGGCCGGGGACGTCACCGCCCGTTTCAGTCGTCCTCGACGTCATCCACCGAGTACTGGCCGCTCATGCGGCGCCGGATGTGCGCCCAGGACATCCCCACGGCCAGGACCAGTGACAGGATGATCAGGATCACCCAGATCATGCTGTTTTCGGCCTCCAGGGAGAGCCAGCCCTGGTCCACGAACAGCCAGACGACACAACCGAAGAAGGCGGCGTCGAGGATAATGCCGAGCCAGCCCATGGCGAGGAAGGTGGCGCGCAGGAAGACGATCCAGGCGATAAGCAGGCCTATACCCACGATCGCAGGAACAGGTCCGAATTCGGTGCCCTCCGCGAATACCCAGCTGACGTAGGAGTAATCCGTCGGGTTGTAGGTCCCGAATACCAGGGCGGCGGCAAACAGCCAGCGCCATATAAAGCTCATCAGGTTGAATCCACTGGCCATGAACGCGGCTCCTGTCGCTCTGTTGGAATGCTGCTAACGCTACAAGATGGCGTGCGGCTGGGCAAGAGGATTCTTGTGCCGCCGGAACGCGCCCGCCCGGTTTTGTCCGTGTCCCTTACCCGCGCCGGCGCGCTTTCTCGGCGCAGGGTTGCTATCATTCCGCGCGGGCGTCGGGCCACCGCGCCCGGCTTCCATCCCGGCGGAGACGCGAGATCATGACGAGAAAGTTGGTTGCTCCCCTGGCGGCGGCGCAGGGCCTCGCGCTGGCCCTCTCCCCCTGGCCCGCCAGCGCCATGCTGGAGGAGGTGATTGTCACCGCGCAGAAGCGCGAGGAGAACGTGCAGACCGTGCCGATCGCGGTCTCCGCGCTGAGTGAGGAGACCCTGCGCAACGCCAGTATGCTGACCATGGACGATGTCTCCCGCCAGGTCCCCGGCTTCACCGTCACCACCTACAATCCGGTCACTCCGCAGCCCTACATACGCGGTATCGGCTCCAACGTCAGTGACGCCGGCGCCGACGCCTCGGTGGGCGTGTTCATCGACGGGGTTTACGCCGGTCGCGCCGGGGGCTATCGCGCCGATATGTTCGACATCGAGCGGGTCGAGGTGCTGCGAGGGCCCCAGGGTACCCTGTTCGGGCGCAATGTGGCCGGCGGCGCACTCAGCGTTTTCAGCAACAGGCCTTCCCGCGAGGCCGCCGCGGAACTGGAGCTGACCGCCGGGGATTACGACCTGTGGGGCGTGAAGGGGATGCTCAACGGCAGCCTGGGCAGCCGCGCGGCGGGGCGCCTCGCCTTCGCCACCCGGGAGCGCGACGGCGATACGGACAACACGGTCAGCGGCAACACACTGCGCGACGAGGACAACCGAAGCGCCAGGGCGCGCCTGCAGTGGGATGCCTCTGACACGGTGACCCTGCTGCTCACCGGTGAGTACAGCGAGGACGACCTGCAGGGGCCGTCGGCCCGCAATTTCTGGGGCGCGGACCCCTCGGTGGTGCTGGCGTCGACGGGGATCGGGTTTCTCTCGCCCTTACTTCTGCCCAGCAGCCCGGACCCCTGGCGGATCGAGGCGGCGGTGGACGGTTTTGCCGACCGCGAGATGTCTGCGGCGACCGCGCAGCTCGATTGGGACCTCGGGTTTGGCACCCTCACCGCCATTACCGGGTACCGGGATCTCGAGTACCGCTTCCTGGACGACGTGTTCGGACTCGCCTTCGACCCCGCAAGCGGCATCGAGCCCCTGTTGACCAATGCTGCCGACGAGGAGTCGGACCAGCTCTCGCAGGAGGTGCGCATCACCTCCAGCGGCGAAGGGCTGGTCTGGACCGCGGGTCTCTACTACCTGCAGGAGGATGTCGAGCGCGACGAGATCTTCTCCCCCCTGGGTGACGCGGTGCTCTACGACCAGGGCTCCGACACCAACAGCTACGCCGCCTTCGGCCAGGTCACCCTGGCCCTGGCCGACAGGCTGGATCTCACCCTCGGCGGACGCTACTCCTACGATGAGAAGTCCTTCGACCTGGGCACCAGCGGCGGCGGCGTGTTTGCCCTCGGCTTCGGCCTGCTCACCGCGGACCCGGCCGATCCGGCGGCGGGGCCCGTGACCTTCGATGCCAGCGATGATGAGTCCTGGTCCAATTTCTCCGGTCGGGTCTCCCTCGAGTATTCGCCCACGGATGACAGTTTTCTGTACGCCACCTGGTCCCAGGGTTACAAGAGCGGCGGCTACAACGGCCAGGCCACCAACTATACCGCCGCGGTGACCCCCTTCGACGAGGAGACGGTCGACAACTACGAGATCGGCGTCAAGACCGAGTTCCTGCAGCGGCGGGCGCGCCTCAACATCGCCGCTTTCTACATGGACTACCAGGACCTGCAGGTGTTCGTCACCTCTTACGAGACCACGGCGGGGCTGTTCGTCGACAACGCCGGGGAGGCCGAGATTACCGGGTTCGAGGCCGAGTTCTTCCTGGCCCCGAGCGAGCGTTTCGATCTCACCGCCACCTACGCCTGGCTGGATGCGGAGCTCGGCGATAACGAGCTGGAGACCGTGGAAAAGGGCAACGTCCTGACCCGCTCACCCGAGCACTCCGCCAGCGTCGCGGCGCAGTACCGGGTCCCGCTGGGCGATCTCGGCGGACTGCTCCTGCGCGCCGATTACGCCTGGCAGGACAGGATCTACTTCCAGCTCGAAAATCCCGAGGCGTCCGCCCAGGACGCCTATGGCCTGTGGAATCTGCGCGCGGCACTACAGGCCGACGATGGCTGGGAAGTGGCCCTGTGGGTGAAGAACGCGGGGGACGAGGAGTACTGGGTCACCGCTTTCGACCCCGGCTTCGGGTCAGACCTGGCGGCATCGAGCGTCCAGGGCAATCCGCGGATGTGGGGAGTCACGGGGAGCTACCGCTGGTAGGCGGCCTCGCGGCCAACCCCGGATTCAGGGCACGATTCAGCGACCGACGCTCCAGCATCTGGCTGCCACTAACGATTCCCGGCGAGGCTGGCGTGGCCCACGACGTCATTCCTCGCCCGGGATGGCGGGGATGTCGGTGCGCCTGCCACGGGGTATTTCACCGGCACGGTCATACATCGGCAATTCGCAGATCTCGGCATCGCGGGTATGGCCGTCGACGCACTCCACTTGCACTGTAGTACCCGGCCCGGACTCCGGATCGACCAGGCGCACGATAGCGACACCGCGCCGCAGGAAGGGAGACCAGGCGCTGCTGCAGACGCGGCCAGCCGACTCGCCATCGAGAAAAAGAGTATCGCCGTGACGGGCGACGCCGCCGGCACATTGCAACCCCCAGGTCAGTCGGCTCCTGTCCGCCTCGGCGAGTGCGGCCCTGCCGATGAAGTCGCCCTTTTCCAGGTCCACCAGCGCCCCGAGCCCCGCGGCGAAGGGCGTCACGCCGCCATCAAAATCAGTGCCCGAAAAAAGCAGTCCGGCCTCGATGCGCCGGGCGTTGGTCGCTGCGGCCGGTATCGTGTGAATCCCGTGGGGTTCGCCCGCCTTCAGAATCCGTTCCCCGATGACGTCGGCATCGGCATCGGGCCCGAAGTAGAACTCCCAGCCCAGCTCGTTGGTGAAGCCCGTGCGGCTGATCACCACCGGTTGGCCGCCGATGCGTATCCGGGTCAGGTCGAAGTAGCGAAAGTGCTCCGGCATACCGTCGTCAGCGGCCTGGGCGAGAACATCCAGCGACCGCGGCCCCTGGACCTGGCTGATCCAGACCCCGGGATCGAACACCTCCACGTCGAAGCCCTCTGCGTGGGCCCGCAGCCAGACAGGGAACTCGCCGTCACCCTGGGCATACCAGAAGAGGTCGGGGGCGAGCCGCAGCAGAACACCGTCCATGAGCATTCCGCCATCGGCAAAGCAGGCGAGCTGATAGCTGCACCGCCCGACACGCACCCGCGACACGTCACGGGTGAACACGCGGTTGAGCATGGCCTCGGCATCCGGGCCACGGATCCCGGTTGCAAGTTCGCCGGTATGCGCAAGACCGACCTGTCGCCGCAAACGCCAGTAGAGCGCTTCCGTGGGCACCGCGCCGTATTCGAGTGAGCGCAGTCGCCGGTTGTAGATGCCGAAATGCGGGTCATGGGGGAGTTCCTGGTGCACCAGCGGGTGGGGCGCCATAGACTGCCGAAACTCGCTCGGGCCACCGCCGGAGGGCACTGGCTTGACCACGAACGCCGCATTGCTCTTCGAGTGTGTCACGTATTCTCCCGGCCAGCAGCGGGCCCTTTACCGGGCCAGGCGTCGAAGATCGAAACGCCCGTTGAGAGCGAAAGCAAACCCTTGAAAGAGTATAAGCGAAGCTGACTTATCCGCCATTGAACAGAGACCCACACGCTGTCGTGACGGTGACGCGATGACCGATGTAATCTGCATGCCCGCATAAACTGCGGGGCCTTGTTGCAACCACCCCGCAAATCTGGACAGCGACCCGCCGCGATCTGCCGGTGCGTTTGGAACCATTTTCCTGCGCCGGTGGTCTCACCTTCGCGAATACTCGTCTGAAGCCTGCACACGGAGAACCGTCCATGAATATGTCAAGCCTGCTCAACCAACTCCTGGAATCTGCCGCCGGCCAGGCGCCCACCGGCAGCCCGGGTGGCAACTCTGACAGCGCAGCGGGGGGGAGTGTGAGCGACTTTATCTCCGGTCGCGGTGGCGCCGCGCTTGCCGGTGGCGCCCTGGGGCTGCTGCTGGGCACCAAAAAAGGACGCAAGATGGGCGGCAAGGCGCTTAAATATGGCGGTGTTGCGGCGCTTGGGGTCATGGCCTACAAAGCCTATGGCAACTGGCAGGCGCAAGGCGGCCAAATGGCCCCCACTGCGGAGCCGCAGACGCTGGATCGGGTCACAGGACCGGTGGCAGAACAGCACTCCACGGCCGTGTTGAAGGCCATCATCGCCGCGGCGAAGTCCGATGGGCATGTGGATGAGCGTGAGCGGCAATTGATTGACGAAGGAATGCGCAGCCTCACCGCCGAGGCGTCGGTACTGCAGTGGGTCGACCGCGAATTGCAGAAACCGCTGGATCCTGTCGAGGTCGCTTCCGCGGCGGACTCGATCGAAGTCGCCTCGGAAATGTACCTCGCCAGCGCACTGGTGATTGACGAGGGCAATTTTATGGAGCGCAGCTACCTGGAGGAGCTGGGCCGGCAACTGAAGCTGGCGCCGGAACTCGTGACAGAGCTCAACGCCCAGGCTGCGGCGGCCCAGGCGGCCGCCTGAACAGGCCTTCTCATGAACGGGGCGGCTGCAGACCCCGTTCCAGTTAGCGCGATCACCTGATACCCGATATCCCGGCCCGCACAGGATGCAGCCGCGTCATATCCTGGCGGGGGCATGCGGGAAACGCCGGCGCTGTCAGGGGGCTATAGACCAAACAGCGACGCTCCCATGCATCGAGCGGGATGCCCTCGGCGGCAAGCGCCCCGTGGCCAGGGTGCCGGTGCGGCGGCAGGGGCGTAAAACCACCGCTCCGGGCTGATCCCGGGGAGGACCTGCCGCGTATCTCAGGGAGTACATTTACGATTTCTTGATAGCGAGGTAATGCAAGATGTTCGGACTGTTCACCAGGTCTCCCCTGAAGCAATTTCAGAAAGAGCACGAGGATCTGCTGACCCGTGCGTTCCAGGCGCAGCGTAATGGCGACATCCGGCTCTATTCGACGCTGACCGCGGAGGCCGAGGGATTGCGAGAGAAAATAGAAGAACTCAAGCAGGGTGAAGGGCAATGAGAGGTGGTAGCCCATGAGAGCTTTTCTGATAGACGGGGAGAGCCAGACCATCGAGGCCCTCGACCTCGACTCAATGGGCGACATCGCGGCCCTGGTGGGTTTCGACAGCGTGATCTCCGACGAAGTCGACGACCGCAACGCAGTTCATTTTGACGAGGATTGTTTCATAAGAGGGACGCCCGGTCGTTTTCGCATCGACCGGCTCGCGCCCATAGCGGGGAAGGCGGTCATCACCGGCAAAGTTGGAGATGGGGTGGCCGCGGACAGTTCGCTCGACCCGGCGGAGCTCAAGGCCAGGATCGAGTTCCTTTAGGAAGGCTGAGTGCTCCGAAGCCGATGTGTTTATGACATCAAGGGCGACGAGCCGGGCCAAAGGGCGCATAGTGGTTGAGTAGGGGGGCGACGCCGTCCCCGGGCGCATTACTCGCCGGGAATTTCGCCTGGCATCAGAAACACTTGTCAACGCGACGGTCTGCAAGTGACTATACTCTGTATGATGGTGACCAGGTATTGTCCCGGGCAGAACGGACTGAGCGCTAAAAGGCGGATTGCAGTCTCCGCTGTGGTGTTCCTCATGACCGCTTTAAGCGGATCGCTGGCAGCCGACGAGCCGAGGGAAGCACAGCGGCTGTTCGTCGAACTCGATCGCGAAATGCAGGCCATCAAGTCCGAGATCCTGGCCGTCAATCAGGAAATCCTGGCGCTCCAGGACCTTTCAATCTACCCCGTCGCCCGCCAGGTGGTCGTCATGGTGACGGTTGCCGACCAGGCTTCTATCTCGCTGTCGCGTATCACCATGCGGCTGGATGGCGAGGTGCTTGGTGATCACTTGTATAGTCCGGGGGAGAGCCAGGCCCTGATGAGAGGCGGTGCTCACCGACTCTATACCGGGGCGCTAGCCGACGGGGAGTACCGGGTGGAGGCTACTGTCAGCAGCGCTGGCATCGATGGCGAGACCCTCAGCGCCTCCAGCGGTGCCACATTTGATAAGAAGCCGGGCAGGGCCTTTCTGGAACTTCAGCTGAGCTCGAGGCAGGACGGGCGGGAACCCGTGCTGACCATTCGCCAGTGGCCGTAGATACAGGAAAATTCCGCAGAGTGCCGGGAGCAGCCATCCTGATGGGCGCATTGGTCGCAGTGTGCAGCGTGCCGCCCGATGCCGTGGCAGCGCCCGGCGCGCCAGAGAGCTCTCGCGTCGCCGAATTGCTTGAGGGTGAGGCGCGTTTTTACGCAACACAACAGGATCATCTCGCCGCCATCAGTCGCCTGCAACTGGCCCAGGAACAGGGTCTCCTCTCGCCGGAGGACGACGCGGCCCGGTTGTTACTGGCGCGGTTGAAACTTGCTTATGGTTTGCAGCTGGAGGCGGGGTTCGAGCTTCATGCCATACTCGGAGACCAGGTTCCTCCGCCGGTGCGCAACGCGCTCTGGTATGAACTTGCCAGCGCACTGTACGAGCGCGGTTACGTCCTGGCCGCCGCGGAGGTACTCTCCAACGTCAAGGGTGATCCGACCGGACCTGCCGCCGGTGAGATTCAGCTGTTGCAGGCCAACGTGTTGATGTCGCTGGACCGGAACCGGGAGGCAGCACAGGCACTGGCGGAGTGGCACGGGGAGACCAATGCGGCAGGCTACGGACATTATAACCGCGGTATCGCCCTCATCAGGGCAGGCGACTATCAGCAGGCTGTGGATGCTCTGCAGCAGGCGGTGGCGGAGCCCGCTCCCACGGATGAGCTGAGAGCACTGCGTGACAAGGCCCGCCTCTCGCTGGGCTATGTCTACGCCAGGCTGGATGATTATGGGAGGGCACGGCGGCGCCTGCAGGCGATCGGGCACGACAGCCCCTTTTCGAGCCGCGCGCTTCTGGCGCTTGGCTGGATCGACTACCAGCAGGGCCGCCGGGAATCGGCCCTGGCGTCCTGGCTGGAGCTGCGCGAGCAGTCAGCCGATGACCCGGCGGTGCTGGAAACGCTTCTGGTGATCCCTGCCCTGTATGCGGAACTCGACGCGCTGCCTGCAGCCAGTGACGATTATCGCGCCGCGATCGCGACCTATCGCAGCCAGCTGAAATCCGTGCTGGACGCCCGACGGGCTGTGCTGTCCGATGGCACCATGTCGCAGCTCCTGCAACAGGGGCAGGACATAGAGCCGGCGACAGCTGAAAACCCGGATGACGCGCAAGCCTCCCTGCGCTATCTGGCCCCATTGCTCGCCAGCAGAGAATTCGAGGAGACGGCGCAGAATTACGGTGAGTTGCGCTCGTTGCTGAGTGCTATCGAGAGGAGTCTGCGACAGATCGATACTCTGACGGAGCAGGTTGCGAAGCCAATTACCGGCGCAGCAGTCGGTCACCCGCCCACGATTCAGGATCCAGTGGCATCGGAGGCGGTCGACCAGGATCGCCAGCCAGCGTCGTCGCCCCGTTCCGTTGCGGAAACGGGCGACGAGCCATCGGTTGTAGTCCGGCAGATGGTGCCGGTCCCGGGTGATGGCGGGGAAGGGCAGCGATCCGATGCGATACCACAACTGCCAGAAGTAATGGCGCCGGACCGGCGGGCGGTGAAACCACTGCCGCAATCCACGTTCAGTGGTATGCCGCAGTCGGATTTTTCGGGTCTGCCCCCGGCGGCAGATTTCATCAGGGAGCCGCCGGACCCTGAAATCAGGGGGTTGCCGCACTCAGAAGTGCTATGGCTGCCCAAATCCGGTGAGTTCTTCCGGCGACCTGGTCAGGAACCGATCGATGACTATGCGTATCCCGATGCAGTGAAGAGGACTGCATCGAGGCCGGAACAGCGTTATGAGGAAAAACTTCTCCACCTGTTGCCGTTGCCGAGGGAACAGCGCGGCTTCGACGCCGGGGAGGTCCCCGTCGGCACGGGCCTGCGCGATCTGGCAGCCATGCTGGAGAGCACTGACCAGCGGCTCTCGACATTCGATCAGTCGATAATCGCCGATCAAGGGGACAGCGCAGTTGAGGCTCGTATCAGTGCCCTGAGGATCCGGATCGCCGCTCTGCAGGATCGTATAGCCTCGGCTATAGCGCTCCACGAGAAATACACCCGGGCGCTCGCGCTCGAAAAACTGGAACAGCGCCGGACCCTGGTGGAGGAGCTGTTGCAGGAGGCAACGCTGGAGTTGGCGAAGATCTATGACCAGAGCAGTGCTCAGTGAGCTGCTGCGGGCAGCAGCGCCGGTGGCCTGCCTGCTGGCGGTGGGGTGCAGTAGCGTCCCCGATCAGGGC
>JARRPM010000077.1:0-12954 GCA_037382865.1 Halioglobus sp. | reverse complement strand
AGGGCCACTCCCCACCCACTCAGCCGCCCCCCGCCGAATCAGTCGCAGTAGGAGAGCAGGCCCTGGCGTCGAGAGCCAGGGCGATTGCCGCTTACCGCGACTATCTCGAGCGCTACCCGCAGAGTGCCGAGCGGGACCGGATCAGCCGGCGGCTGGCGGACCTGCTGATCGAGCAGGCCACTGAACTGACCCTGGCGGAACGCCCGGAAGAAGCTGCGGCAAACGCGGTGAATCAGCAGGCGCAGCGCGCCTATCTCGAGGCCATCGACCTGTATCGGGCGCTTTTGATGCGCAACCCGACCGGCCCCGACAACGCCGAAATCCTCTATCAGCTCTCCCGGGCGTACCAGGCCACCGGTAACTCCCGGCAGGCGTTGGTGGCCATCCAGGAGCTGGTGGAGCAAGGTCCAGCCGGAGAGGCCGGACTGTACGCCGACAATCTCTTCCGTCGGGCCGAGTTGCTTTTCATGCAGGGCGACTACGCGGAGGCAGCCCGGGCCTACCAGTCGATCATCGCTCTCGGTAATGCCACCCCTGCCTACGAGCAATCGCTATACAAGCTCGGCTGGAGCCTGTTCCGGGCAGAGCGCTATCGGGAGGCGCTGTCTCCGTGGCTTTCCTTCCTGGACCGCAGGATCGGTCCGAATGCAATCGTGCAGCCGGGTACGACGAAGTTTGCGTTGGCCACCGCGGAGCAGGTGACAGAGGTAGTGCAATTGACCGGCAGTTGTTTCGCACGATTGGGAGGGGTCGATGCCATTGATGCCTATTTCAGGGAGCATGGCACGCCCGACTATGCGAGCGAGGTTTATCTGGGCCTGGCTGACTGGTATGTGGAGCAGGGACGTATATCGGCGGCCGCCGCTACCTGGCAATCGCTGGCATCGCGGGATCCCACGGCGGTCCAGGCGCCCTTGCTTCTGGTCAGAGCAATTGAGCTGTATGAGGCGGCGGGTTTCGAAGAACCGGCACTGGCCGTTCGGCGCCAGTTTGTCGAGACCTATGCCATGGACGGTGATTTCTGGCAGCATCACGCACCGGCCGACGCACCGGAAGTGGTCCGTTCGCTGCAGTCCAGCTTGCAGGCTCTCGCCGGCCACGCCAGTGAGCAGGCAGCCGAAGGCGATATTGCTGCAGGACACGAGGCAGAAAAATGGTATCGGGAGTATCTGCGCTGGTTCGGGGAAGAGCCGGCGGCCGTTCAGGTACACCTGGATCTGGCGCACTTACTCTATCGTGAAAACCGGTATCTGCAGGCCCTGGCGGAGTACGAGCGAATAGCCTGGTTGCCAGAGGAATACCCACTGGCACAGGACGCTGCCCTGGGCGCATTGAGGGCAGTCGACCGTGCCCGCGAAGAGGCTGGAGGGGACGAAAAGCTGAACGTGACGGCGCGATACATTGCTGTGGGAGAGCGTTTCCTGGACCACTACCCGGAACACCCGATGGCGCCGGGCGTGCTCGCCAGGGTCGGCAATGATCTGCTGCAACAGCAGGCCCTCGATCGGGCGGCGGCACTTGGTTTGCGGTCTGCGGTGACGGACAGGGCTGTAGCGGTCGAATTCAGACAGGTGGGTTGGTCGCTGGATGCGCAGGCACTTTACCAGATGGGTGATTACACGGCAGCGGCCGATGCTTACCGCAAGGCACTGGAGTTCGCCGACACGAGCGACCAACGACACACGGCGCTGCAGGAGGGGCTCGCCGTGGCCACATGGGAACAGGCGACAGCCGCACTCAATGCCGGCCAGGCCGAAGAGGCAGTGCGGCTGTACCGGCAGGCCGCGCAGGTTGCGCCCGAGGGCACCGTGCGGGCCAGGGCGCTGTATGACGAGGGGGTGGCGCTGCTTGCCCAGGAGTCCTGGGTGGAGGCTGTCAGCTCGTTCGAGCGCTACCGGGACAGCTTTCCTTCAGGTCCATTGCAGTCCCAGGCGAGCCTTAAGCTGGCCTATGCCTACAGCCGCATGGGTGAGGATACCCGAGCGGCGGAAGCCTATCGGCGGGTCGCCCAGGATACCGGTCTGGATGTCACCGTGCAGCGGGAAGCGTTGTTGCAGGCGGCGGAGCTGTTTGAGAAGGCTGGCGCGCAGGGGCGGGCCATGGCTGCTCGGGAACAGTATGTTGAACGATTTCCAGAGCCCGCCGATGTGGCGATCAGCGTGATGCAGCAGCTTGCAATCGCGGCGTCGACGAGCGGTGATTCCCGCACCGCGGATCGCTGGCGTGAGGAGATCATCAGGCGCGACCGGTTAGCGGGTACGCCCGGGACGCATACCATTGCGGCGAATGCGGCCCTGGATGTAGCGGAAAACCGGATGAGCGACTTCCGTCGCATCCGGCTGGTCCAGCCTCTGGAGGAGCATCTGGAGCGTAAGGTTGAGGCGATGAACCAGGCCGTTGCGGCGTTGGAGCGGGGTATCGACTTCGGTATCCCGGCGGTTACCTCACAGGCGACCCATCATATCGCGTCACTGTATGAAGAACTGGGCCGTGCTATCCTGAATTCCGACCGTCCAGTCGACCTGACGACGGAGGAGTTATCAGAATATGATGCGTTGCTGGCCAATCAGGCGCATCTCTTCGAAGAGCGGGCGATCGCCGTATACTCGGCCAATGCGTCCAGGGCCCGAAGCGCGGTCGGCGATCCCTGGGTCGCGAAGAGTGCGCAGCGTCTCGATGATCTGCAAAATGGTCGTTAGCGCCCGATTGCGGGCCCCAAGCCCGGGGGCGGTAATCCTGCGCGGTTTGCTGCTGGTTACTGCGCTACTCGGGTCATTGGCGGCGTCGGGACAACAGCAACTGGAGCAGGAACCGATAGTCATCAAGGGCGACCAGCGATTGCCTCGTACGATCTATATAGCGCCGTGGAAGCGGGTCGGTAAACCGCTGCCCAGCGACGTGCTGGACCGTGATATCGGGCAGGACGCGGAGCCGCTTGAACGGGACCTGTTTTTGCGTGAACTGGAACTGTACCGTCAGGGCTACAGCGTCGGCAGTCCGGATTCAGTGGCGATCCCGATCCGGCCAGCCCCGGCCAAAGGACAGTAGGAGGTCCGTATGGGCAATATTCTCTACTCGGCGCTGAGTTTTTTTCAGTCGGGCGGTCCCTTCATGTATCCCATTCTGCTGGTGCTCGCGATCGGAACCGCCATCGCCATCGAGCGTTACCTGTATCTCAGCTTCGTACGCCGCCGCAACCGGAGCATCTGGAACCGGGTTCTGCCGCTGTTGGAAGGTGGCCGTTACGATGCGGCGCTGCAGCTGGTGATGGGTTCAGACGCCGCCGTGAGCAGAATTCTCGGTTACGGCCTGAACCGGGCGGAACGCAAGGGCAGCCCCGAGGCCATCCAGATGGCCATGGAGGAGGGGCTGCTGGAGGTGTTGCCACGGCTCGAAAAGCGCACGCATTATCTGGCTACGCTAGCCAATATTGCGACCATGCTGGGCTTGCTCGGAACGATCATCGGTCTGACGGATGCATTTTCCAACGTCTCCACAGCGGCGCCGGCAGACAAGGCAGACCTGCTCTCCGGCAGTATCTCGATAGCCATGAACACCACTGCCTTCGGGCTCATGGTGGCGATTCCCCTGCTGTTGATCCACGCCGTCATGCAGACCAAGACTACCGAGCTGGTCGATACCCTGGAAATGGTGACGGTCAGACTCTCCAACCTGATCGCGGGGCCAGCGGAAGTGAGCAGGGAGAGTATATGAGACCCCGCTGGCAGCGGACGGCACGGCGGGAAACACAGTCCGTTGACGTTACCGCGTTTCTCAGCCTGATGGTGATACTGGTGCCATTCCTGCTGGTGACCGCCGTATTTTCCCGGACGACGATTATCGAGCTGCAGGCTGCCGGCCTGGCAGAAAGCGACCCTACAGGGGTCGATCCACTGCAGTTGCGGGTGGTGGTACGCGAGGAGGTGATCGAGGTGACTTATCACGACCTGGAAGCGCCGGTGTTCTTTTCCAGGTCGGGTGACGGGAGCGAGGTGGGCTCGCTGGCTGCGCTGGCGGTCCGGCTGAAAGAACAATACCCGCAAAGCGCGCAGGCCACCGTGCTGCTGGAACCCCAGATTCGCTACGATTTCCTCGTCCAGGTGCTGGATGCCGTGCGGGTCAATATGCGAGACGTCGAGCCCGGAGCCGCGGGTGTGCCGCTGTTTCCCTCAATCGCACTGGGTGGCCTGCCGGCCGTATTGCCGGGGCAGGATGCTGGCTCATGACCCGGATTCCCAGAGGAGTGGAGCGGCTCAAGTGGCGGCGCCAGCGACAGGAGAAATTGCGTCGCTGGCCGACGCTCAACCTGATCGCCCTGATGGACGTCTTCACCATTCTGGTCCTTTTCTTTCTGGTGCATTCGACTGGTCCTGCCCCGGGCAACGACGGCATGCTGGTAGAGTTGCCGGAATCCCTGGCGGCTGAACTTCCTCGGGACACGCCGGTCGTCACCATTACGCGGGACGGCATTCTGCTCGAGGGAGAACTGCTTGTGACATTCGATCCCGATTCGGGCGCGGAGCCAGCTGAGATCACACCACTGGTGACTGCCCTCGCCGCGCGCGCGACCGTGACTGAAGAGGGGCGCTCCCGCGGCGAGTTGACGATCAGGGGAGATCGGTCGATTCACTTCGACCTGCTCAACCGGGTGATGCAGGCCTGTACCCGCGCCGGTTATGGCAACATCGCGCTCTCTGTCCTGCAGCGGCCGGCGGGCAGCGGATAATCCCATGGCCGCCAGTGCTACGGCGACAACCCTTCCCTGGTTCCCGACGCAGGAGGACCGTCGATTTCGCTGGATCCTGGCACAGACCCTGACGATCACTCTTTTGCTGGGGGCGATCATGCCCCACATCCGGATCCCCATACCCGAGGAGACAATGGAGAGTGAGGGGCCGCCGCGCCTGGTGCGTCTGCTCCCGCAGCCCCTGGCACCACCTCCGGAGACCAGGAAAAAGTTCTCCGGTACCGAGGCAGAGGTGTCGGCGTCCGCGGCGCAGCAGGAGCGCCCGCCGTCGGGGAATGCCGCCGCAGAGGCAGGCGGGTCGACACAATCGGCGTCGCCTGCGGATCGCGTGCAGGCGCTCGATGGCGCCCTCTCCCGCCTGAAAATGTGGGACCCCTCGGCGGCGGCAGCAGAGGGAGTGGGCGTGGTCCCACAAGCGGCCGAGACCGGGCCCGTGCGTAATCCCTCGATACTTACCGAGGATGTAACGCGGGGCAGCGGCGGCGGGATACCCGACCTGTCGCCGCTGGCGATTCTGGGTCGTGGTGTTTCACCGGCTCTTGAGGGTGGCGATGGAGTGGACCGGGGCACTGCCAGCGCGTCGGTCAGGCAGGCTGGCCGGCCAGGGCTTTCGGGACCGGTGCGAACCCGGTGGGAAATCCAGGAGGTATTGGACCGGAACAAGGGAAGCATCTATACCCTGTATAATCGCGAGTTACGCGTTGACCCGGAACTGCATGGAACATTGTTGTTGACCATCACCATCGACTCTTCTGGAAAGGTGACCCACTGCAGGGTGATCGACAGTGACCTGGGCTCACCCACCCTGGAAAGGGACCTGCTGGCCCTTGTCAGGCAGATCGATTTCGGTAACCGGCCAGGCGTTCCTGTGGTGACCACAAGGATTCCGATCGAGTTTTTCCCCAGATGATCGTCCCCCGATCTCGCAGCTTCCGCCACGCATCCCGCATACTGCTGTCCACGCTGCTGTTGTTGCTGGCACTCAGCGTCCAGGGCCAGAGTCCCTCGCCGATCCTCGACTGGCAGGCGCTGCTGACTGACCCGGACCCCAAAGAGATTACCAGGCTCGCAAGTCACTACGAGCAGGCGATCGGTTATCGCCGGGACTACGGCCGCGCCCGACAGCTCTACTGCGCGGCTGCCAGGCTCGGGTATTTGCCCGCCCAGCGGCGGCTCGCGTGGATGTACGCCAATGGGCTCGGCGCGCCCCGCGATACGGATCTCGCCGCAGCCTGGCTGGAGGTGGCCGCCGCCAATGGTGACCTCAAAGCACGGAGGTTTCTCGCCTACGTCGGGGAACCGGTTGTCAGAAGGGAACCACGCTGTACTTATGAAAGTCGCTATGACGCGTACGCGATTCCAGCAATCTTCGGGTCGGGTGATGAGCGCTCCGGCGACGTATCGGCTGACAAACAGCGCGTTGCCGCCTGGGTGCAGCGACTGGCGCCGGATTACGGCCTGGATCCGGATCTGATTCTGGCCATTATCCAGACAGAGTCGAACTTCGACCCGAAAGCCCGCTCGCACAAGAACGCCCTCGGCCTGATGCAGTTGATACCCTCGACTGCGGCGCGTTTTGGTGTGCGCGACAGAAGCGATCCGGTGCAGAATTTGCACGGTGGCATGGCCTATCTGCGTTGGCTGCTTTCATTCTTTGATGGTGACCTTCCCCTGTCACTGGCGGGCTACAACGCTGGCGAGCGAGCGGTAGAGAAGTATCTGGGCATACCGCCCTATAGGGAAACGCAGCAGTATGTCAAAAAAGTCCTTAAAGCCTACGGCAAGGATACCCACCCGCCGCTGAAACCGGTGGTCGAGCCATCGAGTGTTCTTGCGGCTGGGGAAAGGGATCAATAAGGGTTACCGCGCCACAGTGGTGCAGTGGGAACGGGTGACGAGTGACCGTAGTCGGGGTCATCGTAATCGGGGGGCGAAGGTAGAGCAGCCTGGCCGTTGTCGTAAGCCATTCCAAACCCCGAATATAAAGTCTGACGCTGAGTACAATGGTATCCGCGATGGCTCGTGGGCGCGCGCAGGCGCCCGATCGAGAGTAGTAATGCGGACCTTATCTCATGGCAGGCCCACATCCGGTCTGGAATAGTCGCAGACGCCGTCCGGGAAAATCGCCTTCAGCATTTCGGTTTCTGCAGGATCTGGATTCCACTGGCCGTAGACGCCGGCGGCGATCGCCTCGTCGACGCTTTGCAGGGCGCACTTGAAGACGCCGCCCTCAATGCCGTTGCCGGCGATGATCCTCGAGGTGGCATAGATCGGGAACTGGTCCGTGCAACTGCCGGCGGCACCGTCGTCCAGGATGCCATCCCAGACACCTTGCCCGGCGGCGATTTCCTCGCCCTGGGCGTCAAAACAGCGGTCCACCGCCAATGCCGGCTTGTTCTTGGCTACACTGCGGTTGGGGTGTTGGCGGATGTTCTGCATCCACTCATCCATGACTGCCAACGCTTCAGGGGTCTGGTCAAAGAGCTCACTCTCGCTGACCCCGCGGGCATCCGTAAACCAGATCACCTGGTTGGACGCGTCGCCATCGTGATTGAGCATGCGCTGGCGTGAGGCGAACGACTGGTGCGTGTTATGCATGTCCAGGACCTCCTCCAGATAGTGGCGCCAGTCGATGATGGGGATGTCGATGTTGCCCACGAAGACATGGCCCTGTCGGTAAGCCGCTTGCATCGCCTCGAGGGAGCCGACGGTGCGCGGCGCAGGCGTAAATCCGTCCCCGAGCACCATGTTGCGAATTGACCAGGGATCCCACTTATCCGGGATATCCAGCCCCTCGAAACACCCCGGTACGGGGTAGTAGGGGCAGGTCTCCTGAGCCATCTCTGACTGGTCTTTCCAGCCGCCGATGAAGGCATTGACGCGCAGGAATTCCTCGGTTGTGATGTGCCCGGCGAGCATAGACTGCAGTCCATACTGCACACCGACGTTGTCCCAGGTGGAGCGCGCGAACCCGTCCGCGCCCCGCCCGTAGATATTCACCGCGTCCTCCCAGTGGGTCCATTGGATCGACAGGACATCCGTGATGGGGTTGATGGTCTCGATGCCATTCTCGTAGCCGTAATTCGGATTCAACACCAGGGGTGACAGCCCGCGCCAGGCGGCCACGCATTCGTCCGTGCCCGGGCTCTGTGTGTAGTCATTGTCTAGGTAGTCCGACGCATTCAAGCCTATCAGCCAGGAGCGGTTGGACCAGGTTGACCAGAGACTTGCCGGGTTCGTCAGGCTGTCAAGATCCATGTAATACTCGAGGAGTTCACAGTCGCCGATATGGATTGTCTGAGTCACCATGTCGGGGTATGAGTATTGGGGTATTGCGGCGTCGATCAGCCTGGTACCCAGGTTCTGGCCGTAGATGTATTGCTGGATACCACCGCCTGAACCACCCACACTGACGGTGTATAGGGGTGCACCGTAAGCCTCTATAAATCGCTCCTTGGTCATCAGTGCGGTTTCTGCACCTAACTCCAGGTCGTAGTGGGTGCCGGTCTTTGTGCCGGTGGAATAGATGACCCCATAACCGAGCTTCAGCGCGTCATGGTAAAGCATTCGACTGCCTGAGGGGCTCCCCTGGGTGTGTCCTATGGCGACTCCGCCCTGGAAGTAGTAGAGCAGGCGGCCGTTCCAGTCGTCGGGTCGCGGCGCGTAATCTGACGTCGGCTCGCTGTCCAGCACCGCCATGGAGTAGATGAACCGATTGATGACGCCGCGCTCCCAGCGCACGATGTAGTCCACTTGACGACCGTCTATGGTGGTTGTCGTCGCCAGGTCTGCGGGCCTCTCCCCTGGCGTATAGGACGCCCAGGTACCGCCGGTGGTGCGGTACATATAGACCACCAGGGGGTCGACCTGACAGGTGGTGGAGCGGCCGATGAGGTTGCCTGCGGTATCGTAGACCGGCCAGCCGGGATCTGTCGCAGGGTTCGTCACGGAGTCCGGGACAGGCTGGCCCAGGCCGTGATTCTGCACGGTGCACACGAAGGCTTTCTGGTGCTCCCCGGAAAAGATCGGCCCGGAGATGGGAAAGTTGATCAACTCGATGCTGGCGCTGCTCAAACTGTTGCCAGGTTGTTTTTTACCCTTTGAGCGCTGCTGGAACACCTCAATCGTATTGGATCCCACGAGCAGGTTGTCAATGACGCCAGAGAGAGTCCGCTCGTCGATCACGGAGAAATGATCGCTCTGGTTTTCGCCGTTTACCAGCACGGAGATCTGTGCCTGGCCGGCATTGCCCCGCGTCCCAACCTGGATGCGGGCGTCGCCGCCCGAGACCTGGTCTGCGGCAGATGATACGACGGTAACCGTCAATTGGTCGCTATTGGCGGGCAGCGCTTGCGGCGCGATAATCGCCATTACTGCGAAAACAAGTGCGGGGAATGCCAGCCCAACTCGTCTGGCTCTGTGATTATTTGCTGTCACGGGCTATCTCCATGATGTTTTGTATCATTTTCCTGTTGCGGGCAACTGCTCCCATGCTGTTGATATTCAGACAAAAACTTGGATGCAGACGCCGCGTGGCTCGGTCGGAAATGGAGGGGCGTTAGCACTTCGCCCGCCCTCTTTGGTTCCATGCTGGCCTATGGGGAAGTATTGACCATGATCGCAGAATCTGCCACTCAGCCGATACCAGCTTAGTGAGTTGGCTGCTGTAGCCAATGTTCCTTGCCTTGTACGTCCAAGCTCTCCGTGGAACGGAACTTCAAGGTGTTGAAGACGCTATAGTGTTCTGGCAACGGATAGTGGGCAGATCTCGGGCTCTGGCGTGGGTGTCAGAATCGCACGGGGTGTATCGGGGCATTGACTTGACCGTGGTCAGGCCAAAGATCTGCCGATAGTCGTGTGCCAGTGGCGGGATAGGTGGGGTGCTTATCGGGCTCTACCACCGCCTGTTTGTTGTGGCGCTTGTTCCTGAACTTGTGAGCAAAATAGATCTTTCATTGTTTCGATTTCCTCAGCGACGAGATGGGCTGGACGAACGTATCTACCTGCTGTGAAAGCGGCAACGACCCGTCTTGATGTTTCGTCGACCGGATCGTCTCTTTTCGACTGAAAGGCTGTTGGTCTATGCTAACTTGTACTTCCGCGTTAGACCGCTCGAGCTGCTGCGCATGTTTCTTTTCACACCCGTCGATTTGCGCCGGCCTTTAGCCGGCTACTCAAGTTCAGAGGAACCTGGAATGACCCAATGGTACAAGCTTGCATGTGTTTTCCTGACGGGCGTATTTTTACTCACCTCACTCATCGCGAGAGCAGACGGGGCCGGTAGCAGGATAGTCATCAACAACGTAAACATCTTTGATGGAAAGCGTGAAAAGCTCATACCCGATAGGAGTGTGCTGATAGAGGGCAACAGGATTGCCAGAATCGGCGGATCCGCACTCGCACCAGACGATGCGACCGTCATTGATGGCGGCGGCAGAACGCTTACACCGGGATTCATCGATGCCCATGTTCACTTGCAGTGGAACGTGGGTCCCTACGAGTTTGTCGACTCGCCGCCGGACTACCATGCCGCTCTGGCACTGGTTGAAGCCAGAAATACGCTGATGCGAGGGTTTACATCGGTGCGAGACACGGGCGGTGCCGTGTTTGGTATAAAAAAAGCCATCGACCAGGGGTTTCACCCCGGCCCCCGGATCTATGCAAGTGGCGCGGCCATAGGCATGACCTCCGGTCACGGCGATTATCGTACAGTGAATGAACTTCCGAGACAGTTGGGTGGGCCAGCTGAAACGCCTCTTGAGCGCCTTGGCATCAGCGTGTTTGCCGATGGCGTCCCCGAGGTGCTCACGGCCAGCCGGGACCAGATGCGACGGGGCGCGCACTTTCTCAAGATGTTCGTTGGCGGCGCGGTAAGCGGGTTGCGTGATCCGCTCGATGTCGCGGAGTACTCGTTCGAGGAAGTGAAGGCCTCTGCGAATGAAGCTAAAAGATGGAATACCTATCTCGCGGTTCATGCCTACACGGATCGGTCGATTCGTGAGGCCCTGGAAGCCGGGGCCATGAGTATCGAGCATGCCAACCTGGTCACTGAAGATACCATGAAACTGGCTGCCCAGAAGGGTGCATTCATGTCGGTCCAGACTGGATTCTTTCTTGCTCCCGCGCCCGACAGCTTCTCGCTGGCACAGAAAAAGCGTCAGCGACTGGCCGCCGATGGGCTGGACAACATGATGCAGCTGGCAAAAAAATACAAAGTGAAGCTGCTCTTCGGAACAGACTTTGTCGGCTCCCTCGAGACCAAGAAGCTCCAGCTCGATGAGTTCAGCAACCGCACGAGGTGGTTCTCCCCGGCGGAAATACTCATTCAGGCTACTTCGGGCAACGCGGAAATTCTCGCCATGAGCGGCCCTCGCAACCCCTACCCCGGCAGATTGGGGGTCATCGAGGAGGGCGCTTATGCGGACATCCTGCTCATCGACGGCAATCCCCTCGAGGACATTTCGATACTTGCCGAGCCCGAGGAAAATCTTGCTCTGATCATGAAGGACGGGAAGATAGTCAAGAACACGGTGGAGTGAAACATCACCGGCGTTTTAGCGCAGGTCTTGGACATCCTTTCGGGTTGGTGAAGCCATTGTAGCGATGTTTTTCTCACTCCTCATCGTCGTCCTGTTCGTCGCGTTGCCGGCCCTGGTGCTGGGGTTGTGGCGCTGGTCGGATTACCGGGCAGACGCGGCAGCGTTCAGGCGCCTGCTGCGGCGCACCTCTGTGCAACCGGCCGTGTTGGATTGGAACATGGTCAAGGATTTGCCGGGACCCGCGCGGCGTTACTTCGAGTTTGCGATCAGGCCGGGTGCCCCCTTGTACACCGTTGCCGTGGTTACCATGGCAGGGAAATTCGGTATGGGGGACAGCAAGGCACCCGTATACCTGGACATGACGGCCAGGCAGGTGCTGGCGCTGCCGGAGGGTTTTGTCTGGCAGATGCGCGCGGGCAAGCGCTTTTTGCGTCTGTCCGGTTCCGATTCCGATCGCTGGAGCCGCTTCTGGCTGATGGGCCTGGTACCGGTAGCCCACCAAGGGGGCGATAAGGATAACCAGCGTTCCGCCTTTGGCCGCTACGTGGCTGAAGCGGTATTCTGGACGCCGTCCGCCCTCCTTCCGGGTCCGGGGATTCAGTGGCAGGCTGTGGATGATGCAACGGCCCGGATCGTGGTAAGCCACGGGGACCTGGAGCAGGCGGTCGATCTCAGGGTTGATGCCGACGGCAGGCCGCTGGATCACGTGGTATGGCCACCACGTATTGGTACCCACCTATGATGATAGCCCTCGATGCTGGTGAAGGTGGGGGCTTCTATACTTCAATTGCTGTGGAAGGAGTGCTACCTGTCGGAAGAAGACATTGAATCGCTGAATTAAAGCAGAATTGGAAGAAGGCGCAATCATATGGCATGACTGGATGGGATAAGAACACCAGAGCACGTTGCATAAAGCCCCATGTGCCGGAGACTACTCGTCAGTCACGGTGGGGTCGCAGCCATCGGTAACGGTGCGCAGGGCGGGATTGCGCGCCTGGTATTTCCCACCCGCCTGGTGCAGAAAACCCACGCGAAGAAAGTTGGTGCCCTTGGGTACTTCGGTGATGATTCTCACCTCCTGCCAGTCATGCACGCCCATATGTGGCTCGTGATCAAGACTGGAGTCGAGCAGGATCCGGTTGTTTGCCCTTGCCAGCAGGCTTAGGCCGCCACCGTAGCCAAACCCATGCGTGTCGGTGGGGACGCTAAGGTCCAGCTTCAGTTCCGCGCTGTACTCCACCCGCTTGCCCTCGATTTCATCGGTCTCGACGCGCTGTGTGAGGAGCCCCCAGGACTCGCTGCCGACCTTCTCGAAAGTCAGGATGCCGTCGCTGGCGCTATATTCGAACGCCTTGTCACCCGCATGTTGTGAGTAGTGCCATGCCCTGGAGCGATGGGGTTCCCCCAGGGTCGAAAACCCGGGATCCGCCAACAGATTGCCGCTGGTGTAATCGCAGCTGGTCCCATCGTATGACCCTCGCCCGCAGGCAGTCAGCAGCAGGGCAGTCAAGGTTGCGGCAGCGATTGCAGGCGGACTGTAATCTCTCATGCTGGTGCTCCGGTTTGAATTGCGGATCATCATACATCAGCTGCCGGCCGGTGGGCCTGGTGGTCATGCAGGCGATCAGAGTGGGAGAGGGGGCACCAAAAGTTGGTCTAGAGTGGGGT
>JARRPM010000076.1:0-15080 GCA_037382865.1 Halioglobus sp. | reverse complement strand
AATTCAGACCAACGACGGAAAACATGCATCGCTCGGGCAACGAAGTTCCATTCTGGTCTGCCGTGGCCATGGGTATCGGCGCAATGGTCGGAGCGGGGATTTTCGCGTTGCTCGGCGAGGCAGCGTTCATCGCCGGCAGCGCGGTGTGGATCTCGTTTCTGCTCGGGGGCGCGATCGCGCTTCTGAGCGGCTATTCGTTCAGCAAGCTCGGCGCCCGGTATCCGTCAGCAGGAGGCGTGGTCGAGTATCTGGTTCAGGGTTTCGGCGTCGGCCGCTTTTCGGGCGCGATGAGCGTGATGATGTATATCGCCTCGCTCGTCGCCATTTCACTGGTAGCCCGTACGTTCGGATCCTACGCCTGTGCGCTGCTGCCAGAGCAGTCGCCGGCGTGGCTGGTGGAGACTCTGGCGGCTTCGGTCGTGCTCGTTTTCATGTTCGTGAACCTCGACGGTGCGCGATCGATGGCGCGGCTGGAGAATATTGTCGTGCTGGTGAAGATGACGGCGCTGGTCGCGTTCATCGTCATCGGGATGATATACATCTCACCGGAGCGGCTGTCGCCGAAAGATTATCCACCAGTGTCAGCGATCATCTACAGCGTCGCCGTGACATTTTTCGCCTATGAAGGATTTAGAATTATCACCAATGCGGCCGAGGATATGCCTGACCCGGCCAGAACCCTGCCACGCGCGATAACGACAGCCATCGTACTCGTCCTGGTGGTCTATACGGGCATAGCAATCACTGTTCTAGGCAATCTGTCGCCCGCCGAAGTAGTCTCGGCAAAGCACTTCGCGCTCGCCGAGGCAGCTCGACCCGTGCTCGGCCAGGCGGGTTTCGGGATCGTCGCCGTGGCTGCCCTCTTCGCGACTGCCTCGGCGATCAATGCCAGCCTCTATGCGGTGACCAATGTAACGTATCGCCTCGCAAAGCTCGGCGAGTTGCCGGCTCCCTTCCTCAGACCTGTCAGACACAGTCGCGAAGGCCTGGTAGTGAGTTCGGCGATCATCATTACGCTGGCCGTTTTCCTGGACCTCTCATCTATTGCCGCGATCGGTGCTTTATCCATGCTGTTTCTTCACATGACGGTGCACCTCGGTCATCTGCGAGTGCTGAAGGAGACTGGCGCGGTCCGCAGTCTCGTCTACGGTGCAATCGCCGCGAACGGACTGGTATTCCTGATTGGCAGCTATCATCTGATGCAGACGAGACCGAGTCTGCTCGCCTGGATCGGCGGGTTCGTCTTCGTCGCCTTCCTGACCGAATTCGTGCTGCATCGCATAACAGCACGATCCGTGAAACCACGAGTGGATTGATGGCGATCAGGTCGGCCGACACAGCCGACACGTTACGATCGAGGGAAGGCAGAGTCAGTAGCCACCGCGCGCAGTTGACGCCAGCCAAGCGGAGACGGCAGGCCGGCCTGCGGCAGGGCGAAAAAGATCATCAGTCACGACGATTACGCCATCACTCAACCGTGACGCCGGCGGTGACACGACAACCCGCCGGCGCGTGAGCACCGGCGGGAGTAACAGAAAGCCGAATGTCGTACGGTCCGTTGCCGCACCCTGCGCGCCGTGGCTACTCGGCAACGACCACCATGGTCTCGCTGTTGCCGTTGTTCATGGTCAGCGTCGTGGTATAGGTGCCCGGCGCGTTGCCCGTGTGGAAGCGAAGGTCCAGCCGCCCCGTGGGTTGCGGGCCGATACCGGGCGTCGTGGCAATGATTGGCGCCGCAGGCAGATAGGTGCCACAGCCCAGCGGGTTGGTCTCTATGCGGTACCCCTCCGCCCCGCGGGGCGCGTCGATATAGATGTGTCCCACGGTCCTCAGTCCCCGGCGGAGCAGGGCGTGGTCATCGCTAACCCAGTACAGGCCCACATCGTCCAGCGGCTCCTCGTTCTTGCCCCAGAGCAGGAAGGTCCAGGTGTAGGGCGCCGCGGCATTCACACCGGTCGTCTGCCAGACCGGGTTGTCCGGGTTCGGCGGTGCGGTACCGGGCCCGCAGGCGGGGGTGGGTATCCCGTCGATGAGTCCGGCCTGCGCCTTCACGAACACCGACGTGGCATTGATGCTCGGCCGGGCCCGCGGCAGTACGTGCATCAGTGTCGAGCCGGTCTCCCAGGTGCCCCCCGGTCCGGTCTGCGATTCGACGCGCAGGCGGTAGTGCCCCGGCGCCGGGTTGCGCACGCCGTTGAGGAGCACGAACAGTTCCTTGATGCCGGGATAGGCGGGCGGATCGGGCTCGATGTCCTGCAACGCGGTGAATACGAAGGCGTTGGCAGCAGCGTCGATACTCACGCTATGGAACAGCACCGGCGGAAAGAAGGGGTGTTCCGGCCACCCCTGCAGGAACACCCCGGTGGTGCACTGGAAATTACCCGGCAGGCAGGGCATGTCGGGCAGCGGCGGCACCGGGGGAAAAGGTGTCGGTATGTCCGCCACCGGGTAGCCCGGATCGATATTGGAGAGATCGTAGGCGGGAGGAAAGATCACGCGGATCTGGTTCCCCGCCTTGATGCTGCGGCCCGGTATCGCCGGGTCCTTCGAGCCGTCCAGCACGATCTTCCAGAGTGCATTTTCGCCGCTGACGTCCCCGTCCGCGGTGATCCACGCGCGCTGTGCAGACTCGACGATGCCGGCGGCCGTTGCCGCGGCAGACGGGATGACCATGCTGGCCAACAAAATGCCGGCTGCCGCGAGGCCGCTGAGCAGAGTTTTTCTTGCATTGTTCATGTCGTGCTCCTCTTCGGGTTGATGAGGGTCCTTCCCCGGCAGCTTGCGTCGCTGCGCATGTACGACCAAAATAAGTTGGGCATGGCCGAAAAGTCTCAGGCCAATTCCCGGAAAGTTCTGGGAAAACCCTGGGAAAGGCCTGAACGCGCTGCCTCGCCAGGCGGCGCAGGGAGAGCAACCTATGCACCCCGATGCCGTCCCGCTTCGCTTCGGTGCTTACTGTCTGCATCCCACGCGTGGCCTGAGCCACGAGGGTCGCTGGTTACGCGTGACGCCGAAGACGTTGAAACTGCTCTGGGAACTCGCCCGGCGCCCGCGCGAGGTGGTCACCAAGGAGCAGTTGTTCGCAGCGGTCTGGCCGGGCGCGGTCGTCACGGACGCAGCGCTGTCGAGCTGCGTGGCAGAGTTGCGTCGCGTGCTCGATGACGACGCGCGCGACCCCCGATTCCTGCAAACGGTTCACCGCGTCGGATTCCGCTTCCTGCCGCAATGCGCTCCAGCGACCGCTGACTACGGAGAGCCCGATTCCCCGGGCCAAACCGGCGCGCCACCCGGTTGCGAGACGGCGTACGCGCGGCTGCTCGAGATCCGCAACGATTCCGCAATTACCGGTCCGCACGTCGTGTTGCTCCAGGGCGGCGCCAGCGCCGACCTGGCGAAAAGCCTGCTCGTCGACAGCGAGGCATCATCCTCGTGGCAATGCGCCGCGGGCGAGGCCGGGAAATATCCCGTGCCCGGCTGCGCGTACCAGCCCCTGCTGCAATCCATCCTCGGACTGTGCCTGCAACAACCCGAAGGCGTACGCAATATCGCCGACCTGCGACGCCTCGCACCCGCCTGGCTCGCGGAACTCCCGGAACTACTCGGCGCAGACGAATTGTCCGCGCTGCGCAAGCGCACCGCGGGGTCTACCACCGCGCGCCTGCATGCCGAATTGACGGCTTTCTTCCTCAGCGTCTGCGAGCGCCAGCCGGTGCTCCTGGTTCTGGATAGACTGGCCGACGCGGACTCCTATACCCTCGATGCGCTGGCTGAACTCGCAGGCGTCTCTGCCTTGCCCCTGCTGGTCGCGGGCATCGTCGACAGCGCGGCGGACGGCGCGACGGTCGAGGACCGGGTACGGGACGCCGGTGCGGGCGCTGGCGCGATCACCCGTCTCCAGGTGCCCCCGTCGGAAGCGGTGGAGCAGGTCACGACCCCGCCGGGAGATCCCGGGAAGGGCAAGCAACCAGCGGAAGACTGTACCGAACTGCTCGCTTTCTTCTCCTGTGCGGGCGTGCCCTGCACCGCCGATCTGGTTGCAGCGATACTCGATACAACTGTGACGGAGGTTGAGTCCCGCCTGGAGCAGCTGGTCTCGTCGGGCCACCTGCTGCGGAACGTTCCGCGACCGGAGCTGCGGACCGGGAACGCCTCTAATCACTATCGTCTGCGGGACGCCGCGACTCTCGCGGACACCGGCATCTCCCTCGAGCCGGCCCGACGCACCATCCTGCATCGGCGGCTGGCCAGGCACCTCGAAACACTCGTGGACCTCAGCGGGGCGCATGCCCTCGCCCCGCGGATCGCCGCGCACTACGGTCGTGCCCATGATCCGGCGAGAGCTCTGCACTGGCGGCTGCAGGCCGCGGCGATCAATGCCCGGCGCGGGGCTCACGGCCTGTCACTGGCACACCTCGAACGCGGCCGCGTCGAGCTCGATGCCCTCACCGCCGACGAGCGCGAGGAGCAGGCGGCGGCACTCAGCCTGGCGAGCGCCCGGGCCTACACCGCGCTCGAGGGTTTCGGTTGCCCGTCCGCCAAACGGGAATACCGCAACGTACACCGAATCCAGCGCGGCCTGCGCTCGCCGCGACTCCGCTTTGCATGCCTGTGGGAACTGTGGGTCAACTCACTCAACAGCGCGCCTCTGGAGCAGAGTGCCGAAATCGTCAGCGAACTCGAGGCGCTGGCGGAGCAACTGGATGCCCCTGACCTCGCTTTGCACGCGCATCACGCCCGCTGGGGCATTGCCTTCATGCAGGGAGACCTTGCATCAGTGCTCCAAGCCACCCGGCGCGGCATGTCGCTGTGCGGCGATGCCACCTGCGACGGGATGGCCATGACGCGCGGCTGCACGCCCATGGATGCCCACGACAGCAACCACCAGACCGCGGTGTGCGCCGGGTTCTTCCGCGCCTGGACAGCAGGACTCATGGGCAGGCGCGAGGACGCGCGAGCGGAACTGGATGCCGCTATCAGCCACGCCAGGGACGTGGGCCACCCTTACTCGCTGGCGGTCACACTGACCATGGCAGCGGCTGCAATGTGCGCGGCGGGGGACGCGATACACGCGCGCCGCTACGCGGAAGAGGGGCAGTTCCTCGCGCGGGACCACGGCTTCCGCGTCGTCGAGGCCTGGTCGGCAGTCTACCGGGGATGGGCGGAGGCGCGGCTGGGCAACACGACTGAGGGCCTTGCGACCATGCGGCGGGGACTGTCCCTGTGCGAGAACACGGATCTATGGCTGTTTCGCCCCTTTCAACTCTCGCTCCTCGCCGGCGAGCTGTTGGCGTGCGGCGACCTTGAAGAAGCCGCGTACAACGTGCAGGAAGCACTCGAGGTGGCGGAGCGGGTCGGCGACCGCGTGGCCTGGGCGGAACTGCACCGGCTGCGCGGCGAAATCGCCATGGCGACGGCCAGGACCCGGGAAGAGTCACAGCAAGCGGAACGGGATCTGCTCACGGCCCTGGACTTTGCCACGGGCCAGAAAGCGGACCTGCTCGTGGACCGCGCCCACGCCAGCCTGGAGCGCCTGCGCCGTCACCCTGGCACCGTTACAGGCTGGTTCACGACCGGCCGCAGCACCGCCTGATTGGGTAATCACGCGAGCCCGCAGCGCGCGGTATCGGTCCAAGTGACATGGCACGGCGGGATCAGGGTGAAGGCCGCAATGCGGATATGACCCGGCGGCACTGATCTGGGACAATGCTCCGGTTTGCAGGAGGGATGCACATGCGAACTTGCCTCGCTGTATCGTTACTGTTGTTGCTGGCGCCCGTCGGTCGCGCGGAAGTCATGCTGGTCAAGAATGACCGCGGTGAGCCGATTCCCCAGGCCATGGTCACCAGCACTCCACAGGAGGTGCCGGCAGCGGACCTCGGCGATGACGGTTATACACCCCACGGCGTGACCAATACGGCGGCGACTGTGCGCACCCGTTTCACCGATGAGCGTGGGGAGGTCGCGCTGGCGCCGCAGGACGGGCCGGCGCGCTACCGCGTGCGCGCCCAGGGCTATGTCGATGCTTTTTTCGACGCGCCGCCACGGGAGGTGGTGCTGCAGGCCATGACGCCGCAGCAGTACATCGCCAGCTTTCCATCCAATGTGTGGTTGTCGCAATTGAGTTTCGGCGGTGACGAAGAGCTCAAGCGCACCTTCCTGCTCAACTGCGCCTACTGCCACCAGCAGGCGTCGCCCTTCATGCGCAACGAACGCACCGTCGAACAGTGGCTGGGCGTGTTCGAGCGTATGAACAGCTACGGCGCCCGCCTGCCGGCGGACGACCAGCTTCCCGTGGCTGAATTCCTGCAGCGGGAGTACCGGGAGTTGCGCGAGCATCCGGAGCGCGTGCCCGAGCCGCGCCGATGGGAGCCGCACCTTTCGGGGATCGAGATGCTGGAGTGGCCGATCGGCGACGGTTTCTCGCAGATGCACGACTTCCTGCTGCATCCCAACGGGTACATCTATATAGGCGACAACCTTTTCGACCGCATCTACGAACTGGACCCGGACAGCGGCCGCTATACGGTATACAAGGTGCCCCACGAACCGGACGCCCGACTCGGCGGCATCATGGGCAACCGCTTCGAGATATTCCCGAAGATGTACAACTACATGGGAGTGCACTCCTTCGCCTACTCGAAAAAGGACGGCCATATCTTCATCACGCCGTCCATGGCCCAGGCGCTACTCGAGTTCGACGTCGAGACGAAAAAGTTCATTACCCACGAGATGCCCGGCGGCTACTATCCCCACACCATCCGCATCGACGACGAGGACCGTGTCTGGTTCACCCTGGCCCTGTCGTCCCAGGTGGCGATGTTCGACCGCGCCAGCGGGGAGTTCACGCTCTATGACCTGCCGGCCCGCGGCGTGAAGGAGTGGCTGATTCTGAAGTCACTGCCGCTGCTGTTCAGCATCGATCCTGAAAACCGGCCGCTGCCGTCGCCGACGCGGGAGTCGGAGGGGCTGCCCATGCCCTACGGTATCGACATTGCCTCGGACGGGACCGTCTGGGTGGCGCGTCTGTACGCCAACGACCTCGCCCGTATCGACCCGGCGACCGGCGCTGTCACCATGATCGATTTCCCCTACGAGGGCCCGCGACGCCTGCGTGTGGATGGTGACGACAACGTGTGGATCGTCGCCTTCCAGGATTCGCTGCTGGTGAAATACGATCCGGCGGCGGACCGCTTCACTCCCCATGAACTGCCGGTGGTCAACGAGGTGCCCTATGCCCTGAACGTGGATCGCGAGCGCGGCGTGGTTTGGGTTAACGGCAACCAGTCCGACACCATACTGGCCTTCACTATCGCCACCGGGGACTGGCGGGTTTACCCGATGCCTCGACAGCGCTTCTTCACCCGGGATATCGAGGTCTCGGAAGAGGACGGCGCGGTCTATACCACCAACTCACACTTTCCCACCTGGCAGTCGGAAGGTGCTGTGCCCACCCTGTTGCGCATAACACCGCTGGCGGATTGAGGCGCCGCAATGTCGGGATTCCCCGTGGGCCTGTTACTCAGCCTGTTCCCCGCGCTGTTGTGCGCCGCGGTGGCGGAGCAGGGCGGTTGGTTGCACTACGGCGGTGACCCGGGTGGGCGGCACTACTCCGCGTTGACGCAGATCAACCGTGACAATGTTTCTGCGCTGGAGGTGGCCTGGGTCCACCGCAGCGGCGACGTCGAGCGCTACGGCGAGGAACTGGCCAACACCTCCGCCCAGAGCACGCCGATCCTGTTGCCGGAAGCTGCCGGGGCGGCACTGGTGTATTGCACCCCATATAACCGGGTTATCGCCCTGGACCCGGCCAATGGCGAACAGCGCTGGGAATTCGACCCGGCCATCGACCGTCGCGGCGACCGGCCCTTCCGCTGCCGCGGTGTGGCCTATGCCGAGGAGCCCCGCGCGCCGGCAGCGGGCGCCTGTCGCCACCGCCTTTTTCTCGCCACCCATGATCGCCGGCTGTGGGCCATCGACGCCGTCGACGGGCGGCCCTGCGCAGGGTTCGGCGACGGCGGCGCGGTGGCGTTGTACGGCGCGGAAGGTCACGTGCCGGGGGACGTCAGCAACTCGTCCGCGCCGGTGGTCGCCGGCGGCGTGGTGGCGGTTGGTTCCACGGTCATCGACTTCGCCCGGGCGCAAACGCCGCGCGGCACGGTTCGCGCCTTCGACAGTCTCACGGGGAAACCGCAGTGGCAGTTCGACCCGCTGGTCGGTCACGCCGACAGCGGCAGCGCCAACGTGTGGGCGCCGATGTCGGTGGACGCCGCCAACGGCCTGTTGTTCCTGCCTACCAGTGCGCCCTCGCCGGATTACTACGGCGCGGCGCGGCCCGGTGACAACCACCACGCCAACAGCGTGGTCGCACTGGACCTCGCCAGCGGCGAATTGCGCTGGGCATTTCAGCATGTGCGCCACGACCTGTGGGACTTCGATACCCCGGCCCAGCCGATTCTGTTCGACTGGCGCCGCGACGGCGTCACCGTGCCGGCGCTGGCCCAGGTCACCAAGCAGGGCTTCGTATTCGTGCTGAACCGGCTTAGCGGCGAGTCCCTGTGGGAGATCACCGAGCAGCCGGTGCCGCCGTCGGCAATACCGGGGGAACGCAACGCGCCGACCCAACCCAAGCCGATCGCGCCGCCGCCGCTGGTGGACTCGTTCCTGATGCCCGCGGACGCCTGGGGACTGACGCCCTGGGACCGGGGCAACTGTCGCCGGCAACTGGCAGCGCTGAACAACCTCGGCCTGTTCACCCCGATCGGCGAACAACTGACCCTGATGTACCCGGGTAGCCTGGGCGGCGCCAACTGGGGCGGCGGGGCGCTGCTGGAGGAGACCGGGATACTGTTGGTCAACGTCAACAACGTGGCGTTTACCGGGCGCCTGGTGCCGACGGAAGAATTGCCGGTGACCGAGACCGGCAGCGACCACCCGGCGGCGGGGCAGCGGATGCAGGTGCGCATGCGCGGCACCTCCTACACAGTAGACATTGGCAGCCTGCTGTCGCCGCTGGGTATTCCCTGCAACCCGCCGCCCTGGGGCAAGCTGGTGGCGGTGGACCTGTACCGCGGCACCATCCTCTGGGAGGTGGCGCTGGGCTCGGTGCACGAAATGGGTCCGGTTGACCTGCCTTTTCATGTCGAGTGGGGCACCCCGAACCTCGGCGGCGGTATCGCCACCGCCGGCGGCGTGTTTTTCATCGCCGCGACCATGGACCGGCAATTTCGCGCCTTCGACACCGCGACTGGCGACACGCTGTGGCGTTACACCCTGCCGGTGGACGCCACCGCGTTGCCGATGACCTACAGTTATGAGGGTCGCCAGTACGTCGTGCTCAACGCCGGCGGCCACCCGATGTTCCAGCGCGGCTACGGCGATTACCTCTACGCTTTCGCATTGCCGCAAGACAAGGAGTGACGTCCCGGTGAAGAAGTTACTCCAGGTATTGGCTGTTCTGCTGTTGAGTGTACTGCTGCTCGGCGCCGGCGCCATGTTGTTCCTGGAGGCGCCGATGAAGACACTGGAGAACTTCGCTATCCGCCACGCCGACAAGTTGCCTCTGGCCTATGTCGGCGGACTGCTGTTCGACACGCACTGCGCCGGTTGCCACGATAACCCGGACATGCACGCCCCGACCCGGGAAGCCCTGGCCGGTTTCTCCCGGGAGAGCCTGATGATCGCCTTGGAATTCGGCAAGATGCAGCCGATGGCGGCCCACCTGAGCAAGCAGCAGCGCGGATTGATCACAATCTACCTGACCGAGGGCGCCGAGCAGGACGACGGCTGGATCGAGGCCCACCGCTGTGACGACACCCGCGCCGGCGACGGTACTGACTACGCCCTGGACTGGGGCCTCGGCTCCCACAACCGGCGCTTCGTGGACAGTGCCCGGGCGGGTATCGATCGCGCCAATGTCGCCAGCCTCGAACTGGCCTGGACGCTGGCATTCCCCCGGGTCACGGATATGCGCTCGCAGCCGGCGGTAGTCGGCGACACCCTGTACTTCGGCGACAAGGCCGGACGCCTGTACGCCATCGACCGGTTCACCGGTTGCATCCGTGCGCACACCAAGGTGTTCAGCGGCATCCGCTCGGCGATTACCGTGGCCACACTCAACAGCGGCCGCCGCCTGCTGGTGTTCGCCGACTCGCTGGCGTCGATCTTCGCCGTCGACCCGCAGACACTGGAGACGGTGTGGCAGGGTGCCGCGCGGCTCTACGACACCTCCGTGATCACCGGCTCCATCAGTTACTTCGACGACAAACTGTTCGTGCCCGTGTCCTCCTATGAGGTGGCGGTCTCCGGCAGCCCGGCCCACGTCTGCTGTAAATCCCACGGCGGGGTGATCGCCCTGGACGCCCGTGACGGGGCCGAGTTGTGGCAGTGGCACACCACCGCCGAGGCCACCCTGCAGGGACATAACAGCGCCGGCGGCGAGTTGTACGGCCCCTCTGGCGCGGCAGTCTGGACCACACCGGCAGTGGACGCCAAACGCGGCCGCATTTACTTCGGAACGGGTGAAAACCTGTCGCGGCCGGCCACTGATACCTCCGACGCCATTATCGCCCTGGATATGGACAGCGGCCGCGTCGCCTGGCAGTTTCAGGCGACGGCCGACGACGTGTGGAACGCCGCCTGCCTGAACGGCGGCCCCAATTGCCCCGACAACCCCGGCGGCGATTTCGATTTCGGCGCCTCGGTGATCATCGCCGAGATGGAAGACGGCCGGGAGTTGCTGCTGGCCGGCCAGAAATCCGGCGAGGTGTTCGCACTGGAGCCTGACCCGGCGGGCAGCAAGGGCGAAGTGGTGTGGCGCAACCGCATCAGCGACGGCACCACCAATGGCGGCATCCACTGGGGGATGGGGTTGTCCGGCAACCGACTGGTGGTCCCGGTGGCGGACCCGGAACGGGAGCGCCCGGGCTATACGCCACGGCCCGGACTCTATGCGCTGGATATGCGCTCCGGCGAGATGCTTTGGCGACAACCGGTGACGCGCGGTTGCGACTTCGACCCCGCCAACAACCCGTTGATCGGACTCGAGAACATGCGCGCGGGCAAACAGGTCGACCTCGCCGAGCAGTACCGCTGCTCTTTCTACTACGGCCTGTCGGCGGCGGTGACCGTGACCCCCGAGCTGGCCTTCAGTGCCGGCCTCGACGGGATCATCCGCGCCTACGACATCGTCGGCGGCGAGGTGCTGTGGCGGGCGCGAACCGCCGTGCCGGTAACGGCGGACAACGGCATCGAGGGGCACGGCGGCGCTATCGACGTGGGCGGGCAGGTGATCGCGGGGGGCTGGCTGTACGTGCAGTCCGGCTATTCGATGTTTGGCCAGCTGCCCGGCAACGTGTTGTTCGCCTACCGGGTCGGAAACCCGGAGGGAACGCCGTTAACCCGGGCAAGCGACTGACCCGCCGATATACCGCTACTTGAGGACCATCAACTGTATTTGCGCGTGCACCGAACAGTTGCCGCACACCTCCGGCGCCTCGGCGTAGCAAGACATCGAAGGCGTTGGTACCTGCGTCGCCCGGCTTCCAGATCGTGGCCGTAACCCCGTAATTCGAGGCATGCGTGATCTGGGATTTCCCTGTATTGAAGGTCACCCCGATGCCGAGCCAGCGACAAGGTAGTCTATGCTTCCTGTACGTCTGGAGCTGCGGGCGATGCGCGAGAAGATCGGCGAGATCACCATGGCCAACGAGTTGCTGGAGGCGAAGATCGAGCGCTTGGAGGGCGGGGCGCCCTTGCGGCTGCAGAGGTCAGGACTCCGTATCGGATACTTGCTCCACAGGCGCAGCGTCGCGAATCGCGTTGACCTGCTCCACAGTTAGTCCGCCAGAGTACAGCCTTACATCGTCAAAGGTGATTCTGCGATCCGTTTGTTGCCAGTTTTGAAATGTGTGCGACCCTATAAAGAGATAGGACTGCCTGGTGCCATCAGGATCGTCAGGACGAGGATACTCATCCGGCAGTTTTGCGCGCGTATCCAGATCTTCTGCCAGGAGTACCTTATCGTTTTGGTGGAGCCGTGCGTAGCGATTCGCGATATCGATGACGACCGCCACGAATACCCATTCACCTCTGGGCATGTCTTCATCGAAGTTGACCCTCTGCCTGCCAGCCTTGGCGGTCAATCGCCCGCCTATGCCAAGGCTGGCTCCAGCATCGCTGCCGGATGAAAAAACCGCTCGAGTACCGCTGGCCGAAAGCCCCTGTCTGACCCAGGCCGTGATGGTCACGACGGGGTACAGGTCATGATCCAGAGTGAAGGGCACCGCAATAGTCGCTCTGCTGTCGAACATCAGCGCCTGTCCTGAGTGTCCTTCTGTGAACGCTGGTTCAGGCTCGCCACTGTCGACATACAACTCGGGCGCTGCGGCAATGGTGCCGGAGTTGGCCAGATCGCCGTCCAGTGGCAGATGCAGCAGGAGTTCCTGGCCGAGAGCGGAATTTGCGAATAGAAGTGACAGTGTAGCGACGGTAAGCTGCTTGTCCATGACGGCTCCGGCAAGACAAGTCCGATCTCAATCGAGGTTGCATCATTCAATACGCCGGTGCAAATCAGCGGCACCGTGGGAGGGGACTTGGCTACCTAGCGCCTTGCCGCTGCGCTGGGGCGGCCGCTCGCACTGGTGGATCTCGACCGCGCCTTCAACAAATACATCGGCGAAACGGAAAAGAACCTGGCCGCCATCCTCGATCGTGTCGAGGAACAGGATGCCGTGCTGCTATTCGACGCAGCCGACGCGCTGCTTGGCAAACGTACCGTGATCAAGGATGCCAACGATCGCCAAGCGAACATCGGCTCGAGCTATCTGCTGCAGCGAATGGAGCAGTACGGCGGCCTCGTAATCTTGGCATCCAATCAATCGGAAACGCTCTATCCCGCATTCCGGCGCCGGCTGCTGGCCGTCATCGATGTTCCGCCGCCCGGCGACGAGGACTGAGCCGGATTCTGGCGCAACCCAATCGATCTGGTGGCCGCTTATACGCCGTGCCGTGCTGCATGGTGATCAGGCGGGGTCCAGTTTTCAGGTCGATGCGGCGAAGAGGGTGGCTTTTATCGGCATCCATGCTCTTCCAGGCTGCGGCATGGCGCCGCGGCAGTAACCAAACGACTATGTTCATACAATGGTCGCGATAGCCGGCTCGAGCGCGAGGTCAGCCTCTGGAAAATAGCCGCTGCCGGCGAGTGACGAGCCCTTCGATGGCGGTGTTGGTGAAGTCATCGGGTGTTCCCTTCACGCTGGCGTCGCGGCACGGGCGACGAACTGCCGCCTCTCGCCCACGTCGAGCGGGAGATGGAGGTCGATCTGCATCACAACGTGATTCCGCGCACGACGCGACGGAAGCCGGATTCCCGGAAGCTGGTGGAGCGTTCGCGAGAAGTGAAAGGGTCGCGTAGCATTCTGGTCGCTTTTCGTGAACAGGGCACCCGAACTCGATCTGGCGCGCCCGGCATGGTACGGACTCCGCTATGTGGGAAAGCTGGTCGCCGTGGAGATTCGGGAACGGGTCATGGACGATGCGCGGTCATGGGCACCCCGCGCCCGGTGATCCGGCTGATCGACGAAGGCGTGCCGCGAGCGCCGTATCACAGACACTCGGATCATTCGGCCGTCGGGCGCGACGAGCTCGCACGTCCGATGCTCCAGGCCCGGTCGCACTGGGTGCGCAGGCCAATGTGGTTACTCGCCGTACATATTCCCTACAACTTCCTGGTGCAGCGTGTGGGTTCGCGGCGGGAAGACGGGTAATGAAGAATTCACCTTCAACTCCATTGGCAAGCGATTGAACGACGGGCATTTCGCGTCGGGATTTCTTACAAATCGTCGAGCGTGAGTTTACGGTGATTACCATAAGCCTCTGAAAATTTTACATAAAGCAAAATTGGCATATTTGTTGCTTAAGTTCAGAGGGACGCAGCTTCGCCGTCACACCGTGTGCTGCGACGAATAACGAGACGATCAGGGACCTGACGATGATATTGACCAATGTGAGACTGGCCAGGCTTGCCGCAGTTGGCATCGCGATGCTCGTTGCTTTGCCGGCCAGAGCAGACTTCATCCTGGCCGTAGATGAAGGCGCCGACGACGTAGACGTGATAACGATCACCGACAATTCGGCAGACGATGCGCTCGACGGAACAGATGGCGCGATCGCCTTTCTGAGTGCTGACAGCGCAGACCCCTGGTCTCTGCTCGTGACGTCCGGGTCGAGTTACCCGATGCTGGGGAACAATACCTCGAACCCACAATTGGACCTCGGGGTCGCGGATGCAATTTCCACCGGTGCCGGCAGTATCCGCATCAGCCTCACGCAGACCGATTTCCAGGGACCGCTGGGTTCGCTCAATTTCGTTTTCGGCGTCGGCGGCACGGCGCAGGGTGGCCTCGAGACCTGCTACTACCTCGATCCGGGTAACGCGGCATTCGGTACCGGCATAGAACTCGGTTGCTTCACTGACACGCGATTTGCATTCATGAGTCAGGCGAGTGAGATCGTCGATATCGACGCCCCGTATTCGATGACGATCGTGACCACGATTACGCATACCCGCCAGGGCAACACGACGCTCAATGCGGCGATTAAGCTGAGCGAGCCCTCGACTCTCGTGCTGCTCGGCCTGTCTCTGGCCGGCCTCGGGTTCTCCGCCCGGCTGCGCAGGGCGCGCGACATCGACTGAAATCCGCCACTGCGTTCCAGCAGGCAGAGCCGACTTCGAGAAAACCCCGCCTCAGCGGGGTTTTTCTTGCGCCACGAATTCCTTGAACGCCGGTATCAGCGAGCCGCCGGCGTTGCGGTCCGGGTCGTAGCGGTACGCGCCGGCATCCACCGAATCGGTTTTGCGGGGAGTGCCATTGACGTCGTATTTCGCGCACGATATACCGGATCTCCAGCGCCGATCAGTGTGCTGTCCGCCGACGGATAGAGGTCGATCCGGGGACGATAGTCTGGACATATTCGACGCCGGCGCCGAGTTCCGCTGCCAATATCAGCGCCGCGGTCGGAGACGACCAGGACCGAGAAGCGGTCACCAGGGATTACGTCGCAGCGCGTCGAGAAACTTTGCA
>JARRPM010000075.1:0-15126 GCA_037382865.1 Halioglobus sp. | reverse complement strand
CTCCCTGGATGGCTGCCGGAACGGGGTTCGAATGCGCGTATTGTTATATTACAAGTGTTGTCGTCTCTGCAAGAATACTCGGTTTGCCCTTGTAACTGCCGCGAGAGTCCTGGCGAGACACGCGGCTTTCTGCAAAAGCTGACCTTGCTCGGCAGATGTCAGGCAGTCGCGGTCCTGCCCGCCCGCTCAAGCTCATGTTTGCCCTGGTGTCCCCGATACTTTGCGGCCGACTCCTTCGGCGCAGTGTCTGTCCAGGGCCGATAAACAGAATTCTGCTTGTAGGCTTCTTCCGAAATCTCTACCAGTTCTTTTTCGGTTTCGTTGACTGTATTGCTGTTGTCCATCGGTAGTCCCGCTTGTTGCCTGCACCCCGCACTGGATCCAATACACAGACAGGGTAATCTGCTGATCATTAGCTGCCATGATAGCCACGAGTCGAAACCGGGCTACCATCAACTGACTCTTCTATGAACTGGATCACGGTTTAATCGTACTTTTCGGGTCAGACTGTGCCGGGCCGGTACCGAAAGCGCCCTTTTGGCCCGTCCGGATCAATTGGAGTAGACTGGCGCCGAATTCCGTAGAGGCCCAGAGATGATCCCGAGAATCGCCGCCATCTGGCTTTCGACCCTGCTCGCAATCCCTGCGACGGCCCTTCCCGCCGCCGTCCATGCCGGGGAGACCGGGGGGGAGCTTGCCAGGCCCATCGCTGCCGAGCCGCCAGCGCCGCAACCGGCCGCAACCGGGCACGCCGCGGCGGGGGACGAAACGCCATCCCCCAGGGTGTCGGAAAAACCGGTAATCGAGCGCAAGGACGACCTCCCGCGGCACACCTACCAACTGGATATCCCGGTGACATCGCTCTACCTGCCGGAGCATCGCGCCACCCTGCGGGCGCTGGCCGATTCGGTGGCGCGGGACATTCGCTCGGACCTCGCCACCTACGAGATCCGCGATGACAATACGCTGCAGGAGTTCTACGGCGTGCTGGGCAGTGTTGCGGCGCTGGAGGGGCGCTGGCAGGACTACCTGGCGCTGCTCCAGCGGCGGCGAGCGCTTGAATCCAAGGAGGCCAACCGGCTTACCATGGGCCTGTTCGGGGAGGCTCTCGCACGGGCGAAACTGGACCATCCGGACGCGGTGGCGCCCGCGTTGCGCCGCAACCTCGTTGCCAGCCTTGAGGGACTGCCCTATCCCGTGGTGCAGAACAACCTGAAGAGCAGCAAGGGAAGCACCGAGATCCTCAGCAGGGCACTGGTGCTGGGCAACCTCGAATCCTCCTACCAGCCGGTGCTGGACAAGACCGGCGGCCGGCTCAGCTATGACATCGCCTCGAACCTGGTCGCCGTCAGTTTCACCCTGGATTATTTCATTCCGAATGCACCTCTCATCAATGAGGTCTACGCGGCCTATATTGCCGCCAATGACGTGGCCAAACCCGATATCTGGGAATCGCGCAAAGTCGCACTCCCGGCGGACGCAAAGGCCTCACCCGTGGTGGTGGCCATCTGGGACAGCGGCGTGGACACGGACATCTTTGCGCCGAGTGGCCAGCTCTGGACCAACGAGGACGAGATCCCCGACAACGGCAGGGATGACGACCAGAACGGCTACGTCGACGACGTGCACGGCGTCGCCTACGACCTGCACGCCAACAAGGAGGTCGCGCTGCTGTACCCGATGGGGGAAATCGGCGAGGACGAGGCGCTGCTGCAGCGCCGAATCAAGGGCCTGGGCGATATCCGGTCCAACGTCGACAGCCCGGAGGCGACCGCGCTGCGCAAGCGACTCGCCGAACTCAGCCAGGATGAGGTGAAGACGTTTCTCGAATCCCTCAACCTCTACGGCAACTATGCCCACGGCACCCACGTCGCGGGTATCGCGGCCGAATCCAACCCGTTCGTGCGCCTGCTGGTGGCGCGGATGACCTACGGGCATACCCTGATCCCGGAGGAGCCGACCATCGAACAGGCGCAGCGCGACGCGCAGATGACGCGGGACGTCGTCGCCTATTTTCGCGTCAATGGCGTGCGCGCTGTGAATATGAGCTGGGGCGGATCACTGCGCGGTATCGAGGAAGCTCTGGAGGCGCACAACGCCGGAGGCACCCCGGAGGAGCGCAAGGCCCTGGCCCGGGAGATCTACAGGATCGGTGATACCGCACTGCGCGAAGCCATCAGCGGTGCACCGGAAATCCTGTTCATCACCAGCGCCGGCAACTCGGACAACGACGTCAAATTCGACGAGTTTTATCCCAGCAGCTACGACTATCCCAACATGCTCTCCGTCGGGGCCGTCGATGCCGCCGGCGACGAGACCAGCTTCACCAGTCTCGGGAAGGTGGATATCTACGCCAACGGTTTCGAGGTGGAGAGCTTCGTTCCCGGGGGAAATCGCATCAGGTTCAACGGGACCTCGATGTCGTCACCGCAGGTACTCAACCTTGCCGCCAAACTGCTTGCGCTGGAGCCGGACCTGAGCACCGCCGACTTGCGCCGCCTGATCCTCCAGGGTGCGGATGAGCGATCGCTGGGCGATCGCACGATCCGCCTGATGAACCCGAAGGCCTCCGTGTCCCTCCTGCAGTGATCGCGGTTCAGGAAGGCCGGTCGGGGTCCAGGTCGAAGGTCTCCAGCAGCCAGTCGAAATAAGGCCCGCGGTTGATGAAGTCGAGGTAGATTTCGTTGACCAGGCTCACCGCCCGGCGCACCCCGTGATCCAGATCGTCGTCCAGCACCCGGACGGTCAACGCCACGTCACCGCCGCGGTTGTAGGCCCTGAGCGTCAGCCTGGCCGGATCATAGCGGCGGTGCGCCGGCAGCGTCGGATCCTGCCTGGCTCTCAGCCACTGCCTGAAATCACGGTACATTCGAGACCCTGCAGGCACGGCGGGCAGCACGCAGGCCACCCGGAGGCTCCGTCGACGCCGGTCATAACCCCACTGGAACACCTGGTCCCGGTGCCAGCGCACCCGGAACTCGCCCTGCTGCCGGGTCTCCCGCTGCCGGCTGAAACCGCGGAAAACCCCCCGTTCCGCATACTCCTGCAGCAAATCCCCCACCTGTTGCGGTGTATCCATCAGTGCGCCGCCGCACCGACCCCCGGCTCCGGCGGCAGGGAGATGCCGGGCGGGTAGTCCCGCGGGGAGGTGAACTCCTTGATCGCCTGGCAGTTGATCAGGGTCGACTGCTTGTCGTCCCTGGCGCGCCGGTAGGCCAGGGCCAGAGCGGCGTTGAACGCCTCCGGGGTGGTGACGTAATCCCCCTCGGCGCCGAGTCCCCTGGCGAGCAGGTCGTAGCGCAGGTTCTCCTGGAACAGGTACATGTGCATGGAGCGGGCGGAGCGGGCCGCATTGGGCCATACGCCCCAGGCATTGTTGTTGTAGACGATGGTGATCGTGGGCAGGCGATACTTGTTCGCAGTGTCGAGCTCCATCAGGCTGTAGGCGACGCCCGCGTCACTGGTCAGGCAGATTGTGGGTGCGCCCTCGTAGCCTTTCTGCGGACCGACACCGCGCTGCACGGCGGCGCAGACGCCCATCATCATCGCCATGTCGGGCCCGATGGCACCGTACTGGTAAGCCGGCACGATCATCTGCGCGGGACGATTGGCGCGCATGTAGCGCCCGGCGAAGATGCCCGAAGTCCAGCCCCCGAACGCGCTGACGATCGCGGCACGATCGTCGGTCCCGCTGTCGATGAAACGCTGGGTCTCCCTGGCGATGACCGCGGGGTGGAGGGTGTTGGTCTGCTGGCTGTACTTGAGGCCGAGCTGGTAGACCTCGTCGATGCTGTCCTGGAAGGTTTTTTTCGCCGCGGCGATCTCATCCACCCAGGCGGCCCGTTTCTGCTGCTTCAGGGCATCCGCCAGGGCCTCCAGGAAGAGGGCCTCATCGCTGACGATACCCAGGTCGAGTGGCCAGTTGCGCCCCAGGTCCTCCTGCTCGGGATGCACGCGGATGGCCCGGATCTCCGGGTTGAAATAGTACTCACCGGGGCTGGGCATACAGTATTGCCCGACGAAAACCACGAGGTCAGCGCTCATCATGGCATCCGGTGCGGCCATGACGCAGAGCCGGTGCTCATCCGGGAAAGCGCCCCGGGTCGGGCCGGAGGTGGCCACCGCGATCTCGTTCTTCTCCGCCACCCTGTGCAGGGCGTCCCATCCCTGGCGCTGGAACACCCCCTGCCCCGCCACGATGAGCGGCCGCTGGGCTTTGTGGATCATTTCCGCTGCCTTCTTCATATCGGCGGGTGCCGGGTAGCTCCTGGAATCAGAGCGGTACTGACTCCTGTCGTAAAAATCCTTCAGCTCGGCAGGGTCCCTGAAGCGCGCCCGGGCGACCTCCGCCGGGAAATCGAGGTGCACCGGTCCGGGCACGCCCGACTTCAGCTGGCGAAAGGCGTAGGCTCCGTATTCGTGGACACGGTCGGGCGCAATCAGTCGCTTGCCGTATTTGCGCATACCGACCGTGGTGGGCTGCTGGTAGACCGTCTGGATGAAGGCCTCCCGGTCCTCGCCGGCAATCGTCATGTTGCTGGCCAGGACCAGCAACGGTGTCCGCGCCGCATTGGCCGCGGCGATATTCATGATCATGTTGGTGAAACCGGGCCCCTCGGTGCCGGAGGTGGCCACCACTTCGCCGGTGGCGCGGGAAAACCCGTCAGCCATGGCGCACATGCTGCCCTCGGTGCGCCCGCCGTAGGTGGGGATGCCGGCCGCCGCCAGGGCGTTGATCACCGTGTAGTTTCCGGGACAGCAGAACAGGCCGGCGAGTTCCTCCTTGAGGCACAGGTTGGCGAAGACCTCCGCACCGCTCATCCCGCGACCCTCGAACTTGCCGGGTGCCGCCGACTCGGCCAGGGAGTCGGTAAAATCCGCGGGTATCCTGATCGAAGGCAGTTTCAGATCGGCCACGTCGCAGGTTTCGGCGCCGAACGCCTGACCCGCCGTACCGGCAGCCACCGCCCCGCCGACCCCCAGGACCGATTTGCGCAGAAAGCCTCGCCTGGCACTGCCGTTGCTGTCCAGTTCTTCTGCCGATGGTGCTGCCCGCTTCGACGGGTCAGGCTGCGGTGTTTCTTCGTATTGGCTCATCGTCTACTCCTGAAATGTCTCGCGTTGTTCTTCCGTCCACAGGCTGCGGATAAAATTGACCAGGTGCCAGATTTCCTCATCCCCGATCTGTTCGCCGAAAGCCGGCATCGCGACACCGGCCCCCTCCCTGATGCTCTTGAAGATATCACCCGCTGTATTGCCGCTGTAGTAATCCTCCGGCCAGGTCAGGTCGGTCGCGTCGGAGATGACATCGACCTGCGCGCGTCCATCCTCACCATGGCATTGGGTACAGTGCTGCCGGTAGAGTTGTGCGCCAAGGGCCACGGACTCCTCGCCGTAGGGTACCGGGGTCCCGGCCTGCACCGGCAGCACCTGGATCAGGATCGCGGTACAGAGACCGACCGTGAAAGTGCGGAATTCGTTCATCGTGAGCTCCATCTTGTTTCTGTTATCGCCTCGGCACGCTCCCGGCGGCCGACCGGACCGGGATACTCGAACCCTGTGGTGCCGGGCCCTGTGCTGTCGAACCAAGCATAGACCAGCCCGGCGCTCTGCACACAGCCCGTATTTCCCATGCGCTCTCTGAAGGCGTTTCAACGTCGCCGGAACCGGACCCTGGGGCGGTGCCGGTTCTAGTCGAGAAGCCGCGTGCGCACATCCAGTTCCGCATGGAGCGTGCGATGCACGGGGCATTTGTCGGCGATCTCCAGCAGGCGCGTGCGCTGCTCCGCCGTCAGCTCGCCCGAAAAGCTGACAGCGCGCTCGATCACCTCCAGCGCGGCACCGTTCTTCTCACAATTCTCGCAGTCCTGCCGGTGCTCGCGATTGTGCCGCAGTTCCACCCGAACGTGCTCCAGCGGGATCGATTTGTGCCTGGCGTACATCCGCAGGGTCATCGCGGTACAGGCGCCGAGAGCCGCCAGCAGGTGTTCGTAGGGATCGGGGCCCGAATCGTCGCCGCCCATTGCGTGAGGCTCGTCCGCCTGCCACCGGTGCGTGTCCGACAGGACCACCTGGGTAAACCTGTGGTTTTTCTCCTCCACGTGCACATGGCCTTTCCCGATGGCGGGTCGCACCTCCTCTACCGAGCCCGGCAGATAGCGGCTGGACCAGGCGGCGATGACACCGGCGACATAGGTAGCATCGCCCTTGTCGGTGAGCAGGTGGTCCGCACTGTCGAGACTGACAAAACTCTTCGGGTGTTTGGCCGCGCTATAGATCTTTTCCGCCTCGTCGATGGGCACGATGTCATCCAGCGGCGAGTGCATGATCAAAAGGGCCTTTCGGAGGCTCCCGATATCGATGCGCTCCCGCGCCTGGAGATCCTCCAGGAACTGTTTCCGGATGCGGAACTGGCGCTGGCCCAGGGTCACCGTAGCCTCTCCCTGTTCATCGATTTCATTGAGCGATGCCGCAAAGTGCCTCACCACATGCCTGGCCCGGAAAGGCGCGGCAATCGTCACGACCGCCCGCGCCTCTGGTACGTCATCCGCCATCGCCAGCACCGCGGCGCCCCCCAGGCTGTGACCGATCAGCAGGGCGGGGGCCGCATGATTCTGCCGCAGATAGTCGACGGCCGCGAGGAGGTCCTGGATGTTGGAAGAGAAATTGGTATTGGCGAAGTCACCATCACTGCTGCCGAGGCCGGTGAAATCGAAGCGCAACACCGCAATACCCCGGCTGGTCAGGGCACGGGCAATCCTGGAAGCGGCTGCGATATCTTTCCCACAGGTGAAGCAGTGGGCAAACAGCGCATAGGCGGTTATCCCGGAGTCCGGTGCCTGCAGCAGCCCGCGCAGGACGTGCCCGTTACTCGTGAATTCGACTTTTGAACGCATGGTATCGCTTCCTGTGAGCGGGCCCGCGGGTCGCTTCGATGGTACCTGTGCCCACAGTTTAGGCGGTGCCCGCGGCCATTGGCAAAGTGGCCGGCCCCGCCTGGTAAGGCGCGGCAGGCCAGAACGGCTTGCGATCCCCGCCCCGCCTCTCCTGGCCGAGGCCGCGCCAGGCCGGGCCGCGCCAGGCCGGGCCGCGCCAGGCCGGGCCGGACCCGATTGAACGACCGCGCCCCCGGGTTTAAAATCCGCCCACCCCGGGCAGTGAGCCCAGGCGCCAACACCAACCTGCCGGAATCTGCCCCCATGACCGAACCTCGAACCAGTGACCTCCCGCAGGTCGATCCCGGGCGCGCCCGCTCTGCCCAGCGCATCGAACGCCTGGCCTGGGTGCTGGACGAGTCGATCCGCCTGCCGGGCGGTTACCGTATCGGCCTGGATGGGTTTGTCGGCATGATTCCCGGTGCCGGCGATGCGCTGGGGATGATCGCATCCGCCTATATTCTGCTCCAGGGCCGCGCCCTGGGCGCGACCCCCCCGGTGATGTTCCGGATGTTCGGTAACGTCCTGCTCGAACTCGTCGTCGGCCTGGTTCCCCTCTTGGGAGACCTGTTCGATTTCGCCTTCAAGGCCAACAGGCGCAATGTCGCACTGCTGGAGGACTACATCGAGGACGAAGGGGAGACGCACCGGGCCAGTCTGTTCCTGCTTGTCACGATATTCGTGCTCTGGGTCTTTACCTGCATACTGACGATGTACCTTTCCTACGTCGTGCTGCGCTGGCTGATAAGCCTTATCTGACCGCCGCAGACGCAGCCACTGAACGCGAGGGACCGACTCTGCCAGGAAATGCCATGGTTCGCACCATCCCTGCTGGCCGCGGGTTTGGGCCGGTATCACCTCGGCTGGCAGCGGCAGTTGCGGCTGGCTGCTCGTCACGGAGCCTCTGGTAGAGTAGGGAACGTAAAAAACTGACAAGGGGACGCCTATGGACGCCATACAGGGATTCACGCTGGCCTTTCTGGAGATCACGGCGCTGTTGCTGGCCTTTGTCACGATTGTCGTGATCGTTGCGGTAATCTGGATGTATATCGCAGACGTGACCCAGACCGAGCAGACTATCCGGCGCAACTATCCGGTCATCGGTCGTTTTCGCTACTTCTTCGAAACCCTGGGCGAGTTTTTCCGCCAGTATTTCTTCGCCATGGACCGGGAAGAGCTCCCCTTCAACCGCGCCCAGCGGACATGGGTCTATCGCTCGGCCAAAAATATCGATTCGACCGTCGCGTTCGGATCCACTCACCCGCTCAACCGGCCGGGCGACTGGATCTTCCTCAACGGATTGTTTCCCCCGCTGGATGAGGAGATCGCGCCGACCAGCACCCTCTGCTTCGGTCTCGGCTACGCGAGAGTGCCATACAGTACAGACAGGCTTTTCAATATATCGGCCATGAGTTTCGGTGCGATCTCCGCGCCGGCGATCCAGGCCCTCTCCCGGGGTGCCAGAGACGCCGGGGTCTGGCTCAATACCGGAGAGGGTGCGCTCTCCCCCTACCATCTCGAGGGCGGCTGCGACATCGTCTTCCAGATCGGCACGGCCAAATACGGCGTGCGCGACGATAACGGTCGGCTCAGCGACGACAAGCTCAGGACGCTGGCAGAGCGGCCGGAGATCTGTATGTTCGAACTCAAGTTGTCCCAGGGTGCCAAACCCGGCAAGGGTGGCATCCTGCCCGGGGCCAAGGTCACCGAGGTGATCGCCAGCACCCGCGGTATTCCCGCCGGCAGGGATTCGATCAGCCCCAACCGGCACCCGGAGATCGACAGTATCGGGGATCTGCTTGACATGTTGCATCACATCCGCGAGGTGACAGGCAAACCGGCGGGATTCAAGGCGGTGATCGGCTCGACCGACTGGCTCGATGAATTCTGCGTCGCCATCCACGACCGGGGTATGGCCTATGCGCCGGACTTCATCACCCTGGATAGCGCCGACGGAGGCACCGGCGCGGCGCCCCAGAGTCTGATCGACTACATGGGGCTGCCCATCAGGAAAAGCCTGCCCCTGGTCGTCGACAAGCTGGTCGAATACGGACTCCGGGAGCGCATCAGGGTGGTCTGTTCCGGGAAGATGATCAATCCCAGCGGCGTCGCCGCGGCACTGTGCCTCGGCGCCGACTGTGTCAACTCTGCCCGCGGCTTCATGTTCGCCCTGGGCTGCGTCCAGGCCCTGCAATGCAACAGGAACACCTGCCCGACCGGGATTACGACCCATGACGAAGAGCTGCAGCGCGGCCTGGTGCCCGCCGACAAGGCGCGGCGGGTCGCCAGCTATGCCCGCAACATGCACCATGAGGTGGAGATGATCGCCCACTCCTGTGGCGTCCGGGAGCCGCGCCAGCTCCGCAGGCACCACGCCCAGGTGATCAACGAGATGGGCGTGCCCGAACCATTGCACGAACTGTGGCCCGAAGCGACCGTGCGTGAGGAGTACCGCGCCGGCCCGGGACCCTGAGCGCGGCCGGTAAGGCCTGGATCCATGGTCTATACTGCTGGTCACGTCCGGAACAAAGGAGTATACCCATGCCCATGCGATCGGAGTTACCCAATCAGGACGAAATCATCGCCAAGCTCAACCAGATCGTCGAACACGAGCTGGCCGGGGTAGTGCGTTACACCCACTACTCCTTCATGATCTTCGGCTACAGCCGCATTCCCGTGGTGAGCTGGTTTCGCAGCGCCGCGGCGGAAACTCTCGATCACGCCACCCAGGCCGGGGAGATGATTACCATGCTGGGGGGCCACCCCTCACTCGGCATCGGCAGCCTGCTCGAGACCCAGCGCCACGATATCGGAGAGATTCTGCGAGAGTCGATGGAGTTCGAGGTCGAAGGCGTGGCCCGCTACCAGGAACTGCTGGCGCTGGCCGAAAAGGCGGAATCCATCACGCTGGAGGAGTATGCGCGACGCCTGATCGCCGAAGAGGCGATGCACATCAGCGACATCGACAAGATGCTCAGACGCCCGGGCGATGTCGAGCAGGCCGTCAAGAACGAGGCGCCCTGAGATTCAACCTGGTCGATCGCCGGGATGAGGTCCAGCTCTCTGCCGGGATATCTGACCTTCAGCCATACCTGATGCCATCGGACGGATCGTTGCACTCTACCGTTGCCTACCAGAACCGCATCCTGGCGGGTTGCCAGGCGCCGGGTACCGGCCCTATCCGCCGCCGGTGAAGAAGGCCCGGAAAATCACGCGAAAAGAGGTCAAGGCGGCAATAATCTTATGCAAAAATTTGCAAGATGAGTTTGACTGCTGGCACGGCACCGCGATGCACCGGCCGCTGCTCTTGCAGCTGGAGGCGATGCCCGTAGCCACCAGGGAAGAGGACATCGCCGGGGCTGTCGACAGACCGGGCAGCGCGATCCGGGCCCGCGGTGCAGCGTGCCTGGACAGCGCGATGGAAACGCCCGCCGAAGAGCCGGATTTGCTCCAGGCAGAAGCGGGACAGGAGTCGTCGTGGGACAGGAGATAGAACGCAAGTTTCTGGTGGATGCCGCCCGGCTCGGGGAGCTGGCGGGCGGCGAGGTGATGCGGCAGGGGTATATCGACACCCGGAGCCTCGCGACGGTGCGCGCCCGCATCGCGGGCGAGCGGGGCTGGCTCACCCTGAAGGGCGGCAACAGGGGCGGCGTGCGCAGTGAGTTCGAGTATGAAATTCCGGTGGAGGATGCCCGCCAGATCATCGACGAACTGTGCCGCCACCCGGTCATCGCCAAGACCCGCTATCGGCGGGAGTACCGGGGATACACCTGGGAGATCGACGTCTTCGAGGAGGACAATGCCGGACTGATCGTGGCCGAGGTCGAACTGGGCGATGTGACGGAGGATCCGCCGCTACCTGACTGGGTGACCGGGGAAGTGACCAGCGACCCGCGCTATTACAACTCACAGCTGGCCCTGCGCCCCTTTCGGCAGTGGCCCCCCTCCGACAGATAAGCACTCGCCAGGCCACTGCCTCGCGGAGTGCGCTGGGTCGGCGATCTGCGCGGCCGGGGTCCGACCGTAAACGCATTGGCTGGTGCTCTTTTCTCCTCAGGCGCGCCGTAAACCAGCCGCTGCGGGCCTAAAGCAACCTGTCCCCACAAAAAACCGTGGCGGTACGAGGTGTGATCAAGTGCCGTCATAACCTTGCGCGCAAACCCACGGAGTAGGTAATGCCCGGATCCCAGTTCTCATAGAGCTGCCCGCCCTGGCTCCACTCGACCTCTTCATCCAGGATATTGGCGGCCTTCGCCTCCAGCTCCAGCTCCGTGTCGTTCCAGAAAAAACCGTACTTGAAGAGCAGGTCGACCCGGTGGCGGTCCTCCTCGATGATCTCCGGCGCGTTTCTGTCCCCGACCAGGATGATCCGCTCGCCCGTGTAATTGTAGGCCAGGGTGGCGGTGATGCCGCTGTCGAAGTCCTCGTAGGTGAGCAGCAGGTTCGCCAGCCAGTCGGACTGGCCCGTCATCTGCCGCTCGTTGGCGAATAGCGGCGAGATATTGCGGCCACCGGTCAGCGGCACGTCCGCCGCCGTCTCACCGGAACCCAGCAGGGTCACCTTGGAATCGATGTAGGAGATGTTGAAGGAGGTACGGAACCCGTCCCACATCGGGTCCAGGTCGAACCAGGTGGCGAAATAGAGATCCTTGCGGAAATCGAACTCGATACCCTCCAGTTCCGCCTCTTCGGCGTTGAACCAGGTGAAGATATCCCCCTGCGCCTGCACCTTTGCGATCTCGATCGGATTGGTGAAGTCCTTGGAAAAGAGGCCGATCGACATCTCGTCCGCGGCGCCGAAATACCACTCCCAGCGCAGGTCGTAGTTCTCGAGGTCGGCGGGCTCCAGGAAGACGTTGCCGCGATAGAGGTTCTGGTCCTCAGGGTTGCGGATGGTGGAGCCGGTGATCTCGAGCAGGCTCGGCCGGTTTACCGTTTCGGAATAGGCCAGGCGAACCTGCATGTTGTCCAGGAATTCCCAGGTCACCGACGCCGAGGGCAGTGTATCCTCGTAGTCACGCTTGACCGCGTTCTCGGTGCCGGGCCCGGTGTTGCCGCCCCATGCATCGGCCGTCAATGTGGTGTCCTCATAGCGCACGCCCAGCTGCAGGCGCACCGTCGGCAGCACCTGGGCGTCGATGGCACCGTAGTAGCCCGTCACTTCCTCCGAAGACTCGGCGAAGGGGAAAATGCCACTGGCGTTGGCCGCGCTCGCCGAAAAATCCCGGACCGAGATGTACTGGTCCACCCAGTTCTGGTCCCGGAACAGCTGCTGCGGCGTCATCCGGGAGATATACTGCGGCGCCCTCGGCGTGACCTCGAAACGGAACAGGCGGTCCTTGCTCTCCCGGGTGCGTTCGTAGTCGGAGTAACCGACGCGGATAACGGTGTCGATGGCAAACGGCGTGATCGGCAGCTCGAAATCGACCCCGTACTCCTCGATGTCGTCGTCAAGTTTGCTGTAATTGCGATCCGGCGCCTGGTAAACGTCCCGCAGGTCACCCGCTGCCTGGCTGTTTGAGGTGACCACGGCCATGTTGCCGCTGTTATCTTCCGCATAGGTATAGGTGCGCGTATCGGGGGCCTCCCGGGAGCCACCACCGTCCACGATGCGCCACTCCAGCAGGGCTTCGTTGAAGTTGGTGAAGTAGTGCTCGCCGGAGAGCTGGAAAGACTCGATCTCGTTCTCCGTCCACTGCAGTCGGTAGCTCTCCACGGGGGTGCCGCGCGTCACGTCGTCTTCGCTGGACAGGCCGCGGTCCTGCTGCACCTCGTCGGTGGCGTTGCGCAGCTGGGTTGCGGTGAATGCGATGGAATTATCCGGGTTGAACTCGAAGCCCACGTTCATGAAGATGGCCTGGTTCACCTCCTGGGTGGTGATCCAGCGCTTGTAATCCACCGTCTGGTTGCTGCCGCCGTCCACACCGGTGAACTCATACCGCGCCAGGTCCTTGATGGTGTTGAGCCACTGGTTGGTATACTTGTAACTGCCTATCAATCCCAGCGCCATGCCATTGTCGAAATCGAAACGCTTGCCGAACTCGGCTTCGCCGCTGTACAGCGGTTTCATTTCGTCCCGGTCATAGATGTCCCAGTTGTTGTAGAAACTGGCGCCCAGGTTGGCGCGCTCGGGGTAAACGGTACTTTCGAACGCCTCACTGGAGAGCTTTGCGACGTTGCGCGGAACCTTGCGGGTGCCATCGTCGTTGCCCCAGTTGTCGTCCTCGCCGCCCTTGTAGTAGATGCCGTTGCCGCCGGTGGTCTCGGAATTGCCCCCCACCCGGAGCTTGACGCTGAGATAATCCTCGTCGGGCGTGGTCTTGGTGCGGATATCCACCACCCCGCCGGAAAAGTCGCCGGGGTACTGGGCGGAATAGGTCTTCTGCACCAGCAGGCTGCTGACGATGTTATTGGGAACGATATCGAGGGGCACCGTCTTCTGGAACGGCACCGGGCTCGAAATCCGCGCCCGGTTGAGCAGTGTCGAGGAGTAGCGCTCACCCAGTCCGCGCACATAGACGTATTTGCCTCCGACGAGGCTGAGGCCGGACACCCGGGAGAGTGTCGCCCCCACGTTGGTCTCCGGGACGATGTTCATGTCCTCCTCGCCCACCAGGTTGGAGATTTCCGAGGTGTCCCGTTTCTCGTCGGGAATGAACTCCCCGGTCACGAAGATCTCCTCGATCTCCGCGGGTGGCGGGTTTACGTCACTGGCCGACTGCGCAAGCGCGCCGGACGCGTGGGAGCCAATCACAGCCAGCACTGCCGCCGTCAACTGCTTTCGTTTCATCTCTGCCATTTGTCAAATACCTGCAAGAATGTCGCCTCGGTTTCAGGCGTCCGGGACCGACAATGATGTTGTCGCGACCCGATTCAATACCGTTTGCAACACGGCGACCGGACCTCCCGGAACCGGTCGCCGCATGAGATTGCACTTACAGGCCGAACACCCAGGTGCCCTTCCAGCTGTCGATATCAGAGCCGACCACGTCGGCGGGTTCGAAGAAGCCATCGCTGGGCAGGGTGGCCGCAGGAGGCAGCGAGCCGTCCTGGGTCACGTTCGGCGCACCGTCGAGATACATCTGCAGGTCGGGGTTGTCGCCGTCGACCACGGTCTCGCAACCGAATGAAACGCTCTCGAAATTGAGGTCGGTGCCAAGCAGACCTACCGACTCGCCGGAGACGTCGATACAGGTGGCTGATCCCGTCACCAGCGTGTTGTAGAGATCGGCCCCCGTACCGCGACGCAGCCGGATAGCGCGCTCACCCGGGTTGCCGATGATCGTCATGTTGGCGATGGTCGGGTTGGAGCGCGGCTGCGCGTTCTCGTCGCCCTCGCGGTTGTCCGCCTCGATGCCGTTGTCCGCGGAGTCGTCACCCTGCTCGATGTGGACATACTGCAGGCTGCCGGTCCAGCCGTCGGTCCAGTCGAGGGAGTCGTCTGCGTGCCCGGTGAGCACCACGTGTTTGGCGCTTACCGTGCCGCCGAAGAACTCGATACCGTCGTCCAGGTTGTTGTGGACCTGCACGTAGTCGACGACAGTGCCGGCGCCCACGCCCTGGAAGGCGATCCCGTTCAGCTGGTTCTCCGGGTCGACATTGGAGCCGGCGTACTTGACGATGAAGTAGTTGAGGACACCGCTGCTGTCGTCGGGCTGATCGCCGCCGAACAGACCCGAGTTGGCCTCGCCCTCCTTGGTACAGGCGGCGGTACCGCCCTCGGCACCCTCCGGGCAGTCGTTGATCGGCGCATTGCCGTTGATCACCAGGCCGCCCCACAGGCCCCGGACTTTATCCAGGTTACCCGCGCCCTCGACGTCATCGAGTGCGGTCAGCACCACCGGCGCCATCTCGGTGCCGTTGGCCACGATCTGTGAGCCGCGGGAGATCACCAGGAAGTCGGTAGCATCGTCGCCGACAATGGTGGTGCCGGACTGTACCGTCAGGGTCGCGGACATCGTGTTGTCGCCGCCGACCGTCACCTTGCCGTCGAGGACGTAGTAATTGCCACGGGTCAGGGTCAGGTCGCTGGTAATGGTCCCGCTCAGCACACAGCTGGGTTTGCCGGCGATCTCGTCGCCGTCCGTCGTGCCGGCGGGACAACCGAACTCCGGGCCCCCGGTATCGGGCATACCCACCGTCCAGCCGGCGGTCCAGTCATTGGCCTCGTCTTCCACCGCGCCGACGAAGT
>JARRPM010000074.1:0-15169 GCA_037382865.1 Halioglobus sp. | reverse complement strand
AGGCGGGTCCATCCCAATTGATTTGCTGAAGAGGTCTGCCTCCCACAGTATCGTGGGTTGCGCACAGGTGTGCGCCTATCCACATGCAGAACGCCCAGAGGCGATATCTGCAGCAATGTACAGGAGGCAGACCATGAACAAGTCTATCACGGGTTTTGTTGGACTGGATGTGCATGCCGCATCCACAGCTATCAGCTTTGCCGCCGCCGGGCGGGCCAAGCCGCGCTTCGTTGGCACGGTCGGCGCGAAGTGCCCGCAGTTAACCAAGGCGCTTGCCCAACTCGGGAAGCCAGAGTCCCTGATGGTCGTCTATGAGGCCGGCCCTTGTGGCTACAAGCTGGCCCGGGAACTCGCCGATCAGGGCTACCACTGTGAGGTGGTCGCGCCGGCGAAGATCCCGCGCAGTCCGGGGGACCGGGTCAAGACAGATCGGCGTGATGCACTGCAACTGGCCAGTCTCGCCCGAGCGGGTGCCCTGGCGCCGGTGGTAATTCCGGACGCACGGGACGAGGCGATCCGGGATCTGTCACGCGCGCGGGAGGACGCTGTGCGAGCGCGCCTGAAGGCTCGTCAGCAGCTCAAGGCACTGTTACTGCGTCACGGCCTGCGCTATTCCGGCAAAACGTCCTGGACCGCGGCACATGAACGCTACCTGGCGGCACTCACGTTCGATCACTCAGCCCAGGATATAGCCTTCGCCGAGTACCGTCGGGCTGTGGCGGAGTGCCAGGCGCGGGTTGAGCATCTGACCCAGGCGCTGGCGCAGCAGGTTGAGCAATGGCGCATGCGGCCTGTGGTGTACGCCCTGATGACCTTGCGCGGACTCGACCTCGTTGCCGCGACGACGCTGGTCGCCGAGCTCGGTGATCTCCGTCGCTTCGCCCGGCCTCGGGAGCTGATGGGTTATGTTGGACTTGTGCCCAGCGAGCATTCCAGTGGCGCCAAACGCCGACTCGGGGCAATCACCAAGACCGGTAACGGCCACGCCCGGCGGGTGCTGGTTGAAGCGGCCTGGAACTACCGCTTCCCCGCCCGTATCAGCCGTATTTTGCAGGTACGTCAGGAGAATCAGCCGGCGGAGGTCCGGGACATCGCCTGGCGTGCCCAACTCCGGCTGTGCGATCGCTATCGCCGGCTCAGCGCCCGTGGCGTGCAGCATAACAAGGTCTGCGTGGCGATTGCCCGCGAACTGCTTGGCTTCGTCTGGGACATCGGTCAGCAGGTTACCCCGGAAGCCTGATCACTGGGCTATACGGCAGGAGGCGGGCCATGATGAGTTGAGACGCGGTGACACACTGCATTGGAAACGCGATGCGCGGACACGGTGAGGGGAACCCTCGGGCGGGCTATGTGGGCATCGGGGTACTGACCGCGATGATCCCCGACTCTAGAGCGAGGCAGCCCCGCGACGTATCTCTGTCATGTGGTAACCAATCCACGAATATCAGCGTGATCCATCGTCGTATAAAGCTCCGCGCGTCGCGTTCCTGATTCAGTGTGATAATCTCTCAAGCAATCGCAGGGAGTGTGTACCTTCGCGAGGAAATGGTACGGGTTGCTTGACAAGGGTGGGCCATATCAGCCCGCCTTATCCAGGTCGATCTCCAGGGTCATCTGGTTGGCGATAGCGTCGAGGCGGTCGTGCAGGTCATCCAGCGCCAGGGAGGTTGGAATCTCGGCATCTATCCGCGCCTGGAAAATCATCTCGCTGCTCATGGCGGCGCTCGTGACGTGGCTGTCCATCTCGACCACGTTGACCTGGCACTCGGCCAGGGCGTGGGAGATCTCCCGCACGATGCCCAGGCGATCCGGCCCGATCACCGTCAGGGTAATGGCCCGGCCGGAACCCGGCGCCACGGCGCTGCCGGCGGGCGTCACGCGCACGCTGAGCCCGCTGGCGGAAAGCGCCTTGAGTTCCTCCTCGAGCCGCGCACCGCCACCGGGGGGAAGCGAGACCAGGATAAGACCCGCGAATTTGCCGCCGAGCTGGGAGAGGCGGCTCTCATGCCAGTTTCCCCGGTTGCTCTCGATGACCGTGGACAGCTGCTCCACCAGTCCCGGGCGGTCGTCGCCGATAAAGGTGACGATGTAGGAAGTTTCCACCGATCAGACTCCACATTCACAGGCTCAGCCCGTATATTAGCGTGCATCCGTCAGCAGCAGAAGGAGCATAAGAGCCGATGTCCCGGTTTGTGGAAGTGCCGCCAGGGCGCGTCGAGCAGGACGTGCTCCACGCGCTGCTGGAAGAGTTTGCGAGCCGCGACGGGACCGATTACGGCGAGTCAGAACGTAGCCTGGACACGAAAGTCGTGGAACTGCGGACGCAGCTCCGGGCCGGCGTCCTCTGCCTGGTGTACGACACGGTCAGCGAGGAGTGGGATCTGGTGCCGCGGGACCACGCGCAGAACCTGCTGGCCGGCTGAGATCCGCTTGACGTGAACCAGACCCCCGATCACGTTCTGGACGCCACCGGCCTGTTCTGCCCGGAACCCGTGATGCTTCTGCACAACAAGATCCGGGACATCTCCGCCGGGGATATCCTGCAGGTGCTCGCTACCGACCCCTCGACCCAGCGGGACATACCGCGGTTTTGTGCTTTTCTGGGGCATGAGTTACTGGGCCAGGATGAATTCGAGGGCCATTACCGTTACCTGCTGCGCAAGCGGGGTGACGACTAGTGGGCAGCCTCCTGCGGGCCGGCATTGACAGCGCTGTGCCCCTCACGAGCGGGCGACTGGAGGCGGTTTTCGACGCCTGCTTTACCGAATTACTCCACACCCGCCTCCGGGGAGGGGCTGATGAACCCCTTTACCAGCCCGCCTCCGCGCCCGGGGAGTATCATATTCTCCATTACCGGGAAGATTTTTTCGCCAGCGCCCTGCATGAGGTGGCGCACTGGTGTATTGCCGGACCACAGCGGCGCCTGCAGACTGACTTTGGATACTGGTATGCACCCGATGGACGAAACCCCGCACAGCAGCGCGCCTTTGAGCGCGTGGAGTGCGCACCCCAGGCACTCGAGTGGTTTTTCACGAAGGCCTGTGGCTCCAGGTTCCGGGTGAGCGTGGACAATCTTGAAGGCGCGTTCGCAGCAGCCGATACCGGGCGCTTACGCCAGATGATTGTGCAGCGGGCGAACCACTGGCGGCGGCGGGGCCTGCCGGCGCGGGCGGCTCTCTTCTACCGCGCGCTCTGTTGCGAGTTCGGCACTGCGCTGAATCCGGAGCAGCTGCAGTTCACCCTGGAGGAGCTCGGCTGATGGCACTCAGGATCGTGTCTGACGAGAATATTCCCGCTGTCGAACACTACCTCGGGCCGCTCGCCAGCGTGCGACGGATCGGTGGCCGTGAGGTCACCCGCGAGCATCTGCGGGACGCGGACGCGCTGCTGGTGCGCTCCGTCACCCGTGTCGACGAGGCGCTGCTGGAAGGAAGCGCGGTCCGTTTCGTCGGGACGACGACCAGCGGGACAGACCACATCGACCTGGAGTACCTGCGGGGGCGGGGGATCGGCTTCGCCCACGCGCCCGGCGCCAACGCCAACTCCGTGGTGGAGTATGTGCTGGCAGCCGTCGCGGAGGTCGGGGACAAACTTGAGCACCTGCTCCGGGGCGGTACCGTCGGGGTGGTGGGGTACGGTGTGATCGGCCGCGCGGTGGCGGCGCGCTTCAGCGCGCTCGGTATCCGCTGTCGCGTTTACGATCCCTGGCTCGACCAGCATGGCATTCCCGATCCCGTGCCCCTGGCCGGCGTCCTGTCCTGCGATCTCGTGACATTGCATCCCGAATTGACCCTGGAGCAGCCCTGGCCCAGCTTTCACCTGCTGGCCGGGCCGCAACTGGCGCAGCTGGACAGCGACTGCCTGTTGATCAACGCCAGCCGGGGCGCGGTGGTGGACAACCATGCGCTGCTCGCACGGCTCACGGAGGGAGGCGGCCCGGCCTGCGTGCTGGACGTCTGGGAGGCAGAGCCGCTTATCGATCACGCGCTGCTGCAGCGGGTCGATCTCGGTACGGCCCACATCGCCGGTTACAGCCTGGATGGCAAGCTGCTGGGAAGCCAGATGGTCTGCCAGGCGCTGGCCAGCCATTTCGAAATCGACGTGCAGGTAGCGGCGAACCCGGCGGGCGAGCCTGAACCCCTGGAGCTGCCCGATGGACTGGACGACGCTGCTTTGATACGCCATCTGCTGCGTGCGCGATATGCGATCAGGGCTGACCATCAGCGGCTTCTGGAGGCAACGCTGGGCACCGAACCGGGTGCCGCTGCCGCGGCATTCGATCGCCTGCGCCGGGACTACCCGGCGCGCAGAGAGCTCCTGGGCAGCGTGGTGCGGGGCCGCTTCACGCAGGAGAGCGTGGTTGCGCTTTTGAAAGGGCTGGGATGCATCCCCGTCACCGTGGCTGAGGCGGAATGAGCGCCATCCTGCACGTCGGGCTGATCGTCAATCCGCTCGCCGGTCTGGGCGGCAGCCTGGCGCTCAAGGGCAGCGATGGAGAGGTACTGCGCGAGCGGGTCTCCGGCCTGACGGCGGAGCAGCGCAGGCGCGCCACGGAGAGGGTGGAGCGGGCCCTGGCGCCACTGGCCGGTGCTGGTGATTCCGTTCGGTTCTCCACCTGGGCAGGAGACATGGGCGCGCTGGCGCTCGAGGAACTCGGCATCCCGGCAACGGTGCTGGGGGCGGCGCCAGCCGGTGTGACGACCCCGGCCGATACCCGCCGGGCGGCAGCGGCGATGCTCGCTGCCCCGGTCGATATCATCGTGTTCGCCGGCGGCGACGGCACCGCTCGCGACATCTGCGATGTGGTCGGAAGCAGCGTCCCGGTGCTGGGGATTCCCGCCGGCGTCAAGATGCACTCCGGTGTGTTCGCCGTTTCACCGGAGGCGGCGGGCGAGTTGCTGCTGCAACTGGCCAGGGGCGGACTGGTGGGGCTGAAGGCCCAGGAGGTGCGGGATATCGACGAGGAAGCTTTCCGCCACGACAGGGTGCGAAGCCGGTTCTACGGCGAGATGCTGGTACCCGGCGAGGGCCGTTACCTGCAGCACACCAAGGTGGGCGGCAGGGAGAGCCACGACCTGGTGGCGGCCGATATCGCCGCATGGCTGGTGGAGAACATGGAGGCGGGGCGCACCTACCTGGTCGGGCCCGGGTCGACGACTGCAGCCATCATGGAGCAGCTGGGCCTTCCCAATACCCTGCTGGGCGTCGACGCGGTCCGGGACGGGAAAGTGCTCGCTTCCGATGCCGACGAGAGCACGCTGCTCCAGCTGCTGGCCGACGCACCGGGCGCCGCGACCATTATCGTCACGGTGATCGGGGGGCAGGGCCACATCTTCGGTCGCGGCAACCAGCAGTTATCGCCGGCGGTGATACGCGCCGTGGGCCTGGACAATATCGTCCTGATTGCCGCCAAATCCAAGATAGCCGCGCTGGCGGGGCGACCGTTGCTGGTCGATACCAACGACCCTGAACTGGACCGGGCTCTCTGCGGGTATCGCACTGTCGTCACCGGCTACGACGATCACATACTCTATCGCGTCGCCACCCTCTGAAGTCCTTTCAATGTCCGCCGATGGGCGGATGTGAAAGCAGGTAGCTCACGCACTGCTGCAGCAGCACGCTGGAGCCATCGCCCACGGCAGAGCGCAGCTGGCTGATGTTCGACTGTGCGTGAAGCCGAACGCTCGGCGGCAGATCGGGGTCTTCATCTGCCGTCGTCAGCCCGAGTTCCGAGCGCGAGGAGAGGAGCAGGAAAGCTTTCTGACTCAGGACCACCTGGTCCAGGGCCTCCTGCCGGATGTTCGTGGCGAAATTGAGGTAGCCGTGCTCCGCCAGCCAGACCATGGTGCTGAAACAGGCCTCGAAGCGGGGATGGTGCAGGCCGAACTCGTCGGGTTCGTCGGGGCCGCTGATATCCTCCACGTAGAGCACGGTCTTGCGAGGAAATATGGCGTAGAGGCGCAGGAAGATCTTCGCCACGTCCCGGTAAAAATCGTCGATGTGGAGGTCTGCCATGGGTACGCGGGGCTGTAGTCTGTGACGCGGCGCTAGTGTACGCTACAGGTCCTGTTCTATCCAGCACGAGGGTTACCATGCAGGACGACGAGTACTGGCGCGAAAAGCTCACACCGGAGGAGTATCACGTCTGTCGCGAGAAAGGCACCGAGCGTGCCTTCACCGGCGAATACTGGGACTGCAAGGAGGAGGGGGTCTATCACTGCCGCTGCTGCGGCGAGCCGCTGTTCCTGTCGGAGACGAAATACGACTCAGGCTGTGGCTGGCCCAGCTTTTTCCAGCCTGCGGACGAGGAGGTCATTCTCGAGGCCAGGGATACCAGCCACGGCATGATCCGCACGGAGGTGATGTGCAAGAAATGCGGCGCCCACCTGGGCCACGTCTTCGAGGACGGGCCGGCCCCGACGGGGCTGCGCTACTGCATCAACAGTCTGTCGGTGAAGCTGGAGCAGGAGTAGGGGATCGAATATGGAGCGGGAAACCGGTCTCGAACCGGCGACCTCAACCTTGGCAAGGTTGCGCTCTACCAACTGAGCTATTCCCGCGTGCGGCAGACTTGATGAGTGGCGTCCCCTAGGGGGTTCGAACCCCTGTTCCCGCCGTGAAAGGGCGGTGTCCTAGGCCACTAGACGAAGGGGACGCATCGGTCTCAATCAAGAGGCGCGCATTGTAGGTAGCCAGCGGGTTTGCGTCAAGTCCTCCGAACTATTTTTTCCGGGCGTTTTCACTGTAACTTCAGGAGCTTAGACCGCGCCGCGCGCAGGTCCAGCGTCTCGCCGGCGGCCGCTGCGGCGGCGCGCAGCTCCTCCAGCTGTTGGTGCAGCTCAATTTCATCATCGGGCATGAAGTGCAGGCACTCACCGCCAAAGAACCACAGCAGTTCGCGCGGGAAGGTCGGCGCGAAATCGGGATAGGTGGTGAACAGCCTCGTGACCAGCGCGGGGCCCTCGCTGTAGAGATCCCCCGCGTTATCGCAGAGGGCCTTGAAGGCGCCGGCCAGCTCGCGCAGTGGATCTGCCGGCGGCAGGTGGCTCGCCCTGAGCACCAGTTCGTCGGCAAACTGGGCCAGAGCTTCGCGGCAGTGTGTGAGGTATTGCTCGTCGTTCATGGCCGATGTCGTCTACCTCGGAGATTGCAGGTACAATGGCGCGCTTCACGGGTGACGCGATTTTCGGGTGCACATGATACCAGCTCTGGCGATCAAAAATCTCAGCAAGGTATACGGGAACGGCTTCGAGGCCCTGAAGGGTATCAGCCTGGAAGTGCAGCAGGGAGACTTCTTCGCCCTGCTCGGCCCCAATGGTGCCGGCAAGTCCACGACCATCGGCATCATCTGCTCCCTGGTCGCCAAATCCTCCGGGGAGGTGGCGGTTTTAGGGGTCGACATAGACCGGGATTTCCCCGGCGCGAAGAAGCATATCGGTATCGTGCCTCAGGAGTTCAACTTCAACCAGTTCGAGAAGGTGCTGGATATCGTCGTCAACCAGGGGGGCTATTACGGGCTGCCGCTGGAAACGGCCCGGGAGCGGGCCGAGAAGTACCTCAGGGAACTGGGGCTCTGGGACAAGCGCGACGTGGCATCGCGCATGTTGTCCGGCGGCATGAAACGCCGTCTGATGATCGCCCGTGCCCTGGTGCATGAGCCGAAGCTGCTGATCCTGGACGAGCCCACTGCCGGTGTCGATATCGAGATGCGCCGCTCGATGTGGCAGTTCCTCAGGAAGATCAACGCCGAGGGAACGACGATCATCCTGACCACCCACTACCTGGAGGAGGCCGAGGCACTCTGCCGGCACATAGCCATCATCAATCACGGGGAGATCGTGGAGCGCAGTTCCATTCGCGACCTGCTGCGCCGGTTGCAGCGGGAGGTGTTCATTCTTGACTGCGTGGAGGAACTGCCGGAAGTGCCGGAGATCCCCGGATTCGTGGTGCGCCGGCTGGACGACCATTCCCTGGAAATCGAAATCGAGAAGCGTCAGCACATCAACCAGGTCTTTGCGGAACTGGACAAGCTCGGCATCCACATCAGCAGCATGCGCAACCGGGCCAATCGCCTGGAGGAGATGTTCGTCAACCTGGTGGAGGGCGCGGCGTGACAGCACGGGAACAGTACGTGGCGTTCATGACCATCGTCCGCAAGGAGATCAAGCGCTACCTGCGCATCTGGACCCAGACGCTGCTCCCCTCGGCGATCACCATGTCGCTCTATTTCGTCATCTTCGGTACGCTGATCGGGTCCCGCATCGGTGATATGGGTGGGTTCACCTACATGCAGTTCGTGGTGCCCGGCCTGATCATGATGGCCATTGTCACGAACTCCTACTCGAACGTGGTCTCCTCTTTTTTTGGCTCCAAGTTCAATCACAGTGTCGAGGAACTGCTCGTCTCACCGACGCCCAACTACGTCATCCTGATGGGCTACGTGGTCGGGGGGATTACCCGCGGGCTGTTTGTCGCCGTGGTGGTCACCCTGGTGTCCCTGTTTTTCACCCGCATCCACGTGCACAGTTACCTGGTGGTGGTGGTGGTCGTATTCATGACCTCGACCCTGTTTGCCCTGGCCGGCTTCATCAACGCCGTGTACGCCAACAACTTTGACGATATCTCGATTATTCCCACCTTCGTCCTGACGCCGCTGATCTACCTGGGCGGGGTTTTCTACTCTATGGACCTGCTGCCGGCATTCTGGGCGAATGTCTCGAAGCTCAATCCCCTGGTCTATGTGGTCAACGCCTTCCGTTACGGTGTCCTGGGTGTTTCCGACGTCAGCCTGACCCTGGCCTTCAGCATGATCGGGCTGTTCACGGCAGCGGCGTTTGCCTACAGCATGCACCTGCTGAATACCGGCAAGCGGCTGAGGCAGTAGCGCGGTGGCGGGAGCCGATGAGCGAGAGATTCCTCTCGGCCGGCGGACGCCGGTGGTCGATGCCTATTCCCCTGAGTTGCTGTATCCCATTCCCCGCGCTCCGGCGCGCCGGAATCTTGGGCTGGGCGAACCGCTGCCCTTCGTCGGGGTCGATGTCTGGTATGCCTACGAGCTCTCATGGCTGGACCCGACGGGCAAGCCGGTAGCCAGGGTAGGGCGCTTCACGGTGCCCGCGAGCTCCCCGAACATGGTGGAGTCCAAGTCCTTCAAGCTCTACCTGAATTCACTCAACAATACCCGCCTCGACGGTGACGACGCGGCGAGTGAGATTATCCGGCGGGATGTCGGTGCCGTGGTCGGCACACCAGTGGGGCTGGCTCTGTTCGGTCCCGATGATCCGGGCCTGGGCGGTGCGAGTCCGCACGGCGTCTGCCTGGACCCGTTGCCGGTCACCGTGCCTGAAGGAGAGCCGCGCCCTGAACTGCTGGCGCTGGCTGGCGGAGACGCGGCGGAAGAGCAGCTCTACAGCCACCTGCTTCGTTCCCTGTGCCCGGTCACCGGCCAGCCGGACTGGGCGACGGTCTGGCTTCATTATCGCGGCGCTCCCCTGGATCATGGCGCCCTGCTCGCATACATCCTTTCCTACCGACAGCACCAGGAATTCCACGAGCAGTGCGTGGAGCGTATGTTCCGGGACATTCACGAGTTCTGCCAGCCCGAATACCTCGCCATACAGGCGCTCTACACCCGGCGCGGCGGGCTGGATATCAGTCCCCTGCGCAGCAGTGATGCGACCGCGGAGCCGCTGCCCCGCCTCAACCGCCAGTAGTCAGCCGGAAGGCTGATTGCACGGCCTCGTCATTACTTGTCGAGGGCTGCGACACTCCCTATAGTTTTGAGATGTTTCGGACTGAGGCTTGCAGACATTTAATCCTTGTGCTGGTCGCAACTTCCCTGCTGTGGGTCGATGCATCGGCAGCGAGGGAGTTGTTCAGTTATGCGGCGATCAATCAGGACGGTACCCTGCAGATCGAGGGCAAGACGGTCCACCTTTATGGTATCCACATACCCGATACGGGGCGGACCTGTCGCAGCAACCGCAATCCCGCAGTGTGCGGCTCCCGGGCCGTCATCGCCCTGGACCATAAAATCGACGGTTTCGTGCGCTGTGAAATCCTCGGGGCCAACCAGGACGGGAGCCTGGTGGGCTGGTGCCGTGTAGAGGCCCTCTACTTCGACGAGGGGGAAGATCTGAGCGCCTATCTGCTGGAGCGGGGCTGGGCGGTAGCGCTGCCAGACGCACCCTTCGAGTACCATACCCTGGAAAAAATTTCCCGCTCGCGGGGTTTCGGGGTCTGGGGCACGCCGGTGGACAGGCGGATATCGCCCGACCGCGAATGAAGTCAGGCAGGCGTCGCCAGCGCTGTTGACGCCGGTACGGTCAGTCATTCTGCCGCGATAACTGGATCAGGCGGAACGATTATGGCAGTCCGGCTGACGGCTCTTTTACCAATCGAGGACTGGAAACTCAGGTCCCTTATGGTATGATTCGCGCCCTCAACGGTGAGGTGGCCGAGTGGTCGAAGGCGCACGCCTGGAAAGTGTGTATACGGCAACGTATCGAGGGTTCGAATCCCTCCCTCACCGCCATGCAGTCTGCGAGTTAGAGACTCTTCCCAGAGACTATCAGTAATCTGACGGTGCCGGTAGCTGTTTCGATGCTGGCAATTCGCTTGCTATCGATTTGCTCATGTCCAATGGCAAGCGGAGCCGTCGGGAATTCAACTGACCACTGACAATCCGGGTTTTCAAAATATTTCGTATTTCCGCGAGGTGTAAATCCAATCTTCTTAAGCGCTGCGGCAATTTCCTTACGACGTGAATATGTCAGATCGATAAAATCCAGATCAAGTGAGCCGAAGCGCTCATTCGTGTAAATACAGACACAGCTGCCGCCAACCAGCACGACATCAATCCCGGAAGTGGCGAGCGTCTCGACAATCAGTGCACACATTTCCGCCCTGGTGAGGGATTCCAGATCCATCAGAGAGGCTTTGCTGTGCGCCGGGGCCGCCGCCGTACAACGGTCAGGGCATCACGTAAATTTGCAGGCGCCATGCCAAGAGCTTTGGAGAGAAGGGCTTCCACTTCTGCAAGAAAGGCGTATCGCGGATTGAACTTGTATACCCTGGTTCTCCCCGACAATTTGTTCACGAGCAGACCATCACGTTCCATGCGCTTAAGCTGGTTCTGTACAGTGCTCACGTCCATGTCATAAAAAGACGCGATTTCGCTGGCATAACCCTCGCCGCGCGCGGCCAGAAATAGTAATACGCGTTCGGCTCCTTCGCTGCCAACAATGGCTTCTATCATCAACAATAGCCAATATACCGAAATATTCGGTTATATTACCTATAATATCGGTAGAATGAAACTTGAGTTTTTTGGGCCGAAGACGAACCCAGCACTGCTCCTGATTCAGCTTTCAGTGCATTAAGCTTGTCGCGATCGCGGTCCGCGATTCCCCAGTGGATATTTTCGTCTGTACCGTAGTTTTTAGCAATGTATTCGCGCACCTGCTTGCCGTTAAAGCCGGTGGCACCGAAAACAATAAGGTCGAGTTTGTTTGTGTCAGTAATAATGTTCATCCCTGATTTTTTGCGCTTTATTCTGCCAGGCGAACAGTCAGTCCGGCACGCTCCACATCCGGCCCGAAATTCATTTCCAATAAGTCGACTTGCCCTCTGTCTGCAAACCATTCAGCCACTGAATTTCGCTCATGTTCAGGCATTGCACGCAACTGCTTCTGAATGCGCTGCATCATCCATAGCGCGTAACTGAATGCAACCCGAGCATATTCACCATCGCCCATGGGGAAGCTTATTCCCCTGAAGGTGCGTGGCATCTGATCTCCTGCTTGTAAACCTTTGTTCTTGATATACTCGTTGATGCTTTTTACAGTTTTGGCCAACAAGGGATAACACTCGCAAAAGATCACATCGAACACCGGCAATAAAGTTTCTGGAATTGCGTCTTCCGGCAGAAGTTCGCCGCTGGCCCCAGTGCCAGGAGAGTCACCGCGATGTAAACGTTCGATATAGGCTTTTAGATGTGGGCGCGGAGCTATGAGTTCACGCTTCGGCCCAAGGGTCGAGGCTTAGATGTCCGTATAGAGGGCCCAGCAAGCTGTAGTCTGCAATGGTGGGACGTCCACCGAACAGATACTCATGCCGGGAAAAGTGCAGCTCCAGCATGTCCAGCATATTGTGAATCCAGCGCTCGAGCAGACTTACCTGCTCAGGCACAACCCCCATATTGGGCAGGGCACTGCGCATTTGCGCAGCGGCAGTTTTGTCTACCACCCAGTTCTGCAGAAACCTCGGTGCATAGGGCAGAAAACCTCGACCCATTTGGGCTTGAAATAGAGGGTAGTTTTCCGGAAATGACCAGCGTGTGTGCAGCGCAACATATCGTAAACCGTGGGGGCTTTTTCCTCATAGTCGAGGCCTGTGTAATTCAAGTAAGCTCGTACTTTTCCTGCAAATGATTAGATTTGAACAACGTATAGTTTATATTGGTTCTTCATGGATTTCCCACGTAAACAATGTCTTTACTGACTAATCTCAAACAACCTCTGCAGCTAGGCACTGCGGGGTTTGATGCTGCTCATCCCCAGGAACATAATGCGTCGAATACAGTCCACCACCCGGACAGGTTGGGCTTCGGGTCTTTGCCTTTGGCCATGCGGGCAATCTGCGTTTCGTACCAGCCAGTCGCGAGCATAAACATGCTATCAACCGATTTAACACCACAGGTTGGATTGCACCGAATATTGATCCAGTTGAAGCAAATATTTGCAAATTAGAATAACCCACCGTCAGGGCGAGCAATACATACAGATCAGCTCCCTCAGGCAATCCTGGTGGGTCACTATTCAATGCAACCGGCGGTTCAATTTTCAGTGCAAATCAACAACGAGCCGGCAGCGGCGGCCAAGCCCGCAGGGTCACAACAACCCGAAGGGTGTGGTGATCAATCCCTCCCTCACCGCCATCAGGTTCTGAAAATCCTCTAAAGCGTCTTCACGCCCGAAAACTGCGATCACCCGCCAAGCCTCTCCACGGTATTCCATGCCCGGGATCTCCCGGCTGATCATGCAAGCACTCCCCGGATTGCCGGCGGGCGGAGCCAAGGTATACTTCCGGGTCAACCTTTCCGTACCCACCCGACCGAAGGAGACAAAAAGATGTCAGACCTGCAAAGCGATCCTCGCATCGACCCGCGAATTAAACGGATGATGGGGACGATACCGCCCATGCACCAGCAAGACGTGGCGTCACGGGAAGCGCTGCTGGAGCAGGTCAACGCGCCGGAGGCGGTGGCGCGGCGGGAGCAGATGGAAGCCATGTTCGAGCTCGTCGACAACGAGGCCGTCGCGCCTTCCGAAGGGCTGGAGATCTCCGAGCACGAGTTTATGTCAGCGCCGGACGGGAATGCCGTCAAAATCCGGTTCATCCGGCCGTTATCGGCCGAACCCATCCCCTGCGTCTACTATATCCACGGTGGCGGCATGATGAGCATGTCCTGCTATTACGGTCTCTATCGCGCCTGGGGGAAGGTCATTGCCCAACAGGGCGTGGCGGTCGCCATGGTCGATTTCCGCAACTGTCTGACCCCATCCTCGGCGCCTGAGGTGGCACCATTCCCGGCCGGGTTGAACGATTGTGTGTCGGGAGTGAAGTGGCTGGTAAGCCAGGCTGACGCGCTCAACATCGATCCCGCGCACATCATCGTCGCAGGTGAGAGCGGGGGCGGTAACCTTACCCTGGCGACGGGGCTGAAACTCAAGCAGGAGGGCAATCTCGGGCTCATCCGGGGCCTGTACGCGCTGTGTCCCTATATCGCGGGCACGTGGCCGCAGGAGCGCTATCCCTCATCCATCGAGAATAATGGGCTTCTTATCGACCTGCACAACAATCACGGCGCCGTGGCCTATGGCATAGACGCGTTCCGGGAGGGCAACCCCCTCGCCTGGCCGGCGTTCGCCACGGAGGAGGATGTGGACGGACTGGTGCCCACGGTGATCAGTGTCAACGAGTGTGATCCGCTGCGCGACGAGGGTATTGAGTTCTACCGCCTGCTGCTGCGGGCGGGTGTTCAGGCCCGCTGCCGCCAGGTGATGGGCACCATACACGGCACGGAGGTGTTCGTGGTCGCCTGTCCGGATATCAGCCGGGAGACCGCCGCGAGTATCGCGCAGTTCTGCCGCGAGGCCTGATACGTCAGGTCATCAGGGGAGGGGGGCGTTCAGGATCCGTGCCCCGACCCTTTCAAACTCGGCTTCCGGGTGATGCCTGATAACCATCTCTTCAATCTCGCCCACGCGGTCTTTGGGCACGTCGATCAGCATGAGGAAGCTGCCTTGCTCGATTGCCTCCTGGAATTTTTTGTGCCTGGAATTGGGAATGTCCAGGGCGACCATGCTGGCCATCCACGACCCTATGCCCGCTCCCGCCGCCGTCGAAGCGAGAAGCGCGCCGCCGCTCATTGCGACACCCCCCGGCACGACGATCGTAACCAGCCCGGCGAGGAGACCGGTTGCGGCCCCAAGTGGGAGGCCCCGCTCGATCGCGTGAAGAAAGTCGCTCTTCTGCAGCAGAGAGGCCTCCGGTAAATCCTCGAGGGGCACATTGCCCGGCCCGATGACGTGGATATGGCGTTCCTCGACGCCGGCTGCCTTTGCCTCGTCGACGATGGCGTGAGTAGTTACCACGTCCGGTACCAGAAAATAGATCCGCAGCATAAAACACTCCTTTTCGCTGTCAGCAAAAGTGTATGCTGTTCACCGGAAAAGATTATTGACGTGTATCAAGCTATTCGATGGGAATGGCAAAGCTTTCACGCCTGGCAGGTTTTGCACCAGTATATGCGCCGGCTGCCGATCTCCTCTCTGGCCACGGGGGTGCCGCAACGGTAACAGGGCTGTCCGCCCCGGCCAAAGGCGGCAAAACGGCGCATCTGATAAGGGGATCCAGCCTTTTGCAGCGCTCGCACCAGGGCCGGACTGAGCGTGATGCCGCCGGTCTGGTAGCTGCGGCGGCTGATGCGCAAGGAACTCCGGGCCAGGCGCCCCCGTTCAGCCACGCCGAGGTCGGCCGCCCTGCGCAGCGGGTGCAACCCTGCGTCGAAGAGGATCTCGGTTCGAAGGTAGTTGCCGATTCCGGCCAGGAACCCCTGGTCCAGGTAGAGACTGGAGAGCGCGCGGCCGCTGAATCGGCGTGACTG
>JARRPM010000073.1:0-19103 GCA_037382865.1 Halioglobus sp. | reverse complement strand
CTCGCCAATAACATCATGAAGCAGTTCTGCGGTGTCGGGTTCAGGGCGCTGGAATTCAGCATGCCCTACCCACAGCCGCAAGATCTGGAGTGCTTCGCGGGTCTCGGGGCGGAACATATCCGGTTTGGCGCCCCCGCCATGCAGATGCGTTTCGACCCCCTGCTGCTGGAGCACAGGCTTACCGGCCGCAGCGACGAACTGCGCTCGCTGCTCGACCAGCATTTCCTGAACCGTGGCGTCGGCATACCCGTCTCCACCAGTCGCAAGGTGGAGGACCTGATCCGCCGACTGCTGCCGACAGGCGACTGTACGCTGGCCATGGTTGCGGAGACCCTGTCGGTTGCCGTGAGGACCCTGCAGGCGCAACTGGATGAGGAGCAGAGCAGCTTTCGCCAGCTGCTGGAAAGGGTGCGAAGGGAGATAGCCACCTACCACCTGAGACGGGGTGATATGCCCCTTACTCACCTGGCAATGATTCTCGGTTACAGCGAGTTGAGTGCGTTCAGCCGCAGTTTCCGGCGCTGGTACGGGGTCTCGCCCCGGCAGTGGGCCGACAGCACCGACCCCGCGCCCGCCGGGGATAGTTGAAGTACGGTGCCGGGGCGCCGGGTATGCCACATCCTGGGGGCTGCGTCGATAGTACTGGCGACCGCGACGTTTGCCGGACCTTTTGCCAGGGGAGAGGAGTTGCTGATGAGAGACCCTGAAACCGCGGAGGCCGCCGCGCTGATGATGGACTTTGCCCGTCGCACCGGGCTGGTGGGCGACCTGCCGCCCCGGCGTTACCTCTGGACCGATGCTTTTGCAGTGTGCAATTTCCTGGGCCTCGCGCGGGCGACGGGCGAGGAGCGCTACCGGCAACTGGCCCTGGCTCTGGTGGAGCAGGTGCACCAGGTTCTGGGCCGGCATCGGGACGACGATCCTCGGCAGGGCTGGATCAGCGGCCTGGGTGAGAAGGAGGGCGGCGAGCACCCGACGCGCGGTGGCCTGCGGATCGGCAAGGGGCTGCCGGAGCGGGAGCCCGGGGCGACCTTTCGTGAACGCCAGGAGTGGGATCGGGACGGGCAGTACTTCCATTACCTGACCAGGTGGATGCATGCCCTGGACCAGGTGAGTCGCGATACCGGAGACGCCCGTTACAACGTGTGGGCGCGGGAGCTGGATGCGACTGCCTATAGCGCTTTCAGCTATCTCCCTGACGCCCACCAGCCACCGCGCATGTACTGGAAGTTGAGTATCGACCTGAGCCGGCCGCTGGTGCTCTCCATGGGTCAGCATGATGCCCTGGACGGCTACATCACGACGCTGCAATTGCGCGCGACGCGATCCGCCAGCTTCCCCGCGTCCGCCGGCCCGGATCTCGCCGGCGAGGTGGAGGCTTACCGGGATATGGCCCTGGCCGGTCAGTGGGTCAGCCCCGATCCACTGGGTATCGGCGGGCTCCTCGCCGACGCCTACCGGGTCGCACAGCTGACGGCGCTGGGCGCGGTGAAGGACGGGGCGTTACTCGAGCGCCTGCTGCAGGCGGCGCTGAACGGGCTCCAGTCCTATGTACGCAGGGGTGAGCTGGAAGAGGCTGCAGACTACCGGCTCGCTTTCCGTGAACTCGGCCTGGCCATCGGCCTGGCAGCGGTACGGCAACTGGCGGAGGGAGAGTACGAGCATGAAAAACCTGTGGCGGATCGCCTCGAATCCCTCCGCGCTTTTGTGCCGCTTGGCGAGGCGATCGAGGCTTTCTGGCGCGAGCCCGGCAATCGGCAGAGCGCTGCCTGGTCCGGCCACCGCGACATCAGTGAGGTCATGCTGGCTACCCGCCTCGTCCCGGAGGGTTTTCTCGCCCTTCGAGGTTTCGGGAGGAGGGCTGCTTTTCACAAAGCGGATATCGGGCCGCGACTGAAAAGCAGCCCTCCTGCCGGAACCGCTCGCATGAGCGGTGCATGGCTACCCCGCCAATGTGCGAAGAACCTTTTTTATGCCTGGCGGGCCTTCAGGATCCTGTTCTGCAGCGACATCACCCGGCGCGTCGCCTCGAATACCGACATGTCGGGACGCGGGTGACCCTCTTTTCCCAGGCAGTCCAGCTGGGCGTAGAACCAGTACTGGACCCCGAAGGTGGCCATGGTGCGAATCGTCTTGCTGCGCCTGAGAAAGGCGAGCCAGTCCGGCAGCAGGGAGAGGTCCGCCTCGTAACGCGGCAGTTCCTCCAGGCCCGCCAGCAGGCGGGCGGGCGCATCGGTCATCAGGCACATCGGTCGACCCAGGCCCACCAGGTCGGCGCCGCCGCTGTCGATGGCCTGCTCCATAGCTGCCCGTCGGCGGAAACCGCCGGTGACCATCAGCGGCACAGAAACCTTCTCGCGCATGGCCAGCGCGAAATCGACGAAGTAGGCCTCGCGCGCCTGGGTCGATGCGGCCACGTGCTGCGGTTCTTCCGCTTCCAGTCCCTCCACACCCAGGAGCTTGGGCTGCTCGTAGGTGCCCCCGGAGATCTCGATGAGGTCGACCCCGGCCCGTTCCAGCCACTGGGCAACCTGCAGGCTCTCCTCGAAGGCAAACCCACCCCGCTGGAAGTCGGCGCTGTTGAGTTTGACCGCAACGGGGAATGCGTCCCCGACCGCCGCCCGCACCGCGGCCACGATCTCCAGCAAAGCCCGGGCGCGATTGTCGAGTTCGCCGCCATAGCGGTCCCCGCGCCGGTTGCTGCGCGGGCTGAGAAACTGGGAGAGCAGGTAGCCGTGGGCCGCATGTACCTGGACGCCCGTGAAACCTGCCGCCTTGACGGCCGCAGCGCAGATCGCGAAGCGGCGCACGATCTCCTCGATCTCCCCTGTGGTGAGCTCCACCGGCTCCCCGAACTGGCCGCCGGGCAGGCCGAGCTTCACTGGCGATGGCGCCTTTGGGTGGGCATTGACCATCTTCATGGTCTGGCGGCCGGCGTGGCTGATCTGCGCCCAGAAGTGGTTGCCGTTGCGGGTGGCGGCGCTGGCCCAGGACGAAAGCGCCGCCTGCATGGCGTGATCGGGCGGGCGGTCGATCACCACGTTACCCGGTCGCTCCAGGTGATCCTTGTCGACCAGAATATTGCCGGACAGCAACATCCCTGCCCCGCCGTCGCTCCACAGGCCGTAGAGCCGTTCGAGTTCAGGTGTCGCCACGCCTGCCGGCGTCGCCAGTCCCTCGGTCATTGCCGCCTTGGCAACCCGGTTGGGGAGCACGGCGCCGCAGGGTAACGTGAGCGTCTGTTGCAGGGGATCGGACATCGTGTATTTCCCTTGGTGGCTGGATGGGGTGAATCGGCCGGCTGCCGGAGAGTCAGCCAGACGGCGCCGGAGAGGCAGTGTAGTGCCTCGCGCCGGCGGTTGCATCCGGCCGGCGGCACCCACAACGGTGTGGCGCCGGCACGGCTCGGTCTGGACTATACTCCGATAACCGGATCGACGGCGGCCTGCGTTTGATTACCAGGGAGATGGGGATGGCAGAGAAAAAGCGATCATCAGGAGGCGGGGCGGTGCCAGAGGACGATCGCACCGGGGTCGACGTGGGCACTTTGCGCCGGGCGATCCAGGACAATCTGTTCTATCGCTGCGGCAATATTCCCCGGCTTGCTTCGCGCACCGATTACTACCAGGCGGTTGCCTACACGGTGCGGGACCGCCTGATGCAGCGCTGGCTGAGTACCGCCAGCGCGATGCTCGACACCCCCACGCGGGTGGTAGGCTACCTCTCGGCGGAGTATCTGCTCGGCCCGCACCTCGGCAACGCTCTGCTCAACCTGGGTATCCGCTCCCAGGTGGAGGAGGCGCTGCACGACCTCGGTCAGAACCTCGGCGAGATCCTGGACGAGGAGCCCGAGCCGGGTCTCGGCAATGGCGGATTGGGACGCCTGGCCGCCTGTTTCATGGATTCCCTGTCGACCTTGCAGATTCCGGCTTTCGGCTATGGGCTGCGTTACGAATTCGGTATCTTCGAGCAGCGCATTATCGACGGCTGGCAGGTCGAGCGCACCGATAAATGGCTTAGGCAGGATAATCCGTGGGAGGTTATCCGCTCTGACTACAGCTACGTGGTGGGGTTTGGTGGCCACACCGAAAGCTATCGCGACGAAAGAGGTCACGATCGTACGCGCTGGCAGCCCGATACCGCGGTGCGGGGCGTCGCCTACGGCACCCCGATCCCCGGCTACAAGGTCAATACGGTCAACATGCTGCGCCTGTGGGCGGCGGAGGCGGCCCAGAGCTTCGACTTCGAGAGCTTCAACGTGGGCGACTACTACGGGGCGGTAGAGCAGAAGGTCGCTTCAGAGACCCTGACCAAGGTCCTCTATCCCAACGATGAACAGGCCCGCGGCAAGCAATTGCGCCTGCAACAACAGTATTTTCTGGTTTCCTGTTCCCTGCAGGACATGATGCGTCTGCACCAGCTGCGCGGCAGGCGCGTCGATGAACTGCACCAATTCTATGTCCTGCAGTTGAACGATACTCACCCGGCCCTGGCCATACCCGAGCTGATGCGGCTGCTGCTCGACGAGCACGGCCTGTCCTGGGAGCGCGCGTGGGAGGTCGCCAGCGGGACCTTTGCCTATACCAACCACACCCTCCTCCCGGAAGCGCTCGAGACCTGGCCCCTGCCGATGCTGCAGCGCCTGCTGCCGCGCCATGTGGAGATCATCTTCGAAATCAACCAGCGATTTCTGGCGTCGGTGGCAAACCGCTTCCCCGCCGATGCTGATCGGCTGCGGCGCATGTCGCTGATCGATGAGCACGGCAGCCGGTCGGTAAGGATGGCCCACCTCGCCACCGTCGGCAGCTTCTCCGTGAACGGCGTTTCAGAGCTCCACACGGAGCTGCTCAAAACCCGGGTCATGGCTGACTTTCACGCGTTCTTCCCCGGCCGTTTCAACAACAAGACCAACGGGGTGACGCCGCGCCGGTTCCTGGCGCTCTCCAACCCGGAACTCGCGGGGTTGATCACCGACCGGATCGGGGATCGCTGGCTGACCGACCTGGAACAACTCCGCCAGCTGGAACCGCTGGCGGAAGACCAGGGATTCCAGGAGCAGTGGCGTGCGGTAAAGGCGGCGAGAAAACGGGCCGCAGCCGAGCAGGCCAGCGCGCTTATCGGCGTGGAGGTGGATATAGACACGATGTTCGATGTGCAGGTGAAGCGCATCCACGAATACAAACGCCAGCACCTGGCGGTACTGCATATCGTCCACCAGTATCTGCGCCTCAGGGAAAATCCGGACCTGGACACCGCTTCCCGCACCCTGATCTTCGGGGGCAAGGCGGCCCCGGGTTATTACCTGGCGAAGCTGATCATCAAGCTGATCAACTCGGTGGGCGAGGTGGTCAATGCTGATCCGCAGACCCGCGACAAGCTGCGGGTGGTCTTCGTTCCCAATTTCAACGTCGGGACTGCGCAGTTGATCTACCCTGCGGCAGATCTCTCTGAACAGATTTCCACCGCAGGCAAGGAGGCCTCCGGCACGGGCAATATGAAGTTCTCGATGAATGGCGCTCTGACGATCGGCACGTTGGACGGGGCCAATGTGGAGATTCGTGAAGCGGTCGGGGAGGAGAACTTTTTTCTCTTCGGCCTGACCACAGACGGCGTCCACTCGTTGCAGGCCGATGGCTACCGGCCCCGGGAGTACTATGAGAGCAACCCCGACCTGAAGGCAGCCCTCGACCTGATTGCCTCCGGCCATTTCTCCCGGGGCAACCGGGACCTTTTTCGACCCCTGGTCGACAACCTGCTCCACCAGGATCCGTTCCTGGTGCTGGCCGACTTCGAGTCGTACATCGATTGCCAGGGGAGGGTAAGCGAGGCCTGGTCGGACCAGGCCCGCTGGACGAGGATGTCGATCCTCAACACCGCGCGAATGGGGCGCTTCTCCTCGGATCGGACCATCGCCGAATACAGCCGCGACATCTGGCGGGCCGAACCCTGTCCGGTCCCGCTGGTGGACGTCTGACGCGCTTTCCCGGCGTTGGCCCTAGAACCGGTAGGTGAAGTCGACGCCGTAGGAGTCCCGCGCTGACGGGTGGTTGAACGTGCCGCCGAACTCCGGTGCCGGGATCACCTCCTGCAGGTACTCCTCGTCGGTGATGTTGCGGCCCCAGGCGGTGATCGACCAGTGCTCGGCCTCCAGGCCTATGCGCAGGTCCAGGGTGTCATAGGGATCTCTGGAGGCGCGGGAAAAGTCCTCGTTGAATCCCTGCGTCTGGAACAGTGCATTCCAGACCGTGGGGGTCTGCTCGCCCTGCAGGGTATGGAACCAGGTCTCGCCCACGTACTGCCAGTCGATGCGGCTGACCAGGTTGACATCGCCCCACAGGGGCAGCACCCACTGGGCGCCGAGGTTGCCGGTGATGTCGGGTGCCTGCGGCACGTCGTTGCCCTCGGACAGTGGCCGGTTTTTGTTCTCCTGGATCTCGGAGTCCATCAGGCCGATGCCGCCGTAGAGGGTCAGTCCGTCGGTCGCCAGGAAGGAGAAGTCGGCCTCGAAGCCCTGGACGTAGAGCTCGTCGATGGTGGTGACGGCGCGCAGCAGGCCGAAGGGGCCGGCAAAGAACTCGAAGAACTGGTTGTCCTTCACGTCCGTGCGGAACAGGGCGGCGTTCACGCGCAGCCGGTTATCGAACCAGTCGGATTTCATGCCCACCTCGAACGCCTGGGACACCTCCTTGTCGTAGTTGTCGGGCACCTGGATCTGCGCGTTCACGAGCTCGCCGGGCCCGCCAAAACCACTGTTGAACCAGAAATTGAGGAGGTCCTCGGAGCCCACGGAGTTGAAGCCGCCGCTGCGGAAACCCACGCCGTAGCTGGCATACAGGTTCACGTCATCGGCGGCGCCCCAGTTGAGGGTGACCTTCGGCTGGAACTGGTTGTAGGTGTCATCCCGCTTGGGCACCCCGTTCGGGTTGCTCTCCAGCGCCGGGTTGATCTTGCGCGGCATACCGTTCGCGTCGAGCAGGTTGATGTTGAGGCCCGAGTTGTCGACATTCGGGACCTTGTTCTTCACCTCGCGCTCCTCCCGGTCCCAGCGCGCGGCGATGGCGAGCTCCAGGGTTTCACTCAGGTCGAATTCCACCTGGCCGTAAATGGCATAGACCGTGGTGTCGAAATCATCCCAGAACAGCAGGTCCGTGGGGTTGGGCCCGGTGACCGGGATGTAGGGCTGGCGCAGGAAGCCCTGGCCCTGGTCGGCCCCGTAGGCGACCACGACCTCCCGCTCGATCTCCGCCATATAGAGGCCGGCGATCCAGCGCAATGCCCCCTCGCCGGAAGAGACCAGGCGGGCATCGATGCTGATATCCACCTGGTTCCGCTCCTGGTACTGGTAGCCGTCGCAGGCGGTGGCCGTGTAGGGGCCGTAGACGCCCATGAAATCGGTCTCCGGTCCGGGGGGCAGCACGCCGAAGGGGTTGAACAGTTCGCCAAACAGGTCGGGGCGGGTGAAGCTGTTCAGGGTTGTCCGGTCCGACTGGCAGGCGGGTGTGATCTCATAGCCGTAAAAGCTGGCGCTGGTCCCGTCCGACAGCAGGTACTCCTCCAGGTCGTTGTAGGCGACGCTGGTGATCAGGTCGGCAAAGCCGAGGTCCCAATCCATTTTGACGGCAAAATCAGTCGTCTTCTGCTCGTTCTCACCCGGCACGTTGAAGGTGAAGCGGAAGTCGAGGTCATTGACGTCCTGGAAATAATTCGGCGCACCGAACCCCTCGGCGAAGGCCGGGATGGCAAACGCCGCGTTGAAATTGATGGCGCCGCCCTTGACCTCGGAGTAGCCGCCGCGGAAGTCGAACGAGAGGTCCTCCGTGACGTTCCAGATGGCACGGCCGCGGATGCTCTCGTCTTTCAGATAATCGACCGCGTCGTCCTCGCCTGTGAAGATATTCTTGTAGTGGCCGTCGGTCTCCCGGGTGCTCACCGCCAGGCGCGCGAGCAGCACGTCCTCGATGATCGGGCCGCTGACCATGCCGTTGACCTTGTAGGCGTCGTTGTTGCCGATCCCGCCGCTGATTTTCGCCTCGAGCTCGTTAGTGGGGGGCTGGGTGGTCACCAGGATTGCCCCGGCGACCGCGTTACGACCGTAGAGTGCGCCCTGGGGGCCTTTCAGCACTTCGATCTGCCGCACGTCGAACAGTTCTTCATTGAAACTGTTGGGGTTGGTGCTGAGGATGCCGTCCACCACGTAGGCGAAGGTGGACTCGGCGTCGCGGGTGGATACGATGCCGCGGATGCTGACCTGGGTATCGCCCACGTTGGCCGTGTCGACCAGGGTGACGTTCGGGATAAGCCCGATGTAATCGGCGGCCCGCTCGATGCCGGCCCGCTCTATCGTCTGTTCGTCGATCGCGCTGATGGCGATCGGGACGTCCTGCAGGTTCTCCGTACGTTTCCGCGCGGTGACCACGACCTCCTCCAGCGAGGCGCTTGGCGCCTGCGCCACCGCGAGCGGCACTGCCCCGCAGGCGGCGACCGCTGCCGCCATCCCGATCACCAAAGGTTTCTGTTTGTTGTACATGTCACTCCTCCTGCCCGTTGTCACTTTGATGGATTACCGCCTGAAATTGTGTCGAAATCGCCGCGATTGATGTCACGGAGCCTGCGCCACAGGGTCGTCGTACTGATTCCGAGATGCTGCGCCACCTTGCCTTTATCGTTATTGAACCTGGCCATTGCGTCGAGAATGGCGGCCTCTTCCTGCGCTTTCAGTAACCCGCGCTCGCTGTCGATGGACGCTCCCTGCGCGAAAAGCTCGGGCAGAATGTCACGCAGCCGCGCCGGGTCGATGGCCTCGGTGCCGCCTTCGATGCAGTTGACCACCAGCCGTTCGACGAAGTTCTGCAGCTCGCGCACGTTGCCCGGCCAGGCGTACCCCTCAAACTGCTCCGATACTGAGTCGTAAAGTGAAGCCGGGTCAATAGCCGCGCTGTATTGCCGTGCATAATCACCAATATAGTGGCGGGCAATGGCGGGGATATCGTCGGCGCGTTCACGCAGCGGCGGGATCTTCAGTGAGAAGACGTTGAGCCGGTAGTAGAGGTCGTCCCGGAACCGGCCGTCCTGAACGGCATCGCGCAGGTCCCGGTTGGTCGCCGCTATGACCTTGAAATCGAGCTCGATCTCCCGATTGCTGCCGACGGGGCGCACCCGCTTGTCCTGCAGCACGCGCAGCAGCTTCACCTGTTGCTGCGGCGGCATTTCCCCCACCTCGTCGAGGTAGAGGGCGCCGCCGTTGGCCTGCTCGACCAGCCCGACCCGGCCGCCGCGCCGGGAGCTGGTGAAGGCGCCCTCGACATAGCCGAACAGTTCACTCTCGAACAGGTCGTTGGGAATGCTGCCGCAGTTGACCGCCACCAGCGGGCCAGTGCGGTAATCGCTGTGCCGGTGTATCTCCCCGGCGATATGTTCCTTGCCGGTACCGCTCTCTCCCTCCAGCAGCACCGCGCCGCCGCTGCGCGCGTAGGTCCTGGCCAGCGTCGCCAGACGCTCCATGCGCGCCGAGCGGATCACGAACTGCGGCTGCTCCGTGCCGCGGCCGCTGGCGGTGCGCGAGGCCAGCCAGGCCTTGCCGCTCTCCACGGCATTGCGCAGCAGCTCCCGCGCGGACTCCTTGCTGTAGACGAGAATGGAGGGGACGGCGCGCTGCTCCGCCATATGGCAGGTATAGCTCGGGCCGACCACCACACCGGCGCGCTCCTCCGCAAGCGCCAGGGCGAGCTTCTGCGATGCTTCATCGGAGGTGCTGTAGGCGTGATGGGTAAGCTCCATGTCCAGCAGTTCGGGAAGGCTGAGGAACAGCCGGCTGACAACGGAGGATTCGGCCTGGTAGGTGAACAGGTGGATCCGGCGACTGATCCGGCGTGCCTTGGCGAGGGCCTCGATGATATCGGTATCGGTGACCGGCTGGCTGACCACCGGCACCGACAGGGTGGCGGCGAGGTACGCGGCGTTGGAACCGGCACTGGCGACCACATCCGGGCGGTGCTGTGCCACGAGGCTCTCGTACTCCACGTTGGCGGAGGCCACCGACTCGATGATGGTGATCTCCGCCTGCTCCGCAAACTCAGGTACCACCGCATTGATCAGTTCACTGAACTTGCGATAGCCCACGATCAGGACGCGGATGCGGTCACTCGGAGCCCTGTTCACCGCGGGCTCTCCAGGTCAGCAAGCAGCTCCGCCAGGCTGATCACGTCCGCGTACTTGGCGTGGAGGTCGTGAAGGTTGGCTTGATGGGCCTGGTGGTTGCGATCGCCCACGGCCTCTCTGACCACCTTGACCGGAAAATCATGCTGCAGGCCGTCGACAGCGCTAGCGCGCACACAGCCACTGGTGGTCAGCCCGGTGACGACCAGGGAATCGACGCCCGCCGCGCGCAGCCTGGACAGGAGATCTGTGCCGAAAAATGCGCTCGCGTAGTGCTTCTCCACCAGCGCCTCCCCCGCGGCACGTCCCAGTCTTGGATCGATGTCGACCTGGTGCGACCCTCTCGCCAGCAAGTTGAGGGCCGGCAAGCGACGCCGGAACACCGGTGCCTGGTCCGGTGCGTCGTAGACCACGGTGGTGAAAAACACCGGCAACCCGCGCTCGCGGAAACACGCCAGCAGTGCACGGTTGGCGTCGATCACTGTCTCGCACTCGCAGCCGAGCGGGCTCTTCGGGTCTGTGAAGCCGCGGCTCAGGTCGACCAGCAGCAGCGCCGGCCTGGAACCGAGAGGCTGGGGCTGGCGGGCGAGGTCGGACACCGTCGCGAACCCTCAGGCCGCGCCGCCCCGGCCAAAGCGGGGCTCGGCGGGAGGCGGCAGGTGGGTTTCCCGCAGGCACCGCTCTTTCAGCGCCTCGATGGTACCGCCGAAGTTGAAGATACCCGTATCGGCGCGGTTCTCCCGCAGGGTCTTGCGCAGCGCCTCGGTGGCACCGGTGTCGACGCCGCCGTCGGCGTCGATCACCACCCCGTAGCGACGGGCCCCCTCGACCGAAACCAGGCCGCGCTCGACGTCCTGGCGCACCAGCTCCGGGCTGCGCTGGCAGGGGTCTCCCCAGCCGCCGCCGCCCCAGGTGTTGAAGTAGAGGATGTCACCCGCAGCAACGCTGATGCCCTCGCATTTTGCCGGCAGCCACTCCTCGGTACCGTCCACCCGGACCAGCCGTTTGCTGGAGCGCATGCCGGGATCGCCGCCGTTGACGCCCCAGGGGTAGGTCAGCCAGCGTTCGTCATGGACACCGATTTCGCCGTCGACCAGGAAGCGGTAGGCGACACTGAGACCGTTGCCGCCGCGGTGGAGGCCGGCTCCGCCGGAGTCGACGACCGTCTCGTAGCGCTCTATGCGCAGCGGGAAATAGGCCTCGATGAACTCGTTGGGCACGTTGGTGAACCCCGGCCACAGGGAGTGGCCGTCGGGACCGTCGCCCACCGGCCTGCCCGGCACGCCGCCGAAACCGATCTGGAACAGCTGGAACCACTCGCCGCTCTTCCCCTCACGGTTGTCGTAGCCGGAGTAGAAGAGGTGGGGCGAATCGGAAAACCCGGCAGCGTTCAGCATCTGTTCGGGCGCGCCCATACCCAGCAGGGCGCCGAGCACATCAAAGATCCGTCCCAGGGCGTGGGTCCTGCCGGACAGGGCGGCGGGGAAGTTGGGCTTGAGCAGCGTGCCCTGTGGTATGCGCACGTCCACCAGGTCGTAGAAGCCGTCGTTGAACGCGATCTGGGGGTCGACGATATTGATGGTGAAGGATCCGAAGAACATCTTGAACATGTCCTCGTTCAGGAAGAAGTTCACCGAACTCTGCGCCTGGGGCGCGGTGCCGCTGAAATCGAAGATCGCCTTCGACCCCTCCCGCCACATCTTGCAGTGAATCCGGTAGGGGCCCATGCCCATCCCGTCGTCACAGATGTAATCGGTGAACTCACGGGGCTCTTCCGGTACGACCATCTCGATCACGTGGCGCATCGCATCGTAGTTGCGCTGCAGCATGATATGCATGGTGGAGTGCAGGACCTCGTCCCCGAACCGCTCGGCAAGCTCCACGCAGCGACGGGCCGCGGTATTGCAGGCGGCCACCAGGGCGTTGAGATCGAAGCGGTTCCACTGGGAGGTGCGCACGTTGTGGAGGATCAGTTCGAGAATGTCGCTCTGCAGCTCGCCGCGCTTGTACAGTTTAACCGGCGGGATGCGGATGCCCTCCTGGTAGATGGTGCGCGCGTCGATGGGAATGGAGCCCGGCACCATGCCGCCGTTGTCCGACATGTGTCCGAACATGGCCGACCAGGCGATGTGCCTGCCGTCCTTGAACACCGGCACCAGCACCAGCCAGTCCGGCAGGTGCGATACGGCGGCGTTGCAGAGATAGGGGTCGTTGGTCAGGATCACGTCACCCTGTTCGATCTCCGCATCGTACACCGAGAGAAACGGGCCGATGAAGGAGCCGAACTGGCCCACCACCATCTTGCCCTCCCGGTTGGCGATCATGGGAAAGCAGTCACCCTGTTCCCGGATGCCCGGCGACATGGCCGTACGGAACAGCACGGCGTCCATCTCCTCGCGCGCGTTCTTCAACGCGTTCTCGATGATGTCGACGGTGACGCTGTCCACCTCGATAGTCTGCAGAGGCGTGTCATTGGTCTGCTTGATGCGTGCTGGCATGTCCCTACTCCTCTGTGTTCGCGCTGGCGGGTTCGATCAGCAGGTTGCCGATGCGGTCCACACGTGCCTGGAAACCGGGAAGCACCAGCGTGGTCGAGTCCATCTCGGTAATGATGGAGGCGCCCGGGACCACCAGCCCGCTGTGCAGCCGGCTGCGGTCGTAGATGGTCGCGGCGTGCCACTGCCCCGCGTGGTAAATCTTCGATTCATGAATGGCGCAGTCGGCCAGGCTGAGATCGGCACTGGGCTGCTCCCTGGCCTGCAGCTGCGAGGCCGCGGCCTTTACCACCGCCCGGATCATGAGGATCTCGTGATCCTCGCCCAGCTTGAAGGTGAACAGCCTCTCGTGCTGGGTGTCGAACTCACCGGTGAGCAGTTCGATCCCCCGTTCCGCGAGCTTCTCTTCGTCGAATTCGACGCTGATCTGGAAAGCCTGCCCCGAATAGCGCACGTCGGCCTGGTAGGTGACCTCGTGGGTGCTGGCCGGGATGCCGTCGTCGAGCAGGGACTGGGCAGCGCGATCGCGCAGTTCCCGGAGGTCTGCCAGCAGGGTCCGGGTGTCGAGTTCGCTGGCCATGGTGGTGTAGGTGCGTGCGGCCTCGTCCTGCACCCGCGTGGTTGCATCGCCGTAGGCGCAGAGCACGCCGGGCCCCGGGGGAACGATGACCGGAAAGGAATCGAGCAGGATGCCGAGGGCATTGGCGTGGAGGGGACCCGCGCCGCCGAAGCCGACCAGGGAGAAGTCCCTCGGATCGTGCCCCTGCTCCACGGAGACCAGCCTCAGGGCGCCGAACATGGCCTCGTTGGCGATGCGGACGATACCCTCGGCTGCCGCCATCAGGTCGATGTCCAGGGCGTCGGCCACCTTCTGCACGGCCGCGACGGCGGCGTCGCGGTTGATCGCCATGGAGCCGCCCAGCTGGGCGTCGCTGGGGAGGTAGCCCAGTACGACGTTGGCGTCACACACCGTGGGCTGGTCGCCGCCTTTCATGTAGGCGGCCGGACCGGGCACGGCCCCGGCGGATTCCGGCCCGACCCGCAGCGCCTGGGTGAGCTCCGGAACGAAGGCGATGGAACCGCCGCCGGCACCGATCGTGCGCACGTCGATGGAGGGAGCCCGCACCCGGACGTCGCCGACGATGGTCTCGCGCCGAACGTTGGCCCGGGCATCCTCGATCAGGGCGACGTCGGTGGATGTGCCCCCCATGTCAAAGGTGAGGAGATTGTCGTAGCCGGCCTGGGTGCAGAAATAGATGGCACCGGCCACGCCTCCCGCCGGCCCGGACATGAGGATGTTGACCGGGGACTCCGCGGTCGCCCGGACCGAGGCCAGCCCGCCATCAGAGCGGAGAATGGCGAGCTGGGTCCTGCTGCCGAGTTCTGTCCGGAGCGCTTCCTGCAGGTTGTTCATGTACCGGGAGACCTCGGGGCGCACGTAGGAGTTGACCACGGTGGTTTCCGTGCGCTCGTACTCCTGCATTTCGGGCACGACATCGCTGGATATGGAGATAGGGACGTCGCCAAAGATCTCGCCGGCGATCTCCGCCGCCCGCTTTTCGTGTTCGCTGTTGATGAAGGCGTTGATGAAACAGATGGTGAGGGCCTCCACCTCCCCGCGGGCGTGCAGGCGGGCGAGATCCTCCCGCAGGCGCTCCTCGTCCAGCGGGGACACGACCGCGCCGTCCGCCGCGATGCGCTCCCGGGCGCCGATCGTCAGCTCCAGCGGCGCCAGCAGCGGGCGCTTGATAAAGGAGACCCAGCCCCCCAGCCCGCCCGGGCAGAATGAGCGTGCAATCTGCAGGGTGTGCTCGAACCCCGCGGTGGTCACCAGGCCGACGCGCGCTCCGCGCCCGGTGAGCACTGCGTTGGTGGCCACGGTGGTGCCATGCATCATGCGCTTGATGGCGGACGGGTCGACGCCCGACTCCTGGCAGATCCTGGCGACGCCGTTGAGAACCCCGATAGAGGAATCCTCGGGGGTTGAGGGCACCTTGGCGGTGAAGGTCTCCCCCGTCTCCTCGTTCATCAACAGAAAGTCGGTGAAGGTGCCGCCGACGTCTACCCCAAGCCTGTATGTCATGCGCTGACTCTCCCTGGTCCTGTGCCGTTATGCCGGGTCTGTGCTGATTTATGCCGCGTTGTTGCTCAACCAGTAGTGGGCGCGGCCGCCCTGGGCCGAGCCGGTCAGTTCACTGACCAGATCGACGGCGCGCAGCAGCGCGGGCATACCGATCCCCGTTGCCAGCCCCATCTGCTCGCACATCATGACGACATCCTCCGTGGCCACGTTGCCCCTGGCGCCCGGCGCAAAGGGGCAGCCGCCGAGGCCGCCGACGGAACTGTCGAACCTGCGCACCCCGCTCTCGATTGCCGCGAACACGTTGGCCAGGCCCATGGCTCTTGTGTCGTGGAAGTGGCAGGCAAGCGGGGCGGCGCCATGGTTTTCCACGAGTGTGTTCATCAGGCCTCTCACTGCGGCGGGATCCGCGGCGCCGATGGTGTCGGCAATGACCAGCTCGTCTGCGCCCCAGCCCATCAGCTGATCCGCCTGTTCGCGCACGACCTCTGCCGGCACACGGCCCTCGAAGGGGCACTCGAAGGCCACGGAGAGATAAGCCTGCACCCGGATGCCCCGCTCGTGCCCCAGGCCGATGATAGCCCGGGCGGTGTCGAGAGTCTCCACCAGGCCCATATTGATGTTCCGCTGGTTCATAGTCTCGGTGGCGGAGACGACCACTGCAACCACCCTGGCGCCCGCAGCCGCGGCCAGTTCGAAGCCCTTGATGTTGGGAACGAGCACGCTGAACTCCGCTCCGCCGTCGCGCGGCAGTCGCGCCAGTAACTGGTCGGTGTTCGCCATCTGCGGCACCGCCCTGGGGGATACGAAGCTGCCCACCTCCAGGTGTCGCAGGTTGGCCGCCATCAGCGCCTCGATCAGTTGCAGCCGCTGGTCGACAGTAAGCGTACGCGCCTGGGTCTGGAGGCCGTCCCGCGGCCCCACCTCGTTGATCACGACCTGTTCTGTGTTCATGCGATTACTCCGTTACTGCGCAGTTCAGCGATTCTTCCTTCTTTGTAGCCAAGAATGTCCCGCAGTACCTCTGACGTGTGGGCGCCTAAGTGGGGGGCGGGGGAAAAACTCTCTTCCGCAGTCCGTGACAGCTTGATCGGGTTGCCGGGACCCCGCGTGCTCCTGCCGTCGGGGTGGCGCAGCTCCACGACCATATTTCGCGAGAGGACCTGTTCGTCCGACAGTGCCTCGCTGAAGTGATTGACCCGCGCACAGGGGATACGCTGTTCCTGCAGGGCGCGCAGCCAGTACTCCGAGGTATTGGTACTCAGGATTTCGTTGAGCTTGCCGTCGATAAACGCCTTGTCTTCGAGGCGGCCCGGCTGGGTCTTGTACTTCTCCTGCCGGAAGGGTTCGAAGTCCACCACCTTCAGCAGGTTTTCCCAGAAGCTGTCGAAGATGACTGCGATGATGATGTGGCCGTCCGAGGTGCTGTAGCTGTTGTAGGGCACGTGGACGAAGTGGGAGTTGCCGATCGGCTCGGGGTCCCGGCCGGAGAGAAAATGCATCGTCGCCATGTAGTTGAGCATGGATATCTGGCAGTCCAGCATCGAGATGTCGACGTGCTGGCCCCGGCCGCTCTGCTGCCGCTCATACAGCGCCGCCAGGATGCCCATCACCCCGAACATGCCGCCGCCGAGGTCGCCGATCGGGATGCCCGCCCGGGTCGGGTGCCTGCTGTCCGATCCGGTGATCGACATGCCGCCTCCAAGCGCCTGGACCACCTGATCGAAGGCGGGTCGCTGGTAGTTGGGCCCGTCGGAGCCGAAACCGCTGATGGAGCAGGTGATGATGGCCGGGTTGATATCGCTCAGGAACGGGTAGCTGATCCGCAGTTTTTCCGCCACACCTGCACTGAAGTTCTCGATGACCACGTCGGCCTCGCGCACGAGATCGTAGAAGACGGCAAGTCCCTCCGGCGACTTCAGGTCCAGCGCTACGCTCTGCTTGTTGCGGTTGAGCGTGATGAAGTAGGCGCCCTGGCCGTCGAGGGAGTGTTCCGGATCGGTGGCCAATAACTTGCGCGTGCCCTCACCCTGCAGTGGCTCGACCTTGATCGTCTCCGCACCGAGGTCTGCCAGTATCATGGCGCCGTAGGGTCCGGACAGCATGTGGGTCAGGTCGAGGACCCGCAGTCCTGCCAGTGGTTTGGACATAGTCGGCTGTCTCCCGCGCAGGATTCGCGCCCTGATTAAAAAGATCATTATTTACAGGGCATTACAGGCGCCTCGAACGGGTTTCCGGGACGCCACACCGGTTTGGCTCATCCCCGAGTATAGCCTTTTATTTCATAATGAAATAATTATATTCAATATGAATGATTTGAGGCGCCCCCGGCTTCGCTCCGGGAGCAGCCAGTCGCACCCGGAACCAGGCGCCCCGAGAAGGCAGCGCCTGACTGCTGTCTGCGGGGGGTCGATGAAATGGCCGGCGTGAGGGAGGACCGGCGCGCCCGGCGGCAGGGAGGATGTCGGGCGTCAGGGTCGAGATCCCTGAGCGCGCCCGGGTGGGCGTGCAGGCGTGATTGCATACGTGGCTTATTATCCGGTTCAAAATCAAATAAAATCTGCGGTTATCTGGTTGCGGCTTTGTTGATCATACTTGTTTGGCGAGTGCCCGGTGTCGATCGCCGCCCGCGGCGGAGCGGCCAGCGCGGGCGCCTGCTGCCGTGGCGCCAGCCATATCGGAAACCGGGGCATCAGCGGTCAGGCCTGTGTCTCGCTAATCGCCAACTAGTCGAGGATGCCGGCGCCAGCCATCGGCCCCGCCTCGGCCGCCAGTTGACAGGGAGAGAAGGATGAGTGAGACAGACAACATGGCGCCCCGGGTCGGCATCATCATGGGCTCGCGCTCGGACTGGCCGACCCTGTGTCGGGCGACCGAGCCGCTCGAGGCGCTGGAGGTCACCTACGAGACCCAGGTAGTATCTGCCCACCGTACCCCCGACCGGCTCTGGGACTACGCGAGGGAGGCCAGCCAGCGCGGCCTGCAGGTCATCATCGCGGGAGCAGGGGGCGCGGCGCACCTGCCCGGGATGACGGCGGCGATGACCCTGCTGCCGGTTATCGCCGTCCCGGTGACCAGTAAGGCACTGAACGGTATGGACAGTCTTCTCTCCATCGTCCAGATGCCGCCCGGCGTCGCCGTGGCGACCCAGGCTATCGGCGGCGCCGGCGCCTACAACGCCGGCCTGCTGGCAGCCCAGATCCTCGCGCTGGGGGACGAGCCCCTGCGCCGCCGCCTGGAGGCGTGGCGCCAGGCTCTCAGTGATTCGATACCACGCGAGGTGGAGTGATGCACATAGGCATTATCGGCTGCGGGCAACTCGCTCGCATGCTGGCGTTGGCGGGCTGGCACATGGGATTGCGTTTCAGTTTTCTCGCCGACGAACGGGAGAGCACGGGATGTGTGGACGGACTCGGGCTCGTGGTCCGGTGGTCGGGCGAGGAGGCGCCTGCTGAAATTTTCCTGGCTCTGGGAAAACCCGACGTGGTGACCGTGGAGCGGGAACTGGTGGACGCCGACCTGCTCGCCGGGCTGGCTGAATTCTGCCGTGTCTATCCGGGCGCGGATGCCGTGCGCATGTGCCAGCACCGGCTCAGGGAGAAACAGTTGCTCTCCTCCCTGGGTATCGACAATGCCCCTTATCGCCACGCCAGCAACGCCGCGGAGCTCAGGCAGGCGGTGGACGACCTCGGCTATCCATTGGTGATCAAGACATGTTCCGGGGGTTACGACGGCAAAGGGCAGTGGCGCTTCAATACCCCCGGGGATCTCGAGAGTTTCTGTGGGCAGTATGCTGAGGGCGACTGGCTGGTGGAGCGCAGGATTGATTTCGACGCGGAGATATCCGTGATTGGCGTGCGCTCTGCAACCGGGGAGGTGGCGGTCTACCCGCCTGCGGAAAACCTGCACCGGGACGGCATACTGCTGACATCCATCACGCCGCCACGCGAGCTGTCCGACGCCACGCGCGATGCCTGTCACGATTACATCCAGAGCCTGCTGGAATCCCTCGACTATGTCGGCGTTCTCGCGGTGGAGTGCTTCGCCTGTGGGGATCGACTGCTGGTCAACGAACTGGCACCCCGGGTACACAACAGCGGTCACTGGACCATGCTGAGTGAGGCGACCAGTCAGTTCGAGAACCACCTGCGCGCACTGCTGGGACTCCCCCTCGGAACGACCCGGACGCATCGCCATGCAGGCATGATCAACATCCTGGGCCGCAACGACCAGGCGGAGAACCTGCAGGCGCTTTCGCAGGACTGTGCGCTGCATCTCTACAACAAGCCGGCCGCGCCCGCGCGCAAACTCGGTCACTTCAACGTGCTGTGCGACACCCGGGAAGAGTTGCTTGCGGAACTGGGCCGCCTGCA
>JARRPM010000072.1:2576-18121 GCA_037382865.1 Halioglobus sp. | reverse complement strand
GGTCCGAGACCTACGACAGGGAATCGAAGGACCTGCTGGCGCTGCAGGACGATATCGCCCGCCAGGTGGTCAACAGCCTGCACGTGCTGCTCTCGCCCGACTCCCGCGCGGCCCTCTCCAGCGCCACCACCGTGGATCCCCTCGCCTATGACTACTACCTTCGGGGCAGGGCCTATCTGCGCCTGCCCCGGGACGAGGCCAACCTGAAGTTCGCCGTTGAACTGTTCCGGAAGGCCGTGGCCCGGTATGCAGGATTTGCCGACGCCTATGCCGGCCTCTGCGACGGGTTCCTCGGGCTCTACTCCGTCGATCGCGACGTAGCCCATTTCGAGTCCGCCGAGTCCGCCTGCCACCGGGCCCTTACCCTGGACCGGCGCTCGGCCAGCGTCTACATCGCTCTCGGCAATCTCTATCGCAGCTCGGGGCAGTACGAGCAGGCCATCGCCGAGTTCAACGCGGCGCTCTCCCTCAACCGTTCATTGCCGGATGCCCACCTGGGGCTGGGCGATACCTACATGGAAAAGAGTGAACCGGAAACCGCGGAGCAGCATTATCGCACCGCGATCGAGCTGCAACCCAACTACTGGCAGGCGCTCATGAGCATGGGGAATTTCCTGTTCGAGATCGGCAGGGTGGGGGAGGCGATACCCTACTACAGGCGCATCAGCGAGTTGATGCCGGAGAGTGAGACGGCATTCAACAACATGGGAGCGGCCTATTTCGTCACCGGCGATTTCGAGCGGGCCTCCGTGGCCTGGCAGCGCTCCCTCGATCTGGAACCTTCCTCCACCGCCTATGCGAACGTTGCGTCGAGCGAGTTTTTCATCGGTCACTATGACCGCGCAATATCGCTCTACCACAAGGCGGTTGAGCTGGCACCAGAGGACTACCAGCAGTGGGGAAACCTCGGGGATGCCTATCGCCACTCTGAATTCGGGCGTGAAATGGCTGAGCCCATGTATCGCAACGCCATCAGGCTGGCGGAGAACCGGCTGCGCATCAACCCGTCCGATGCCGGCACCCTGGCACTGGCGGGCCATTACTGCGCCAGCATCGGTGATCGGGAGCAGGCCTCGAAGTACATTGCCGATGCATCGGGCCTGGCCCCCGGAAATATGTACGTCCATTACAATTCGGCCACCGCCTGGGCAGCACTCGGCGAAAAGGAGATGGCGCTGCAGGCGTTGAAGCGGGCGCTCGCGTCCGGCTATCCCTGGCATATCGCCAAGGCTGACGCTAATCTGAAGGAACTCAGGACTCTGCCTCAGTTCGAGGCATTGAAGCCGCGGCAGCCCTAGCGCTGGTCGCGAACATCAACCAGAAGGAGAACGAAAATGGTATTCAGAGCGACGAGATTGACGTGGGGGACAGCCCGCCAATGGCTTCGATCCGCATTTCCGCTGGCGGCAATCCTGGTAACGGTGCTGGCCGTGCCCCGGGTCGGGGCGGACGAAATCAACGTGAAAATACTTTTCGATGGCAATTGCCCGATTAAAGTCAGCGACCCTCAGGTGGTTCTGGAAAAGGGGCGAAATGACAATATTCTGTGGACTTCCTATAACAAGGATGGCTCGCAACCGGTGAGGGTGGCCTATTCGATATATTTTGATCCCTTTGTCGGTCGACCGCTGGCTGACAGCAATGGCGATGGCGTATTGAGATCACCGAATGTAAAGGCGACTTCTCCCAAGGGGGTCTACAAATATACGGTTCTGGGCAACGAGTGTAGCGGCGACGCTCTCGATCCCAATATCGTCGTGAGGTGACGGCTCGGTCCGGGCGCGCCGGCCGCCAGTGGGGCGGCCCCGGCCGGGTCACCCTCTGTTGATCTGCGAGCCGGCGCTAGAGGCTATAGCTCAAACAGGTTCATCAGCCCTGCCAGGGTCTCCTGCCCGCGCTCGGTATTGGCCTCGCCGCTCTCTTCGGAGCCTCCCTGCCACTGCAGGTCGTCCGCAGGCAGTTCGCCGATGAAACGGCTCGGCTCGCAGTCGAGGGTGGCGCCAAACTGCCGTCGCTTCTGTGCCAGGGTCATCGCCAGCGTCTGTTTCGCGCGGGTGATGGCGACATAGGCCAGGCGCCGTTCCTCCTCGATGTTACCCTCCTCCACGCTGCTGCGGTGGGGCAGCAAGTGCTCCTCCATGCCGACCACGAAGACATGGGGGAACTCGAGCCCTTTTGAGGCGTGGATGGTCAGCAGCTGCACGCTGTCGGGCCCGGCCTGCTCCTCATCCTGCTGCTCCAGCAGGTCGCGCAGCACCAGGCGGGAGATCGCCTCGTCCAGGCCCACCTGCTCCTCCTGCATGACGTGGTGCAGGCTGTCGACGAGAATGTGGACGTTGGCCATGCGCCGCTGGGCGACGTCTTCGCTGGAGCTGATCTGGTTGAGCCACTTTTCGTACTCGATCTCCCGCAGCATCTGGCGGATACCCGACACGCCCGTTTCGCCCTCGCAGCGCCGGCGCGTGTCATCCAGCCAGTGGCGGAACGCCCGCAGGCGGCCCAGGCTTGCCTCCGGGATATGCCCCGTCCCTATCCGGGTGCAGGCCTGGCTCAGGCTGCAGTGCTGCCCGTTGGCGAAGTTTCCCAGGGCCTCCAGGGTCGACGCCCCCAGCTTGCGCCGGGGCACATTGGCGATGCGCAGGAAGGCGTTGTCGTCGTGCTCGTTGATCAGCAGGCGCAGGTAGGCCATCACGTCCTTGACCTCGTTGCGGGCAAAGAACGAGGTACCGCCGCTGATGTGGTAGGGCACCTGCTGCCGCTGCAGCGCCAGTTCCAGCAGCCGCGACTGGTGATTGCCCCGGTAGAGCACGGCATAGTCACCGAAGCGGGTGCGCTTGCGCAGCCGGTGGTCCAGGATCTCGGCCACCACCTGGTCCGCTTCGGCCTGTTCGTCGCTGCAGCGGATCACCCGCAGGGGCTCGCCGTACCCCAGCTCGCTCCAGAGCTGCTTCTCGAACACGTGTGCGTTGTTGGCGATGAGCGCGTTCGCCGCCTTGAGGATGCGCGAGGTCGAGCGGTAGTTCTGTTCCAGCTTGACGACCTTCAAACCCGCAAAGTCGGTCTGGAGCTGGGCCAGGTTCTCTGGCCTCGCCCCGCGCCAGGCGTAGATGGACTGGTCGTCGTCACCGACCACCGTGAGCCCGCCGCGCAGCCCGACCAGCTGTTTCACCAGCAGGTACTGGCTGGAGTTGGTATCCTGGTACTCGTCCACCAGCAGGTAGTGAACCTGGTTCTGCCACTTCCCGAGCGTCTCCGGCGAGTCCTCGAAGAGGAGGGTGGGGAGAAGGATCAGGTCGTCGAAATCGAGCGCGTTGTAGGCCCGCAGGGCCCGGTTGTAGCGCTCGTAGGCCTGGGCACAGAGCATCTCGGCCGGCCCGCCGGCCGCGGCCAGCGCCTGCTCCGGCACCACCCGGTCATTCTTCCACTGGGATATGCGCTGGGCCAAAGTGCCGGCCTGGTCGCCGTCCGTGCCATGCTCCTGGACCAGCAGGTCGCGGATCAGGGTGCGGGTATCCTCCGCGTCGAAAATGGAAAACCCGGACTTGAGCCCCAGTGCCTTGCGCTCGCTGCGGATGATCCGCAGGCCCAGCTGGTGGAAGGTGCTGACGGTGAGACCCTCGGCGGCGGCGCGCCCCAGCAGCTTGCCCACCCGCTCCCGCATTTCCCGGGCCGCCTTGTTGGTGAAAGTTACCGCGGCGATGCGGTTCGCGGGCATGCCGCAGGTCTTCACCAGGTAGGCGATCTTGCGGGTAATGACGCTGGTCTTGCCGCTGCCGGCCCCAGCCAGCACCAGCAGCGGGCCGTCGATGTAGCGCACGGCCTCACGCTGTCGGGGATTGAGTTCGGTCACGGGTCTCGGATTTCGGGGCGGAACAACAGAGGGCGCAAGTCTAGCAGAGATCCCGCCGGCGTGGCGATCCGGACAGGCAGGTGCCGCAGACGCCGCGCCGGGCTTGAGGCTACTTCGCCCAGCGACTGGCCAGCTCCTCCATATTGTTCCGATGGCTGATCAGGACGACCTCGTCTCCGACCCGCAGCACGGTGTCCTGTTCCGGAAGGATGAATTTGTCGTCCCGGTACAGGCACACTACGCGGGTTTCACGGGGCAGCGGTATGTCCGAGATGGCGACGGCGTCCCGCTCGCGCACCACGAAAGAAAACGCCCTCGCCTCGTCGCGAAACATGGTGGAAATGACCAGTGGATCGTGTCCCTCTGACATGTCTGCCAGGTAACTGCCGATGGTGCGGGTCGGTATGATCGTGTCCACCAGGGCGAGCTCGGTGCAGATGTGTTCGTACTCGGGATCGTCGATGCAGGTGATCACCCGGCTGAAACCCAGTGATTTACCGACCAGGCTGGCGATGATATTGGTCTGGTCGTTGTTGGTCAGGCAGTAGAGAATGTCCGTTTGGGCCGGATCAGCCTCCTTGAGAATCGCCGGGCGGCCGGGATCACCGTGAAGAAATCCGCAGGGCAGCTCTTCGCTTAGCGCATCGATCCGCTCCCTGTCCCGCTCGATGACGATGACCTCGTGACCGCGCCGAAGGAGTATTCCCGCGGTCATGACGCTGAGGGGGGTAGTGCCTATGAATACTGCTCGCATTGCTAGGGATTCCGTCTGCCGAACCAGGTGCGGTGATAGAGTACCACCACCAGGGCGATAATCTCGATCCGTCCCAGCAACATGTCGGCGCACAACAGCAGCTTCAGGCCGGGCTCCAGGGCCGTCGAAGTGAGGCCGGAGCTCAACCCCACAGTACCTGTGGCTGAGACCACCTCGAACAGGGAATCCAGTACCGGGTAGCCGCATGCGACAAAGGCCAGCCAGGAGACGACAATAACCGCGGTAAACAGCAGGATCAGCAGCAGGGCGTTCTGGATGTCCTCGTTTGCCACGACCCTGCCCTCCAGCTCCAGATGGGCGACCGCGTGAGCCGGCTGGGTCGACCGCAGCAACAGCTGCTGCAGCAAGCGCAGGGCGATGAGCAGGCGCAGCAGTTTGATCCCGCCCGCCGTTGATCCCGCCCCGCCCCCGACAAACATGGACAGGATCAGCACGATCTTCGAGGTGTCATCCAGGGCGGCGATATCGACGCTGCTGAATCCCGCGGTACTCTGTGCGGAGAGGCTCTGCAGCAGTCCGTGACCGGCGCTGGCCGCCCAGTCCATGCCGGTTGCGTAATGCAGGCAAAGGGTGAGTGACCCTGCCGCCAGCAGCACCAGGGCAAGCAGGGCCCGGACCTCCACGTCGAGGAACAGGCGGCGCCAGCCCTCGTGCCGTGCCAGGTAGTAAAGCGGCAGGGGCACAGCGCCCAGCAGGGCGATAAGAAGGACTGTGAGGCGCGCCGACCACGCCGGATAGGCCGCCAGGCTGTCGGCGTAGGGGGAGAAGCCGCCCGTCGATATGGCCGCCAGGGAATGCAGCAGGGAGTCGAACGCGCTGCCCGTCAGCAACAGCAACGCGCAGAAGCCCCCGACCGTCAGGGCGAGATAGATCCGGAGCATACGCCGGGCGTAGACCCCCGCCGTGGTGACGAGGCTGTCCGACCCGCTCGTGGCGGTGAGGCGACGCGCTGCCAGCTGGTTGCGCATCAGCAGGGCGATCGAAAACACCACGATGCCGAGTCCGCCGTACCATTGCCCCCAGGCGCGGGCAAACAGGAACGTCCGTGGTTTGTCCTCGATCGTGGCGAGGGTCGACAGGCCGGTCGTCGTCACCGCGGAAACGGACTCGAAGAGCGTGTCGATCAGCGGGCTGCCGGCGCTGCTCAGGGGATACAGCATGAGCAGCGGCGCCAGCAGGAAGGCCAGCGCCACGATCACCAGGGCTTCGTTTGCCTGGATCTGCTCGCGCGTACGCAAAATACGGGTGGGCAGCGCCAGCAGGAGGCTGAGCACGATAACGACCGCATAGCGCTGGCTGAACTGATACTCTTCGAACAGCAGCGATACCAGCAAGGGCGCCAGCGCCAGCACGGCGAGTATCAGCAGTATCTGTCCCAGAAACCGGATGATGACTGCGGGTTGGACAGCGTAGGAGAGGGCTGTCTGGCTCTTTCTCATCATTTCTTGTTGTGATTTTAAAAGGTTGTGATCCCCGGGCCGGGGATCAGATGCCGGACAGGGTTGTTAACCGGCGTAATTGACATAGACTCGTTACCAGGACTCATCTTATCACCATCCGCGGCCCGGACGTGTGCCCGGGACCACTCTACCGGGTGTGCCGACGGCGGGAGTAACGATCGATCATGAGCGGGAACAGCGGGGCGGCCGGCGACGCGCCTGGGCCGCTATCTCCTTCAGAGCTGGAGCGAATCCACGCCTACTGGCGTGCAGCCAACTACCTCTCCGTGGGGCAGATCTACCTGCTGGACAACCCGCTGCTGCGTGAGCCGTTGACGCTGGCGCACATCAAGCCGCGGCTGCTGGGGCACTGGGGCACGACGCCCGGACTCAACCTCATCTACGTGCACCTTAACCGGTTAATAAAAGCGCGTGATCTGAACATGCTCTACGTCACGGGCCCCGGCCACGGCGCACCGGGTATCGTCGCCAACACCTGGCTGGAGGGCAGCTACTCCGAGATCTACCCCAGCATTACCCGGGACGGGGAGGGGATGAAGAAGCTGTTCCGCCAGTTCTCTTTCCCCGGTGGCATTCCCAGTCACACCTCGCCGGATACGCCGGGCTCGATCCATGAAGGCGGTGAGCTGGGTTATTCGCTGAGCCACGCCTACGGCGCTGCCTTCGACAACCCCGACCTCATCGTCGCCTGCGTGGTGGGCGATGGCGAAGCCGAGACAGGGCCGGCGGCGACGGCCTGGCATTCCAACAAGTTCCTGGATCCAGCGCGCGATGGTGCGGTGCTGCCCGTCCTGCACCTGAACGGATACAAGATCGCCAGCCCCACCCTGCTGGCCCGCATCAGCGAGGAGGAGCTGAAGGACCTCTTCATCGGTTACGGTTACCGACCACTGTGTGTTTCAGGGGACGAGCCCCATGAGGTCCACCAGCGCCTGGCGCAAGCGCTGGATGAGGCCCTGGACGATGTTCGCGACATTCAGACGCGTGCCCGTTCAGGCGCTGCGGCCGGCAGGCCACGCTGGCCGCTGATCATCCTGCGCACACCCAAGGGCTGGACCTGCCCCCGGGAACTCGACGGCCTGAAGCTGGAGGGCTACTGGCGCTCACACCAGGTGCCGATCGCGGAACTCGCCGAGAAGCCCGGTCACATTCGCGCTCTGGAGCGCTGGATGAAGAGCTACCGGCCGCAAGAGCTGTTCGACGATGAGGGCCGGCTGCGACCGGAGCTGGCCGCGCTCGCGCCAGAGGGCGAGCGGCGCATGGGCGCCAACCCGCACGCCAATGGCGGACTGCTGCTGCACGACCTGAAACTGCCGGATCATCGCGGTTACGCCTACGACGTCGCCACTCCCGGGAGCACAATCGGAGAAGCCACCCGCCGGCTGGGTGTGTACCTGCGGGACGTCATGCGGCTTAACCTGCCTCAGGGTAATTTCCGGGTCATGGGTCCGGACGAGACGGTATCCAACCGCCTGGGGGCGCTGCTGGAGGTCACCGACCGCACCTGGATGGCAGAGGCGCTGGCCGACGATGATCACCTGGCCCCGGACGGACGGGTCATGGAGATTCTCTCCGAGCACACCTGCCAGGGCTGGCTGGAGGGGTATCTGCTGACCGGGCGCCATGGATTCTTCTCATGCTACGAGGCCTTTATCCACATCGTCGACTCGATGTTCAACCAGCACGCCAAGTGGCTCAAAGTGAGCAAGGAGCTTCCCTGGCGCCGCCCTGTCGCCTCTCTGAACATCCTGCTGACCTCGCATGTCTGGCGTCAGGATCACAACGGGTTTTCCCACCAGGACCCGGGCTTTATCGATCACGTGGTCAATAAGAAGGCCAGCATCGTCCGGGTGTATCTGCCCCCCGATGCCAATTCACTGCTCTGCATCGCCGATCGCTGCCTGCGCAGCCGGGACCGCGTCAACGTCATCGTCGCCGGGAAGCAGCCCTGCCCTCAATGGCTCGATATGGACGCCGCCGCAAGGCACTGCAGTGTCGGTATCGGCATCTGGGAGTGGGCCAGCAATGACAGCGGCAGTGAGCCGGATATCGTCATGGCCTGTGCCGGAGATGTGCCGACCATCGAGACCCTGGCGGCCGTTGAATTGCTGGCTGAACATGTTCCTGAGCTGCGGGTGCGGGTTATCAACGTCGTCGACCTCATGACGCTGCAGCCGCGGGAGGAACATCCCGATGGCCTGACCGACAAGGATTTCGATTCGCTGTTCACCACCGACAAGCCGATCGTTTTCGCGTTCCACGGCTATCCGTGGCTGATTCACCGTCTGGCCTATCGCCGCGCCAATCACCGAAACCTGCACGTGCGCGGCTACAAGGAGGAGGGGACCACCACGACGCCCTTTGACATGGCGGTACTCAACGACCTGGATCGCTTTCACCTGGTGATGGACGTGATCGACCGGGTGCCGCAGCTCGGCTACCGCGCCGCCCATCTCAGGCAGCGCATGCGGGACAGGTTGCTCACACACAAACAGTATATTTCCCGCTTCGGGCAGGATATGCCGGACATCCGTGACTGGACCTGGGCAGGCCGGGCGCCGGCCCGCAGCCCGGAAGTTCCACCACAATAACTTGAGGGCAGCGATATGAAGATCTCTTTTCACGGGGCGGATCGGGGTGTCACCGGCTCCTGCCATCTGGTCGAATGTGGCGGCCGCAGGATCCTCGTCGACTGTGGTCTGTTCCAGGGCGGTCGCGAACTGCGGGAGGAGAATGCCGAGGATTTCGGCTTTGATCCGGCAACGATCGATTTCCTGCTGTTGACTCACGCCCACCTGGATCATTGCGGACGTATACCCCTGCTCAGCAAGCGAGGCTTCAAGGGTGAGATCATCACGACGGCGGCCTCGCGTGAGCTGGCGCGGCTCGTGATGCTGGATTCTGCGCATCTGCAGGAAGAGGAGGCCCGTTACCAGTCCAGGAAAAGGGCGCGGCGGGGGAAATCACGGGATGCTGAGCCCCTCTACTCGGTGCTCGATGCGCTCAACAGCACCGAACATTTCGGGCGCACCGCCCAGTACGCCGAGCCCCTGGAGCTGGCCCCCGGGCTGCGTGCCACCTTTCTCGACGCCGGCCACATCCTCGGTTCGGCCAGTATAGTCCTGGAGCTGGAAGAGCAGGGCCGGCGTCGTTCAATCCTGTTTTCCGGCGATCTCGGTAATGCGGGGCGGCCTCTGCTGCGCAACCCGGTGACACCGGACCGGGTGGACATCGTAGTGATGGAGACCACTTACGGTGACAGGGTGCACAAGGAGCTCGAGCCCTCTGTGGACGAGCTCTATGAAGCCATCGCGGCGACGGTGGATCGCGGCGGCAATATTGTAATTCCGACCTTCGCGCTGGAGCGCGCCCAGGAACTCCTCTATTACCTGAGAGAAGGTCTCGAGCAGGGCCGACTTCCTCGCTCCCTGCAGGTTTTCCTGGACTCCCCCATGGCCATTTCCGCCACCGAAATCTTTGAGCGCCACCCCGAATGCTACGATGCCGAGGTGGCGGAACTGTTTCGGGAAAAGCGCGACCCGTTTCATCTGCCCGGCCTGCATTTCACCCGCGAGACTGCCCAATCCATTGCCCTTAACCAGGTCAACAGCGGAGCCGTGATCCTGGCGGGTTCCGGCATGTGTACCGGCGGCAGGGTGCGTCACCATCTGCGCCACAATCTCTGGCGCGAGGAGTCGAGTATCGTATTTGTCGGCTTCGCGGCCCGCGGGACCCTGGCACGCCGCATAATCGACGGTGCCGCCCATGTCAGGATTTTCCGGGACGATATACCGGTAAAAGCGCAGATCCACACCATAAACGGTTTCTCGGCGCATGCCGACCGGGATGAATTGCTGGCCTGGCATCGCCGCACCGGCGCGCCCGAGTGTACATTCCTGGTCCACGGAGACGAGGATGTCATGGCCGCATTTTCCAGACATCTGCGCGACACCCGGGTGGAAATGCCCGCAGAAGGGGAGAGCTTCACGCTCTGATATCCCGGTTTTTAGCTGCGCACCAGTTTGGCGACGGTGCTGGCGGTCGCTGTCAGCAGGCCCCGGTCATCGTAGAGTCGTCCCTCCATGAAAGCGATCCGGTAGCCGCTTTTCACCACGGTGCCGACCGCGCGGAGGTGACCGGCCCTGGTCGGCTCCAGGTAGTTGGTCTTGATCTCCAGGGAAGAAACGTTCACCACGTCGGCGTCCGCTGCGAATATGGCGTGGGTCATGGCCGCGTCGAGCATGGCGGTGATAAAGCCGCCCTGCACGATATCGACCGAGTGGCAGAAATCCCGGCTGATATCGAAGTCCATGCTGCACGTCCTGCCGGGTGCATCCGCGGCCGAGATGCGGCCGCCCAGCATGTCGATGAATTTTGGCAGGTGGGCGCTGAGGCGCCCGACGGTGTCCTTGTCGCTCATGGGTCCTGAATATATCGGCTTTCCCTGCGTATTGGTAGCGGCCCCCAAATCCGGTCCAGAACTGCTCTGTGGGACACCATCACGACTCGACTGATTTCTGCGATCTTTATAACGGCGCTGATAATCCCGAGGCTGCTTATCGTATCAGTGGCAGGCGAGGGGGATAGGCGATCAATTCATTCGATGCCGGAATAACCATCCAGCGACAGTAAGTGTTGCAATAGCGATGATAAGCATCGGCCAGTAATAGGGAAGCAGTACCTGGTAGGAAGTGCCCTCCAGAAATACGCTGCGCAAAATAATTAGAAAATAGCGCAGGGGGTTGGCGTAGGTCAGTGTTTGTACCACCTCCGGCATGTTGGCAATGGGCGTGGCAAAACCGGAAAGAATCACCGCCGGGACCAGGAACAGAAAGGCGCCCAGCATCCCCTGTTGCTGGGTTACCGCCAGCGAGGAAATCATCAAACCGATTCCCACAGCCGACAGAATAAACAGAAACATGCCCAGGTAGAGCGCGCCAAGGTCACCTCGAAAGGGCACCTCGAACCAGAATACCGCCATGAACAAGATGAACGACCCCTCAATCGACCCAATGAGGATACTGGGTAATGCCTTGCCAATCAGAATCTCGAAAGGGCGCATCGGCGTTACCAGAAGTTGGTCGAAGGTGCCTGCTTCGCGTTCCCGCGCCACCGACAACGACGTAACAATAGTGGTGATCACCAGGGTGAGTAATCCCGCGATACCGGGTACGATGAACCAGCGTGATACCAGGTTGCTGTTGAACCACGGCCGAATGCGCACTGTCGATGGGGGTGTCGGCTGGCCGTGAGCCTGGGCCCATTGCTGGTTAAAATCACTGACAATTCGACGCAGATAGCCCTGCAGCAGTAAGGCGGTATTGGAGTTGCGCCCATCGATGATCGCTTGTGCCTTTGCGCTGCGTCCACTGAGCAGATCATCGCTGAAATTCGGCCCCAGGCGGAGCACCACCATCACCTCCTTGCGGTCGATCAAAGGTTCGATCTCGCCCTCATGCTCGAGGTAACCATAGAGATGAAAATTGGGTGAACCGATGACCCTGGCTACCAGATCACGTGCAGGGGCGCCACGGTCTTCGTTGAAGACGGCCACGGTTATATCGTTCAGGTCAAAAGTCGCCGCGTAACCGAACACCATCAGCTGTAAAATGGGCGGCGCCACCAGAACGACACGACTGCGTTTATCCTTGAGAATGGCAAGCAGTTCCTTTATTGCCAACGCGAGGATGCGTTGCAGAACAAGTCTCATATCAATCGAGCCGTTTATGTGATTTGCGCCGCGCAATACTGAACAGGATGACCATGATCAGCAACAGCGCCCCCGCATTAGCCAGAATAACCGGCCAGATGTCACCAGCCATGAACAGGGTCTGTAACATGGCAACAAAATACCGTGCAGGTATGATGTGGGTTATCACCTGAACGGCTTCAGGCATGGAATTTATCTGGAAGATAAAGCCAGAGAGAATGAATGCGGGGAGAAAGGTGGCCACAATGGCAATCTGTCCGGCAACGAACTGGTTGCGCGCCACGGTTGAAATCAACAGCCCCATGGCCAGGGCCACCAGCATGTACAGCGCCGAGGCTGCAGTCAGCGCCAGAATTGACCCGCGCAGAGGTACTTCGAACAACCAGACCGCCATGACGACGCTCATCAACATGCCCCCCATACCGAGCACGAAATACGGGAGAAGCTTGCCGAGGATAATTTCCCCGATCCGCACTGGTGTTACCATCAAGGCTTCCATGGTGCCCCGCTCCCATTCCCGTGCCACCACCATGGATGTCAGCATGGCGCCTGTCAGGGTCATGATGACAGCAATCAGCCCGGGAACCAGGAAATTGCGGCTGCGCACCGCCGCGTTAAACCAGACACGCGGTTCGAGCTTCACCGGTATATTCGCCTCCTGCCCGTGGGAACGCGCATAACTGATCAGCCATGTCTGCCAGACGCCTTCAATATAGCCCTGGGTAATTCGCGCAGTATTGGCGTCGATACCGTTTACGAATACCCCGATCACGGCATCGCTATCACTGAGCAGAAGATCGCTGAAGTTACTGCGCAGCCAGACAATGCCGTCTACTTCATGGGAAACCAAAGCCGCTTCCGCGTTCTTGATGTGACGATAATCTACAGGATCAAAATATTCCGATTGGCTAAACGCACCGGTTAGACCTGCGGTGTTAGCGTCCGGCTGTTCGACCACCAGCGCCAGGCGAATGTGCCTGGCATCCAGAGAAACTCCATAACCGAACAGCAGTAACAGCAGCAGCGGCATGACAAACGCGATGGCAATGCTCGACGGATCGCGCAGAATCTGCAGGCTTTCCTTGCGAATCATTGCTCTCAGGCGCCTGCGTTTGGCAGCAGTCATGCCACCGACTCCTGTGGGCGGTCGGCTTCAGCTCCGCGTGCTTCGATCAAACCGATAAAGGCATCTTCCATACTCGGGTTGGGCTGCTGCTCGGTCTTGAACCGCTCTTTCATTTCGGCGGGTGTGCCCTCGGCCAGTAACTCGCCCTCGGCCATGATTACCAGCCGATCACAATAATTGGCTTCCTCCATAAAATGGGTGGTAACCAGCACTGTGACACCGGATTTGGCCAGTGCATTAATGCGTTGCCAAAACTCGCGCCGAGCCAGTGGATCCACGCCGGAGGTTGGTTCATCGAGAAATAGAATGTCAGGCTCATGTAACAGGGCCGCCGCCATAGCGAGGCGCTGCTTGTAACCCAGCGCCAGGTCTCCGCTGGCGCTGTTGGCATAGCGCTCCAGTTCGAAAGTAGTCAGCGCCCAGTCGATGCGCTGCACGCGCCGATGCCTATTCAAACCGTAAGCGCTGGCGAAAAAATTCAGGTTTTCCCGCACGGTCAGATCCACGTAAAGGGAGAACCGCTGTGCCATGTATCCGAGATGACCGCGGACCTGGGCACCGGCACGCCGCAGGTTCTGGCCGGCTACGGTGAGCTTGCCATCAGTGGGAGGTAACAGGCCGCATAACATGCGAAAGGTGGTGGATTTACCGGCACCGTTGGCACCGAGCAGGCCAAACACCTCGCCACGTCGTACCTCAAAGCTGATGTCTCTCACTGCATAAAAGTCCCCGAAGCGTTTCTTAACCCCCACTACCTGGATCACATTCTCATCCAATTCTCCCGACGCGGGCCTGATATCCAGATTTTTGGGGCCGGTGGCCTTCCCTTTGAGCGTGGCCACAAAGGCGTCTTCGAAACGTGGTTCAGCTGCTTCGATGTGAGCGCTTGTCATATCTGACAGGGCTGCCTCGATGGCTCGCCTGTCCCCGGCCTCGCCGGTTATGACGCGCACCTTTTCGTTGTCGATGACGGCATCTACAATACCGGGTCGATCACCGAGCCGGTACAGCAGATCGCGTTTGCCGGAGGTAGTGGAGTCGAGCAGAAAAATACGCCCGCGCATCGGTTCACTGAAATGCCGGAAATTCCCCTGGTCGAGTATCTGCCCCTGATGCAACAGAACCAGTTCATTACAGCGTTCCGCTTCGTCAAGGTAGGCGGTGCTCAGGAGGACACTGGTGCCCTGCTGATCAACGAGGCGTTGAATAATGGTCCAGAGTTCGCGTCTCGATACCGGATCCACGCCTACTGTGGGTTCATCGAGCAGTAACAGTCGCGGCGTACCCACCAGGGTACAGGCAAGCCCCAGTTTCTGTTTCATGCCACCGGACAGGCGACCGGCAAGCCGTTTGCCGAAAGGCCCCAGCCCGGTCATATGCATGAGTTCCCGATAGCGGGATTCACGCTCTTCTGCGGGTAAGCCCTGCAGATCCGCGTACAGATCGAGATTCTCCTGCACGCTCAGGTCTTCGTAGAGCCCGAAGCGTTGCGGCATGTAACCCATCGAGGACTGTGCATTGATGGGAGTTTGTACGACGTCTATGTCGAATGAGAAAATCCTGCCCTCGTCCGGTGATAGAAGGCCACAGGCCAGGCGCATCAGAGTGGTCTTTCCTGCTGCATCCGGGCCGATCAAGCCGGTGATTCGACCGGGCTTGATAGACAGATTGATGTTTTTCAGTGCGCTGACGGATTTGCCGTCAACAGCAAAACTATGTGAAACGGATTCGAAGCGCAGTGCCGCCTTATCATTCATTGTTGGGCAGATGGCGAAGAGCCGTCGTGACCACATCGCTCATCGGATGATCTCGCTGTCGGAGTCGATTCTTCCCCGATGATTGTCACCGTAGCCGGCATGCCCAGACGGAGTTCATTGTCGGGGTTGCAGGCGTAGATGCGTAACTGGTACACCAGGCGGGTCCGCAGCTCTGGTGTCTCCACATTCTTGGGTGTGAATTCGGCCGTGGGTGAAATATAGCCTACCCAGCCTTCGTAGACCCGATCGGGAAAGCTGTCGGTGCGAATCTCGGCACGCATGCCCGGTTTCACCTGACCCAGCCTGGTCTCGGGGAGATAGGTTCGCACCCACACCGGATTGGTCAGCGCCAGGGTAAGCACAGGATTCTGCTGGTTGACGAAATCACCGGGCTCGACGATACGTTCACGAATCACTCCGGCCTGTGGTGCATACAACCTTGTGTCTTTTAGCGCCTGATCTGTTTCTGCCAGTTTCGCCCGTGCCGCTTCCGCGTTGGCGAGGGCGACGCGCGCCTTGGCTTCGGCCACGTCTGCATCATCCAGGGACGCCAGTTTCTGTGTGGCCAGTTGCTCTATGCGCCGGTGACTCAATGTCGCGGCATGGGCTTCAGCCTCTGCCGCGGCCAGTTCCGCAGCTACCCGGTCCCGCTCTGCAACCAGTCGATCCGTGTGCAAGGTCGCCAGCAGTTGACCAGGTTTGACCCTGTCGCCCTCTTCCACCTCTATTGCAGCAACGTGCTCGGCACCATCGAAAGCCAGGCGCACCTCGCGGATGTCCACGTTGCCGTAAAGCATGAGGTTGCCATTGTCATCGGTCGGACTGCGCTGTATCCACCAATAAGCCGCACCGGATGCCAGCGCTAGC
>JARRPM010000072.1:0-2553 GCA_037382865.1 Halioglobus sp. | reverse complement strand
GTTATTGGGGGAGACGGATCATAACAAACAATGCTTGGGAGGTGGCGTAAAGAGGGAGAGTCATAACCGCAGGGGCAGGAGTTCATCGCCGCCACTGGCGGAGTGATGGGGGTTGCGGAAGGGGCGGCGGAAGGAGTCCAGGGTTTTGTTGCGCCCCTGCCCGGGAATGATCTCGCTGCCCGGGACACAGGCCGTCTGTGGCGCGCACTCCGCAGGCATCGCCCGGTCGCTCGTTCCTGTAATGCCGCCCTCACCGACCCGCATCCAGGCCGCGGTAGGCGAGCGCTTCGCTGACATGCTCCTCGCCGACCGGGTCGGCGCCGGCCATGTCGGCTATCGTGCGGGCAACCCGCAACGCCCGGTGGAGGCCGCGCGCTGACAGGTGCAACGTGTTCATGGCTGTTTCGAGCCGGGCCTTTTCGGCCCGGCCCAGGCGGCAGAGCGCGGCCAGTGCCTCCGCCGAGAGCGCGGCATTGGGGCAGCCCTGGCGGTGCAGCTGCCGCTCCCGGCAGCGGCTGACCCGCTCGCGCACCGCGCGGGACGATTCGTTCGTCCCGGCGGGGTCGAGCAGCGCAGATGGCGGCAGACGCAGGACTGGAACGTGCAGGTCGATGCGGTCGAGCAGGGGGCCGGAAATGCGGCTGCGGTAGCGCTGCACCTGGTCGGGCGAGCAGCGGCAGGCCCGCTCGGAGTCTCCCAGATAGCCGCAGGGGCAGGGGTTCATCGCCGCTACGAGCTGGAAGCTGGCCGGGTATCGAACCTTGTGGCGGGCCCGTGACAGGATGATTTCACCGGACTCGAGGGGCTGGCGCAATACTTCCAGGCTGTGCCGGCTGAATTCCGGCAGTTCGTCCAGGAACAGCACGCCGCCGTGGGCCAGGGACATCTCCCCGGGCAGCGGCCTGCCGCCGCCACCGGCCAGGGCGGCGGCACTGGCGGAGTGATGGGGGTTGCGGAAGGGGCGGCGGAAGGAGTCCAGGGCTGCGTTGCGCTCGTGAAAGCTGCGCAGGGCGAGTCCGGTCAGCGCCTCTTCCCTGGAGGGCGGCGGGAGGATCCCGGGAAGGCGAGTGGCCAGCAGGGTCTTGCCGGTTCCCGGGGGTCCGTAGAGCAGCAGGTTATGGCCGCCGCTGGCGGCGATCTCCAGGGCGCGCAGGGCGAGTTGCTGGCCCACCACGTCCCGCAGGTCAGGATACTCCCCCACGTCGGGCTGAGGCGCACACGACGCCGGGGCGATCGGTTGACTTCCGTTGAGGTGGGCGCAGAGCAGGAGAAGGTCCTGCCCGGGAATGATCTCGCTGCCCGGGACGCAGGCCGCCTGTGGCGCGCACTCCGCAGGCACCACGAGTCGGCGCCCGGCGTCACGCGCGGCCAGCGCCGCCGGGATCACCCCGGGCACCGGTCGGAGGGTGCCATCCAGCGCCAGTTCCCCGAGGAACTCGTGCTGCGCAAATTGCTCCGGCGGTACCTGCGCAGAGGCGGCCAGGATGCCCAGGGCGATCGGAAGGTCAAACCGGCCCCCTTCCTTCGGCAGGTCCGCCGGGGAGAGATTCACGGTGATCCGCCGGTCAGGGAAATTGAAATGAGAGTTGAGCAGGGCGCTGCGCACCCGGTCCTTGCTCTCGCGCACGGCGGTCTCGGGCAGCCCCACGATATGGAACGCCGGCAACCCGCCGGAGAGGTGAGACTCCACCCGCACCAGGGGGGCGTCGATACCTGCCATGGCCCGGCTGTAAACCACTGAAAATTCCATTGCTCGTCCCTGAGCGTCGGCGCCCCGGGGGCGCTCGCTGGTTCAGCTGTCGCGTGCGAGGGCTTCCAGCTCCTTCGTCAATGCCTCCAGCTCGGCCTCGAGGGCAATGACCCTGTCCCGGGTGCGTTCAAGGACCTCGGCCTGGGCGTCGAACTCCTCCCTGCTGACAACGTCCAGGCGCGTCAGCGCGGACTGTGCCAGGGAGCGCATGCCCCTTTCGACCTCGCCGGTCAGCCCGGCGCCGCCCACCAGTCTGGTGATTTCCTGCATGACCTCCCAGGGAGGTGGTGGTGGTTTCAATGCCATGGTCGCTGCCGTGTCGGCCCTCTCTCCTGCAGAAGGTCATTCTAGAGGAATTGCCCTGCCTGGCACAGCGCAACGCGCCGTCCCGTTTTGGTGCGGCGCACAACAATGGTGCAGTCCAGGACCGGTTCTTGCGCATCATGGCGCCGGTGGGGCGGCCCTGAAATATGTGTAACCTGATGAATTAAAAAGAAAACGGTATATCTGGCATAAGGCCTGCTTAGACTCGGCACCAGAGCATGTACGTCGTGTAAAGCGTCCGAAGAGAGCCAGCGAGATACATCTTCTGCAAACCAGAAACAGTTATGGAGAAATGAAACATGTTGAACAAAAAATTGCTTCCCGCAGCAGTGGCTACCACCCTGTTGGCTGGCGCCGCCAGCAGCTGGGCCGAGGACAGGGTGATCGTCGAGGGCGACTCCATGCCTTTCGAGATCAGCGCCAACGTGACGCTGGCCAGTGACTACCGCTTCCGCGGAATTTCCCAGTCGGATGAATCG
>JARRPM010000071.1:0-16431 GCA_037382865.1 Halioglobus sp. | reverse complement strand
TCGCCATGGCCGAGGCGCTGCGCGATGCGGCCGAGGCCGGCGTCACCCCGCCGCCGCGCCTGCTGTACACCGAGACCGAGCTGGCGGAGATCCGCAAGCTGCAGGCCATCGCCCAGGTGGAGCGTGCCGAACTGGGAGAATCCAAATGAGCGAGGAGAAGCCGCTGCACTTCACCCGCATGAAGGACATGCCGTCCAGCCACCTGCTGGGCACCGGCACGCCCATGTGCGCCGGCTGCGGCGGGCTGGAGGCGCTGCACGAGATCTACGACATCCTCGGAAGCCGGACGGTGTTCGTGAACGCCGCCGGCTGCATGACCCTGCTGTCGGTCTACCCGTTCACGCCCTTCCGCGGCTCCTGGCTCTACACCGCGATGGCCTCCGCCCCCGCAGGCGCCCAGGGCGTGCGCGATGCACTGGACATACAGCTGGTCCAGGGGCGTCTGGCGGCGGAGGACGACCTGGAGGTGGTGGTGCTCACCGGTGACGGCTCCGCCTACGGGATGGGGCTATCCGCCACCTCCGGGGCGATGGACCGCGACCTGGATTTTATCTATGTCTGCTATGACAACGAGGGCTACGGCAACACGGGGCAGCAGTACTCCAGCGCGACACCCCACGCCGCAGCCACCGCCACCAGCCGGGGAAACCGCGGCTACCCGGGCTACAAGAAGGACCTTTTCGCCATCTGGGCAGCGCACCGGCCCGCCTACGTCGCGACCGTGATCGGCAGCGAACCGCTGGACCTGGCACGCAAGATCGAAAAAGCCCGGGGTATGCGCGGGCCGCGCATGATCATCGCCCTGGCGCCCTGCCCCACCGGCTGGGACTACGATCCGAAGGACTCGGTGGAGATCGGCCGCCTGGCGGTCAAGACCGGCGTCTGGCCGCTCCGGGAGTATGTCGACGGCCAGGTGGTGCACACCCGGGTGCCCCGGGACCGGCCCCCGGTGGAGGAGTACCTGCGGCTGCAGGGGCGCTTCGACCACCTGTTCCGGCCGGAGCAAGACAGCGCCGTGATCGCAGATATCCAGGCGCGGGTGGACAGCTACTGGGAAGGCATCGCCTGACCCCGGGAAAAGCCCCCTCCCACCGGATGATGCGGTGGTCCGGATCAAGCGCCTGGTCGTACCGTCGGTGCCCAGCCGCTATAATGACGCCGCAACCATCCCGGCCATAACCTGATACCGAGCCCGCTGCCTTGAGCACAGATTTTTTTGGTAAGTCCCTCTCCGGTCCCTTCACGATTCCGTCGGGCATCGTGACCACCGCCACGTCGATCATCCAGTACGTTTTCGACCATATGCCGGAGGTCGGCGTGGTCACCACCAAGAGCATCGGCCTGGAGGGGCGCGCCGGCTATCGCGAACCGGTCCTGAGCCAGTACGCCCCCGGCTGCTTCGTCAACGCGGTGGGCCTGACCAACCCGGGGGCGGAGCGCTCCCGGGCGCTGCTCGGGGCGCTGGAGGTGCCGGCGGACCGCTTCCTCCTGACCTCGATTTTCGGCGGCAGCGTCGAGGAGTTCGTGGCGGTGGCCGAACTGCTCGCCCCGGTATCGGACGGGCTGGAACTCAACCTCTCCTGCCCCCACGCCACCGGTTACGGGATGGCCATGGGGCAGGACCCGGAGCTGGTAAGGGAGATCACCGCGGCGGTCAAGGCGGCGGTGAACATCCCGGTGATCCCCAAGCTCACGCCCAACACGCCCGATATCGCCGCCATCGCGGCGGCCGCCATCGCCGGCGGCGCCGACGGACTCTGCGCCATCAACACGGTGGGACCGGGCTACACCTCCTCCCATGGCCAGCCGGTGCTGAGCAACGGCGTCGGGGGCATGTCCGGCAAGGGGGTACTGCCGATCGGGCTCAAGTGCGTGCGCGAGGTGGCGGCCGTCACCGACGTCCCGATCATCGGCTGCGGCGGGGTGAGCGGCGCCGACGACGTCCGCGCCTATTTCGACGCGGGGGCCTCCATCGTGGGGGTCGGTTCGGGGCTGGTCGGCCTGACCACCGACGAGATCGCCGCCTATTTCACCACCCTGGCCGCGGACCTGCAGGGCGACAGCGACCGGGCGGAGTCGCACATCCGCTACGATATCGACATGCGCTTCCGCCCGGTCACCCTGGTCGACAACCACCGCGTTTGCGAAGACATCGCCATCCTCACCTTCGACCGCAAAGTCAACGTCCAGGCCGGAGAGTTCATCTACCTGTGGGTTCCCGGAGTCGGGGAAAAGCCCTTCTCCGCCCTCAATGACGACCCCTTCTCGCTGGTGGTCATCGACGTCGGCCTGTTCACCCACGCCCTGATGGAGCTGCCGCCCGGAACCGAAGCCTACGTGCGCGGTCCCCACGGGATCCCGGTCGCGCCACCCGAGAACGCGAGGATCATGGCGGTCGCCGGAGGCACAGGACTCGCGGCCGTCTACCAGATCGCCCGCGATTTCGGCAACGCCGAGGTCTTCGCCGGCGCGCGCAGCGCCGAACGGCTCTACTACCTCGATGAATGCCGCCGCGTCGCGGACGTGCATGTGGCCACGGATGACGGCAGCGCCGGCTACCACGGCGTGGTGACCGAACTGCTGCGCGAGCGCCTCGCGGACATGCCGCCCGCCGAGCGGGAGACTCTGGTGTTCTATAATTGTGGTCCCGAACCGATGGTTCACGCGGCGCGAGCGGTGCAGCGGGAATTCTGCCGCGACGACCAGATCTTCAGCGCCATCGACTACCTGACCAAGTGCGGCGTGGGCATCTGCGGCGCCTGCGCGACACCGGACGGGCGGCGCCTCTGCGTCGACGGACCGTTCCTCACTGCCGCGACCCGATAAGAGAGCGCCGACGATGGAAAAAGGGATCTACCACGCACCCTGGGAGCGCGCCTTCGATCGGCTGTTGACGCCCCTCGAAGAGTTCATCCACCGCCAGACCACCAGCGGCATCCTGCTGATGATCTGCGCGGTGATTGCCCTGGTGATCGCCAACAGTCCACTGCACGAGAGCTACGCGCACTTCCTGCATACGGAGATCAGCCTGGGCTTCGGCGACGGCATATTCTCGCTCTCCATCCACCACTGGATCAACGAGGCGCTGATGGCGCTGTTCTTCCTGGTGATGGGCCTGGAGCTGAAGCGGGAGTTGCTGGTGGGCGAGCTCTCCTCCCCCAGCCAGGCGCTGCTGCCCATCATGGCGGCGATCGGCGGGATGGTGGTGCCCGCCCTCTGCTACTTCGCTTTGAATCCACAGGGTCCCGGGGCCGCCGGCTGGGGCATCCCCATGGCGACCGACATCGCCTTCGCGATCGGCGCCCTCAGCCTGCTGGGTAACCGCATACCCAAGAGCCTGGTCACCTTCCTGATCGCCCTGGCCATCGTCGACGACCTCGGCGCGGTAGCCGTCATCGCCCTGTTCTACACGGCGGACATCAACCTCGAGGCCCTCGGGTACGCCGGGCTGTTGACAGTGATACTGGCGACTCTCAACCTGGGCGGCGTGCGCCGCCCCCTGCCCTACGCCGTGGTCGGCGTCCTGCTCTGGACGGCAATGCTGGCCAGCGGTATCCACGCCACGATCGCCGGTATCGTAATCGCCTTCGTGATTCCGATCCGGCCCAAGTTCGAGCCCGAGCTGTTCATCTCCCGGGTCAAGGAGACGCGGATAAAAATGGAGGCGTCGGTTGCAAGGGACCCGGATATCATCCACAACAACGAGCTGCGTTCGCTGGTCTCTTCCCTGGCGGACGGGGTCGCGCTGGTGCAGGCGCCGGCCCAGCGGGCGGAACACACCCTGCACGTGCCCGTGGCCTATCTCATCATTCCCGTATTCGCCCTGGCCAACGCGGGTATCCCGGTGGATTTTTCAGGCTTCGGGGAGTACCTCACCCACCCGATTACCCTGGGGGTCCTGGCGGGTCTGCTGCTGGGCAAATCCGTCGGGATCGTCGGCATGACCTGGCTTACCCTGAAACTCGGCTGGGCGAAGCTGCCCGCGGACCTGACCATAGCCCATATCGTCGGGGTCGGCCTGCTGGGCGGTATCGGTTTCACCATGTCCATTTTCATCGCGGATCTCGGTTTCGCCGGTCGCCCCGAGGATCTGCTGATGGCCAAGACCGGCATCCTGCTGGCCTCCGCGATCGCCGGTGTCGGCGGCGTCTGCTGGCTGTTGCTCCATACCCGATCGCCGGGGGAAAGGGCGCCTGCCCTGGAGGCGGGGAAAGCGGCCTGATACAGCAGCCCGCTCGCCCCGGCTGATGCTCAGGGTGTATACCAGATGGCCGATGTGTAGGCGCGTTCCTGCTGAACCATAGGCGTGCCCTCGGGCACTTCGGCGCCGGGGAAACGCTTTGCCTCATAGGCCGTCCAGCGTGGAGTGGGAATCTCCAGCACACGTGCGTAATAGAATGCCCGTTGTTCAGGGTCGAACTCCGGGTCCTGCCATACCGCAATCAATTCCGGGTCGCCGATTGTATTGGTCCAGATGGCATTGGCGACCTCCACGGTATTACCCACGGGTGGCAGTTTGCCATTGGCGTCCGGTTCGCGCTCTCCGGACCATACGACGTCGTAGACCTTATCCTGAGATGTAGGGTGCAGACCACGGTTGCGGTCATCCCTGCGCGGTCCGCACGCTAGACATAGTATGCCAGCACATACGCGCACAGCAGTATGGCGATCCACAGTGCGGTGGTGCCGATCGGCCAGGAGCGGGCGAACAGGCCCTCCTCGTCGCTGTCTGAGGTATGCGGCTGCCCCAGATACTGCACGGTGAAGTGCCCGAAAACCTTGCGGCACGCCTGGCTGACACGGCCGGCCGCCTCCTGCAGCGGCTTCGCCAACCGCGCCAGCCACGCCAGCAACGCAGGGGCCGCGCGGCGCCACAGCCAGTCGACGTCGAGGCTGATCGTCTCGGTACGCTTCATCAGCGGCAGCAACAGGAAAAACGCCAGGCCCGAGAACAGCAACAGCTGCAGGTAGAAAACCACTTTGCCGGCGCTGTAGGCCTGGTAGTCCACCGGGTAGGGCAACAGCGCGTAAAGCCAGTGCGGGAACACACCGATGAGAATACAGAGCGCCGCGAATATCAGCATGGCGAGAGCCATGTTCCAGGGCGCGTCCTTGGGGCGCAGTCCCGAGTCGCGCTGGAAAAAGACAAACCAGGGGAACTTGATGCCGGCGTGCAGGAAGACGCCCGCCGAGGCGGCGGTTAGCAGCATATAAACCCCTGCCAGGCCCTCGTTCGCCGCCGCCTGGGATATCAGGCTCTTGGTGGTGAAACCGGAGGTCAGCGGAAAACTCGAGATGGAGAGGGCGCCGACGATACAGCAGATCGTGGTCAATGGCATGGTCTGGTAGAGGCCACCCAGTTCCGTGCACCGGTTTTTGCCGGTGCGATAGATCACCACGCCGGCGCTCATGAACAACAGCGCCTTGTAGAGAATGTGGGCGAAGGCGTGGGCCGCCGCACCGTTGAGCGCCAGCTGGGTACCGATGCCCACTGCGCAGACCATGAACCCCACCTGGTTGACGATGGAGTAGGCCAGGATGCGCCGGATATCATTCTCCAGCAGCGCATAGATGATGCCGTACATCACCATAAACAGGCCGATGCCCACCAGTACCGGCTCCCCCGGAAACAGCAGTATCAGCGCGAGTACCGCGGTCTTGGTGGTGAAGGCCGACAGGAACACCGAGCCCGTGGGGCTGGACTCGGGGTAGGCGTCCGCCAGCCAGGCCGACAGCGGCGGTGCCGCCGCGTTGATCAGGATGCCGCAGAGAATCATCCAGCTGTTGAAGTCCTGGGCCAGCATGGGGGTAATCTGGATCGATCCAGTGCTGACGACCACGCCCTCGATTCCCACCTTGAGCACCACACCGCCCAGCAGGTGCATGATGGCATAGCGGATCCCCGCGGCCCGGGACGCCGGCGTGCCGCCACACCAGACCACCACGGTGGAGAACAGGGCCATCAGTTCCCAGTAGATGAACAGGCTGATCAGGTCGCCCGCGAAGCTGACCCCGACAGCACCGGCCGCGTAGGCGTAGGCGGCCGCCAGTTCGTACCACCTGGCCAGCCGGAAGGCGTACAGTCCGCCCACGAACGCCATCAGGGCGAAGACCGTAGCGAACAGACGGCGCAACGGACTGCCCTCCACGGGCTCGATCTGGTAGGAGAGGAACGTGATGGTGTCGTGGACCCCGTCGGGCACCTGCCAGACAGCCCACAGGGTCAGCAGGGGCGCCAGCAGCACCACCCCGGTGCGCAAGTGGCCGCGCACCAGGCCAATGGCGATCGCCGCCGCGACCAGGATCAGTGCCGGGGAGAACAGCTCAGGCATCGTCGGGCCGCTCCTTGTAGTAGTCCCCCGGGCGTTTCAACAGGACACCCAGCGCTTTGGCGACGAGCACCATGGCCAGGCAGGAGAGGAAGCCGTAGACCGCGCCGAAGCCGAACCAGCCGTCGACCGCGAAATAGCCCTTGACGGGAAAGACGAGCTGGGCAAGTACCGTGAGCCCCAGCACGATCGAGAAGCCCCACCAGAGGCGGCGAATGACGCCTGGCCTTCCCAGAAAATGGCCGGTGTCGGCGTCCTTCATTTCACGACCTCCTCGATGAGTTGGGATTCCAGCTCGATGACCGGCCCATTGAAGAAAAAGAACCCGAGGGTCAGCAGAGCCGTGGCCGTGAGCGCAATCACGACCAGCGGCGGCGCCTCCCCGTGATCCCTGGACCCCGCCTCCTCCTGGGCAAACCAGGCCATGAAAATGATCGGAAGGAAATAGGCCGCATTGAGCACTGTGCTGGCGATGATGGTAAAGACCGCAAGCAGGTTGTCTGCCTGGAAGGAGCCGGCGAGGATATACCATTTGGAAACGAACCCCGCGGTGGGCGGCACGCCGATCATGCTCAGGGCGCCTACGGTGAAGGCGCCCATCGTCCAGGGCATGCGGCGCCCGATTCCGCGCAGTTGTTGCAGCTCTGTCTTTTTCGCCGCGGTGTAAATCGCCCCGGCGGCAAAGAACAGGGTGATCTTGCCGAACGCGTGCGCCACCATGTGAATCGCCGCCCCCACCTCCGCCAGGGGCTTCAGTACCGCCGCCGCCATCACCACATAGGAGAGCTGGGCCACCGTGGAATAGGCCAGCAGGCGCTTGAGATTCTGCTGGCGCAGCGCCACCACGCTGGCCGCAACAATCGTGAAGGCCGCCGCGTACACCAGCCACCCGGAGCTCGGCGTGTCGAACAGGAAATCGACCCCGAACACGTAGACAATGATTTTGGTGAGGGTGAAGACGCCGGCCTTCACCACCGCCACCGCATGCAGCAGCGCGCTGACCGGGGTGGGCGCCACCATGGCCGCCGGCAGCCAGCGATGGACGGGCATGACTGCCGCCTTGCCGACGCCGAACACGAAAAGGGCGAGCAGCAGACCCACGTCGGCGCCCGCGATGTTGCCTTCCAGAATACCCCCGGGGGTGAAATCCCCACTCCCCGCGACATGGTAGGTCCAGATAATAGCGGGCAGGAACAGGCCAATGGAGGTGCCCAACAGAATGCCCAGGTAAACCCGGGCCGAGCTCACCGTGTCCGCGTCGCCCTTATGTGAAACCAGGGGATAGGTGGAGAGCGTCAGCAGCTCGTAGAACAGGAACAGGGTAAAGAGGTTGGCGGCGAAAGCGACACCCATGGTGGCGGCCAGCGCCAGGGCGAAACAGGTGTAGAACCGGGTCTGCTTCTTCTCCCCGTTGCCGCGCATGTAGCCGATGGAATAGACGGAGTTGATGGTCCACAGACCTGACGCCAGGGCGGCGAACAGCATGCCCAGCGGTTCCACCCTGAAGGCGATGGACACGCCCGGCAGAACCTGCCCGATCACCACTTCGGGGCGCTGCCCCTGGAACAGCTCCGGCAACAGGCCCCATACCGTCCAGGCGAGGGCGCCCGCCCCGACCAGCGTCACCGTCTCGCGCAGGTTTGCCGACAGGCGCCCGGCCAGGACAATACCCAGCGCAGTGGCGAGGGGCAGCCCGATGGCGACGAGAATGGCAGTATCGGGATTCACTGGATACGCTCCATCAGCAGCTGTGCCGCACTCGAGGAGAGCGCCATCGGGAACTGCGGAAACAGACCGAAACCGATGTTGGCCAGGGCTACCGCCCAGGTCACCAGCAACAGCTGCAGCGGTGCCTCACCAGGGCCCTCCGGGTCAACCGCGGCCGGCTTGAAATAGAGGGTTTCCACCACGCGCCACACGTAGACCAGCGCCATGAGCGAGCTGACCAGGATGATCGCCACCAGCGCATAGCCCAGGGGCCCCTCGTCGAGGGCAGCGGTGATGAGCAGCCATTTGCTGATGAAGCCGGCGGTGCCGGGAACCCCGATCAGGCTGAAGCCACAGACCACCACCGCGGCGGCCGTCAACGGCATGGTACGGGCCGCCCCGGCCAGCTGACCGAGGCGCAAATCCCGGTATTGAACGGCGAGGCAGGCCACCGCGAGAAACAGCCCGCCCTTGGCGAGGGCATGGTTGAACAGGTGCGCGGCAGAGGCCGTCAGCCCGGCCTCGGTCACGAAACTCGCGCCCAGCATGATGTAGCCGATCTGGGCAACGGAGGAGGTTGCCAGCAGCCGCTTCAGGTGCCCCTCGAACATGGCCACGGCGGACGCGATCAGTATACCCAGCAGGGCCAGGGGCAAGAGAAAACGTGAGAACTGCAGCTGGTGACCGGGCAGGTTCGCCTGGAACACGAAGAAGTCGAAGCGGATCAGCACGTAGATGGCGACCTTGGTGCCGCAGGCAGCCAGGAACACGGTAACCATGTGGGGCGCGTGCGTGTAGGCGTTCGGCAGCCATACATGCAGTGGAAACACGGCGGCCTTGAGCGCCAGGCCGACGGTAATGAAACCGGCCGCTACCAGGAGGGGTTTGATATCGGTGACACCGACGATCCGGGCCTCCATGTCGGCCAGGTTCAGCGTGCCGGTCATCATGTAGACCAGGCCGATGCCGATCAGGTAGAACGTCGCGCCGATGGTGCCCATGATCAGGTATTTGAACACCGCGGGGAGCGCGCGACGGTCCGGGCCGCCGGCGATGAGCACGTAGCTGGCCAGGGAGGAAATCTCCATGAACACGAAGATATTGAAGGCGTCCGCCGAGACCACGATGCCCGCCAGGCCGGCCAGGGCCAGCAACCAGGCGGCGTAAAACAGGGGCTGGCGCCCCTCCTCGATCTGCCGGTCGACGCTGGGACGGGCCGCAAGCAGTGACAGCGCCCCGGCCCCGGTAACGATCACCAGCACCAGCGCGCTGAACCCGCCGACCGACAGCTCGATGCCGTAGGGCGCCTGCCAGCCACCCATGTCGTAGCCGAAGTGGGCTCCCTGCACGACGGCGACTGCCATCGACAGGGCGATGCAGAAACTGAGCAGCGCCACCGCCGTGGCGCCGGCCCAGGCAAGTCCCCGCGGCCTGAGCAGCACAACCAGCGGTGCGGCCAGCATGGGTACTATGACCTGGAGGGCTGGCAGGTGGCCCGTCAAATCCATGACTTCAGTCCGCGTCCAGAATTTCGTCTTCCTCGATGGTGCCGTAGCATTCCTTGATGCGCACCACGATAGCCAGTCCCAATGCCAGCGTCGACACGCCGACGACGATCGCCGTCAGGATCAGTACCTGTGGCAGCGGGTTGGAGAAGATCTGGTCTTCCATGCCCTTCTGGATGATCGGGGCAGTGCCCCCCTCCACCTTGTCCATGGTGATGTACATCAGGAACACCGCGGACTGGAAGACAGAGAGGCCGATCAGCTTCTTTATCAGGTTGCCCTTGGCGATGACGGTGTAGAGGCCCACCGTCAGCACGATGGCAAACACCCAGTAGTTGAAGTATCCCAGCAGTTCCAGGAGGTTCATAGACGGATGCGCCGCGCGGCGAAAGCGTGGAAGATGCTGAGCAGCGCCCCGCATACCGCCATGCCCACGCCGGCCTCGATCAGGAGGATACCCATTTGCTGGCCGACCACCGGGTCGGCGGACAAAACCGAGTAGTCGAGAAAATTGCCGCCCAGCAGGATACAGGCAAGGCCCACCCCGCCATAGAGCGTTGCGCCCCCGACCACCAGCGCCAGCAGCACCGGGCGCGGCACGGCCCGCAGCGCCGCCGCCTCCCCCTCCAGCAGGGCGTAGAGAATCACCCCGGTGGCGATGAGGGCGCCGGCCTGGAAGCCGCCGCCGGGACCGTACTCACCATGAAACTGGACGTACAGGCCGAACAGGATGATAAAGGGAATCAGTATGCGCCCGACCACCTGGGGAATGAGGTGATGCCTGAGGCCCGCCCTGTCCTCTATCTCCGGCTCGGCGCCCGCCTGCGGTTTGACGCCCAGGATAAACAGCACGCCAATGCAGGCCACGAACACCACGAATACCTCGCCAAGGGTGTCGTAGCCACGGAAACTCCCCAGCACCGCGGTGACGACGTTGGGGAAATCCATGTACTCCGGCGTCTTTTCCAGGTACCAGGGGGCGAGGTGCTGGTGGACCGGCGCCTCCGGGTCGCCCAGGCGCGGCTTGTCGAAAGTGGCGTAAATGATGAGCGTGGCCAGCACGGCAACCACCAGCAGCGGGAAGCGCCAGCCGGCCGATGAGGGCTTCTCGCGCTCGGCAGTCAGTGCCAGGGCGCCCAGGAAAATGACCGTGGTGATGCCGGCGCCCACGGCCGCCTCGGTCAGGGCCACATCCGCCGCATCCAGGATGAAGAAGTTGGCCGCCATCAGCAGGCTGAAAATAGAGGTGAGCATGACCGCGACGAACAGGTTCTCGGTACGCACGATGGCCAGTGCCGTGATCACCAGCAGCGAGAGCAGGAAGAGTCCGAAGACGATGATCACCCGGCGCCTCCCGGGGTTTTCCCGCCCAGCGTATCGGCGTCGGGCTCCATGCCGGATTGCAGCGCCGCGTTGGCCAGGGCATAGCTCGCGGTGGGCCCCGTCAGCAACAGGAACAGCATGATCGCGACCAGCTTCAGTGTCGCCAGGGAAAACCCGGCCTGGAGGATCAGGCCTGAAAATATCAGGATAGTCGCCATGGTGTCCGTCAGGCTGGCCGCATGCAGGCGGGTATAAAAGCCGGGCAGCCGCAGGGCCCCGATGCCCCCGATAAGGACAAAGCCGCCGCCGAGGCACAACAGGACCCAGCTCAGGATGTCGAGCACGGTCTCAATCATGGCCGGACCCTTCGGCACCCCGGGGCCGGTTCTCGAAAAACGCCAGCACCGCCAGGATTCCCACCAGGTTGATCAACGCATAGGCCAGGGCCAGGTCCAGGAAGTCGGAGCGCCCGAACAGGAAGGAGATCACCGCCAGCAGCAGCGCCGTCTTGGTGCCGAACATATTGACCGCGAGCACCCGGTCATAGACCGAGGGGCCGCGCAGCGCCCGCACCAGGGCGAGCACCATGGTGACCAGGATAGCGAGCGACACGACCAGGTACATGGTCAGCCGATCTCCAGCCGCGCGGTGCGCCGCTGGGCTTCCATCGTCAGCAGCTCCCGTGCACTCTCCCGCGTGAGGCAGTGCACCAGCAGGCGGTCTCGATACAGGTCGATCGTCACCGTGCCCGGGGACAGGGTAATGGAATTGCCGAGAACCACTCTTCCCGCCTCGGTGCCTTCAGTCGTGGTCAGCTCGACCATGGTGGGGCTGATCGGCAGGGAGGGGCTGAGCACGATCCGCGCCACGTTGAGACTCGAACGGGACACTTCCTGCAGGAGCCACAGCCAGTAGCCGGGCAGCCTGAGCATCGTGCGCAGCGGTATGACATGGCGGAAAAAACCCATACGCTGCGCCAGCCACAAACTCAGGAGGCATGAAAAGAGGCCCAGCCCCAGCAACAGCGGCTTATAGATCCCAGACCACGCCAGCCAGCTGAACACCAGGACGAGCAGGAGCCCCATCAGGTGTACCGGCCTTACGGCACCTCGTCCGGACATGCGCTTGCTCACGGCCGCAGGGGCAATGGAATTGCAACGTCCCCCGTGCGGGGGTCCCGGCGCGGGGGTAAGGCGGCAGGCGTGATTCGGCGGCGATTCAACATGGTCGGTAGCGGCACCCGTTATGTGTTCTTAAAACCCGAGTATATGCTATACGAGAGAATTGGGGCGAGCGGATCTGCGCTTGACGCACAGTCGCGGCGCATTGAGGGCGAAAATGGAGCGCAGCAGGCCATGGTATTCAGCGCTTTGCCGGGCGACGGTTTCGAGATGACCGTGTCGCCTGCCCTGCAGTAGTGGTATGACGACACTGACCCTGCTTTCGCTCGTGGCCATTGCCGCTGTCGTCATCTTCGACTTCACGAACGGTTTCCACGACTCCTCGAACATGATCTCGACCCTGGAGCGGTGCCGGGCTGATCTGCTGGTGATCGTCACTGGAATACTGAAACGGCGCGAAATCTATCGCCACCTGTCCAACGCCGGCGACCACGTGGCCAATGCCGCCCGGATTGTGGAGGATATCGACAGTAAAGCCACCTGAAACGCAGGAGGGTAAAAGTGTGGACAAGGCAACCTATAAACCGATGCTGAAAGCGCTGCAGATCGAGCTGGTGAAACTGCAGCGGCAGCTCATCAGCGAGGAACGCAAGGTTCTGGTCATCCTGGAAGGTCGCGATACCGCGGGCAAGGACGGCACGATCAAGCGCCTGGTGGCACATATGAGCCCACGGGAGACGCGCGTGGTCGCCCTCGGCAAGCCTACCGAGAACGAAAGCCGTACGTGGTACTTCCAGCGCTATGTACCGCATCTGCCGATGCCGATGGAGTTCACCGTGTTCAACCGCAGCTGGTATAACCGGGCCGGAGTTGAACAGGTGATGGGATTCTGCTCGGTCGATCAATACCTGGAGTTCATGGAAACCGTCGTCGAATTCGAGCGCATGGTGGTGCGCTCCGGTGTCGAACTTTTCAAGTACTACCTCGACCTCAGCAAAAAAGAACAGCGTCGGCGCCTGCGCAAGCGCAGGACGGACCCCCTTGCCCAGTGGAAAATCAGCCCGGTGGACGGGTGCGCGATCGACAAGTGGGACGCCTATTCGCAGGCCAGGGACCGCATGCTGGTGGAGACCGACCACCAGCTGGCTCCCTGGATCATCGTGCAGGCCGATTGCAAGCGGGCGGCGAGGATCGCTCTCATCTCCGACCTGCTGGAAAGGCTGCCCTACAGGCAGAGGGACGCCGATGTCGTGGCGCCCGACCGGAATACCGTCTTCCGGTTCAAGGCGAAACAGATCGGGACCGGCGCGCTGGCGAGCTGAGAAGGCGACAGGCTGGGCCTGTGCGGAGCAGGCCCACGTCTGCCGGCGGATTAACCGGACCACAGCACCCAGGCGTTGCGAAAAAGCCTAAAATCCGCGCGCGGAGATGCCGGTCCCGCACCGGGCGATGGTCCAGGGTGATTGACGGCGATTTGAAAGACGCGGCTTCAGCTTCCCTGCTGGTTGACGGCCTCCCGGTCTATCAACAATTTGTAGGTCGCTGCTTTCACGGCATCGTTTACCACAAACCAGACCAACGCATAGAGCCACATCCACAAGGCGTACTCCCAGCCGATCGGGGTGACGAAAACGCCGTAAACGGCAAAGAGTGTGCCGAGTATTTCAGTGCCGAAGGTCGCCCCCAGGAGCAGCCAGGATGGATAAGGTCGCTCCCAGAACCAGCCGCTGGTGCGGGTGACATACAGGGTACTGTGGCCTGCGATAATAAGCTTGAGAAACAGCATGGTGCGGATGATGTCCTCGGAAAACCCCCGCTCCTGCAGGAAGTAAAACAGCAGAAAGGACGAGATCACACCCGATATCCCCAGCACGCTCGAGACCGTGAGCAGTTCCGACATTTTCCAGCGCACCGGCTTGGGGTCGACGCGGGTGTTGTCGTAGGCAATGGCCAGAATCGGGATATCATTGAGCAGGGCCAGCAGGATGATCATCAGCGCCGTGATCGGATAAAAGTTGAATACGACGATCGAGAGGGTCATGAACAGGACGATGCGGATGGTTTCCGCAATGCGGAAGGTGGCATAGCTCTTCATCCGCTCAAAGGTAATGCGGGCCTGCTTGATGGCGTCATTGATCACCGAAAGGCCGGGCGCGGTGAGGACGATATCCGCAGCGGCGCGGGCGGCATCCGTGGCATTGGAGACGGCAAAGCCGCAATCGGCTTTTTTGAGGGCCGGCGCATCGTTGACGCCGTCACCGGTCATGGCGACGATATGTCCGCTCTTCTGCAGGGTGTCGACAATACGGTATTTGTCCTCCGGCACGACCTCCGCGAAAAGGGCCACGGATTCGATCATCTCCAGGATGGCCGACTCATGGGTATGGACGAATTCCCGATCCAGCAGGCGAGTGTCATAGAGCTGCTCGACCCTTGCCATGACGTCGTCGGCAAAGCGCCTTGCCTGCGCATGGGACACCCCGCCTTCGAGCTGTTCATAGATGGCCGCCGCCATGGCCGAGGCCAGGGCCATCAGCTCCTGACTGCCGCTGCCGGTGAGCTGGTGGGAGCGGATCGCCTCCCCTTCCAGCCCCAGTAAGCGGCCGACTTCCCTGGCAATCGCGACATGATCGCCCGTCACCATCTTGACCTGCACCCCATAATCGCCCATGTCGGCGATCACCTGGCGGGAGTCATCCCGTGGCGGGTCATTGAGGGGGATCAGGCCGACCAGGTCCAGGGGTGCATCCCCGGTCTTCCTGCCCACGGCCAGGGTGCGGTAGCCCCTGGCGGCGAGCTGGTCGACCTGTTCATTGATGGACGCGACCTGCTCATCGGACAGGCTGGCCATATTGATCAGCACCTGCGCCGCTCCCTTGATCGCGGCAAAGGGTCCGTCGTCACTTTGTATGTCGGCTCTGGTGTGTTTGCTCACCGGATCGAAGGGGGTGAAGTGTGTCTGCTGGAAGCCGGACAGATCGACATCGGGCAGTTTTTCGCTGATATAGTCGAAAATCGGCTCCTCGATCGGATCGTTGTTCTCCCGCTTCGATGCCAGCGCCGCCAGCAGGAACAGCTCGCTCAGGTCATGGCCATCAAACACAACGGGGTCGGCAACCTGCATGCGGTTTTCGGTCAGGGTGCCCGTCTTGTCGGAGCAGAACACGTCGACGCCGGCCAGCTCCTCGATGGCGGTGAGTTTCGAGACAATAGCCTGTCTTCGCGCCAGGTTTATCGCACCCACCGCCATGGTGACCGACAGTACCGCGGGCAGTGCGACCGGAATGGCGGCGATGGTAAGTACCAGTGAAAAACGGACGATCTCGATAAAATCCTCATGGCGGAACAGCGACACCATGATGATCAGTGCCACCAGGATGATGGTGATCAGGATGAGAAAGTTGCCGATCTGGATGACCATTTTCTGGAAATGGCTGCGTTCCTCCAGTTGTGCCCTGGCGACCAGGGATACCACACTGGAAAATCGCGTACTCGTGCCGGTGTTGACCACCACTGCCAGCATCTCGCCCTGCTTGACGATGGTATTGGCGTAGGCGACTTCGCCGGGTTTGCGAGTCACAGGCAGGGACTCGCCGGTGAGCGCGGCCTCGTCGATCAACAGATAGTCGCCGTCCAGAAGCTGAACATCGGCGGGAATAATGTCGCCGATCTTCAGCTTGATCACATCCCCCGGCACCAGCTCCCGGGACGGTATGCGCTTGAAGCTGCGGTCCCGAATCACGGTGACCTGGCGCTGCATGCCGGCCTTCAGTGCCTTCAGGGCATTCAACGCGCGATGCTCCTGGAAGAAATCCAGCCCGGCGTTGACCAGCAGCATCACCAGGATGATGCCGAAATCCTCCCACTTCTGAACCACCGCCGAGAGCACGGCGGCTATCTCTATCATCCACGGGATCGGACCCCAGAAGCGACGGAACACCCTGTGCCACAGGGTCTCCTCCCTTTCATCGATCTCGTTATAGCCATACTGGCCGATGCGTCGAGTGGCCTCCGCATCGGTAAGGCCCCGGTCGGCCTGGACCTCAAGTGCTGCCAGGGTTTCGGCAGTTTGTTGTTGGGCGTAGCTGTCAGTGTCCTTTGACATCGATACTCCTTGAGCAACGGCGACTAAATGCTCGAGTGTCAGTTTCCCGGATGGGGGTGGCCTCTCCTCAAGAGAGGAGACATACGGCGGCGCCCGAACAGTCTGTTGAGTGAAGCGGTATTCACCGGCTGCTTCAATGGGTGAACGCTGTTCCGGAAAGTATAGGAACTAATGGAGGGATCTGAGAAGAGTTTTTTCAACCCGCTGCAGGGTTCCTGAAGCCGCGCCGCCCGCTATCCCTGTCAGTGGGCGGAAACAACCGCCGCCTTGCTACACGCCCCGCATGATCCAAGCACTACTGTTCATCGCCGCAGCGGCAGCTCTCTGCATCTGACTGTACA
>JARRPM010000070.1:0-16548 GCA_037382865.1 Halioglobus sp. | reverse complement strand
GGCAGGGGAACCATTTTCAACAAGCGGATATCGGGCCGCGACTGAAAATGGTTCACCTGCCCGGGGCCGCTAGGCCGGACCACTCCCGCCAATGTGCGATGAACTTTCTTTGCCCCCAAACAACGATAATATTTCTCATTCAGTGTTGTAAATGAGAATGATTCCCACTAATATTTCGTTTCCACCTTAAAAGCAATATAGAGGGAAGTATGAAACAGCGCATTTTGGCCGCGGCAGTTGCCGGGGTCGTGGCTGCAGGTATGAGCTCCGCTGCGACATGGGCCGACGATCACGCCCTGGAGGAGATCACCATCGTCGGCAGTCGCGAGGACGCCCGCACCCTGCCCGGCTCCGGCGCCGTGGTGGATACCGAACAGATCCGCATCGAGTCCGCGGTCGATATCAACCAGCTCCTGAAAACCGTGCCCGGCATCTACATCCAGGAGGAGGACGGCTACGGCCTGCGCCCCAACATCGGCATCCGCGGAGCGACCTCAGAACGCTCCTCCAAGGTGACACTGCTCGAGGACGGGGTGCTGATAGCGCCCGCGCCGTATTCCAACCCGGAGGCCTACTATTTCCCGACCACCGCGCGCATGAGTGCGGTGGAGGTGCTGAAGGGAGCGCCGCTGCTGCGCTACGGTCCGCAGACCACGGGCGGGGTGGTCAACCTGGTCTCGACCCCGATTCCCGCCGAGCGCGCGGGCGCAGTCAACTTCTCCTACGGCCAGAACGGCGAGGCCAACCTGCTGGCCAATTATGGCGGGCGCGCCGGCGATTTCGGATTCCTGGTGGAGACCGCCCAGCGCCGCAGCGACGGCTTCAAGGAGATCGACCGCAGCGGGAGCGATACCGGCTACGACATCGAGGACTACCTGGTGAAGCTCGGCTGGGAGGGCGAGCGCCAGAGCGTGTTGTTCAAGGCCCAGTATTCGCGGGAGACCTCCGAGGAGACCTACCTGGGCCTCACCGATGCCGACTTCGGGCGGGATGAGGACCGCCGCTATGGTCTCTCCGAACCGGACGAGATGAACAACGATCACGAGGGTTACACCCTCCGCTACCGTCTGGCGCTGACCGACAACGTCGCCATGACCGCCACCGGCTACCACAACGAGTTCGCCCGGGACTGGTTCAAGCTGGACGGCGGCGGCAGCTTGATCGACGCCGCCAATGCCGGCGATGCTTTCGCCCAGGGCGTGCTCGACGGCACCGAGGACGTGGAGGGCCTCAAATACAAGCACAATAACCGCAAGTACGAGTCTCAGGGGGTCGAGCTCAACTTCGACGTCGACCTCGGCGCTCACCAGCTCGCCCTCGGCGGGCGGGTCCACCGGGACGAAATGGACCGCTTCCAGCCGGTCGAGTACTACGACCAGGTCGACGGCGAACTGGTGTTTCGCAGCCTGCAGCGGCCCGCGGGCAGCGACAACCGGCGGGAGCAGGCGGAGGCCCTGAGTTTCTGGGCGGTGGACAGCTGGCAGTTCAGCGATGGGCTCAACCTCAACCTGGCGCTGCGTTACGAAGACGTGGACTCCTGGCGCAAGCAGTACGCCGACCCGGCGCGTACTGAGCTGCAGAGCCGTCGCGGCAATGATACGGCGGAGTGGCTCCCCGGTGCCTCGCTGACCTACGACCTGGCGGACAACTGGCAGCTGCTCGCTGGCGTGCACCGGGGCTTCTCTCCCCTGGGTGGCGGCGCCACCGAGAACGAGGACCCGGAGACCAGCGTCAACTGGGAGGCGGGGGTGCGCTACAGTGGTGGCTGGTTCGTCGAGGCCATCGGCTTCTACAGCGACTTTGACAACAAGACCGAGAACTGCTCCAACGCCAGCCCCTGCAGCAACGGCGCCACGTCCGGGTCGTTCATAACCGGCAAGGCGGTCATCGCCGGGCTCGAGCTGCAGGCCGGCACCAGCTTTGCACTGGGCGACTTCAACGTGCCCGTCGACCTGATGTACACCTGGACCGACGCGACAATCAGCGACGATAACCTGGAGCTGGGCTTTGAGGATGGCGACCTCCTCGCCTCAGTCCCCGAAAACGCCTTCAGCCTGCGCCTCGGTGTCGAGTCCTCCTGGGGCTGGGATAACTACGCGGTGGCCAAGTACATCGACGAGATGTGCATGGATATCGGCTGCAACAACGGCGGGACCCGCTATGACCGCAGTGAAGACCTGCTGGTGGTGGACTACATCAGCCGCTACGCGTTCAACGACAGCGCACTGGTCTTTTTCAAGGTGGAGAACCTTTTCGACGAGCGGGCCATCGTCTCCCGTCAGCCCGACGGGGCCCGCCCCAACAAGCCACGCACCGCCATGGTCGGCGTGGAGTGGACCTTCTGAGGCTCAGCTGACGATCAGGCGCCGGCGTAGCTGATCGCGGTCACGTAGTAGAGCCTTTCCCCGGAGGGGCTGTGTACGACGATCTCGTCGTCCAGCCCCTTGCCGAGCAGGGAGCGGGCCATCGGCGAATCCATGCTGAGCTTGCCCTCGGCGAGGTCGAACTCGTCCGGACCGACGATGCGCCAGTGAAACTCCTCGCCGGCCTCGTCCTCCAGGGTGACCGTGGCGCCGAAATAGATTTTAGCCGTGTCCCCGGGCGGTCGATCCACCACCTGCAGCTCGTCCAGCCGCTTGTTGAGAAAACGCACCCGCGAGTCGATTTCCCGCAGGCGCCGCTTGCCGTAGATGTAATCCCCGTTCTCCGAGCGGTCGCCGTTCTTGGCCGCCTCGTGCACCGCGCTGGTCACCTGCGGCCGCTCCACCTTCCACAGCCGGTGCAGCTCCTCGCGCAGGGCGCGTTCACCCTCGGGGGTGATGTAGTTGGAGCCGCGGCGGCGGGGTGGTCGGTATCTTCCCATGGGGCGCTATTGTAGTCCTGGCCAGGCCGGCTTTCCAAAAGGGTGGTAGCGGATTATCAGGGAAGCCGGAACTGACAGCGCACGCCACTGGCGCCTGTCAATTTCGAGTCCAGAGTCGCCAGCGGGCACTCGAGTGCCTCCGCCAGCGCGACATACCAGGCGTCGTAGCTGGTGATATTCGAGCGCAGGTCCCATATGCGTTGCGCAATCGGATAAAACGGGAACAACTGAATATCCAGGCGCATCAGGTCCCGCTGGGCGAGCTCGGATTCAATGGGCGAGAGATGTCCCGCCAGCTCTAGTCGGCGCAAGATGTTGGTGGACTCGACCATCGCCAGTTCCGGCGCAACCAGTACCTCTCCGGCGACCAACGACTCGGCCCAGGTGCCCTCGTCACCGGAGTCGACCAGCGCGGCGACGATGACCGACGCATCGACGGCCAGGGTCATTTGCGGTCAGCGTTGCGGGCGTCGACAATCTTCTCGGCCTCGATCCGCGTTCCCGCTGCCGCCTTGCGCTCACGCACCGACTGCAGCCAGGTCTCCACGGTGGGGCGGGCCGCCAGGCGTTCCAGCTCGCCGAGCAAGTACTCCTGCATGGACTGACGATGCAGGGCGGCGCGGGAGGCCAGTTCATCCCTGACTTTCTCGGGAACGTTTCTGATAGTGATCTGAATACTCATGATGGTATTTTGAATGCAGTAACAGCATTATGCAATTGCCCATGCCTTTTCGGGCCACATTTGGCTAGAATCCGGCTTCCCGGGATCTCGCTTGTACATCAGATGGCACTCGACTACGAAATGCTGGAGGCACTGCGCCAGAATCATCCAGCCTGGCGCCTGCTGGCGAGCCAGAACGCCGCCCTGATGGCCAGTTTTTTCCAGAAAGTATTTATCGAACACAATATACGCGTGATCTCCCAGTCCGACCTGGTCGAGGCACTCGAGGATGAACTGTTCCGGTTGCGTTCGGTGCTGGGTGAGGAGCGATTCCCACGGTCGGCAATCGACTACCTCAACGACTGGGCCGCGCCGGAAAAGGGTTGGCTGCGAAAATTTTACCGCCAGAATTCCGACGAGGTGCAGTTTGACCTGACCGCGGCAACGGAAAGAGCCCTCACCTGGCTGGACAGCCTGCAGGAACGCGGTTTCGTCGGTACAGAATCCCGTCTGCTGACACTGTTTGACCTGCTGAGGCAATTGAGCGAGGGTAGTGATGCGGATCCCGAGACTCGCCTGCAGGAGTTGAAGAAACGGCGGGAGGAAATCGATGCGGAAATGTCCAGGGTATTGCGGGGAGACGTGACCACGCTGGACGATACCGCCCTCAAGGACCGGTTCATGCAGTTCAACCAGCAGGCGAGGGAACTGCTCGCCGATTTTCGCGAGGTGGAACACAATTTCCGGGCCCTGGATCGTCGGGTACGGGAGCGTATCGCGACCTGGGAAGGAAACAAGGGGGAGCTGCTGGCGGATATCATGGGGGAGCGCGATGCCATCGCCGATTCCGATCAGGGGGCAAGTTTTCGCGCTTTCTGGGATTTCCTGATGTCGCCGCAGCGGCAGGAGGATTTCAGTGAGCGGCTCGACAGGGTACTGGCCCTGCCGGTCATCGAGGCCATGAATCCGGACCGGCGCACCCGGCGCATCCACCATGACTGGCTCGAAGCTGGCGAGTACACCCAGCGAACTGTCGCTCAGCTGTCGCAGCAGTTGCGCCGATTTCTCGACGATCAAGCCTGGCTCGAGAACCGCAGAATCATGGAGATCCTGCGCAGTATCGAAGGCAAGGCGCTGGCGCTGCGGGAGCATCCCGTCGCTATGGACGGTGGCGCTGAGTGCATGACGATGGCAGAGCCCACGGCCAGCATTGAATTGCCAATGGAGCGGCCGTTGTACCAGCCGCCCTTCAGGCCGCACATACAGGACATCCGCCTGGAACCCGGCGACGAAAACCTGGATGCCAGCGCCCTGTATTCCCAGACGGTGGTGGACAAGGCTGCCATCGGCCACCACATTCGCAAGGCCCTGCAGCGGGAATCGCAAGTGGCGTTGCGGGATCTCTGCGAGGACAGGCCGCTGACGCAGGGTCTTTCCGAGCTCGTTGCCTACCTCGAAATGGGCAGAGACGCCGGTGGCGTGGACCAATTTCAGATGCTTTTCGATGAGGAGCAGGAGGACACCATCAGCTGGCAGGTAGAAGGGGAAGACAGGGTACGCCGGGTGACGATGCCGCGGGTGATCTTTCTCCTGCCCCGGGAGCGCAGGTGATTCGAGCCATGGTCGTCGAGGAAGAGGAGGGGCTTGCCGGATCCAGGGGGAAACCCGACCTTGGTGCGGTGGTGGTGTTGCTGCTGAAGGGAGTGCTCTACCGGGATGCCGAGCCCGCGCGTTGGTCACAGCTGCTGGAGCTGCAGAATCGGGTCAGGGATTTTGTGGCAGTAGTTGGCCTTGACCTGATATTGGATGAGGCCGAGGGCTACGCTTTCCTGCAATCCCGGGAGGTTGAGGAGGGTGAAGAGTCCGCTCCCGACGGCTCCGGGAAGCTTCCGCGCCTCGTTGCGCGCCGCCAGTTGTCCTTTCCAGTGAGTCTCCTGTTGGCCCTGCTGCGCAAGAAGCTCGCGGAATTTGACGCGAGCGGCGCCGAAACTCGCCTGGTGTTGAATCGGGATGAGATCGTCGACCTGATCCGCCTGTTCCTACCCGACAGCAGCAACGAGGCGAGGCTGGTGGATCAGGTGGAACGCCATATCAACAAAGTGGTGGAACTGGGATTTCTCAGAAAGCTGAAGAGCGCGTCACCCGCCACTCAACCCGGGTACGAGGTGCGCCGGATCATCAAGGCATTCGTGGACGCCCAGTGGCTGGCAGAGTTCGACCAGAAGCTTGACAGTTATCGCCAGCTGCTGCGTCGCGAGGAGAGCGATGACTGATATGACGGCCAGGCCAGTTGCCGGCGAGTCGCTGGGGCTCGATTTCACCGGCGACGACACGCGCAGCGGATTCCGGCTGCAGCGGCTCGAGGTGTTCAACTGGGGGACCTTTTCCGACCAGGTATGGAGCCTCAACCTCAATGGTCGCAATGGTCTGCTAACCGGCGATATAGGGTCCGGTAAGTCGACTCTCGTCGATGCAGTCACCACCCTGCTGGTTCCCGCCCACAAGGCCGCCTACAACAAGGCTGCCGGCGCCGGCCAACGCGAGCGCTCCCTGCGCTCCTACGTCCTGGGCTATTACAAGTCTGAGCGCAGCGATACCAGCGGCGCGTCGAGGCCCGTCGCCCTGCGAGACCACACCAGTTACTCTGTGATTCTTGGCGTATTCCACAACGAGGGTTATGACCAGACGATCAGCCTGGCTCAGGTGTTCTGGATGAGGGAGTTGCAGGGTCAGCCGGAGCGGCTGTATGTCGGGGCCGAACGGGCCCTGGGCATCACCCGGGATTTCTCAGGTTTTGGCAGCGAAATCAGCGCTCTGCGCAAGCGTTTGCGGGGCTCTGGTTGCGAGGTTTTCGACCGGTTCCCGCAGTATGGCGCGTGGTTCCGGCGCCGGTTCGGTATCGACAACGAGCAGGCGCTGGATCTGTTTCACCAGACCGTATCCATGAAATCCATCGGCAATCTCACCGAATTTGTGCGCGGACATATGCTGGAGCCCTTCGATGTCACTCCGCGCATTCAGGCGCTGGTGGAACACTTTGACGACCTGAACCGGGCTCACGAGGCGGTGCTGAAAGCCCGCCGGCAGATAGAACATCTAACCCCGCTGGTGGCCGACTGTGACCGGCACCAGGAACTGCTGGTGGGTGTAAATGAGTCCCGCCACTGTCGTGATGCCCTGGCGCCGTTCTTTGCCGACAAGAAGATGCAACTCCTCAAGCAGAGGCTGGAACGGCTGGAGCAGGAGTTGGATGGCCAGAGCCGCAAAGTGACCCGCCATGCGGAGGATCTGGCGCGGTTGCAGCAGGAACGGCAGGCGCTCAAACAGCAGATTGCCGAGAATGGCGGGGATCGTATCGAGCGTCTGGAGCAGGAGATCCACGATCTGGCGGCGGAACGCAGGCGGCGCCATGACAAGGCTGCCCGCTACCGGGAGCTCGTTGCGCCGCTGTCCGTCGAGGCGGCGGAAACTGCGGACCAGTTTGCCGAGCAGCGGCACTGGTTGCAGGCAGAGCGGCAGCGGATTCTGGCAGCGCAGTCGGAGAACGACGCACTGCAGGGTGAGAGAGACTTCGAATTCAGGAAACTGCGGGAGGAGCGCGAGGCCCTGGCGGTGGAGATCGCCGATCTCCGGTCCCGGCAGAGCAATATCGACCAGGTGCAGGTGGAGATCCGCCGGCGGCTCTGCCAGGTCATCGGAGTCGACGAATCTGACTTGCCATTCGCCGGGGAGCTGCTCCAGGTGCGAGAAGTGGAAACCGCCTGGCAGGGAGCTATCGAGCGGCTTCTGCGCAATTTCGGCCTCTCCCTGCTGGTGCCCGACGAGCACTACCGTCGTGTGGCACAGTGGGTGGATGAGACTCACCTGAGGGGGCGCCTGGTCTACTTTCGGGTGCGGGAGGGGCAACAGGCAGGCCAGTCAACACTGCATCCCGACTCGCTGGTACGCAAGTTGTCCATCAAACCCGATTCAGGCTTTTACGCCTGGATGGAGGGCGAGATGGCGCGCCGTTTTGACGTGGCCTGCTGCGAGACCCAGGCGCAGTTCCACCGGGAGAAACGGGCGATCACCCGCAACGGACAGATCAGATTATCCGGCGAGCGCCATGAAAAGGACGACCGGCATGCCCTGGGCGATCGCAGCCGTTATGTACTGGGCTGGGACAATCGTGACAAAGTCGAGGCGCTTGAGCAAAAAGCCAAGGGGTTGGAGCAGGTGATCGCCGAGATCGGGGCTCACCTCGCGGAGATAAAACAGCGGGAAAGTGCGCTGAAGGATACCCTGGAGGCTATCAGCAGGCTGGAGGAATACGGCGATTTTCAGGAGCTGGACTGGCAGCCCCTGGCCCGCAGAATCGCCGACCTGCAGCAGGAGCTGCAGCAGCTACGGTCCGCATCGGATGTGTTGCGTACGCTCAACAACAGGCTGGCGCTGCTGGAGAGTGAGCTGCATACGACATCGGACGACTATGAGAAGGTCCGGGACCAGCGGGCCAGGACAGAGCAGAAAATCGAGGATTGCCGACAGCTGCAGAGCGATACTCGCGAGATCCTCGCGGCGGCGGAGGCCGCCGGCCAGCAACAGTGGTTCGGGCCGCTGGAACAGCTTCGGCTCGAGGCTCTGGGGGAACACACGCTGACGGTCGAGTCCTGTGACAATCGGCAGCAGGAGGTGCGCAAGTGGTTGCAAGAGAAGATCGATGCCGAGGAGAAACGGATCAGTCGGCTGCAGGAAAAAATTGTCCGGGCCATGTCCGACTACAAGAATCTCTACCAGCTCGATACCCAGGAGGTAGATGCGGCGGTGGAAGCCGGGGCAGAGTACCGGCAGATGCTCGCCGCGCTGGAAGCTGACGGACTGCCCCGATTCGAGGCCAGGTTCAAGGAGCTGCTCAATGAGAATACGATTCGCGAAGTAGCCAATTTCCAGTCCCAGCTACATCGCGAGCGCGAAACCATCAGGGAGCGCATCGCCCTGATTAATGAATCCCTGACCCAGATCGATTACAACCCGGGCCGCTACATTGAGCTGGAGGCCCAACCGACCCAGGATGCGGATATCCGGGAATTCCAGCAGGAGCTGCGAGCCTGCACCGAGGGGACGCTGACCGGCTCGGAGGATGAGCAGTACTCCGAGCGCAAGTTTCTGCAGGTCAGGTACATCATCGAACGTTTCCGCGGCCGCGAGGGTCTTTCCGAACAGGATGGACGCTGGACAGCGAAAGTCACCGATGTTCGCAACTGGTTCACCTTCGCCGCGTCCGAGCGATGGCAGGAGGACCAGGTTGAGTACGAGCACTACTCGGACTCGGGCGGTAAGTCCGGCGGGCAGAAGGAGAAGCTCGCCTATACCATCCTGGCAGCCAGCCTCGCCTATCAATTCGGCCTGGAATGGGGTGCGTTGCGCTCCCGTTCTTTTCGCTTTGTGGTCATAGACGAGGCCTTCGGTCGCGGTTCCGACGAGTCCGCCCAGTACGGCCTGATGCTCTTTGAACGGTTGAACCTGCAGCTGTTGATCGTGACCCCGCTGCAGAAAATCCACATTATCGAACCCTATGTTTCCAGCGTCGGCTTCGTCCACAACGAAGGCGGACGGCAGTCCCGCATCCGCAACCTCACCATCGAGGAGTACAGGGTGGAAAAGGCTGGCGGTGCCAATGTCCAGTCGCGGGGATAAGTCGCGGCGCGGCTGGAGCGACGAGCGGTCTCTTCTGGCCCAGGTGGAGAGACTGTGGCAGAGCGGTAGCCTGCTTCAGGAGCGCATCGAACCTGGTGACCTTTTTCCCCGGCGGCTGGTGTTCAAAACACCTGACAGCGGCGCCCTGGCGCATGATTTCGATGCCGTGCGGGCATGGGTTGCCGACATGGAACGGTTGCGCGGTTTTCGCGTCGAGTGGAAAACGATTCGCCATCGCGTCATCGGGGCCAATCGTATTCCAGCGGAAGTCTGGCTGGACGACCTGGGGACGGCAATTGCACTGCTCGGCAGGCGGGCTGAATTGCGGCAGTTCGACGAACTGGTTGGGGATACGCGCGAGCGGGCACCGCAACTTCTGCAGTGGGTAGCCCATCGGCCGCTGAAAGCGCTGAGTTTAGCCCCAGTCTGGTCCAGACTCCTGGATTTCGTGCTGTGGCGACAGGCGCACAATAACCCCGGGGTCTACCTGCGCCAGGTCGATCTTCCCGGCCTGGACAGCAAGTTCATCGAGGGGCACCGCGCGGTGCTGACCACTCTGCTCGACGCCACCCTGCCGCCGGAACAGATCGACATAACAGCGAACGGCGTCAGGCAGTTTGAGCGGCGTTATGGCTTCCGCGGCAAACCCGACCGGGTGCGCTATCGCCTGCTGGACCACCACCTGGCGCGGCTCCCGGGGGTGGACCGGGACATCACCGTAACCAGCGGTGATTTCGAGGCACTCTATATGGAGCCGCATACAGCCAGATCGCTCAACCGGGTCTTTATCACCGAGAACGAGGTCAATTTCCTCGCATTTCCGGACTGCCCCCGAAGCCTGGTGGTTTTTGGCGGCGGCTACGGTTTTGATGCGCTGGCACAGGCAGGCTGGCTGCAGCGGGTCAGCCTCGTCTACTGGGGGGACATCGACACCCACGGTTTCGCCATCCTGGACCAACTGCGTGCCAGGTTTCCGCAGGTGCAAAGCCTGCTGATGGACGAGGCGACCCTGCTCAGTCACAAAGAGGCATGGGTAATCGAGGGCGCCCCGCACTCGCGGACGCTGCAGAACCTCACGGCTGCGGAACAGCGTCTTTACCAGGCCCTCTGCAGTAACCATTACGGTGTCCACCTGAGGCTGGAGCAGGAACGCATTCGCTACCAGTGGCTGGAAAAGGCACTGGCTGGAATAGGGCGGGAGAGGGCAGTATCCTGTACTGAAAATGCGACCGGCACACCTTTATGGGAGTAAAAACGGTTGTGAGAGATTCGACGAAACCGATCCCCGGATACATGGTTATAGCGGCGCTGGTGACCCTCGCCGCGGCGCCGCTGGCGTCCGCCGAATGCGTGACGTTCGACGGCGCGCTGCAGCAGGGCGGTTTCATCTGGGGCCGCGTCCCTCCCGGCAGCGAGGTGACCCTCGACGGCGAGCCCCTCGACGTGCTGGCCGACGGCACCACCTTCGCCGGGTTCGGGCGCGACGCGAGCCCGGAGGCCCAGCTCGTGGTGAAGGGGCCAGAGGAATGCCGGGAAACCCTGCAGGTGGCGGCCCGGGAGTACAATATCCAGCGGGTCGAGGGCGTGCCCCAGCGCACGGTGACGCCGCCGGCGGAGGAGCTGGAGCGGATCCGGCGCGAGGGGGCGCAGGTTGCCGCCGCCCGCGCCAGGCGACTGGACCGCCCCGACCTGCTGGCCGGCGTCCTGGGGGGCTTCCAGTGGCCGGTGCTGGGCCCGATCTCCGGGGTCTATGGCAGCCAGCGCGTCTATAACGGCGAACCGCGCCGGCCCCACTTCGGTGTGGACGTGGCGGTGCCGACGGGAACCGCGGTGCGGGCACCGGCGGCCGGCGTGGTCACCCTGGCGGAGCCGGACCTGTTTTTTTCCGGCGGCACGGTTATCCTCGATCATGGCTACCGGGTTTCCTCCACTTTCATGCACATGAGCGAGGTGTCGGTGCAGGCGGGTGACGAATTGGAGGCGGGAGACCTGATCGGCGCCGTGGGCGCCACCGGCCGCGCCACCGGACCGCACCTCGACTGGCGCATGAACTGGCGCGGCGAGCGTATCGATCCGCAGCTGCTGGCGCCGCCGATGCCCACACCCGAGCCCGTGCCAAAGCCGTAAAAAAGGCCGTATAATATCGTCCCTTTGCAACGCGAGACGGCCATGATAGACAAGAAACTGCTCAGCATCCTGGTGTGCCCGGTGACCAAAGCGCCGCTGCAGTACGACCGGGAGAAGGACGAGCTGATCTGCAAGGCCAGCGGCCTGGCCTATCCGGTGCGCGACGGCATTCCGGTGATGCTGGAGAGCGAGGCGCGCCAGCTCACTGCCGACGAGAAACTGGGGTAGGGTCATGTCAGACACGATATTCGGCAAGATCGTCCGGGGCGAAATCCCCAGCGAGTTCCTCTATGAGGACGAGCACTGCGTCGCCATCAACGACATCAGCCCGCAGGCACCGGTGCACGTGCTGGTCATACCGAAGCGCGGTATTCCCCGCCTGGTGGATGCCGGGGAGGACGACCGGGAGCTGCTGGGGCACCTGCTGCTGGCCGCCGGCAAGGTGGCGGAACAGCTCGGCGTGTCCGATGCGTTCCGGCTGGTCATCAACAACGGCCCTGGCGCCGGGCAGACCGTTTTCCACCTGCACCTGCACATCCTGGCCGGCAAGGCGTTTGCCGAAGGGCACATGGCGGGCTGACGCGCACCGCACTACAACCGAGACCGACTATGAAGACCGTAGAAATACGCGAGGCCTTCCTGGCCTATTTTGAACGGCAGGGCCACACCCGTGTGCCCAGCAGCTCCCTGGTGCCGGCCAACGACCCGACCCTGCTGTTCACCAACGCCGGGATGAACCAGTTCAAGGACACGTTCCTCGGCACCGACCCGCGCCCCTACAGCCGCGCCGCCAGCAGCCAGCGCTGCGTCCGCGCCGGCGGCAAGCACAACGACCTGGAGAACGTCGGCTACACCGCCCGCCACCACACCTTCTTCGAGATGCTCGGCAACTTCAGCTTCGGCGACTACTTCAAGCGCGAGGCGATCCGGTTTGCCTGGGAGTTCCTGACCGAGACCCTTGGCCTCCCCCCGGAGCGGCTTTGGGTCACCGTCCACGTCTCCGACGACGAGGCGGAGCAGATCTGGCGCGAGGATATCGGTTTTCCCAAAGCGCGAATCTCCCGGCTCGACGAGGACAACTTCTGGCAGATGGGCGACACCGGCCCCTGCGGTCCCTGCACCGAGATCTTCTACGACCACGGCCCGGACGTGTTCGGCGGTCCGCCCGGTAGCGAGGACGAGGACGGCGACCGCTACGTGGAGGTCTGGAACCTGGTCTTCATGCAGTTCAACCGTGATGCCGCCGGCGAGTTGCACCCTCTCCCCAAGCCCTCGGTCGATACCGGCATGGGGCTGGAGCGGATCGCCGCGGTGATGCAGCAGGTGCACAGCAACTACGAGATCGACCTGTTCCAGGGGCTGATCCACGCCGCCGCGGATATCCTCCATGTAAAGGAGCTGGATAACAGCTCCCTGCGGGTCATCGCCGACCATATCCGCGCCTGCGCCTTCCTCATCGTCGACGGGGTGCTGCCCGGCAACGAGGGGCGCGGCTACGTGCTGCGCCGCATCATTCGCCGCGCCATCCGCCACGGCAACAAGCTGGGTGCGAAAGGCCCGTTTTTCTACCGGCTGGTGCCGGCGCTCGCGCACCAGATGGGCGAGGCCTATCCGGAACTGGTGGCGCGCCAGCCCCAGGTGGAGAAGGCCCTGCTGGCGGAAGAGGAGCAGTTCGCCAAGACGCTGGATCACGGCATGCACATCCTCGAGGAGGCGCTGCAGGACCTGGAGGGGACCGAGATCCCCGGCGCTGTCGTCTTCAAGCTCTACGACACCTACGGTTTCCCCACCGACCTGACCAACGACATCGCCCGCGAGCGGGGGCTCACCCTGGACATGGCGGGTTACGATGCCGCCATGGCGGAGCAGCGTTCCCGTTCCCAGGAGAGCGGCAGCTTCAAGGTGGATTACAGCGCGGTGCTGCGCCTCGAGGGCCACACCGAATTCACCGGCTATGACAGCCTTTGTGGCGAGGGGCGTGTGACCGCGCTGCTGCGCGACGGCGAGCCGGTGGATAGCCTGGCCCAGGACGAGGCCGGCATCCTGGTGCTGGACAGCACGCCGTTCTATGGCGAGTCCGGCGGGCAGGTGGGCGATACCGGCTACCTCAGCGCCGACGGCGTGCGCCTGGAGGTGGTCGACACCACCAAGTCGGCGGACCAGCATCTGCACCACGTGAAGGTGCTGCGGGGCAGTGTCGGCACCGGCGATACACTGCAGGCCGAGGTCGACCCCCGTGTCCGCCAGCGCACCCGCCTGAATCACTCCGCCACCCACCTGCTGCACGCGGCCCTGCGCCGGGTGCTCGGGGAGCACGTCGCCCAGAAGGGGTCGCTGGTCGATTCGGAGCGGCTGCGCTTCGACTTCTCCCATTCCGAGGCGGTCAGTCCCGCGCAGCTCAGGACCATCGAGCAGATGGTGAACGAACAGATCCGTGCCAACACGCCGGTGCAGACCCGCCTGATGGGCATGGACGATGCCATCGCCGCGGGGGCGATGGCGCTGTTCGGCGAGAAGTATGGCGACGAGGTGCGCGTGCTCTCCATGGGTGAAAACGACTTCTCCGTGGAACTGTGCGGCGGCACCCACGTCGATCGCACCGGCGATATCGGCCTGCTGCGCATCGCCTCCGAATCCGGCGTCGCCGCCGGCGTGCGCCGGATCGAGGCGGTCACCGGCGCCGGCGCCATCGCGCTGGTCGACCAGATGGAGGAGCGCCTGGCGGCGGTGTGCGACGTGGTCAAGGGCACGCCGGAGAACGTGGCGGCCCGGGTCGCTTCACTGCGCAGCGAGAACCGGGAACTGGAAAAGGAAGTGGCGCGGCTCAAGCAGAAACTGGCCACCTCCGCCGGCGGCGACCTCACCGCCGGTGCGGTCGAGGTGGCGGGGATCAAGGTGCTGGCGGCGAACGTCGAGGGTGCCGACGCAAAGTCCCTGCGCGACACCCTGGATCAGTGCAAGAACAAACTGGGCAGTGCCGTGATCCTGCTTTCGGCTGTCAGCGATGACAAGGTGGCACTGGCCGCCGGCGTCACCAAGGATCTCACTGACCGGGTGAAGGCGGGAGACCTGATGCGCGAGTTCGCCCAGCGTCTCGGCGGCAAGGGTGGCGGCCGGCCAGACATGGCCCAGGGTGGTGGCAGCGACGTGCAGGCGCTGCCGCAGGTGCTGAAGGACGTGCCGGCATGGGTGGCCGACGCGCTGGCCTGAGGCGGGTGAAGCGCGGCATTTTTGCGGTTGTTTGCGCTGTCCCTGCGGTTTAAATTCTGCTGGCGTTGGTGTTTAATAGCGCCCCTTTTTCCGGGGGATAACTGAGCATTCATGAGTCTGATCGTCCAGAAATTCGGTGGCACCTCGGTAGGTGACGTCGAGCGCATCGAGCAGGTGGCCGACAAGGTCGCGCGCTTCCGCAGTGAAGGGCACGAACTGGTCGTTGTGGTCTCCGCCATGGCGGGCGAGACCAACCGTCTCATTTCCCTCGCCCACGACGTGCAGGAGCGCCCCGTGCCGCGGGAAATGGACGTGCTGATCTCCACCGGCGAGCAGGTGACCACCGCGCTGCTGGCGATGGCGCTCAACAAGCGCGGGCTCAAGGCGAAGTCCTACAACGGCAGCCAGGTGCGCATCCTCACCGACGACGCCCACACCAAGGCGCGGATCCGCGAGATCGACGACAAGCGACTGCACGCCGACCTCGACGCCGGTTACGTCATCGTGGTGGCGGGCTTCCAGGGGGTGGACGAGCACGGCAACATCACCACGCTGGGCCGCGGCGGCTCGGATACCACCGCCGTCGCCCTGGCTGCCGCCCTGAAGGCCGACGAGTGCCAGATCTACACCGACGTCGACGGCGTCTACACCACTGACCCGAGGGTGGTGGATGGCGCGCGCCGACTCGACCGCATCACCTTCGAGGAGATGCTGGAGATGGCGAGCATGGGCTCCAAGGTGCTGCAGATCCGCGCGGTGGAGTTCGCCGGCAAGTACAACGTGCCACTGCGGGTGCTGCACAGCTTCAAGGAAGGCCCCGGCACACTGATCTCTCTGGAGGACGCCAGTCAAATGGAAACGCCAACGATTGCGGGTATCGCGTTCAATCGCGATGAGGCGAAGCTGACCATACTCGGGGTGCCGGACATGCCCGGCGTCGCCTACAAGATCCTGGGCCCGATCGGTGAGGCCAATATCGAGGTGGACGTGATCGTGCAGAACATCGGCGACGACAACACCACCGACTTCACCTTCACCGTCGGGCGCAACGACCTGGCGCGGGCGGAGGAGATCCTGCAGGGGGTGGCCAAGGAGATCAACGCCGAGGACGTGCTGAGCGATAACAGGATCGCCAAGGTGTCCGTGGTTGGCGTGGGTATGCGCTCTCACGCGGGGGTCGCGAGCCAGATGTTCGCCGCCCTGGCCGAGGTGGGCATCAATATCCAGATGATCACCACCTCAGAAATCAAGATCTCGGTGATCATCGAAGAGAAGTTCCTGGAACTCGCCGTGCGTGCGCTGCACTCCTCGTTTGGCCTGGACAAGGAACCCCTGGACGAGAGCGCGGCCTGACACGGGGGCGCAAAGCCATAAAGTAAAGCCTTGCTTCGCTTTATGGCAATTCAAGATCGACAATCTACACTGATAGTGCGGCCGAAAGGTTGCGGGATGCCGTGACTCGTTTCCGGAGAACGGTTGTCCCTCTTTTTTCAGTCGGCAATCAGGCCAAACCCCGGAGAATATGGACATATGTTGATTTTGACCCGAAGGGTAGGCGAGTCGCTCATGGTGGGCGATGAGATCACCGTGACGGTGCTTGGTGTAAAGGGCAACCAGGTCCGCATCGGTGTCAGCGCGCCAAAGGACGTTGCCGTGCACCGCGAGGAGATCTACAACCGGATCCAGGACGACCGGAGTGAAGAGGAACCCGGAGCAAATGAGTAAGCGGTCCAACTGCGCTCACTGGCTTTGATTTTGCATCGTTTGTGGTATCATCCCGCGCCTGTAGCGCACATCAATATGTGATTTTCAAAAGTTAACGGAGAGCTGGCCGAGTGGCTGAAGGCGCACCCCTGCTAAGGGTGTATAGGCTTATACCCTATCGAGGGTTCGAATCCCTCGCTCTCCGCCACTTTCACGATTTAAAACTATAATAATAGTGTTTTGTGAAAGTGATATTGTATTGCCTACTACGTCGCCTACTAAAAATACTCTTGTTGGACAAGCAGGC
>JARRPM010000069.1:0-16690 GCA_037382865.1 Halioglobus sp. | reverse complement strand
TCCTGCGAAGCCGAGGGGCATCTGGACGATACCCGTGAAGTTCTCGATATTTCCCGGCAGGACCGCGGGGTCGAAAGAATAGGCGCCGACGTGGGCCAGGTCGGTACCGGTCTGCTCCTGAATGAAGCGGCGTCGTTCTTCTGCGGCATCGCGTGTATAATCGTCGTCCCGGCGACGGGGTATTCTCGGAGCCTGCACAGGCGATTCCCTCCTCACGGGAGTGACTTTTGGTAACATCCTACACTAATCGATCTGCAAGGGGTGCGCATGACCGAGCGCGCCTGATTCTTGACTGATGATGCCAGCGGCCAACCCCGCCAACTGCAAACAACCCACCGTCCTGTGCAGCTGGACCAAGGTGCTGGTACTCGCCCTGCAGAGCCGGGGGTTCCAGACCGACGGCATCGTCATCGCCGCCGGGCTCGATCCGGCGAGCTTTGCCAACCCCGACGCGCGCTTCCCGCTGGCGTGCACCACCCGGCTGTGGCGGGCCGCGGTCGATCTGGTGGGAGACGAGACTATCGGTCTGTGGGTGGCGAAGTACTCGAGCCAGACGACTTTTCACGCACTGGGTTACGCGTTCATGGCCAGCAGGACGCTGCTGGAAGCCATGCATCGCGTGGTGCGCTTCAACGGCATGGTCAGCGATGCAGCGCAGGTCGAACTGCTAAGCGAGGGCCCCTCCTATCGGGTGCAATGGCAGGTGCCGCCCGGCCAGTTCGGGCCCGCAGACGAGGCCATGGAGGCGATTCTCTCCCTGATCATCCGCTCCTGCCGGAAGATTCGCGGCTATGAGTTTGCCCCCATCAAGGTGGAGTTGAAGCGCCCGGAACCGGCAGCCGCGCAGGTTTACAGGGATTTTTTCCGCTGCGAGACAGTATTCGGTGCGCCACACCACGCCCTGGCCTTCCGCCGGGACCAGTTGGAGGAGGAACTGTTGTGGGCCAACGAGGAGCTCGCCCGCTCCAACGACCGGGTGGTCGAGGAATACCTTACACGGCTGGAGGTGGGTAGCGTTGCCACCCGGCTGCGGGCCCTGCTGACGAGGGAGCTGTCAGCGGGTATTCAGTCACATGAACACTATGCAAAAGTGCTGGGCATGAGCGGGCGCAGCCTGCAGCGCAAGCTCAAACAGGAGGGGACGTCGTTCCAGCAGGTCCTGAACGAGACCCGCTGCGAACTGGCCAAGTCCTACCTGCAGCAGAGCGACCGGCAGTCGCTGACGGAGGTTGCGTTTCTCCTGGGGTTTTCCGACACCAGCAGTTTCTCCCGTGCTTTTCGCCGCTGGACGAAGGTGGCGCCGAGTGCCTATGGTTCGCCCTAGCGGACGTTCTCCAGATCGGTGTCCTCCCAGTCGCTTTGCTGGTCCGGGAAATCGCGCAGTGGCCCCATCGCGTATTTGTCACGTTCAAACAGGGTGTCGGTCTGCATGTACATCGCAAGCAGCCGCGCGACGGCAAGGACCGACTTCTGGTGTGTGCGTTCATACCCATGGGAACTGTCGAGGGCGAAACAGACCAGCCCCGTCCTGATATCGTTGCCGGCCTCCAGCGCGGCGGCCGCATCGCTCCGATAGAAACGGAAAACGTCCCGGCTGTGGTCGATGCCGAAGGTCTCGCACAGCCCCGCCAGGCGCCGGCTTAGGTAGTAGTCGAAGGGACCACTGGAGTCCTGCATTGCAATCGTTACCCCGTACTCACTGGTATTCTGGCCGGGCGCGATGGTGCCGTTGTCCACGGCAATCAGTTCGGCGATGTCCCCGTGCAGGATATGCGAGGCGCCGACCCCCGTCTCTTCGGAAATCGTGAACAGCAGGTGGCAGTCCATCGGCAGCTCTACGCCGGCGTCGAGAACGCCTTTGGCCGCGGCAAGCAGAGCCGTGACGCCGGCTTTGTCATCCAGGAAGCGGGAGACCCAGAAGCCGTTCTCCAGAAATTCCGGCTGGGGATCCACCGAGACGAAATCGCCCGGGTGAATACCCAGGGCCTGCAGGTCGGATACTGAATGCACCGGTTGGTCGAGGCGCAGTTCCAGGTTCTGCCAGCTGGCCGGCTGATCATCGACGCCTTCGTTGAACACGTGCCCCGACGCCTTCAGAGGCAGAACCGTCCCCCTGAAATGCCGACCGTGGTCAGCGTAGAGGCTCACCCGTGCTCCCTCCGCCGATCGAGCCGGCCAGGTGCCGACCGGTACCACTTCAAGCCTGCCGTTGGGCTTGAGGTTCTTCACCATAATGCCCAGGGTGTCCAGGTGGGCCGCGATGGCGCGGTCGGGCGAATGCACCGTACCTGGCAGTGTGGCCCGTATGGCGCCGCGGCGGGTGAGTTCATACTCAATCCCCAGTTCGGCAAGCTTGTGGCAGCAGATCCGCACGACCTCGTCCGTCATTCCGGTCGGGCTCGGGGTTTGAAGCAGCTCAAGCAGCGTTGAACGCGCGTAGTCGAGATCGATATTTATTGCTTTCATGCTTTCTTGCCTCTCGGTGCAGCAGTACTCGGGAACAGGAAGTCCAGCAGTCGCTCTGCGGTCGGCTGTGGCTCGTGGTTGGCCAGCCCTGGCCGCTCGTTGGCCTCGATGATGACGTAGTCCGGCGAGTGGGCCGATGGTACGATGAAATCGATGCCGACGACCGGGATGTCCAGCGCCTCCGCAGCCCGGATTGCCGCACTCACCAGTTCCGGGTGCAGTTCACTGGTGACGTCATGCAGGGTTCCCCCCGTGTGCAGGTTGGCTGTCTTCCTGACGGGTATCTCGAGGCCCGCCTCAGGCACGTCCTCGAAGGAATAGCCGGCCCGGCTGACGCATCGCTCCGTTTCCTCGTCCAGGGGAATGCTGCTCTCGCCCTCGGTTGCCGCGGCGCGGCGCCTGCTCTGTTTGCTGATCAGCTCGGAAACGGAGTGGACGCCGTCGCCAATGATGGTGGCCGGCTTGCGGATAGCCCCGGCGACGACCTCATGGTTGATGACGATGATTCTCAGGTCCTCGCCGGTGACGTACTCCTCGCCCAGGACCGGTTCGCCGAGCTCCCGGGCGCGGGCGAAGGCGCGGGAGACATCCTCCGGGCTCTGCAGGTCGACGGCGACGCCGGTCCCCTGCTCGCCGCGGGCGGGCTTTACCACGATGCGCCCGTGCTCGCGCAGGAAGTCAAGGGCGTCTGCCTCCGAGTCGAGTTGGCGCTGGTCCGGCACTCGCAGACCCGCCCGGCGCAGCAGGCGGCTGGTCAGGGCCTTGTCGTCGCAGCGGCTCATGGCCACTGCGCTGGTCGCATCCGTCAGGGACTCGCGGCAGTGTACGACCCGGCCGCCGAGGCTCAGCTTGAACAGTCCGGCCGGTGCGTCGATGACCTCCACGGCAATGCCGCGACGGTAGGCTTCGTCGGAAATGATCTGGGCGTAGGGATTGAGGCCTTCATCCTCCCGGGGTCCCACGTACAGCGCCTCATTGATGGCGTTTTTGGTTTTCACGCAGTAGACGGGGACCTGGCGGAAGCCCAGCTTCTTGTAGAGCGCAATGGCCTGCTCGTTATCGTGCATCACGGAAAGGTCCATGAAGGCCCGGCCCCGGTCACGAAACCATCCCGCCAGGGCCTCGACCAGCGCCCTGCCGACCCCGGGCTGGCGGCATTGCGGGTCTACCGCGAGCGCCCAGAGACTGGAGCCGTTGTCCGGGTCGCTGAAGGCGCTCACGTGATCTACACCAGTGACGCAGCCGACAGTCTTGCCCTGCTCCGAGTCCCAGGCCACCAGAATCTGGAGTTCGTCCCGGGCGAGAAGGGATTCGGTAAAATTCTCCCGCAGTGGCACCATGCCCCGCGCCTTGTAGATACGGTTGATATGGTACTCGTCCCAGCCCCCGATCAGCGGCCTGATCTCGATGCCGGGCACTTCCCCGGGGTCGGGCGTCTCGCGGTCCAGCGCCAGGCGATAGGTCACCGAGGGATCGATGAACAGGTCCTGCGGCGCCTGGGCGACGATCACCTGCGGGTCACGGATATAGAGTGCCACATCCCGCTGCCCGGGCTTTTCCCGCCGCAGTTCAGCGACCAGCCTTTCGCTCGAGGCAAAGGTCTGGCCGAACAGAAGCCGGCCCCAGCCGCAGTCGACGATGGCCTCGCTGGCGCCGCCCTCAACGATGATCCTCGGCGGTGCGCCCCAGCTCTTGAGGGAGATCATTTCCTCCACATTCACGGTGCTCTCCGTCTTCCTGTCCGGTGTAATCGCATCGGCGCCGCTATTTCCGTTTTCTTCAGAGTTCATTGGTCTGCAACCACAGCTCCAGCAATGCCACCTGCCACAGTTTCGAACCGTGCAGTGGCGTGATGTGATCATCCGGATCATCCAGCAGGCGTCCGATCCAGGCGCGATCGAAGACGCCGCGGTTGCGCGCGCGGCTGGAGTTGAGGGTATCCCGGACGTAGTCGTGCACAGGTCCCCGGATGTACTTCAGTTCCGGTACGGGAAAGTAGCCCTTGGGTCGGTCGATCACTTCGGCCGGAATCACCCGCCGGGCCACCTCCTTGAGGATATACTTGCCGCCCTCCCGCACTTTCAGGTTCGCCGGTATGCGCCCCGCCAGTTCCACCAGTTCATGGTCGAGGAAGGGAACCCGGGCCTCCAGTCCCCAGGCCATGGTCATGTTGTCGACCCGTTTTACAGGGTCATCGACCAGCATGACCGTGGTGTCGATGTGGAGCGCCTTGTCCACGGCGGTGTCGGCCATCCCGGACCCGAACTCGCTTTCGATGAACGCGCGGGCGAAGTCCTCTTTCACCCAGCCGGGAGACATCACCTGCCGGTACTCATCGAAGTCGCGATCTGCGAATGCGCTGAGGTAGTCGTCGACGGGCGTGACGCTCTCCATCATCGGGGGGTACCAGTGGTAGCCGCCGAAGACCTCGTCGGCGCCCTGGCCCGACTGGACTACCTTCAGGTGCTTCGAGACTTCCTGGGCCAGCAGGTAGAAGCCGACGTTGTCGTGACTGACCATGGGTTCCGACATGGCCGCGATAGTGTCGGGCAGATGCTCCAGCAATACTGACGTGGGTACGCGAATCTTGTGATGCCGTGTAGCAAAGGTTTCTGCAACCAGGTCCGAGTAGCGGAACTCGTCACCCTCTTCGTCGCCGACCGTTTCGAAACCGACGGAAAAGGTATTGAGACCGGCCTGGCCCTGCTCAGAAAGGAGACCCACGATCAGACTGGAATCGACTCCGCCCGATAGCAGCACCCCCACCGGCACATCGGACACCATGCGCCGGCGAACCGCACTGCGCAGAGATTCCAGCAGCCGTTCCCGCCATTCGTCCTCGCCGACATTCCGGTCCTCTTCCCGGGTGCCGACCCGCAGTTGCCAGAAAGTGCTGCTCTCTTCTGTACCGTCCGGGCCGTAGATCCGGACGGTGGCGGGCGGCAGTTTGCGCACGCCATTCAGTATGGTCCGGGGCGCGGGCACCACTGCATGAAAACTCATGTAGTGGTTTAGCGCCACGGGGTCGATACCCGTATCCACGCCGCCGGCGGCAAGCAGTGCCGGAAGGGTAGAGGCAAACGCGACCCGCCCCTCTGACCTGGCGACGTAGAGAGGCTTGATTCCCAGGCGGTCGCGGCCGAGCAGCAGGCGACCGGAGTCGCGTTCGTAGGCGGCAAACGCAAACATGCCATTGAATCTTTCCACCGCCTGCGGGCCCCAGGCGTGCAGTGCCTTGAGCACGACCTCGGTGTCGCCCGTCGAAAAAAATCGGTATCCCTGTGCCTGCAAGGTTTCGCGCAACTCAGGATAGTTGTAGATACAGCCGTTGAAGACAATATCGAAGCCCAGCTCCGGGTCGCTCATCGGTTGCTGGGCGTGGTCGGTCAGATCGATGACCTTCAGGCGCCGGTGACCCAGCGCGATCCGGTCGCGGGCGAGGACGCCGGACGCATCAGGGCCGCGGGGCGCGAGGATGCGGGTCATCTCCTCGACGCGTGCCAGTTCGGGTGAGTTACCGTCGAAGTGGAATATGCCTGCAATACCGCACATGGGGCGCTATGTCCTCCTGGAGAAAATCAAGGGGTGCCAGTGTGTACCGGTCGACTGGTCACAGCCGATGTTCTGTGTAACCTCGCCAATACGCGGGCAATAATGTTACAGTTCTAAATATTAGAGGTCAAATTTAGTGATGACAGTGCTGTCGCGGTGGCGCGCGGTGTTGCATCGAAGAAGGGAAAAATGGCGGACACACCCTACCTGCAGCAGGTTCTGGTATCCCTGCGCCGAATCATCAGGGCGACAGACCTGCAGTCAAAACGTCTCGTGAAGGAATGCGGCCTGACCCTGCCACAGGTCATGGTGCTGCGTGCTATCGAAGCCCTGGGCGACGTGACGGTGCGCTGTATTTCTGAGCACGTCTCTCTGAGCCAGGCGACCGTGACCACGATTCTGGATCGACTGGAATCGCGGGGTCTGGTTGAGCGGGTGAGGAGTCGCACGGACAAACGGGTCGTCAATGCCCGGCTGACCGAACGGGGGCAGGATATGCTGCATAGCGCACCCACCCTGCTGCATGAACAGTTTATCGAGCGTTTCGAGGCACTGGAGCCACATGAGCAGACCCAGGTCCTGTCGGCGCTGCAGCGAGTGGCGCGAATGATGGACGCCCAGAGCATCGATGCCGCGGCTTTGCTGCATGCGGAGGAATCCCGTTGACGAGCAGATGCGGCCTGACAGCAGAGGCATGATCGGCTAGGATTAGCGTCTGGCCGCATGGTCCCGACCGGGACCCGGGAACGGTCCTGCCAACGCAATTTTCAGGAGAGCAAAATGGCCAACGAAGGATACCACGAGCCGATCGACGAGCTGTCAGACGAGACCCGGGATATGCACCGGGCCATCACGTCGCTGATGGAGGAACTCGAAGCCGTGGACTGGTACAACCAGCGCATGGATGCCTGCAAGGATGATGAATTGCGCGCCATTCTCAAGCACAACCGCGACGAGGAAAAAGAGCATGCAGCAATGGTGCTCGAATGGATCAGGCGACGCGACCCCAAGTTCGACGAAGAACTGAAGGACTACCTCTTCACAGACAAGCCTATTGCCCACGGTTAACGGCGGCGGTGCACCGCGGCGTGATGTCAGTCTGCGGGGTCTTTGCGGGTGAGCAGCATGAAGCCCGCTCCCAGCACTCCGGCAATCAGGGAGCTGATCAGAATGCCGAGTTTTGCCTGGGTCATCAGCGCTGGGTGATCGTCAAACGCCAGCGCCGCTACACACTGTGACATGGTAAAGCCGATACCCGCGAGGAGGCCGATGCCCACGATATGCGGAAAGCGAATTCCCTTCGGCAATTGGCAGATACCCAGACGCAGTCCCGCCAGCGCAAAGCAGCTAATCCCCACTGACTTGCCCGCCACCAGCCCCATCGCGATCGCCAGGATCAATGGTGACTGCAGCATCCCGGCCCCGGTTTGCGGAACAGGTACCCCGGCATTGAGGAAGGCGAACAGCGGAACAACCGCCAGGCTGACGGGTTTGTCCAGGTAGCTTCCCCAGCGCTGCAGCGGGGTGGCGGTCTTGCGGGCGATCTCCTCAGCAGTCTCGACCAGATCATACTGCCGCTGTTGCTCGAGAATCGTCCGCCCCGGGTGGTCCAGGGCGCTGAAACGGCGCAGCACCCGGGACATCTGGCGCATGAACCAGGCGGTTTTCACGTAGGGCCTGGCAGGAACGGCCAGGGCCGCGAGAATGCCCGCCGTCGTGGCGTGTACGCCCGACTGGAGAATGAACCACCACAGGGCCAAGCCGCCGCCGAAGTAGAAGATGGGCCTGCGCAGGCCGGCCAGGTTGAACATAATGAGCGCGAGCATGACGGCTGCCGCGCTGAACAGGGCGGTGATATCGATCTCCGAGGTGTAGACCAGGCTGATGACCAGCACCGCACCGATGTCGTCCACGATCGCGAGCGCCGACATTATCACGGTCGCCACAGGGGGCGCCCGGCTCCCCAGTAGCGCCAGCACGCCCAGCGCGAAGGCCGTGTCGGTGGCCATGGGAATGCCCCAGCCGCGCACGGCCTCCTGCGCCTCGTTGAACTGCAAGACTACTACGTAGAAAAGCGCGGGCATCAGCATTCCGCCCAGGGCCATGACGATGACCAGGCCGGAGTAGTGTGGGTCGCGAAGTTCTCCCGCCAGTATCTCTCCTTTTATCTCCAGACCAAGGACGAAGAAGAACAGCACCATCAGCCCTTCGTTTACCCAGTGCTTCAGCGACATCTCGATGCGCCAGTCGCCCAGGCCGATCGTCACGGGAAGATGATTGATCGACTGGTAGAAATCCAGGTGGTCGGAGTTGGCGAGAAACATGGCGAGAATGACGGCAAGCAACAGAAACACGCCGGTGGTCGCCTGGCTGGAGACAAACCCCTGCAGTGGTGATATCACCTTCTCGAGCGGTATTTCCAGTGGCGCCGCCTGACGTTGCGGATCGTCGATATCAGGCGCACGCTCGGGTCGTTTAGCCATTGAAAGCGCCATCGCCTCCACTGCCTGTCGATCAGTCGAAGGTACCTGAGTGGCGCTGGAATGTCACATGAAGGCCCGGTACAGAGCGCTGCCCCGGGTGGGTCGCGGGCTTCAAAACACGCGACAGGCATGCTGCCCTTCATTGTCTCTCGAGGGTAGCGTACCATGATCTGCCCGCCTGCGGCCTCCCAAGGAATGTCTCATGTACCACCATGTACTGCTTCTGCTTGTCGCCATTGGAATGCTATCCCTTGCCTCCCAATGGCTGGCCTGGCGTTTGCGCGTGCCGGCCATTCTGTTCCTGCTCATTGCCGGGATGTTCATGGGGCCCGTGACCGGCATCCTTGACCCCGATGAGCTGTTCGGGGACCTGCTGTTCCCCTTCATCTCCCTCTCTGTGGCGGTCATTCTGTTTGAGGGAAGCCTGACACTGAACCGTGAGGAGATCCGCGGTCACGGTGTGGTGGTGAGGCGCCTGATCAGCTGGGGGGTGCTCATCATCTGGGGCCTGGTCGCCGGGCTGGCGCACTGGGTGGTGGGGATGGACTGGCCCCTGGCTTTCCTGTTCGGAGCGATCATGACCGTGACCGGTCCCACGGTGATTATGCCCATGCTCCAGGCAGTGCGGCCCACCCGCGCGGTGGCCAACATCCTCCGCTGGGAAGGCATCCTGGTGGATCCCCTGGGAGCAATTCTGGCGGTATTGACCTTCACCGTCATCATCGCGAGCCGGGTGACGACGAGCCTGGACGAAGTCTTCATGCTGTTGCTGCGCATGCTGGCCAGCGGCCTGATCGTCGGTGCCGTCGCCGGCCTGCTGTGGGGCCAGGCGCTGCGCCGCTTCTGGATTCCCCAGTTCCTGCACAACGTCGCGACGCTGCTCATGGTCTTCGCTGTCTACGCGATAGCCGACACGATAGCGGCCGAGTCCGGCCTGCTCGCGGTAACGGTGATGGGCGCGTGGCTGGCCAACACCCGCAGGCTGCATGTGCGTGAGCTCCTGGATTTCAAGGAGAGCCTGAGCATACTGCTGATATCCGGCCTGTTCATCCTGCTGGCCGCGCGACTCGATTTTGACCAGTTAAAGACGCTGGGCTGGATGGCGCTGCTGGTGATGCTGGGCATCCAGTTCGTCGCGCGCCCCATCAAGGTGTTTCTCTGCACACTGGGATCCAGCCTGCGCTGGCAGGAGCGCGCCACGATTGCCTGGATCGGTCCCCGAGGCATCATCGCGGCGGCGATAAGCGCGGTATTCGCAGAGCGTCTGGCGGAGCAGAACGTAGCGGGGGCAGAGCTGCTGGTGCCGCTGACGTTTGTCGTTATCGTCGGGACGGTCGTCCTGCAGAGCATAACTGCACGCCCGCTGACCCGGGCGCTGGGCGTAGCGGAGCCGGAACCTGAGGGTGTGTTGATGCTCGGCGCCAACACCTTTTCCACGGCGCTGGCCAGGGTGCTCAAGGAGGCGGAGTTCAACGTGGTGATCAGTCACAGCGACTGGGACAGCCTGCGTCCGGCCCGTATGGCGGGTATACCCACTTACTACGGCAATCCGATGTCCAACCACGCGGAGCGTACGCTGGACCTGGCCGGCATTGGCAGGCTGTTCGCCATGTCGCGCAACGCGGAAATGAACCGGCTGGCGTGCGCCTATTTTTCCCGTGACTTCGGCCGCCGGGAGGTGTTTGCGCTGCCGGTGAGCCTCGAGGAGGGCGAGGGCAATAACGGCAAGCACACGCCCTCGATGGAGATGCCCGGGCGCAGGCTTTTTGCGGAGGACGTCAGCCTGGCGAAGTTGCTCAGTTATATGAGTCGCGGGGCAGAGATCAGGACGACCCGGCTCACGGAGAGCTTCAGTTTCGAGGATTTTCTTGCGCAGGGGCACAGCGAGCGCATTCTGCTGATCGCCTGGAGCGATAAAGGCAAGCTCGCGCCGTACTCCCCGCGCTGGAAAAGTATTCTGGACAGCGGCTGGACCGTGGCCAGCCTGGCGCTGGAACGTAAACCGGCCCAGAAGGAGAAGGAAAAAGCCAAAGACGAGAACACATCGCAGGACCGGCAGGAGAGTGAACAGGAGGCAACCGGCGACTAGGTTCGGGTTATCGTCTGGTGCTTCCGTCCGAACAGCAGGTAAACGAGCACGGCGGAGAGGATGGTCAGCACCGCGGCCAGCATCTCCCCCGGATTGGTCGACGCGGCCAGCGCCGCGAAGAGCAGTGTGAATGTCACCGCCAACGCCGGCGCCCAGGGGTAACCCGGCAGCCGGGGTAGATTACCGGTGTGCCTGCGGACGGCGACAAACAGGCTCAGGATGGTCGCCGCGGTGCTCAATCCGAGCGTGAAACCGAGGTAGGATAGCAGCGTCCGCAGTTCCGTCAGCCACACCACGCTCACTGACAGCAGTGCCTGCAGGGCGATGGCGCTGGCGGGTGCCTCACCGTGAAAGCGCAGGAAAGCCGGCATCAGGCCGTCGTCTGCCATCTGCGCATAGACCCTGGGGCCGGTCATGATCATGGCCGACACCGAGGTAAACAGGGCCATGGCGATGATTCCCCGCATCAGGTACGCCAGCGCATCACCCGCCACGGCACCGGCGGCGATGGCAGCGACATCCTCCTGCCCCGCGATGGCCCCGGGCGCGGGAGCAAGCGCGAAGATGGCGTTCAGCGCCAGGTAGATCACTGTGGTGATGACGGTACCCAGCAGGATCGCCCGCGGCACGGCAGAGCCGGCCCGCTTCGCCTCGCTGGCGACGTAGATTGCGGCGTTGTATCCCGAATAGCTGAAGGAGATCCACATGAGGGTGGTGGCGAATGCCGCAGGGGCAAATCCGGTCGGTGGCGCACCCCGCCACGCCTTGATGCCCTCCCACTCTCCCGGGTTTCCGCAGGCAATCGCAAACAGGATAAATCCGCCGATAAACACCAGCTTGATCCCCACCGCCGTATTTTGCAGGCCTGCACCGTGGCGAACGTGAAGGCCGTGAGCCATGGCTGCAAGCAGGATGGCGGAAGTGGCCACCACGTTGGCCGGAACCACCGCCCGCAGCGAAGCCGGCAGCAGGTAGGCCTCGAAGGTAATGGCCGCAAAGGCGATGGCAGCTGTAAAGCCGGCCCAGAGTGAGACCCACCCTGCGATAAAACCGGCCAGCGGGTGCACCACCCGGGACAGGAAAAAATACTCGCCGCCGGATACCGGCATCAGTCGCGCCAGCGACCCGTAACTCAGGGCGCCGCAGAGGGCGAGGGCGCCGCCGACCAGCCAGGCGAGCAGTACCCAGCCGGGCGAGCCCAGGTCGGCCATGGCGAAGCCTGTGGTGGTGAAGACCCCGGCGCCCAGCATATTGCCGATGACCAGGGCGCTCAGGGAGAAGCGGCCGAGGTTTTCACGCCCGGGCAAGGGGGTCTCCCGCAAGAGGGCCAGAGAGACGCCGGGCGGGAAAAATCCGTGTCATGGCCCGGTACCGGATGGGAGAGCCCCCTGGCTGCGGGTGTGCCCGATCTGTTTAGCGTCCGGTGTGTCCAAGTATCCGCTCCCCACCCGAAACATGACCTGGTCCAGCCAGGTCAGTATAGGGCAATCACGCAGTCCGGTCCCGCGCCCCGGTGGCTGGCCTATACTGAGCGCAAGGCATCGGGCATCGGGCATCGGGCGGTTGGAGAGATGGGAATGCGCAGGCGTCGCTTCCTCGGCGCTACCTTCCTGGGTCTTGCGGGCGCGGCCCTCCCAGCAGTAGGCGGCGAGGGTAGCCCGGAAAGGGGTGTAATCGGGACGGGTGAGCCGATGGCAGCACAACGAGATGGGGAAAGGATCAGGCTGTTCCTGTGCGGCGACGTGATGACCGGTCGCGGCATCGACCAGATACTGCCGCACCCGTCCGACCCCGAGATCCATGAGTCCTACCTCAGTTCTGCCGAGCAGTACATCGAGGTTAGCGAGCGGGCGAACGGGCCCATCCCGCGCGGCGTGGACTACGCCTATGTCTGGGGGGACGCGCTGTCCCGTCTGGCGGATGCCGGGCCGGACCTCCGGATCGTCAATCTCGAGACCGCGGTGACCACCAGTAACGATTACTGGCCGGGCAAAGGGATCCACTACCGGATGCACCCCGCCAACCTGCCGGTGCTGGCAGCGGCCGGCATTGACTGCTGTACCCTGGCCAACAACCACGTGCTCGACTGGGGCTATCGCGGTCTGAGGGAAACTGTCGAGGTGCTCCGGAAGAACGGGATCCGCACCGCCGGTGCCGGCGCCGATCTCGACGAGGCGGCCGCTCCGGCGGTGCTGGAGTGGGGCGAAGGACGACGCCTCCTGGTGTTTTCCCTGGGCCACACCGGCAGTGGTATCGACGAGTCCTGGCAGGCCGGTCCCGGGCGCCAGGGGATCTGGTGGCTGGACGAACTCTCGTCAGCGGGCATCGACACGATAGGCAGAAGAGTTCAGGCGGCCAGGCGCCCGGGCGATATCGTGCTGGCATCCCTGCACTGGGGCGGCAATTGGGGTTACGGGATCACGCGGCGGACCCGAGACTTCGCCCACGATCTCCTGGACCATGCGGGGGTCGACCTCTTGCACGGCCACTCCTCGCACCACCCGCTGGGTATCGAGGTGTACGGCGACAAACTCATCCTCTACGGTTGCGGCGACTTCATCAACGACTACGAGGGGATCCGGGGCAACGAACGGTACCGCGATGATCTCCGGGTGATGTACCTGCCCGACCTGGACCCGAATTCGGGCAGGCTGCTGGCGCTGGATATGGCGGTATTCCAGTCACACCGCTTCCGGCTGCGCACTGCCAGTGCCGGGGACGTGAAGTGGTTGGCGGGGGAGTTGAACAGAGAGAGCCTGAAACTGGGAGTTGCCGCAGTCGCGGTGAGCGACAGCGGCCTTTCATTGCTTTGGGACTGAAATCGCCTTTCAGGTACCGATGCTGATCAGCTCCGCCTCGGCGTTGCCCTTGCCGTCGGTGCGGTAGCGGTACCTGACTTCGCTGCCTGCCGGGGCCTCCTTGAGGCGCGGATCGGCAGGGAGCTTGAACTCCATCTTTTGGCCGCGCCGGGTGCGGCAGTTGGCGTTCTCGTCGTATTTGTCCATCGAGTGGAACTTGACCGCGACCTGCTCCCCGTCGGCGCTGCCGCTTTTCTGCACGGTGCCCTCCAGGAGACAATCCTTCTGTGCCTGCGCGACCGAGGCGATTGTCAGCAGTGCCGCAGCCCCGATAAGTTTCCGTGTTATTTTCATGGCGTTACCTCCTCCGGCGGGGCCGGTTTGTTCCCGGGCCTTACTGGCAGGTGCCCGGTCTGTATCCAGCAGCGCGCTATCTTCACCCTATTGTCATAAAACTATCATGCAACTCTGGTAGGCGCGTGACGACAATCTAACCCTAAAAACGGCGCGCTTGCCACCTTTGTCATAAAAGATTCATATTCCTGCAATGTATGCGTGATAGGCGACGGTCAGGGGAGGTTTCGCCGACAGGAAGCGAAGCCGCGTGCCAGGGTACGTCTTCGAAAAACGTTCAACAAACTGTCACATTCGTGTAACCAAACTGCCGTAACGTTCGCCCGTCGGGTCGGTCGCCTCCGAGGCGGAATTATTTTTTTAAACTGGAAAGGTGTCTATGAAACTCCGTTTTTTTCTTTGTGCTGCCGCGCTGTCAATGGTCGCGCAGCAGGTCAGTGCTCTGGCTTTTGCGCCGGAGGAATTTCACGCCTCGCGTCAGCTGGCCTGCGTTCTGGCCGAGCAGTCCCTGGGCCGACTCAGCGAGGAGCAGTACGGCGAGCGCACCCACACGGTGCTTGATGGTTTTGACGACGCGGAGCGGGATAATATCCTGGCCAAGGCCCTCGGCTATTACGATGGCCTGATGTTTGCGGTCGCCGCGGACGATCCCGAGCAGGTGAATGATCGGCTCGAAACTTTTGTGTCTAGCAGTTCCTGCCAGCAGGAAGGTTATCGCAACGTTACGCTGCGGCTTTGATCTGCTGCTGAATGAGTGCTGGAGTGCGTTGAACCTCGCAGGGACTCAACCGCGGGTCTCGATCCGGGCGTTTATTCCAGTGCATATTTTTCCCTGGTGACCGGGTGCTGGCCCAGGGCATACGCTCCCCCAAAACCTTGCCGAAAGCCGACTTGCCGTTACTCGTATAAAACGCGTGGCGGCCAGACGTGTAGTCCCAGTCCTCCTGCTGAAACTGTAATACAAACGAAACAATTCCATAACAGAGCTGTCACCTTCCGGGCCTAGTATGCGCGCTATCGGTCAATCGACCGGGCAAGTCATTGCACTTTCATGACTGAAATTCAACAACTAGGAATCAAGCATGACGTCTGACAGGAGAATGAAGCAGTTTTTGCTGGCACTGTTCGTGGTTTCACTCGCCGCCTGCGGCGGTTCATCCGATAACGTATCGCCCGGCAAGATCGTGGTCGAGGTTCCCGGTGGGGGCGACAGCGGTGGCGACGGTGACGGCGATGGCGATGGCGATGGCGATGGCAATGGCGACGGTGACACGATCGCCTCGATCATTCCCGCCGAACTGGAAAACGTGATCACCCCATCCGGTGAAATCGCCAGCGACGGTCGTGAGATCTACGTCATCGACGTGTCATCCCTGCCGAATGGCGTCCTCGATCCCACCGGCCTGCTGCTTGGCAACGATGTGATCTTCCGCATCGAAGGCGGCGCCCTGCGTGTCGGCCAGAACTAAGGAGTGCAACCCATGAAGCGCAACAGACTCTATGCAGCAGTGACCGCCGCGATCGCACTGGGCGGCTGGCAGCAGGCCCAGGCCCAGTCGTGCGTGCTCGATATCGCGCCCGGCGCGACCATCACCGGCGGCAGTTCCTCCGATTTCATCGTCATCGAGCAGGGCTGCCAGATCAACGCGGCCGGCACGGCCGAGCAGCCCATCGAGTTTACGGCCGACGCGGCTGTGAAGGGCGAGGTCGAAAGCAACGCGCGCGGTCTCTGGGGCGGGCTGGTCATCAACGGCTTTGCACCCATCAACGACTGCCCCGAAGGCATCGACGGCGGCACCGCCGAGTGCACGAAAGAGGGCGAGGCCAACTCCGGCACCTTCGGCGGCGACCAGCCCAACGACAGCTCCGGCGTGCTGCAGTACGTGGTGGTCAGCTACGCAGGCTCCAACGTCGATCCGGAAAACCAGCTCAACGGTATCGCGTTCCAGGGCGTGGGCTCGGGTACCACCGTCGAACACATCCAGGTACACAACAACCTCGACGACGGCGTTGAATTCTTCGGCGGCACGGTGAGTGCGAAGTACGTCGCCCTGACCGGCAATGCCGACGACTCCCTCGACTGGACGGACGGCTGGACGGGCAACATCCAGTACCTCTACATCGAACAGACCGATTCCGCCGATAACGCCATCGAGGCGGACAATCGTGAGGGTGACGAGAACGCGCAGCCGCGCTCCATCCCGGCGATCAGCAACATGTCGGTCTTCGGCAACCCTGCTGAGAATGCCCTGCGCCTGCGCCGCGGAACCGGCCTCGCGCTGAGCAACAGCCTGGTGACCGGCTCGGCCACCTGTATGCAGGTGGACGGCACCTCCCGCGACCTGCTCGGCAGCGATCTGACCGTCGCCGGCACCAGTTTCAACTGTGCCGATATGCACAGCGGTGACGAGGATGGTGCGGTCGAGGCCTATCTCGACAGCGCGGATGAGGTCTCCCAGAACGGGGGCTCGGTCAATCCGGTGCCGCCGGGCAACGGCTTCTTCGATGACACCGATTTCGTCGGCGCCTTCGGTGCCGAGGACTGGACCGCCGGCTGGACGGTCGCCGGCTCCATCAGCAACCCCGGGCAGCCGACCTTCGGCTGCCCGGAAGGCACTGAGGAGACCTCCGGGGAGGTCAATGGCAGCCCCGTGTGCCAGCTCACCGGTGAAATCACGCAGGATGTCACACTGACCGCCGGCAACGTCTACGAGCTGGTCGGCAAGGTGGTGATCGGCGGCGACAACAGGAACTCGGCGACGCTGACCGCGCAGTCCGGCACGACCATCTACGGTGGCACCAGCTCCGATTTCCTGGTGATCTCGCGCGGTTCGCAGCTCGTCGTCAACGGCACCCGCAACGCACCGGTGACGTTCACCGCGCTGGATGACCTCAACGGCAACGTCGATATCAACACCACGCGCGGCCTGTGGGGCGGCGTGGTGATC
>JARRPM010000068.1:0-40885 GCA_037382865.1 Halioglobus sp. | reverse complement strand
ACCCAGTTCGATTACTACTGGGGCTGCGGCAGGGACCGCCGGGGCCACAACGTCTACGGCCGGATACTGATGAACGTCCGGGCAAAACTGCGGGAGGAGGCGGACCCGGTCAGTCAGGGTCAGGGGGTGCGAAGATAGCCACGTCCGGTCAATTTCCATCGCGGTCACGCCATGTATAAGTCCGGCAAACCCATCGGTTTCTGGTCCGCCGTTCTGCTGGGGGTCGGGGCGATGGTGGGTGCAGGCATCTTCGCTCTTCTGGGCCAGGCCGGATCTGTTGCGGGCAGCGCCGTATGGGAGTCTTTTCTTTTTGGCGGCGTCGTGGCCGCCCTGAGCGGTTACTCTTTTGGCCGTCTCGGTGCCCGTTTCCCGTCGGCTGGCGGGCTTGTGGAATACCTCGTCAGGGGGTTCGGTGGCGGTTTCTTCGCCGGGGGCGGCGCGGTCCTCCTTTATATCTCCGGACTGCTGGCCCTGGCGCTCATTGCCAAGGCCTTTGGCAGCTACGCCTGCGCGGTCTTGATCGGCGAACCGAGCCGGGTCGCGGTCGATATCCTCGCGCTGGCGATCATCGGCATTTTTACCGCTGTCAATCTGAAAGGACCCGGCGAGGTGGCGACTGTCGAGAACGTCGTGGTGTGCCTCAAGGTCTCGGTGCTGATAGCCTTCATCGCCGTCGGAACCTTCTCCATTGTCCCCGACAGGCTCGCGGTTGCCGGGTACCCCGACCAGCTCCACATTGCCGCCAGCATCGGTTTCACCTTCTTCGCCTTCGAGGGATTCCGCGTCATCACCAATACCGCCGAGGACATGTCGAACCCGTCTGTACAGCTTCCGAAGGCAATGATGACCGCCATTGCGTTGGTAGCGGTGTTGTACATCCTGATCTCGCTGGTGGTATTCGGCAATCTGGATGTGGGTGACGCCATCGCCGCCAAAGACTATGCGCTGGCCCAGGCAGCCGCCCCCGTATTCGGAACCACCGGCTTTACGGTCGTCGGTATCGTGGCAATGATATCGACCGCGTCGGCCATCAACGCCAACCTCTATGCGGTCACCAACATCACCTACCAGATGGCGCGGTACGGGGAACTGCCGGAAGCATTCGGACGCCCTATCAGGCACAGCCGGGAAGGCCTGCTGATCAGCGCGGCGGTGGTGGCCGCCCTCGTCCCCAGCCTCGATCTCTCCTCGATCGCCGTTATCGGTTCGGTCACCATTCTCCTGGTTCATGTCGCGGTTCACCTGGGTCATTGGCGGCTTACCGATGAGACCGGGGCATCGCGACCGCTGGTCGGACTTGCTCTGCTGGCAAATGTCGCGGTAATCGTGGCTGTTGTCTGGTTCGAATTCGTCAATACGCCCACGAGGCTATTCTATCTGGGCGGGTTTATCGCCCTGGCGGCACTGCTGGAGATTACGCTTCGACGGGGCGGCCGGGGCGCAATCTGCAAGCGCGGCGACCATGGAGAGGCAACGGTGCCCGGCTCCGAATCGGGCCAACCTTAGCAACCGGCCTCCCATCAGTATCTCAAGCCGTCACGCGGATCTTTATGTCGCCATTGACCGGACAGCGCGACGCCTGGCGCGGAACGTGAATCGCGCACTGCGGAAAAGTCGACGTCTGCAGCCGCGAAAGGTCCTGCGGCTCAAGCAGTATGGCTGGGAGCAGGCAGCGACCTGAACAGAGCGGACGCTACGGCGGGGGATCGCCCCTGGTCAGCGCCGGTTCTGACGGCAGTTTCCGGAAGAACAGCACCACCATAAAGACCAGGAATCCGATTGCGAAGGCGTTGAGCAGCACCGACGCAGGCCAGAAAGCGATTCGCGACCTGGCCGGCGGCGTCTCCGGCGCCAGTCCCGGCGACGCCGGCAGCGCCGGATCGACCGCTTCGGCGGTGCCCAGTGCTGCCGCCAGCCTTCTCGCGGTATCGAAGGAGAGTCGCTGCGGGAGACGACTGAACACCCCCGGAACGTAGGCGGGACCTGACTCACCGATGGGGTTTGTCTCAGCCGGCAATCGCGCAGCCAGGACCACCTGGGCGGATACCGTATCGAGCGCTTGCTCCTGCCCGGGATAGGTGCCGGCCGGGATTTTTGCCGGGCGCAGGAAGGTGTACCTCAGGGCCGGACTGCCGCGATGAAAAGCTGCCAGATCGGCTAGTCGGTAATCGCCGGTCTGCAGCAATTGGATCAGCCCCGCATGACCCGGTTCGACCATCACCGCCACCGCATCGATGTCACCCGCATCGAGCATCGCACGCCTCTGCTCGAGACTTGCAACGGAAACCAGTTCGAGCTCCCGGCTCAGGGCCAGTGCGTTGATCACGAATTGCGCGAGCTTCCATGAGCTGCCGCCCTCGGGCCCGACCCCGATGCGTCGCCATTCCCCAGAAGGCGGACCATCCTCCAGTGCAATGACATGGGCCAGCCTGTTGCCCACCACCCCGACGGCTTCGATGTCGGATATCAGTTCCAGTTCACCTTCCTCGTCGAACCGGTAAAAATCCTCGGCACCGGCCAGACAGAAACGCGTCTCCCCCTCCCGCACCGCCTCCGCAGGGTTAGGCAACTTGCGCACGATCAGGCGCCGGGCGGGCATTACGCTGCGGATAGCCTCGGCCGCGCGAATCGGCAGATACCCCTGGTCCATCAGCGCGGTAACGGCCAGGCTGACACCATGACTTTCCATCTGCTCCCCTTCCTGTGCCGGCAGAAGCCCGAGCTCCTCGAGATACACACGGGCCACGTCGCGATAGTCCTCGCCCGCACGCTCGACCCGGCGATTCAGTCGGCGCATGGTCGGGGTGTCGATCCGCATCGCCAGTTCGCCCCAGACTTCCTGCAGCTGCGGGAACATCCGCAAGGTCTCCTCGCGGACCAGTGGCGCCGGCTGATACGGCGGGAAAAACTTCAGGTCATCCTCCAGAACCGCAATGCCGTAGTCGGCGAGGCGGGCATCGGTGTCGAATACCTGAGCGACGTCGACTTTCTGATCAGCCAGAGCGTCATAAATCTGGTCCCGGTCATGCACCGGAAACGTTTCGACGTCCCCGATCTCGAGGCCGTATCGCCTCGCCAGGGCATAAAGTCCGTCGACGGGTCTCGCCAGGTAGCCCTCGTCCGTCGCCACGCGCAATCGCCGTGAAATGCCCGTGAGATCGGAAATTTTCGAGAGGCCGGCGCGGATTGCCCGGTCCCGTCGCACGGCCAGGGTAAAGCCATTCTCAAATCCGAAAGGTTCGAGCCAGCGTAGCCCGAGGGGCTCCACCACCGCCCGGACCGAAGCGTGCGCGCTCTCTGTATCCGCCGGGGCCTGCTGCCGGCTCAGGGCCAACAGGGTACCGCTGTACTCCGGGTAGGCGTCGATGACACCGCGCTGAATGGCCTGCAGGCTTTTGCGATTGCTGCCGTAGGGAATCACCCGCTCCACTCTTATGCTGTGATGCTCAGCCAGCAGCGCCATCATTTCGGCCAGGATCTTCTGTTCCGTGAAGTCCTGCGAGCCGATCTTCACTTTATTGCGGATATCCGTGCAGCCCGGCACCAGCACCAGTGCACAGGCCAGCATCAGACAGATCACTCGTGATTTCACTGGACAGACTCCTCACGCAAGGCTCTCAGAAACGCCACGATCTGAACCGCGAGAATGAGCGTGAAGGGAACAGCACCGAAAATCGCCATCGCCTTGGCGACCTCCACACTCCCGGAGAGGAGAATCGCCAGGGTAAGCAGCGAAATCGCCGCTGCCCACGCGAGTTTCAGGGGGGTTCGAGGGTTCAGGCGTCCCTCAGAGGTCATCATGCTGATCACGAAAGTGCCCGAATCGGCGCTGGTCACAAGAAAGATGAAAATCAGTACCAGGGCGAGCCCCCCCAGCAGCTGTGTTCCCGGAAGATACTGAAAAAACGCGAACAGCGCCGTGGCAACATCCTCGCCGACGAGCTCGGACAGCCCGCCGCCACCCTCGAGCTCGATCCAGATACTGGTGCCGCCGAGTGCCGCGAACCAGAACAGCGAAAACATGCTCGGAATGAGAATGACGCCGACGCAGAACTCGCGGATGGTGCGTCCGCGACTGATGCGCGCTATGAAGATACCGACGAATGGCCCCCACGCGATCCACCAGATCAGGTAGGTGAGGGTCCACGCGCTGGTCCAGTCCATCTGGTCCTCGAAGGAGAGGAGGCGAAAGGAATAAGCGGGAAGCGCGCTGAGATAGTCGCCGACAGCATTGACGAATGCCTCCATGATGTAAGCCGTCGGTCCGAACAGGACGACCACGACCAGCAGCAAGATGACCAGTGACATGTTGAGATTGCTCAGTATCTGGATACCTTTGGCAAGGCCGGTCGAGGCAGAGAGCGTATAACACACGGTCAGTACCGCCAGAATAATGACGCTGATGGCCGTCGTCGGCATGATCCCGAACACTTCGGTGATTCCCGCACGCACCTGCAGCACCCCCATAACCAGCGATCCCGCAAGGCCGAATACTACGGCGAAGGTGGCCACGATATCAGAAGTGAACCCCAGTACGCGTGTCGACCGCGACGCGGTGAGGGTCGCCCTTATCGGGGTGGATATCAGTCCCGGCATGCCCCGCCTGAAAATGAAGTAGGCCAGCACCAGGGCACAGACGGCATAGATAGACCAGGCGTGCAGCCCCCAGTGCAGGTTGGTCAGGACCATGGAGAGGCGTGCCGACTCGGGGCTGGACCCGATGACATTGCCGGGAGGATGAGCAAAGTGGCTCACGGGTTCCGCCACGCCCCAGAACACGAGCCCCGCTCCCATTCCACCGGCAAACAGCATTGCCAGCCAGGAAACGGTGGAAAATTCAGGCCGCGAGTCGTCCGGCCCCAACCGCACGTTGCCGTAGCGGCCGAACGCCAGCCAGGCGCTGAGAACCAGGAAGCTGGAGCAGAGAACCAGGTAGAGCCAACCGATACTGTCGAGAACTAACCTGACCATGCCCACCGAGGCGTCGGTCATGGTAGCCGGTGCAATCAGGCCCCAGATACCGAAGCAGAGAATCAACACGAAGGAAGAGACGAGAACAATTCGGGGATTGCGGGCGTCGGAAAGCGGTTCCTCTTGACTGTGCACTTCGATCTCCAGTTGAAAACCAGCTGGGCGTCAACGGTGTACGGTTTCTCGCATCATCTCTTTTTTGTACAGTGAGATCAAACACGCGAGGGAGCACGGTCATGAAATCATTCCTTACAGTTTCAGTCATCATGTCATTTGTGTCTTCGTCCGTATGGGCAATTACCGATGAGGAGGCGAACGCCATGCGGGCGGAAATAGCGGAATTGAGGGCACAGGTGACGGAGCTGCAGACGGTACTGGAACGGATGGCAGCGCTGGAAAGCCGGGTAGGCAGCCTTCCGGCGATCCGGCAACGGTCGGTCGCCACGGAACGGCTGGACATTCTTGAGGAGTATCCGAGCAGCAACGAACGCGATAAGGTCGCGGGTGTCGATCGCCACGAAAAAGAACGTGAGGAGCAGGAAGTCGATCTCGATCTGGGCGGGGCACTCTGGATCAATTACGCCTACCAGGACTTCAAAACACCGGATGAGGGCAAAAAACGGGATCTGAATTTCGACAACCTCAGGCTTTCATTCGACGGCTCCTATTCGCCGGTCCCCGGCGAAGGCACCTATTACTTCTCGGCCCAACACCGGTTCTACAGCTTCGCCGACACCGTTCATCACGCATTCATGGGTTACCAGTTCGCGCCTGACCACAAGGTCGAACTGGGCGTTACACAGGTGCCTTTCGGACTGCTGCCCTTTGCCTCCCACAGCTTCTGGTTCGGGATTGGGTACTATCTGGGCCAGGAAGACGATTACGATGTCGGCCTCAAGTACTATCGTCGCATCGGCGCATGGGATCTGCACGCTGCCTACTTCCTCAATGAGGAATATGCCAATGCAGCAGATCTGTACCGCTACTCGGTTGACCTGGCCCGGGTGGATGAACAGCAGAATGAGGAGCGCGACCAATTCAACATTCGGATGGCGTATCGGATCGACAGCGACGCAGGCGCTACCGAACTGGGCCTGTCCGGCGAAATGGGAGCCATCGACAATTTAACCACCGAGAAGAGCGGTCGACGCTGGGCGGCCGCAGCCCACTTCAGCGGCCACTACGGCCCCTGGAATCCACAGCTGCAGTTCACCCGCTACGACTACAGCCCGGAAAACCCTGCTGGTATCGACAACAGACTGGTGCGGATGGGCAATCTCGGCAGTTATCGCGACGTGGCCACCGAAGGCACGGTGATTTCGGCCAACCTGGCCTACCGGTTCGCCCTTGACTGGGGCCAGTTCAGTGGCGCGAACTGCTACAACGACTACAGCGTGCTGCTCAAGGATGAATCCCGCTTCAATGATTCGCACATCAATGTTACGGGCTGCGTGTTCGAAGGCGGACCGTTCTGGGTATGGGCCGACATCATCAATGGCAGAAACGCCTGGTATCTCGATGATTCCTCGCAATTCAGCGGCCTGGGGGCAGGCTCGGAAGACGACGACTGGAAGACCCGGGTCAACATCAATCTCGAGTGGTATTTCTGACGGCCCGTGGCCCGTCTCCCGTGATGGCCCCCCTCGGCGGAGTGCACGCGGTGACGAATCTTCACATCGCTGCGGGCTCTGGAGCCGCCCCCTGGAAGGGGTTGGCCAGTTCCCGGGCGCCGGCCGGATCCACCAGCCTCGTCCCGCCCCGGCACATCGACCTGACCAGCAGCTGGTACGCGTCGCGATCGAAGGGCTTCTTTTCCGGCTTTTTGCCGACCCGCCGCGCTGCGGCGAGCTCCGCGAAGGTCCCGAGATAGGCCCAGTGATTGACGACATGCCACTCTCTCAGGGGACGGTGTTCACAGGCTTCGTCGGCAGCCTCATCCAGTATAACCGGGCCGGGGAACGGCCAGGCGGCAATCCGCTGGTTGCCGAGCAGGTCGAGCAGCCGCATATTGTGCGAGCGGGCGGATTCCCTGCCGGCGCAGGCACCCCGGCACCGCTTCAACTGATGCTGAAAGCAGGGCCCCCGTCCCCTGTCCAGGCCCAGCACGCGCAGACACAAACCGTGGTCTCGAGCCAGCCCGCGGAGCATCTTCTCAAGTTGGTAGCGACTTCCATACAGTCCGAAGGTATCCCGCAATCGCTCGCCGTCAGGGGCAAAATCGAGGCATGACGGCTGCAGGAATCCGCTCCTGTCCTCCTCCAGCGCCAGCGTCCACAGGCGCCTGAGACGACGCAGTCGTCGGTTGAACCGGGGATTTTCCATTTTGATGGCTTGTCGACAATCGACCCGATGGACCATGCGCATCATGCGTTGCTGGCGTCCCACATTTCCGGCGTCTCTGTAGTGGCCGCGCAATCGGCTGCGCAGATCCACGCTCTTCCCCACATAAAGTAGAGCGTCATTATCGTCGAAAAAACGATACATCCCGCTGCAGCGCGGTAAAGCCGCGACAGGGCTGCCGTTGACTGTAAGTAAGGGTTCTGAGAACGCATTGCTCATCCGGGTATGATGCTGCAAAGCGGTGCTCCCGCCTACCGTTGTCCAATATTCGTCCTTTCAGGGTTACACGGCTAGCAATTACACTGTGCGCGCTCAATCAGGGGGGGAACTCGGGGACAGTTTACTTAATTCCAAGTCGAATTAAGTAAACTGTCCCCGAAGATTCTATTATTTCGCAACCAGAAAAACGGACACTGCCCATGCACCCCGACATTACGCAAATACGCACCAATCCAGACCCTTTCGAGGCATACCGGATTTCACAGGCCATGCGGGTCGGTGACCTGGTGTACACCTCGGGCCAGGCCGCGATCGACCTGGAGGGCAACCTGGTGGGAGCGGGTAATTTCGATGCCCAGGCCGAGCAGGTCTTTGCCAATCTCCAGATGGTGCTGGAGGCGGCCGACTCAGGGCTGGAACGGGTGATCAAGGTCACGATCTACCTGACCGACATGAACAACTTCCCCAGGATCGTCCAACTGCGCGAGCGCTTCTTCAGCAAACCCTACCCGGCGGACACTATCGTCGAGGTCCGCGCCCTGGCACTGCCGGAACTTGAAATCGAGATCGAGGCTATCGCGGTGGCGCACCGTCGGTGAGTCAGCCCACCGAACACGACACGGCTTTTGCTGATTGAGTGGGCTGGAGTGTGCCTGTCATTGCCAGACGTGGAATCATTCCCACTCGATTGTAAACAAGCCATTTTTATCATTTATATTCAATGGCTTATTTTCCTGCTAATTGGTAATACCATGAAAAATACCACGCTCAGAAATTGCTTCAAAAAGTTTCATTTTTCCACAAATCCGTAAGCACTGAATGTCTCTTTCGAGCACTATTTCAAGAGGATATACAGGTTCATGATGTTAGCCAAATCTGCGTATGACCAAAAAAGTTGTTGCTTAAGTCCCATTTTGGGACTAATGTATTGAATACATGAGAATCATCGCACTGTCGACGCTGCAAGCCTTCTGGGAAGAGAGCCCGGAATATCAGGATGCCAAGGAGCCAACATTGGCCTGGTACCGTCATGCCTTGCATGCCGACTGGAGTTCACCTGCCGAGGTAAAGCAGGACTTCAGGATTGCCAGCATACTTAAAGATGGCCGGGTAGTGTTCAACATTGCCGGGAACAAATATCGATTAGTGGTGTGGATCAATTACGCCTATCGAGTCGTATATATCCGCTTTATTGGCACCCATGCGCAGTACGACAAGATTGATGTGCAAACCATTTAACTGCCGGAGGATTAACCATGGACATCAAACCGATTAAAACTGATGCCGACTACCGCGCGGCATTAAAAGAAATTGAAAGCCTGATGATGGCTGGACCAGACACCCCAGAAGGCGAAAAGCTGGATGTCATGGTCACGCTTATCGAGGCTTATGAAGCCAAGCATTTCCCGATGGATTTGCCTGATCCTGTTGAGGCGATCAAGTTCGAAATGGAACGCAAGGGCTTAACCGTAAAAGACCTGGAACCGATGATCGGCAAAAGCAATCGCGTTTACGAGATCCTGAATCACAAGCGCTCGCTGACTTTGAAGATGATCTGGAAGCTCCACGAAGGCTTGGGTATTCCGGCTGAGTCGCTGATCAAACCACCTCAAGTTCATGCCTGATCAATATCGCAGCGGAGATAAATTTCATGATATCTCCGCTATCGATTCGAGGCTGGCTGAGCTTGAACAGGAAAAGCAGCAGCTCATCGCGCTCAGAGTAGAGCTGCAAAAATCAAAGTCAGTCCCGTGTTGATTTGCGCGTTGCATTTACCCACTTTTGCATATTACGGTGACCAGCCAAGATCATCTATCTTATTATTCATCCATTGTTTTGCGGGGATTGGGGGGCACGCAAAAATGCAAAAGTGAGTCATTTCCGGATGCAGATCAACATCATGTCAGTCTACCTCCTAATGCGGAGATGTGGCTTTTAGGATTCATTGATGATCCTGGATCAAGGTAGACGGCACGACGACAGCCCGAGCTTGATCATAGCGGTCAAAGAGATTGAGAATACGAGCAGCTTCTGTCGCATCACCCGCCGTCAGTTCGAGCCCATCGCCCTTGATCGAGTCTTCAATGGGTTCCGCGCTGAGGTAGACCTTGGCCCAGGTCTCCGGCGACAACTTCAGTACGATATCCGGGTCGCGCGGGTAAGTCGCGGGATCCTCACCCAAACTCTATTTTCTCGATACCGGCCTTGCAAGCTGGTTGCTCGGCATCCAGAACAGCGAGCAACTGGCTACCCATGTTCAACGGGGTGCCTTATTCGAAACCTGGGTTATCATTGAATTGCTGGAGGCGTTTCATCCTCAGCCGCGACTGCCGCCGCCTGTTGGCCGATGACGGAGTGGCAGCGATCTGTCCCAGGCTGTTCAGGGCCTATGTCGAGCAGTTCAACTGGGCGTACAGGGACGGCGATCCCGCACTGCGATTCATCCAGAGTGCCTTCCTGTTCACGCTTTACCTGCTTAGACGCTACGGTGAAATTTCTCGGCCGCAAGTTTTTTTATGAAGATGACTTCTTACGCGCCTTTCCGATGCTGTTGGATGAAGTGCCCCCGAGCGCGGTATTATTACCCGAAGAGACAGTTCGTCGCATTTACACTTGGCGTGCGCTGGAGCATTTCGCGGGGTTCCTGGGACTGGCGACGGTGGAACCGGCTTCCGACGAACTTCTGTATCATGAGTACCAAGTGAAGACCCTGCCGTTGCTGAGTCAATTCATCCAATTTCAGCTTCCCAAGTAAAGATTCATGGCGAGAAAACGCAATCAGGATGATTCTTTGGCCGCTCTGCTGGAGACCGCGTCGAAAGCAAAGCTGGTCGATCTGATCGTAAGCGTGGCTGATTCGCACCCCGCTGTCCGGCGTGAATGCCTCGACTATCTGAACCGGCACATTGTTCTGTCACCGAGCCGAAAGAAACAGTCCGAGGGTGAAAAACTGCTGGCCCTGTGGGCCGAACTTGCTCCGGACCTGGACGAACTGGATACATACGGCGGTGGCGATTATGACGCCGACATCCATGTTTCGAGCCTGTTACAGGAGATCGCACAGGCGCTTTCCCGGAAAAAGATCGAAGCGACTTACCGGCAACAATTTCTCGTTAATGTCCTGCCCTATATCGAGACCGGAAATGCCGGCCTTGACGACGATCTCTACCATGTGGCCTATGCCGCCTGTTACACCGACGACGATTGGCGGGCATTAGCGGAAGCCTTCGAGTCCATGAGCGGGGATTGGAAACTCGACCATGCCCGCCGCATTTATCGCCAACTCGGCGACCGGGAAAAATATCTCGAGCTGCGCCAGCGTAAACTGGCCACTGGCGCCGACTATTTCGACTGGGCAGATTTCCACTGGAAGGCCGGTGAAAAGCAGAAGGCGATGGAGGTCGCGGAGACAGGACTGCTCAAGGGAAAAGGCCGCATGGATGAATTGCGTCAGTTTGTTGCCAAGCGTGTCAAATCCGCCGGTAATCGCGAACGCTACCTGGCACTACAGTTCGATCAGGCGATCGATCCTCTGACCTGCGACAAGTACAAGACATTTCGGAAACTATGCACGGTCACCGAATGGAAGTCTTACGAAGCGAAAATCCTTGCACGGTTGGAAAACGCCTGGGATACAGAGCAACTTCGCATCCGCATGCACCGCAAGGAGTACGAGGAAGCGGTGGCTGTGCTGACCCGAAGCCGCTATCCCCTCCCCGCTTGGGACAGCGCCTATGAACTGCAGACCGCAAAGCGTCTGGAAGGCAGGTACCCCGAGGCAATATTGAAATACTATTCATCAGGACTGGGCAACCTCAAGACCAACGCCCCGCGCAAGGAATACACGCGCAAGGCACAGGTAATGAAGAAGATTCACCATGTGTTGGTTGACGTGCTGAACGATGCGTCGCGCTGGCGCGAATTCGCACTCAAAGTCAAAAAGGACAACCTCAAACGTCCGGCATTTCAAGAAGAGTTCACCAAGGCTGTACCTGGTTGGCAGGCACTTGAATAACACAAGGAAACGCTTTTCGGAAATGAGGGTAGGCACCGTGATCAACAGTGCCAGCATGATCACGCCACGCTCGGTCAAAAGGCGATATCTGAGTGCCGATCGCTGATACCATGATTACGTCAACCTACGACTCATGGTATTGCTGCTTTCTGAGTTACAGCGCGCTGAAAATACCATGAAAAATACCATGCTCAGAAAATGCTCAAAATACTTTGAATATTGGCCAATTGGCCGCGGCCTCACAGCTCCCTAGGCCACCTTCCGTGCTTTGACTTCGAGGTGTATGCCCTCCTGCTCCTGCAGGTAGTGGATCACAGCAAACAGGTTACTCGCCTGGGGATTCCCTTTCGGCCCGAACATGCGCATGAGGCTCTTGCTCGATTTGTCGAAGACTTGGGAGAGCTCCTCGAACCCCATCGTCGCGTTGATATAGTCGCGCAGCACTGCCTTGCCGGTATCGACGTCACCGGCGAGCAGGCATTCGGCTCCTTCCTGCAGCAGAGCCTTACGGAACGCAGGATCCCGTTGGGCGCGTGCCTGAATGGTGTCCTTAAAATCTTTTGTCAGAGCCATCGTTACACCTCTTGCCGTTTTCGGCGTTTGTAGTCGCGCCAATGCCATTTTGCAGCCGAAATATCCGCGTCTTGGCGTTTCTTGGTGCCGCCCGCGAGCAATAACACAAACCCGTCGCCCTCCTTGCCGAAGTAAATCCGGTACCCCGGACCAAAATCAATCCGGTATTCATAGACGCCGGCACCGACTCCTTTAACATTAGAGAGGTTACCCTGCTCCATCCGATGGATTGCTGTCGCCACCTTGACCGCCGCGGCGACGTTCAGGCGATCGAACCATTTGGCATATGGACTGTTTCCCTCGGCATCAAGGTACTCTCTAACCTCGATCATGCGATCCAAATGGTAGCATATATGTTACCTTTGTCAACACCCATATAGCTATCCATTTTCGCCCACGGGGGAATTGTCGTCCCCATGGTCTCGCATTCGCCCCTGTAAAGCCTGGCGAACAAACTGTCTTGCCGCGTTCTGTTTACCTGCATTGTCGTTCACCTCGACGAGTAGCCGAATCTGCTCGCTGACTTCGTCAGCCTTATTCAATCGGGTGGCAGCGTCCATCGCCCGGTCATACGCGTCCACCACATCGATGCTGGTCACCTCGTAACCCCACCCTTCACTCAACCAACGCAGCGCCGCCATGGCGGTACCGAGAGCAAATGTCGGTGCCGAGTCAAGATAGTCCCTGGCCGCCCTGGTCAGCGTTTTCGGATCACAGGGACTCTGATTGGCCAGTTCCAGTGCCAGGTCAAATAGCTTGAGCTCCTTTGCGGTCGCAAACCACTTCCCCTCTTCCCCCGGCGTGGTCTTGATTAGATCAGCAAGTATTTCTGCCGGCTCCATCATCGGATAGCGATTCGCCACAGCACGATACCGCGCGAGATACGAATTCCCCTGGGCCGCGCTTAACCCATAGCGCCGATAAGCCTCGTCCTGCAGGCCGGAGGAAATCAGGATTTCTTCGCAGACTTGGTCAATCGCCGAATCAGGTTGGTTGAGCCCTCTCGATGCCTCGGCGTATTTCAGGGCTTCCGACTTCTTGCCCATCGCCAGCATTGCTTCAACACCGTAGCGGCGATAATGCCAGAAGGGTTTGCGGTCCAGCGCCAGCAGGTCAAGTAGATCCTGGTAACGTCCGGCCACCAAAAGACAGGACAGACAGGCCGTTGCGCCATGAAAATAGTTACCCGGATTCGGGTCAGTCCAGCGCGACTTCAGCGTTGGCATCAATTTCTCTGCCCACTGATTGGCTGTTTCCAACGATCCACATAGCTCGCCCCAGCGGTCACCCACCGGGCCAAGGTAATCGACGCCATCATCTTCCATGGCCTGCCATACCCGTTCGAGCCATTTGTCGCGCGTTTTGGCCTCAGCCGGCGCATTGATGATTAAGGGAATCAGGTCATAAAGTGTTTTGTTCACCGCGGAACCCAAGGCACCGCTGGAACTGTCCACATGCTCCAAGGCAGGCCAAAGCTTTTCTATCAGGCGAACCGCGCCTTCTGCGGCGAGAACAGGCTCCTTCTTCGCAACCTTTTTGATTTCGGAAACAGCTTCGCGAAGTCGTTGGCAAGCTACCCTGGAGGATTTCCAGCTATAGGCTCCAGCACGGAAGCGTGCGGGAAAGATCCATTTCTGTTTCGAGGATTTCGTCATGCCCTCACCCACTGCGTTGTGCGGTCGGATTCAACTCCCTTCCTGTCGAGAAGTTTCTAAAAAACACAGGATACCCTGACTCAGGTTAGGAACCGCGGTGTTGCACTCTATGGCTCTTAGGTCGGTCATCGAACTATCAGCTCAGTTCGGCACCCTCGATACCATGACAGCGCCATTCTGCCACTCATGGTATCGTTGGTTTTTGCTTTGCAACCCCCGAGTAATACCATTAAAAATACCATTGATGATGCAGATTATATTATCAATTGAGCTTATTTTATTTTTATATTTCAATGGGTTACTAATTCCTGTCACTCCCACTCTATCGTCGCCGGCGGTTTGCTGCTGACGTCGTAAGTGACCCGTGAGACGCCGGAGATCTCGTTGATGATGCGGTTGGAGGCGCGCTCGAGCAACTCGTAGGGCAGGTGCGCCCAGCGCGCGGTCATGAAGTCAATGGTCTCCACTGCGCGCAGGGCGATGACGTACTCATAGCGGCGCCCGTCCCCGACCACGCCCACCGACTTCACCGGCAGGAATACGGCGAAGGCCTGGCTGGTCTTTTCGTACCACCCTTCGCGGCGCAGCTCCTCGATGAAGATGGCGTCGGCGCGGCGCAGCAGGTCGGCGTACTCCTTCTTCACCTCCCCCAGAATGCGCACCCCGAGGCCCGGGCCAGGGAAGGGGTGGCGGTAGACCATATCGTAGGGGAGCCCGAGCTCCAGGCCGATCTGGCGTACCTCATCCTTGAACAGCTCGCGCAGGGGCTACCAGCTCCAGGTTCATCTCCTCGGGCAGGCCACCGACGTTGTGGTGGGACTTGATGACGTGGGCCTTGCCGGTCTTGGCGCCGGCGGACTCGATCACGTCCGGGTAGATGGTGCCCTGGGCCAGCCACTTCACCTCCTCCAGCCGCGTCGCCTCTGCGTCGAAAACCTCGATGAAGGTGTTGCCGATGATCTTGCGCTTCTGCTCCGGGTCGGCGATGCCTTCCAGCTTGTCCAGGAACAGCTGCTCGCAGTCGCTGCGGATTACCTTCACCCCCATGTTGCGGGCGAACATGTCCATCACGTGATCGCCCTCGTCCAAGCGCAGCAGGCCGTTGTCGACAAAGACACAGGTGAGCTGGTCGCCGATGGCCCGGTGCAGCAGCGCCGCCACCACCGACGAGTCGACCCCGCCGGAGAGACCGAGCAGCACCTTGTCGCCGCCCACCGTCTCGCGCACCCGGGCGATGGCGTCCTCCACGATGTTGGCCGGCGTCCACAGTACCTCGCAGCCGCACTGCTCGAGCACGAAGTGCTCCATAATTCGCCTGCCCTGCAGGGTGTGGGTCACTTCCGGGTGGAACTGGATGCCATAGAACGGCTTCTCCCGGTGCGCCATGCCGGCGATGGGGCAGCTCGCGGTCTCGGCGATCAGCTCGAAATCCGGCGGCAGTTCCACCACCTTGTCGCCGTGGCTCATCCAGACGTCGAGGAGCGACCTCCCCTGCTCGTCGATGTGATCGCGGATGTCGTGGAACAGGCCGCCGTCACCCACCAGGGCGATCTGGGCGTAGCCGAACTCGCTGATGTGAGAGCCCTCGACCCTGCCGCCGAACTGCTCCGCCATGGTCTGCATGCCGTAGCAGATGCCGAGCACGGGCACCCCCAGCTCGAATACGCAGGCCGGCGCCCGCGGGGAGGCAGCGGCGGCGACCGACTCCGGCCCGCCGGAGAGAATCACCCCGCGGGGGGCGAAGGCGCGTATCGCCTCCTCGCTCATGTCCCAGGGGTGAATCTCGCTGTAGACGCCCACCTCCCGCACGCGGCGGGCGATCAGCTGGGTGTACTGGGAGCCGAAGTCGAGAATGAGGATTCTCTGGGCGTGAATGTCAGCGCTCATGTCTGGTCCTAGGTTGGCGGAAGGGGCGCGGCGGCACGGATCGCCGCCGACCCGGATTCATCGGACGGGGTAGTTGGGCGCTTCCTTGGTAATGGAGACGTCGTGCACGTGGCTCTCCGACATGCCGGCGGAAGTCACCCGCACGAACTCGGGACGGGTGCGCATGGTCTGGATGTCGAGGCTGCCGGTGTAACCCATGGCCGCCCGCAGGCCGCCCATCAGCTGGTGGATGATGGCGGAGACCGGCCCCTTGTAGGGCACACGCCCCTCGATCCCCTCGGGTACCAGCTTTTCGGTGCCCTTGCTGGCGTCCTGGAAGTAGCGGTCGGAAGAGCCCTGGTGCTGGGCCATCGCCCCCAGGGAGCCCATGCCGCGGTAGGCCTTGTAGGTGCGGCCCTGGTAGAGCTCCACTTCCCCCGGCGCCTCCTCGGTGCCGGCGAACATGCTGCCCATCATGACCGAGTGCGCGCCGGCCACCACCGCCTTGGCGAGGTCGCCCGAGAAGCGGATGCCACCGTCGGCGATCAGGGGAATGTCGGTGCTCTTCAGCGCCTCCATGACGTTGGCAATCGCCGAAATCTGCGGCACGCCCGTGCCGGTGACGATCCGCGTGGTGCAGATCGAGCCGGGGCCGATGCCCACTTTCACCGCATCCACCCCCGCCTCGGCGAGGGCTACCGCCGCCGCGGCCGTGGCGATATTGCCGCCGATCACCTGCATCGAGGGGTAATCCGCCTTGATCCGCTTCACCCGCTCGATGACGTTGCGGGAGTGGCCGTGGGCGGTATCCACCACCAGCACGTCGACGCCGGCGCGCACCAGGGCCTCGACCCGCTCGTCGGTGTCGGGGCTGGTGCCGATCGAGGCGCCGACCCGCAGCTGGCCATAGGAGTCCTTGCAGGCGAAGGGAAAACTCTCTGCCTTGTCGAAATCCTTCACCGTGATCATGCCGCAGAGGTCGAAGTTGTCGTTCACCACCAGGATCTTCTCGATCCGGTGCTGGTGCAGCAGCCGCTGCACCTCTTCCGAGCTGGCCCCCTCCTTCACGGTCACCAGCTTCTCCCGCGGCGTCATGATGGCGGAGACCGCCTTCTGCGGGTTGGTCTCGAAGCGCACGTCGCGCCGGGTGACAATGCCCACCAGGTCCGTGCCGTCCAGCACCGGCACCCCGGAGATGCCGTGGGCGCTGGTCAGCTCGATCAGCTCGGCGACGGTGGCACTCTGCTGGATGGTGATGGGATCCTTGACCATCCCGCTCTCGAACTTCTTGACCTTGCGCACCTGCTCCGCCTGCTCGGCGATGCTCATGCTCTTGTGGATGATGCCGATGCCGCCCTCCTGGGCCATGGCGATGGCCAGGCGCGACTCGGTGACCGTATCCTTAGCCGCCGACACCAGCGGGATATTCAGTTCGATCTCGCGGGTCAGCCGCGTCTTCAGGGAGACGTCGGTGGCCACCACCTCGGAGTACCCAGGCAGGAGCAGAACGTCGTCAAAAGTGAGGGCTTCCTGGGCGATTCGCAGCATAGGGTGGGACTCCGGCTGGCAGGTCTGGGTTAAACGTGCAATTATAAATCTCTGCTCCAGTCAAGGTAAACAAAAGTTCCGGGCGGCCCTTTGAGCAATCCCTTCAGCACCGACCCCTCCCCGGTGGCCCTCACGGTCTCCCAGCTCAACCGCCAGGTGCGTTCCCTGCTGGAGAGCCACTTCGACTTCCTCTGGGTGGAGGGCGAGGTGAGCAATTTTGTCGCCCCCTCCTCCGGCCACTGGTATTTCTCACTGAAGGACAGCGGGGCGCAGGTGCGCTGCGCCATGTTCCGCAATCGCAACCAGCGCATGAAATTCACCCCGGACAACGGCGACCACATCCGTCTGCGCTGCCGGGTCTCCCTGTACGAGGGGCGTGGCGAATTCCAGCTCATCGTCGAGCACCTGGAACACGCCGGGGCCGGCGCCCTGCAGGCGGCCTTCGAGAAGCTCAAGGCGAAACTGCTGGCGGAGGGGCTGTTCGACGCCGACCGCAAGCAACCTCTGCCCGAGAGCGTCTCCAGCCTGGGAGTGATCACCTCCCCCACCGGCGCCGCCATCCACGACATCCTGACGGTACTGCAACGGCGCGCCCCGTGGATTGCGGTCCACGTGCTGCCGGTGGCGGTGCAGGGCGAGGGGGCGGCCGCCGAGATCGCCGCCGCCATCGAGCGGGCCAACCGCTGGCAGCGGGAAGGGAAGATCGACCTGGATGCCCTGATCGTCGGCCGCGGCGGGGGCTCCCTGGAGGATCTGTGGGCCTTCAACGAGGAGGTGGTCGCCCGCGCCATCGCCGCCAGCGACCTGCCCGTGGTCAGCGCCGTGGGGCACGAGGTGGATTTCAGTATCGCCGACATGGTCGCCGACCACCGCGCCCCCACCCCGTCCGCGGCCGCCGAACTGCTGAGCCCCGACCGGCGCGAGCTGCAGCAGCGCCTGCAGGCGATCGAGGCCAACCTGGTGCGCCTGATCCGCCGCAAACTGAGCACCGCCGCCACCGAACTCGCCCACCTGCAGAAGCGCCTGAAACACCCCGGCCACCGCCTGCGCGAGCAGGCCCAGCGCCTGGACGACCTGGAACAGCGCCTGATCCGCGCCCAGCACAACCTGCTGCAACGACGCCGCAGCCAGCTCGCCCTGCTCGAGAGCCGCCTGCTCGCCCGCTCCCCCCTGCCGCGCCTGCAGCAGCTCCAGCGCGACACCGAACGCCTGCGCCAGCGCCTCGACGCGGCGATGCACCAGCAACTGGAACGCAACCGCCAGCGCCTGGCCCACCTCGCCCAGATGCTCGACTCCCTCAGCCCCCTGGCCACCCTCCAGCGCGGCTACGCCATCGTCACCGACAGCCAGGGCAAGGTCGTGACCGACGTCAGCACGGTGGCGCCCGGGGACGAGGTGGAGGCAAGGCTGGCGAAGGGCCGGCTGGGGCTTACGGTGAAAGATGTGAAGGAAGAAAAGTAGTCAGGGTCACATTGACGGCACGATACGGGAGCTGGGAACCGGGCGTAGACAGCAAACCGGTATCCGCAGATACACCCACTGATTAAAAGACGAAGCAAATGGGGAACTAACTGCAGGCGGCAAAGCGGCTATCGGTTGTCGGGACCGTTGAGCGCATGGATGCGCGATACGAGCCTACATGGAGGGCCTGCCCCGCTTTATCGGGTACGTATTCACGGCGTGTCCCGACAACCGATAGCCGGTTTGCCGCCGGTCCATACCCCAGAAAATATACTTTTGGAACGGATAACGCGCGGGCTATAGATCGCCTGCGCCGGTTAGCCTGCCGTACTTGGTGGCGCCTGTCAGTCAATACTTGGCCGGCAGCCGCGTATTGATGATGATATGCCGCCCCTCGAACCGGATATACTCGCCAATGGTAAGATCCTTGAGGATCCGCGCCACCATTTCCCGCGAGGCGCCGACCCGGTCCGCGATATCCTGCTGGGTGAGCTTCTCCGGGATGTAGAGGGTGCCGTCGCCGCGCTCCTCCGAGAGGTCCATCAGCACGTTGGCCACCCGGCCGTAGACGTCCTGCAGCGCCAGGCTCTTCACATCCGCGGTCAGTTTGCGCACGCGGTGAGCCAGGTTGCGGATCAGGTGCTTGGCGATATTGGGATGCTCGTCCAGCACCCGGTTGAAGTCTTCCTTGTAGATGATGCAGAAAGAACACTTCTCCACCGTACGCACCGACGCAGAGCGGGTGGAGTCGTCGAGCAGCGCCAGTTCACCGAAGTAATCGCCGGCGCCCTGGGTGTTCATGATGAACTCCTTGCCGTTCTTGTCGCTGCAGTAGACCTTGACCTTGCCGCTCTCGATGACGAACAGCGAATCGGCCGGGTCGTTCTCGTGGATTACCACCGTATTCTTGGGAAAGGAGCGCGTGGTACTGGTGGCGGACAGCGTCTCCAGCTCGTCAGGCGTGAGACCCCGGAATAGTTCAACTTGCTGCAGCATCAATGCACCCGAATTGTTGTGAGCCCAAACCTTGCGGTTTGGTTCATAATAGTAACCCAAAGTTTTGTGAAAGCGCACCTATGAAGAGCAATTTGGCAGCCATCCGTCGCGACAATCCGCGAAAAGCGCGTTTCCACCGCTATCCATGCCTCGTTATACTCTCTTCGCGGACCAATTCTAGGGATAACTTCATCCGGTGACCAGCACTACGCGCCCAGCCGCCACACTCTCCAGCGATTTCCTGCTGCGCGCCGTGGTGGAGCTGCGGGAGTGCTTCGACAACTGCCGCGAGGCACTGGGCAGCGACAACCTGGAGGACTTCTCCCGCCTGTTCGATGGGGCACAGCGCCTGCAGCAGATGCTCACGGCCGGGGCGGATACCCTGAACCGGCACGACCTGATGAATGTGGTGGGGGCCGTGCGCGGCTACGCCGAACTGCTGCGGGAGGAGACCGGCGGCGGTCACCCCGAGCTGGACGACACCCTGGCGCGCCTGCTCAAGGCGCTGCAGACCGCCGATAGCGCCGGGAGCGTCGACCCGGCCCGGGAGGGGCGGGTGATCGAGTCGGAGCCCGGCTTCATCCTCGCGGTGGACGACCTGCCGGAGAACCGGGAGCTGGTGGCGCGGTATCTCTCCCGCCACGGCCACATCGTGATCACCGCGGACGGCGGCAAGCAGGCCCTGCGGACCCTGCGCCAGACCGACGTCGACGTGGTCCTGCTGGACCTGATGATGCCCGGCATGGACGGCCACGAAGTCCTGCGCCGGATCAAGGCCAACCCCGACTGGCGCGCCATCCCGGTCATCGTGATCTCCGGCAGCCAGGACATGGACGGCATCATCGAGTGCATCGAGGCCGGGGCCGACGACTACCTGTTCAAGCCCTTCAACCCGGTGCTGCTGCAGGCGCGGATCAAGGCGGGTATCGAGCGCAAGCGCTGGCACGACCGGGAGGAAAAGTACCGCCAGCAGCTGGAGCGCAACGAGAAATTCATTCGCGCCACCTTCGGCCGCTACCTCTCCGACGAGATCGTCACGGATATACTCGAGCGCCCCGAGGGGCTGGAGCTGGGAGGCGACCTGCGCGAGGTGACGATCATGATGTCGGACATCCGCGGCTTCACCACCCTCAGCGAACATCTGGCGCCGGCCCAGGTGGTCACCCTGATCAATCGCTATCTGGCACCGATGACCGACATCATCATGGCCCACAACGGCACCATCGACGAGTTCCTCGGCGACGCCATCCTGGCCGTGTTCGGGGCGCCCCAGCGCCGGGAGGACGACGCCGACCAGGCGGTACGCTGCGCCCTGGCCATGCAGGCCGCCATGGCGGGGATCAATGCCGCCAACCGCGCCGACGGCCTGCCGGAGATCAGCACCGGCATCGCACTCAACACCGGCGATGTCATCGCCGGCAATATCGGCTCGGAGCGGCGCAGCAAGTACGGCTTCGTGGGACACCCCATGAACGTCACCTCGCGCATCGAGGACATCACCGCCGGCGGCGAGATCCTGGTGTCCGACAGCACCCTGCAGAAATTGAGCGGCAGTTACCGCGTCGGGTCGAGCCAGGAGGTGACCATGAAGGGGATCGGCGAGACCATCACGGTGCACCAGATCCTGGGGAGCGCCTGATGGGAACGACGCGCGGCGCGGCCCCGCGGACCACAGACGACACAGGAGCAGGCGGATGACCCAGCCCCGACCCATCCTGCTGGTGGAGGACAACGAGCTCAACCGGGACATGCTGATGCGGCGCCTGTCCCGGGCGGGCTACACGGTGATCAGCGCGGCGGACGGCCAGCAGGCCCTCGAGCGGATGGTCAACGAGCAGCCCGGCCTGGTGCTGATGGACATGAACCTGCCGGTGATGGACGGCTGGACCGCCTGCCGCCTGGCGCGGGAGGATGAGCGCATCGACCATATTCCCATCATCGCCCTCACCGCCCACGCCATGGAGCAGGACCGGCGCAACGCCCTCAAGGCGGGCTGCGACGACTACGCCACCAAGCCGGTCGACTTTCCCGGACTGCTGGCCAAGATCGAGGCGCTGGCCGGCGAATGAGCTTACGCCGCCGCCTCACCCTGTCGCTGGTCACCATCCTGATCCTGTTCGCGGTGAATGTGGGCACCCATTTCTGGGGCAGCTACGCGCGGAACGAGAGCATGATCGCCTACCGCAACTCGGTGACCGCTTCCCAGCTCTCCACCGAGGTGGAACAGTTGCTCGATGACCAGCGCCAGCAGATCCTGGTGCTGGCGACCCTGCGTGAGACCACCCACGACCAGCTCGACGCCGACGAGTTGCGCCAGGCGGTGGCGGATATCGACGAGATCACCGCCAAGATCAGGGACCTCGGCAATTTGAGCCACGACGTCACCCAGCTCAACTTCCAGAAGCTGTGGCAGGCGGCCAGCAACCTGCTCGCGGGGTGGAAGGCGTTCTACCAGAACTACAACGACCCGGACTACGACGCGGACGTGGACGACCCCCTGCCCTACCTCGAGACCAGCCAGCGGCTGAAGGAACTGGAGCAGCGCCAGGCTTTTATCGCGGTGCAGCGCGCCACGATCATCGACCGCACCATCGCCCTGACTGATCGCATCACGGTCATCGGTTTCTTCACCTCCATCTTCCTCACCGCCACCCTGGGCTTTTTCCTGGTGCGCTACACCAACAGGTCGCTCAAGCGGCTGAAGACCGGCACCCGGCGGATCGGCGCCGGCGACCTCGACTACCGCATCGACAACATCGCCGACACCGGCGAGCTCGGGGAACTCGCCGCGGCGTTCAACGAGATGTCGGAAAAGCTGCGCAACGCGATGGAGGACGTCAGCCAGGCCCGCGACGCCGCGGACGAGGCCAACGCGGCGAAGAGCCTGTTCCTCGCCAATGTCAGTCACGAGCTGCGCACCCCCCTCAATGCGATCATCGGCTACAGCGAGATGCTGCACGACGAACTCGCCGACCAGGGCGCGGTAGACAAGGAACAGTTCCGCTACGACCTGGACAAGATCATCCTCTCCGGCCGCCAGCTGCTCGATCTGATCAACGACATCCTCGACCTCTCCAAGATCGAGACCGGCAAGATGGAGCTGCACTGCGAGGAGTTCCCTCCCGGGGAGATCCTGGGTCAGGTGTGCGACGCTCTCGCCCCGCTGCTCAGGGAAAACAACAACGTGCTGCAGAGCGGCGATTTCAGCGACCTGCCACTGATCTACAACGATTCCTCCAAATTCCGGCAGATCTTCACCAACCTGCTGAGCAACGCCTGCAAGTTCACCCGGGACGGGACCATCACCGTGACCGCGCGGCAGATTCCGGGGCGTGAGGGGTGGCTGGAATTTGGCGTCGGCGATACGGGGATCGGCATGGACCAGGAGCAGCAGGCGAAGGTCTTCGACGCCTTCGTACAGGCGGACGCCTCCACCAGCGCCAACTACGGCGGCACCGGCCTGGGGCTCGCCATCTGCCGGGACTACTGCAGCCTGATGGGGGGGTCGATCAGGGTGGAGAGCGCGCCGGGAACCGGCTCCACCTTCACTATTTTGCTCCCTTCTGACCCAGAGTCAGCTCGCGCAGCCGCCTGAGCGCCTCCTCGCGTTTCTCCAGGTCGGCCTTGAGCGTGGCGTTCGCGCTTTCCAGGTCGTCGATGTGCCGGTACATCGTCAGGAAATTGGCCAGCACCTGTCGCATGAACTGGCTGGTTTCGTGCAGTTCCCAGTCGTCGGTGTCCACCTTCCGCAGTTTCCTGAAGGCCTCGCGGGCCGCCTCCGGGTCGTAGAACGGTCCGCGCGGCAGTATGCTGACGTACGCGATGGCGATCGCCGACTCCCAGTCCGACTGCGGCGATGTTTCGAGGCGCTGGTAGCGCTGGAAATGCTGGATGGCCTCGATGTGGTCCCCGTCCGCCAGCGCGGTAAAACCCCTCTCCAGGAAAGTCGGGTCCGGTTTTGGCTTTTCGTCGCCAACGCAGGTGCAGTTCTTCTGCTCGGGCAGGTTCAGGGTCAGCTCGGGCTCGGGCTCCGGTTGCTCGGCCCGGGGCGCCGACGCCTCAGTCTGCGGCGCCGGTGGTGCGGTGGTGGCGGTGGTACAGGCCTGCAGCGCAAGGCCGAGGGCGACGATTAGCAGCGGCGATCGGACAGGTGGCAAGTGGCGGCCTCGACGAAAACTTTTTCCCGAGTGTAACACCTGCCGCCAAATCGCGAGAAGCACTACTCGGGACGCATATGGGGAAACAGCAGGACGTCGCGGATCGAGGGAGAATCCGTGAGGAACATCACCAGCCGGTCGATCCCGATACCCTCCCCCGCCGTGGGCGGCATGCCGTACTCCAGGGCGCGGATGTAGTCATGGTCGTAGTGCATCGCCTCTTCGTCTCCGGCCTCCTTCTCGGCCACCTGGGCGAGGAACCGCTCCGCCTGGTCCTCGGGATCGTTGAGCTCGGAAAAGCCGTTGGCCAGCTCCCGGCCGCCGACAAAAAACTCGAAGCGATCGGTGACGAAGGGGTCGGCCTCGCTGCGGCGCGCCAGGGGGGAGACCTCCGTGGGATAGGCGGTGATGAAGCAGGGCTGGTCCAGCCGGTGCTCCACGGTTTTCTCGAAGATCTCGAGCTGCACCTTGCCGAGCCCCCAGTTCGGTTTCACCTCGATCCCGAGCCCGCCGGCGATTTCCCGCGCGGCCGCCTCGTCCGAGAGCCGACCGGCGGTGATGTCCGGGTTGAATTCGAGGATCGAGTCGAACACGGTCATGCGCCGGAAGGGCTCGGCGAAATCGTAGCGCCCCCCCTGGTAGGCCACCGTGGTGGTGCGTGAACTCCGGGTTGTGCCGGGTCGAGAGCCCCTCGTTGCGGAAGCTGCGGTTGATCTCGAAGACCCGCTCGAAGCCGCCCACCACCAGCCGCTTCAGGTAGAGCTCCGGGGCGATGCGCAGGTACATGTCGAGGGAGAGGGCGTTGTGGTGGGTGACGAAGGGCCTGGCGGCGGCGCCTCCGGGGATCACCTGCATCATGGGGGTCTCGACCTCCATGAAGTCGCGCTCGCTCATGTAGTCGCGCACGAAGTCGATGATTCTCGAGCGGGTGCGGAACACCTCGCGCGAGTCGGGGTTGACGATCAGGTCGACGTAGCGCTGGCGGTAGCGCAGCTCCTGGTCGTGGAGGCCGTGGTACTTGTCCGGCAGTGGCCGCAGGGCCTTGGTGAGCAGGCGCGCCTCGCGCATGTTGATGTAGAGGTCGCCCTTCCCGGATTTGTGGATCGGCCCGCGGGCGCCGACGATGTCGCCGAGATCCCAGCCCTTGATCTCCGCCAGGGTCTCCTCGTCCAGCGCCTTGCGGTCGATGTAGAGCTGGATCTGGCCGGAGTCGTCCTGGATCAGCAGGAAGGCCCCGCGGTTGCGGATCACCCGCCCCGCGACCGCATACTCCTCACCGGCCCGCTCGAGCTCCTCCTTGGCGCAGGCGCCATACTCGCGCTGCAGGTGCCCCGCCATCGCCGTGCGCCGGAAGTCGTTGGGAAAGGCGTTCCGCCGGCTGCGGATCTGCGCGAGTTTGTCGCGCCGCTCGGCGATCAGCCTGTTCTCGTCCTGCGCGGGTTCCACCGCAGGGTCCTTGTCACTCATGCGCTTTTCCTTACAGGCCGCTCTTCAGCGAGGCCTCGATGAACGGGTCGATGTCGCCGTCGAGCACCGCCTGGGTGTTGCTGGTCTCCACGCCGGTGCGCAGGTCCTTGATGCGGGACTGGTCCAGCACGTAAGAGCGGATCTGGCTGCCCCAGCCGATGTCCGCCTTGCTGTCCTCCATCGCCTGCTTCTCGGCGCTGCGCTTGAGGATCTCCATCTCGTAGAGCTTGGCGCGCAGTAGCTTCATCGCGTTGTCGCGGTTCTGGTGCTGGGACCGCTCGGTCTGGCACTGCACCACGATGCCGCTCGGGTGGTGGGTGAGACGCACCGCCGAGTCGGTCTTGTTGACGTGCTGGCCGCCCGCGCCGCTGGCCCGGTAGGTGTCCACCCGCAGGTCCGCGGGGTTGATGTCGATCTCGATATTGTCGTCGATCTCCGGGGAGACGAAGACCGAGGCGAAGGAGGTGTGGCGGCGGTTGCCGGAGTCGAAGGGGGACTTGCGAACCAGGCGGTGCACCCCCGTCTCGGTGCGCAGCCAGCCGAAGGCGTGGTCGCCGTCGAACTTGATAGTGGCGCTCTTGATGCCCGCCACCTCCCCCGCGGAGACCTCGATCAACTCCGTCTTGAAGCCCCGCGCCTCGCCCCAGCGCAGATACATACGCAACAGCATCTCCGCCCAGTCCTGGGCCTCAGTGCCGCCAGAGCCCGCCTGGATGTCGAGGAAGGCATTGTTGGCGTCCATCTCGCCCTGGAACATGCGCCGGAACTCCAGCTGCTCCAGCAGCTTCTCCAGGCCGCCGATCTCCGACTCGATCTCGCCGACGGTGTCGGCGTCATCCTCCGCCGAGGCCATCTCCAGCAGGTCGCCCGCATCAGACGCGCCCGTGGTGAGCTTCTCGATGGTATGGACGATGCTCTCCAGCGAGGCGCGCTCCCGCCCCAGCTCCTGGGCCCGCTCCGGGTCGTCCCAGACACTGGGCTCCGCGAGCTCGAGCTCTACCTCCGCGAGGCGCTCCTTGCGGTTAGCGAAGTCAAAGATACCCCCTGAGCACGTCAGTACGCGCCTCGATGTCCTTGAGTTTCTGCAGCAACGGGTTGATTTCCAGCATCGAAGTGACCAGGTTGGTGAAAAGCCGCGCATTTTACCGTAGGCGGGCGCGCACTCCTAGTGCCCGGCAGGGACGGGTTCGAGATGCTCCACCACCAACTGCACCGACCGCTGGCCGCGAAACTCGTTCACGTCCAGCCGGTAGGCGATCTCCACCTGCTCCGCCGCCAGATCAGGCCAGCAGTCGGTGTCGACGTTGAAGGCGATGGCGTCGACCAGCGCCTCGCTCCCAGGCAGGGCCAGAACCATCTTCAGGTGCTTCTCGCCCACCAGCCGCTGGTCCACGAGCCGGAAGCGGCCGTCGAAGACCGGCTCCGGGAAATGCTGGCCCCAGGGGCCGGCGAAGCGCAGCCGGGTGGCGAGGTCCAGCTGGAAATCCTCCGCACTCAGTTCGCCGTCGGATTCGATCACCGCCTGCAAGTGCACCTCCTTCGCGTGACGCGCCACCTCCTCGACGAAGGCCCGGGTGAAATCCTCGTAGGCGTCCCGGGACAGACTGAGACCCGCAGCCATGGCGTGGCCGCCGAACTTGCTGATAAGGCCCGGGTGGCGGGTGGCCACCGCGTCGAGCACGTCGCGGATGTGGATGCCCGGGATGGAGCGCGCCGAGCCCTTGATCTGCCCCGGATCGCCGTCGGCGAAGGCGATGGTGGGCCGGTGCAGCCGCTCCTTGATGCGCGAGGCGAGGATGCCGATCACCCCCTGGTGCCAGCCCGGCTGGTAGAGAGTCATGGCCACCGGCGGCTCATCCGCCTGCTCCAGCTGCAGGCCGGCCAGGAACCGCAGGGCCTCCTCCTGCATCTCCCGCTCGATGAGGCGCCGGTCCTGGTTGAGCTGGTGCAGCTGCTGCGCCAGCGTCCGGGCCGTCGCAGGTGTCTCACTGAGCAGGCACTCGATGCCGATAGACATGTCGTCCAGGCGGCCCGCGGCGTTGATCCGGGGGCCCACCGCGAAGCCGAGGTCGGAGGCGACCACGCCCGCCGGCCGACGGGAGGCGATCTCCAGCAGCGCCATGATGCCCGGGCGGGCCTGGCCCGCGCGGATCCGCTTGAGGCCCGCCGCCACCAGGATGCGGTTGTTGCGATCCAGGGGGACCACGTCGGCCACCGTGCCGAGGGCGACCAGGTCGGTGTAGCGCGCCAGGTTCGGCTCCTCCCGCCCGGCGAACCAGTTGCGGCGCCGGAGCTCCGCGCGCAGGGCCAGCATGATGTAGAAAATGACCCCGACCCCCGCCAGGTTCTTGCTGGGAAAGTCGCAGCCCGGCTGGTTGGGGTTGACGATGACGTCCGCCGCCGGCAGTTCGCGCCCCGCCAGGTGGTGGTCCGTGATGAGGGTCGCAATGCCCAGCGCCTTGGCCGCGGCGACACCCTCGAGACTGGAGATGCCGTTGTCCACGGTGACGATCACCGCCGGCGAGCGCTCCGCCGCCAGCGCCACGATCTCCGGGGTGAGGCCGTAGCCGTAGTCGAAGCGGTTGGGAACGAGGTAATCCACCTGCGTCGCGCCGAATTCGCGCAGGGCGGACACCGCGAGCGCCGTGCTGGTGGCGCCGTCCGCATCGAAATCCCCCACCACCAGGATACGGCGGTCGGCGGCGAGGGCATCGGCGAGAAGAACGGCGGCGAGGTCAGCGTGCAACAGGGTGTCGGGGGGAAGCAGCTGCGCAAGCCCCAGGTCCAGCTCCTCGCGGGAGCGGATGCCGCGGGCGCCGTAGATGCGCGCCAGCAGGGGCGGCAGGTCCCCATCGGCAAGCGCCTCCACGGGAGGGCCGCTGCGCCTGCGGATCACCTTCTCCACGGGGGCGCCTCAGGCGTTGATATTGCGGGCCATGAAATCCTGCACGGCGGCGAGTTCATTGGGCAGCACCTCGTAGCGCTCGGTGCGCTCGAAAAGATCGCGCAGGTGCAGCGGCAGCCCCGCCTCCTCGTCCAGCCCGGCGCGCCTGATCGCCTCCGGAAACTTGGCGGGATGGGCGGTGGCCAGGGTGATGACGGGCACGGCGCGGTCGAGGCCGGACTGCAGGGCGGCCCTGACGCCGATGGCGCTGTGCGGATCGAGCAGGTACTCACACTCCCGCCAGGTGCTGGCGATCTGGCCGCAGGTCTCCTCGTCGGGGACGCAGTGGCTGGAGAAGAGCGCCCGGGCCCGGGCCATGGCGGTGTCGGAAAAGCGGATGTCGCCGCTGTCGAACCGCTTCATCAGGTCGGCGATGGCGCCGCCGTCGCGGTCATAGAGATCGAACAGCAGGCGCTCGAAGTTGCTGGAGACGGTGATGTCCATGCTCGGCGACAGGCTGTGCTCCAGCGCCTGCCGCCCGTAGGTGCCGGTGGTCATCACCCGGTGCAGCACGTCGTTGCGATTGGTGGCGATGATCAGGCGCTCTACCGGCAGCCCCATCTGCTGCGCCAGGTAGCCGGCGAAGATGTCGCCGAAGTTGCCGGTGGGCACGGAGAAGGCCACCTTCCGCGCCGGCGCGCCGAGGGCCACCGCCGCATAGAAGTAGTAGACGATCTGGGCCATGATCCGCGCCCAGTTGATGGAGTTGACTGCCACAAGCCCCCGGTCTTCCGGGAGGAAACTGCGGTCGCCGAAGCTCGCCTTGACCATCGCCTGGCAGTCGTCGAAGTTGCCCTGCACCGCGAGGTTGTGGATGTTGTCCCCGACCACGGTGGTCATCTGCCGGCGCTGCACCTCCGAGACCCGCTGGTGAGGATGGAGAATGAAGATGTCGATGTTGTGGCAGCGCTTGCACCCCTCGATCGCCGCCGACCCGGTGTCGCCGGAAGTGGCGCCCATGATTACCACCTTCCGGTGCCTGCGCTCCAGGACGTAGTCGAGCAGCCGCCCCAGAAGCTGCAGGGCGAAATCCTTGAAGGCCAGGGTCGGCCCGTGAAACAGTTCGAGCACCCACTGGCTCGCGTCGATCTGCACCAGGGGCGCCACCGCGTTGTGGCGGAACACGGCGTAGGTCTCTTCCAGGATGGTCCTGAGGTCCGCCGCCGGGATGCACTCCCCGACGAAGGGGGCGATGATCTTCTCCGCCAGCGCCGGGTAGTCGAGGGCGGCCATGGCCGCTATCTCGGCCTCGCTGAAGGCGGGCAGCCGCTCCGGCACGTAGAGCCCGCCGTCGGCGGCGAGGCCGGTGAGCAGGACCTCTTCGAAATCGAGTGCGGGCGCCTGGCCGCGGGTACTGATGTATTTCATGAACCGTTACCTGTTATCCGTCCAGGGCCTCCACCCGGATGCGGGTGACCTCCCCCGCAATGGCATCCAGCGCCTCGATGGCGCGCACCGCCTCGTCCACCAGCCCCTGGGGCGCCCTGTTGGTCAGCATGATCAGGGGCACCCGGGTCTGCCCCGCCGCCGGCGCCTTCTGGATCAGCGCCTCGATGCTGATGCCGAGGTCGCTGAAGATGCTCGCCACCTTCGACAGGACGCCGGGCCGGTCCTCCGCCTCGATCCGGAGGTACCAGGGGGTCTGGACCTGCGCCATGGGGACGATCGGCAGGTCGCGCACCTCCGCCGCGGCCACCCCCAGGGGCGGCATCCGGCAGGACTGGCCCGCCCCCAGGTCCCGCGCCAGGTCGACCAGGTCCGATACCACCGCCGATGCGGTGGGCCTGGCCCCAGCGCCGGCGCCGTAGTAGAGCGTGGGGCCCACGGCGTCGCCCTCCACCAGGATGGCATTGGTCACCCCGTCGACGTCCGCCAGCAGGCGGTGGTCCGGGATCAGCGTGGGGTGCACGCGCAGCTCCACCCCTTCGCCGTTCTGCTTGGCGACCCCGAGGTGCTTGATGATGTAACCCAGTTCCTCCGCGTAGTCGACGTCCTGGGGAGTCAGGCGGGTGATGCCCTCGGTGTAGACCGACTCGAAGCGCAGGGGGATGCCGAAGGCGATGGAGGCGAGGATGACCAGTTTGTGGGCGGCATCGATCCCCTCCACGTCGAAGGTGGGATCGGCTTCGGCGTAGCCCAGGGCCTGGGCCTCCGCCAGCACCTCGGCGAACTCCCGGCCCCTGTTGCGCATCTCGGTGAGGATGAAGTTGCCGGTGCCGTTGATGATACCGGCCAGCCACTCGATGCGGTTGCCGGCCAGCCCCTCGCGCAGCGCCTTGATGATCGGGATCCCCCCGGCCACCGCCGCCTCGAAGCGCACCTCGACCCCGTGCTCCTGGGCCAGGGCGAAAATCTCGTTGCCGCACTCGGCGATCAGCGCCTTGTTGGCCGTCACCACGTGCTTGCCTTCGCGGATGGCCAGCTCGACCAGCTCCTTCGCCACGGTGGTGCCGCCGATCAGCTCCACCAGGATATCGACCTCGGGGTCGCGCGCCACCGCGAAGATGTCGCGGCTGAGGCGGGTGCTGCCGAGGTCGCAGTCGGGGTTGTCCCGCCGCGCGCCGACGTGGACGACCCGCAGGGGCGCCAGGGCCCTTGCGGCGATGATCGCGGCATTCTTCTCGAGCAGGTTGAAGGTACCGCCGCCCACGGTGCCCAGACCGCAGATTCCGATGTTCACTGATTGATCGCTCATGGTTGTTGTCGGGTCACCCGGGTAAGTCACCGCCCGCCCGTCAGGCGCAGCCGTCGTTCCTGATCATGCGCTTGATGCTGCGGATCGCCTGGCGCGTGCGGTGGCGGTTCTCGATCAGGCCGAAGCGCACGTAGCCCTCGCCGTATTCGCCGAAGCCGACGCCGGGAGAGACCGCCACCTTCGCGTCGTGCAGCAGCTTCTTGCTGAACTCCAGCGACCCCATCTCCCGGTAGAACGCCGGGATCTTCGCCCACACGAACATGGTCGCCCGGGGCGGGGTCACCGGCCAGCCGGCGGCGTTGAGCCCCTCGCACAGGACGTCCCGGCGCCCCTTGTACATGGCGCAGATCTCCTGCACACAGCTCTGGTCTCCCTCCAGCGCGGCAATCGCCGCCACCTGGATCGGGGTGAACATGCCGTAGTCGAGGTAGGACTTGATCCGCGCCAGCGCGGCGATCAGCGTCCGGTTGCCGCAACAGAAGCCCACCCGCCAGCCGGGCATGTTATAGCTCTTGGACATGCTGAAAAATTCGACGGCGACCTCCCGGGCCCCCTCGACCTGGAGGATGGAGGGCGCCACGTAGCCGTCGTAGCAGAGGTCCGCGTAGGCCAGGTCCTGCACCACCCAGATGCCGTACTCCCGGGCGATCGCGACCACCTTCTCGTAAAAGTCCAGCTCCACGCAGTGGGCGGTGGGGTTGGAGGGGAAGTTGAGCACCAGCATCTTGGGGCGCGGGTAACTGTTGTGGATCGCCTTCTCCAGCTCGGTGAAGAAGGCCCCCTCGTCCTCGCCCATGGGCACGTGGCGGATGTCCGCACCGGAGATCACGAAACCGTAGGGGTGGATCGGGTAGGAAGGGTTCGGCACCAGCACCGCGTCCCCCGGGCCCGTGGTGGCCAGGGCCAGGTGCGCCAGCCCCTCCTTGGAGCCGAGGGTGACGATCGCTTCCGTGGCGGGGTCCAGGTCGACGTCGTAGCGGCGCCGGTACCAGTCGCAGATCGCCTTGCGCAGGCGTGGAATGCCCTTGGACTGGGAGTAGCGGTGGGTGTCGCCCCGGCGCGCCGTCTCCACCAGTTTGTCGACGATGAAGTCGGGGGTCGGCTGGTCGGGATTGCCCATCCCGAAGTCGATGATGTCCTCGCCCGCCGCGCGGGCCTGCTGTTTCAGCTCCCCGATGATATTGAAGACGTAGGGCGGGAGGCGCGCGATGCGCCGAAACTGTTCGTCCACGACAAAAACTCTGCTGGCGGCCCTGGCGGGTCGCGATGATGTTTTGAGAAGGTGGCAAACAGTACTGAGTCCACCCTGCCCTGTCAACGCGGCACGGGCCGGACCCAGCATAATTTGTGGTATTCGCCCGCCGACCGGGCGCGGACCTATTTCTTGAGGCCGAGGGTGACCATCAGTTCATCGGCGGACTGGTAGCCGGGGATCATCTGTCCCTCCCCGGTGACCAGGGCAGGGGTGCCGCGCACGCCCAGTTCCTGGCCGAGCTGGTACTGGGCCGCCACCGGGTTCTCCTTGCACAGGTTCTCCGGCACCTTCTCCCGGTTCTTCAGGCGGGTAAGGGTGTCCTGGGGATCCTTCGCGCACCAGGCGGTGACCAGCTGCTTATAGCCGTCAGAGCCCATACCGCCGCGCGGGTAGGCGAGGTAGCGCACCTCCACCCCGCGCTTGTTCAGCTCCGGGACCTCCTTGTGCAGTTTCTGGCAGTAGAAACAGGTCGTATCAGTGAATACGGAGATGCTGGCGCGCGGCTCGCCCTCGGGGGGGAATATGATCATGTCACTTCTGTCGATGGCGGCCAGCTTCGCGGCCCGCTCCCCGTCGCGCCGCTGCTCCGCCAGATTCACGAACCCGCCCTCCTGCACGGCAAACAGGTCGCCGAGGATGAAATGGTCGCCGCCGGGGGTCGCGTAAACCAGGGGCCCGTTTTCGAACTGCACCTCGTAGAGGCCGTCGATCTCACTGGTCTCGACGGTGGCCACCTTCAGGCCCATGGCCGGGTTCTCCAGCGCGGCGCGCAGCTTGTCGGCCACCGGCTTGCTCACCGGTTCCCCCGCGGAGGCCCCGCTGGTGGAAAAGAGTACGGAAGCGGCCAGCAGCAGCGGCAGAATTCGGGAGATCATGCGTTGTCCTCGGGTAGCGCGGGTCTTCGACCCGCGGTGTGTGTTTCGGCAATGCTCATTGGAGCGGGGTGCGCCGGTTTAGTTCCTGTGCCATTGTCCCACCTTTTACCCGCGTCTCAACCCCTCGGGTGGTGCTGCGCGTGCAGTTCCTGCATGCGCTGCTTGGCCACGTGGGTGTAGATCTGCGTGGTGGTGAGATCGCTATGGCCCAGCAACATCTGCACCACCCGCAGATCCGCCCCGTGATTGAGCAGGTGCGTGGCGAAGGCGTGGCGCAGGGTATGGGGCGACAGCTCACGTTTTATCCCGGCGCGCCGGGCGTGGATTTTAATACGATACCAGAAGGCCTGGCGAGTCATCTGGCTGCCGCGGCGGCTGGGAAAGACCACGTCACAGGGAATGCCCCGGAGCAATTCCGCCCGCGGCCCCTTCATGTAGCGCTGCAGCCAGAGCTGCGCCTCCTCCCCCATCGGCACCAGCCGCTCCTTGCTGCCCTTGCCGAACACCCGCACCACCCCCTGGTTGAGGCTCACCTGCGTCACCTGCAGACCGGTGAGTTCGCTCACCCGCAGGCCGCAGGCGTAAAGCAGCTCCAGCATGGTCCGGTCCCGGAACTCCAGCGGATCGTCGAGATCGGGCGCCTCGAGCAGCCGCTCCACGTCCGCCTCGGACAGGGATTTGGGCAGCGGCCGCCCGAGCCGGGGGCTGTCGACGTCCAGGGTGGGGTCGACGGTGATACGCCCCTCCCGCAGCAGGTAATGATAGAAGCCCCGGGCGCAGGACATGAAGCGGGCGGTGGAGCGCTGGGACTGCCCCTGCCGCAGGCGCGCGCCGAGGTAGGCCTGCAGCGAGGAGCGGTCCGCCCCCAGCACCGAACTGCGCCGGTTGGCCACCAGCCAGTCGTTGAACTGGCGCAGGTCGCGGCGGTAGGAGGAGAGCGTATTGTCACTCAACCCCTTCTCCATCCACATCGCGTCGATGTAGCGTTCGATTTCGGGGTGTTCGTGATCGTCCGTTTGCATGGGCCTGTAAAGTAACACGGATCGCAAAGGCAACTGGCAGGATCTGAGCTCACATCAGGAGATCGGATCTGTGATGCAGGGACAGGTCTGGATGGTCAAACCCGATAAAAAAGCCAAAGCATCGAATCCCTGCTAATACATTTTCACCAAGCGGATATCGGGCCGCGACTGAAAATGTATGGCCTGCCCGGGGCCGGTGTAGCCCGAGCCACTCCCGCTATTGTGCGATGACCATAAAAAAGCGGCCACAGCGGGCCGCTTCGGGAATGCACCGTGGACGCTCAGCTGGAGAGTTTCTCCTTGATGCGCGCCGCCTTGCCGCTCAGTTCGCGCAGGTAGTACAGCTTGGCCTGGCGCACGTCACCGCGGCGCTTGACCTGGACGCTGTCCACCAGCGGGCTGTAGCTCTGGAAGGTCCGCTCCACGCCGACGCCGTGGGAGATCTTGCGCACGGTGAAGGCGGAGTTGAGGCCGCGGTTGCGCTTGCCGATGACCACGCCCTCGAAGGCCTGCAGGCGCTCCCGGTTGCCCTCTTTTACCTTGACCTGGACCACCACGGTGTCACCGGGGCTGAATTCAGGCAGTTCCTTTTGCATCTGTTCAGCGTCAAGCTGAGAAATGATCTTGTTGGTGCTCATGGCGCGCTCCTGTTGGATATCAATGGTAGCTTCACAGCTAGCCTAACTTAGCTGGTTTCCTGTTCGCGGCGGTATTCCGCCAGCAGTGTCTCTTCCTCGGGCGTCAGCGCCCTGCCTGCCAGCAGGTCGGGACGGCGCTCCAACGTCCTGCCCAGTGCCTGCTTCAGGCGCCAGCGGCGAATCTCCTCGTGATTGCCGCTGAGCAATACTTCCGGTACCTGCCTGCCCCGATACGCCTCGGGGCGGGTGTAGTGCGGGCAGTCCAGCAGGCCGTCCGCAAAGGAGTCCTCCTGGGCCGACTGCTCATGCCCCAGCACCCCGGGCAGCTGGCGGGTCACCGCGTCGATCACCACCATCGCGGCCAGTTCACCGCCGCTCAATACGTAGTCCCCGATGGACAGTTCCTCGTCCATCTCGGTCTCGAGCAGGCGCTCGTCCACCCCCTCGTAGCGACCGGCGACCAGGATCAACGCCTCCTCGCCGGCCAGCGCCACCGCCCTGCGGTGGTCGAAACGCTCGCCCTGTGGCGAGAGGTAGATCACCCTCGCCCCCGGCCCCACCGCCTCCCGCGCAGCGGCTATTGCCTGGCGCAGAGGCTCTATCTTCATCACCATGCCCGGACCGCCGCCGTAGGGCCGGTCGTCCACCGTGCGATGACGGTCCGCGGTGAAGTCCCGCGGATTGCAGTGGCTGACGCTCACCACGCCCTGGGCCACCGCCCTGCCGGTGACCCCGTGTTCGGTCACCGCGCTGAACATCTCCGGGAACAGGCTTACCAGTGCAATTCGCATCGCGCCTCGCCCCTGCCGGTCCTGCGCCCGCCTCCGGCCCGGCCACTCACTCGTGAATGTACCAGTCCACCTCTAATACGCCTTCCTCTGGATCCACCCGGGTCACCACGTCGCCGGGCAGGTACGGCACCAGGTGCTCGCGATCGTCGACGCTGCCCTCGCAGGGCGCGATCACCAGCACATCGTTGGCGCCGGTTTCGATCAGGTAATCCACCCGGCCGAGCAGCGCCCGCTGCTCCCCTTCGGTGCACCACACCTGCAGTCCCTGCAGCTGGTGCCAGTAATACTCACCCGCCTCGAGGGCCGGCAGGCTCTGGGCGGGGACTGTCACCTCCAGCCCCCGGTAAGCCTCGGCCGCCGTGCGGTCGTCCACCCCGGCGATATGGGCCACCAGGCCCTTGCCGTGGGGCCGCCCTTCGTCGAACTCGACGGGCTCGGGCCCGCCGCGACGCTTTACCATCCACTTGCCGAACCCCAGGAAATTCTCTGGGGTATCGGTATAGGTGTGTACTTTCACCCAACCCCTCACGCCGTAACAGCCGGTGATCCTGCCGACCACCAGCCTCTGGTCGCTGTCGGGTCCGCCCTGCAACCCGGTCCGCTCCTGCCCGGACCCGGTACCGGCCATCAGGCCGCGGCGGCTTCCTTCACCAGCTTCGCGACACGCTCGGACAGCGTGGCGCCCTGGCTCTTCCAGTACTCGACGCGGTCGGTATCGACACGCAGGCGCTCTTCCTGGCCGCGGGCGACCGGATTGAAGAAGCCGACGCGCTCGATGAAGCGGCCGTCGCGCGCATTGCGGGAATCGGTCACGGTCAGATGGTAGAAAGGACGCTTCTTGGCACCCCCGCGGGAAAGACGAATTGTTACCATTTTCTCAAATATCCTGGAAAATTAAGGGGATCTGCAGCGAACTCGCACAAAGACCCACGACAAAACCCGGCCAGCGGGCCGGAAAGGTGGCGTATCATACGGAAACTGGGGCGGTTTTTAAAGCCCCCGGGGACGGAATTTTTCAGTAGTTTCGGGTGGTTAGGCGATCAGCGATTCTTTTCTCTACCGGACCGGCGCCAAACCATGCAGGGCTTGCCGGGACCCGCCGTGAATACATCCATGTAGGCTCGTATCGCGCGTCCATGCGCTCAACGGTCCCGGCAAGCCCTGCATGGTTCGGCACCTCAATGCTTTGCGCGCACATCGCTCTAAATTCGTAGCCAACTGGTAGATCCGACTAAACCTTGAGATCAAGTCACGAAGGCGTCGGACCGGGTATCGATTGAGGGGACCGTTGAGGCCATGGATGGCCGATACGAGCCTACATGGAGGGCCTGCCCCGCTTTATCGGTTATGTATTCACGGCGAGTCCCCTCAATCGATACCCGGTTCGACGCCGTTCCATTAGCCTGCTCAGAACAATTTCACGCTGGAGTCAGCGCTTTCATCGGACTGGGGATTGAATACTTACCTGAAAGGAAAGCCCCCGCCAGGGCCGCCGGGACCACCGCCGCCGGGTGGCATCATCCCGCCGAGCCCGCGCATCATTTTCTCCATGCCGCCGCCCTTCATCTTCTTCATCATCTTCTGCATCTGCTTGTGCTGCTTCAGCAGGCGGTTGAGGTCCTGGACCTGGGTGCCGGAGCCCTGGGTGATGCGGCGCTTGCGGGAGCCCTGGATCAGGTCCGGGTTGCGGCGCTCCTTCGGGGTCATGGAGTTGATCATTGCCTCCATGCGGGCGAACAACTTCATATCCATGTTCTGCTGGGCCATCTGAGCGACGTTGCCCATGCCCGGCAGCTTGTCGAGCATGCCGGTGATGCCGCCCATGTTGTTCATCTGCTGCAGCTGGTCGCGGAAATCCTCGAGGTCGAACTTCTGGCCCTTCTTGACCTTGCGGGCCAGTTTCGCCGCCTTCTCCTTGTCGACCTTCTGTTCCGCCTCCTCGATCAGGGAGAGGACGTCTCCCATGCCCAGGATGCGCGAGGCGAGGCGGTCCGGGTGGAAGGGGTCCAGGGCGGCGGTCTTCTCGCCCACGCCCAGGAACTTGATCGGCTTGCCGGTGACCGAGCGCACCGAGAGGGCCGCACCCCCGCGGGTATCCGCGTCCACCTTAGTGAGGATCACCCCGGTGAGGGGCAGGGTCTCGCCGAACGCCTTGGCCGTGTTGGCGGCGTCCTGGCCGGTCATGGCGTCCACCACGAACAGGGTCTCCACCGGCTTGATCGCCTTCTCCAGTTCGGCGATCTCGGCCATCATCGCCTGGTCCACGGCGAGGCGGCCGGCGGTGTCGATGATCAGGACGTCGCTGAACTTGATCCGCGCATGTTCCAGCGCCGCCTTGGCGATCGCCACCGGCTTCTGCTGTGCGTCGCTGGGGAAGAAGTCGACCCCCACCTCGGCGGCCAGGGTCTCGAGCTGCTTGATCGCCGCGGGGCGGTAGACGTCGGCGCTCACCACCGTCACCTTCTTCTTGTCGCGCTCCTTGAGCAGGCGCGCCAGCTTGGCGACGGTGGTGGTCTTGCCGGCGCCCTGCAGGCCGGCCATCAATATGACCGCTGGCGGCTGGACGTTCAGGTCGAGCCCTTCGTTGGCGGTGCCCATGACCGCCTCCAGCTCCGCCTGCACGATCTTGAGGAACGCCTGGCCGGGGCTGAGGCTCTTCATCACCTCCTGGCCGAGGGCGCGTTGCTTGACCGACTCCACGAACTGCTTCACCACCGGCAATGCCACGTCCGCCTCGAGCAGCGCCATGCGGACCTCGCGCAGGGTGTCCTGGATGTTCTCCTCCGTCAGCCTGGCCTTGCCGGTGATGCTGCGCAGGCTCTGGGACAATCTTTCGCTGAGGCTCTGGAACATGGGGTAACTCTCTCGGTGTATGCTCGGTATGTGCTCGGTATGTGCTCGGTATGTGCCCGGTGTCGCTCGGGTCGATGGCCCCCGCTATTGATTACCGGGGGACAAATCGGTACAAAGGGGCGAAGTATACGTCACCGGGACGCAACCCCCAAACGATGCCCATCAACCTCCTCGCCCTGGTCGCCGCGCTACTCTATCTCGCAGCGACCGGGCTGCAATTGCTGCATATTCTGCAACAGCGGCAGCAGATTGACCGCCTGGTCTTCGGCCTCGGGCTGGTGGCGCTGCTGTGCCACGCCACCCTGGCCTGGCACAGCATGGTCCTGGAGGAGGGCCTCGATCTCGGCTTCTACAAGATCTCTTCGCTGATCTTCCTGGTGATCAACGTCGCCTGCATCGTCTCCCTGGCCCGTCGCCCGCTGCAGAACCTGCTGGTGATCCTCTTCCCGCTGTCGGCGATGGCGGTGCTGGTCGCGACCTTTACGCCCGAATCCGCCGGGCTCGATACCAACCTCGCGCCGGGGCTGCTGCTCCACATCGGCGCCTCCATCCTGGCCTACGCGGTGCTCACCCTCGCCGCGGCGCAGGCGGCGCTGGTGGCCGTGCAGGACTACCAGCTCAAGCACCGCCACACCCTGGGGATCATCCAGATACTGCCGCCACTGCAGCTGATGGAGACGATGCTGTTCGAGCTGCTCTGGGTCGGCGTGATCCTGCTCACCGTCTCCATCGTCTCCGGCGTGATCTTCATCGACGACATCTTTGCCCAGCACCTGGTGCACAAGACGGTGCTCACCATCATCGCCTGGCTGCTCTTCTCGGTGCTGCTGTGGGGACGCCACCAGCTCGGCTGGCGCAGCCAGACCGCAGTGCGCCTGACACTCGCGGGCTTCGCCCTGCTGATGCTTGCCTTTTTCGGCTCCAAGCTGGTGCTCGAACTCCTGCTGCAGCGGACCTGACCCGGGCTTGCCCCCGTCGTGCTTTTTCTTCACCATACGTTTTCTGATCACGCACGGGGTTCTCACCGGCTTTGAACGAAGCACCGCTGGGTATACTTTTCTCGGTTCTGGCTGCACTCATTTTCCTCTCTGGTTTCTTCTCCAGTTCGGAAACCGCCATGATGTCCCTCAACCGCTACCGGTTGAAACACCTGCAGAAAAACGACCACCATGGCGCGATCCGCGCCGGCAAGCTGCTCGCGCGGCCGGACCGCCTCATCGGCCTGATCCTGATCGGCAACAACCTGGTGAACATCCTCGCCTCGGCCATCGCCACTGTGATCTCCATCCGGCTGTGGGGGGACGCCGGCATCGCCATCGCCACCCTGTCCCTCACCCTGGTGATCCTGATCTTCGCCGAGATTACCCCCAAGACCGTCGCCGCCCTCCACCCGGAAGAGGTCGCCTTTCCCGCCAGCCTGGTGCTGCTGCCGATGATGCGGCTGCTCTACCCGCTGGTGTGGCTGGTCAACACCATCACCAACGGGCTGCTTCACATGCTCGGCGTGGACCCGGTTCACAAGTCTGACGAGAACCTCTCCCAGGAGGAGCTGCGCACCCTGGTCGCCGAGGCCGGGGCGCTGATCCCGCACAAGCGCCGCCACATGATGTTAAATATTCTGGCGCTGGAAGAGGTCGAGGTGGACGACATCATGGTGCCGCGCAACGAGGTCTACGGCATCGACCTGGAGGATAGCGACGACGACATCCTGCGCTGCATCCAGACCAGTTCCCACACCCGTCTGCCAGTGTGGCGGGAGGACATCAACAATATCGTGGGCGTGCTCCACCTGCGCAATATCAGCAAGATCATCGACAAGCAGGGCCTCGACCGCGCCGCCCTGGAGCGGGAGATGGAAGCGCCCTACTTCATCCCCGAGAGCACGCCGCTCAACACCCAGCTGATGAACTTCCAGAAAAAGAAACACCGGCTGGCGGTGGTGGTGGACGAGTACGGCCAGGTCATGGGGCTGGTCGCCCTGGAGGACATCCTCGAGGAGATCGTGGGCGAGTTCACTTCCAACCTCAGCGAGACCGAGGACAATATCTTCCCCCAGCGCGACGGCAGCTACATCATCACCGGCACCGCCAACGTCCGCGACCTCAACAAGGCCCTGGAGTGGGATCTGCCCACTGCCGGCCCGAAAACCCTCAGCGGCCTGGTGCTGGAAAACCTGGAATCCTTCCCGGACGGCAACACCTGCCTGGTGATCGGCAACTACCGGCTGGAAATCCTCGAGCTCAAGGGCACGGTGATCCAGGCGGTGAAGGTGCAGAGCGTCCGGGGATAGGCATGGTCAGGCATTCAGGCGCCAAACCAAGTATGGTTTACCAGGACTCGCCGTAAATACATACCCGATAAAGCGGGGCAGGCCCTCCATGTAGGCTCGTATCGCGCATCCATGCGCTCAACGGTCCTGGTAAACCATACTTGGCTCGGCACCAGCACGGCATGTGGCTGCTGTAGCCAATAGGATAACAAGCCATTTTTTTCACCGAATTCAGAGAACAGCACGTAGGCGTCGAAGCGGGTATCACTTGTCGG
>JARRPM010000067.1:0-38539 GCA_037382865.1 Halioglobus sp. | reverse complement strand
CAGGGCGCGCCAGCCAAGGCCTCCAGCCGCGTTGCGCCTCTTGCCAAGGGCTACGGCCATTGCCTGCGAGGCGCGCCTTCCTGGAGGCCTTGGCTGGCACGCTGAAATTGAACGAATTAATGGGACAGGACACTAGCGGCCGACCGGTTCCCGCTTGCCGCTGCAGGCCGCCCGGCCCTAGAGGCTGGAGGCGGAGAAGGTATCGCAGCTGGCCATATCCCCGGACTCCAGGCCCCGGCGCAGCCACGCAACGCGCTGCTCCGAGGTACCGTGGGTGAAGCTGTCCGGACGGACCCTGCGACCGGCCTGCCGCTGCAGGGTGTCGTCCCCGATGGATGCGGCTGCCTGCATACCCTCCACCAGGTCACCGCGCTCGAGCTGAATCCCGGTGTGGTTGGCCCACACCCCGGCCAGGCAGTCGGCCTGAAGCTCCTGGCGTACCGAGAGGGCGTTGACCTGGGCCTTGCTTCGACCCTGGCCGAGTTTCTGCACCTGCTGACTGATTCCTGAGAGTGTCTGCACATGGTGTCCGATCTCGTGGGCGATGACGTACGCCTGGGCGAAGTCGAAATCGCTGCGCGCTCCCGCCCTGGCCTTGAGTTCACCGAAAAAGGAGAGATCGATATAGAGTTTCTGGTCGCCCGGGCAGTAGAAGGGGCCGACAGCGGCGCTGGCCATTCCGCAGGCGGAATTGACGCTGTCGGTGAACAGCACCAGCGTGGGCTCCCGGTAGCGGGCGCCCTGCTGCTGGAATACCTGATGCCAGACATCTTCCGTGTCCGCCAGCACCACGGAGACGAAATCGGCCAGTTCCTGTTCCTGCTGGCTGAACTGCTGCGAGGAACCACCGGACGTCGCACCGCCGCCCCCGAAAAACATCGACCCGAAGTCTATGCCCAGCATGCGCCCGCCGAAGATCAGCAGCACGCCGACAATCAGGATGGTCCTGCCCGTCTTCGAGCGAACCATTGCCGGCAGGAAACGCAGCAGCACCGGTGCGGCTGCCAGCCTGCCCAGGCCCGCCCGCTGGCCGCGCCGATCCTCTACGTTGTCACTGCGCCTTTCGTCTTCCCAACGCATGAGCTCTCCTCCTCCAGCCCGGCTTGCAACTGTAGCACCACAATGGCCCGGGGCAAACTGTCATTAGGCCGGCGTCTCTGCGACAATCCGGCGTCATCAACAGCGCGACACAGGGACATTCACCCATGACCGAGGGAATTCTCATCGGCGGCAGCGACGCCGGCCAGGTCTTTCTCGACCCTCGCTACGCCAATCGCCACGGCCTCGTGGCGGGCGCCACCGGCACCGGCAAGACCGTGACGCTGCAGTGCCTGGCGGAGGGTTTCTCCGACCTCGGAGTGCCGGTGTTCCTGGCCGACGTCAAGGGCGACCTCTCAGGCATCAGCCAGCCGGGCAGCCCGCACCCGAAGATACAGGAGCGGGTAACGAAAATCGGCATCCGGGAGTTCAACCAGCGCGGCTACCCGGTCGCCTTCTGGGACGTGTTCGGCCAGCGGGGGACGCCGGTACGTTCGACGATCTCCGAAATGGGTCCGCAGCTGCTATCGCGGCTCCTCGATCTCAACGAGACCCAGGAGAGCATCCTGACCCTGGTGTTCGAATTCGCAGACGACGAGGGCATGCTGCTGGTCGACCTCAAGGACCTGCGCACCACCCTGGAGTACCTTGCCGATCACGGCAGGGAACTGGGAGCCGGGTTCGCCATCTCGAGGGCCTCGGTCAATGCCATCCTGCGCCGCCTGCTGATGCTGGAGCGGGAGGGCGGCGAGCGCTTTTTCGGGGAGCCGGCACTGGAACTGGCGGATTTCATGCAGTCCAGCAGGGACGGCCGCGGCGTTATCAACATCCTTGCCGCGGACCAGCTGATCATGAACCCGCGGGTCTACTCCACGTTTCTGCTGTGGCTGCTGTCGGAACTGTTCGAAAGCCTGCCGGAGCTGGGTGATCCGGAGCAGCCGGTGCTGGTCTTCTTCTTCGACGAGGCGCACCTGCTGTTCAGGGACGCGCCGAAAGCGCTGCTCGCCAAGATAGAGCAGGTGGTGCGCCTGATCCGCTCCAAGGGGGTGGGCGTCTACTTCATCAGCCAGAGCCCCGGTGATATACCGGACACCGTGCTTGGCCAGCTCGGCAACCGGGTACAGCACGCCCTCCGCGCGTATACCCCGAAGGAGCAGAAAGTGGTCCGGGTCGCCGCCGAGTCATTCCGCGCCAATCCCGCGCTGGACACGGTCACTGCGATCACCGAACTGGGCGTGGGCGAGGCGCTGGTCTCCACCCTGGGCGACAAGGGTATCCCCGCGCCCGTGCAGAGGGTGCTGGTGCGTCCGCCCCACTCCCGCATGGGCGCTGCCACCGAAGCGGAGCGACAGGTGATTCTTGCGCAGGACGTCAATATGCGCCGCTACGGCCAGCCCTTCGATCCCCGCTCCGCCCACGAGGTGCTGCTGGAACGGACCGCGGAACGCCTGCGCCGGCAGGAGGAGGCTGAACTGGCCGAGCGCGCCGCGAAAGCCGGCAGGTCCCCACGCAGGGGGAGTCGCCAGAGTGCCGGGGAGGCTTTCCTCACCAGCATGGCCCGCAGTCTCGGCGCTGCCGCGGGCAACAAGGTGGGCGGCAAGCTGTTCCGGGGGATTCTCGGTTCGCTGCTGAAATAGCAGCGCGCAGGCCACAGGTTTAATGGGCCTCTTTATTCCCGGGCAGGAGACGGCCGATCAGACTCACCAGGGCGAGCACGATACCGCCGGCGACAATACCGATAAGAATACCCAGCAGGGTCGGGGTAGCCGCGCCGGCGACGGACCCGATTACCGGCACCGCGCCCATCCAGGCCGCCGCGTGCTCCACGCCCACCGCGATCCCGTGAAAACCGTGGACGAGGATGCCCCCGCCGACCATGAACATGGCGATGGTGCCGATGACGCCCAGAGCTTTCATCAGCCAGGGAGCAAAACTCAGCAGGCGCGCACCCAGCCAGCGCTGGAAATCGCGCCAGGCGCCCTCCCCCTCGAGCTCGGTGAGGTACAGTCCGGCATCGTCGAGCTTGACGATCCCGGCAACCAGACCATACACACCTGCCGTCATGGCCAGGGCGATTGCCGATAACACGATGACACGGGTTGCGAATGGGGCGTCGCCGACGATGCCCAGGGTCAGGACGATGATCTCCAGCGACAGGATGAAGTCGGTGCGGATCGCTCCCTTGATCTTCTGGCGTTCGAAGGCGACGAGGTCAAGTTTCGAATCCGCCGCGTGCGCCACCACTTCCCGGCGGTGGGCGGCATCCTCCTCGGCACTGTGCAGGAACCGGTGGGCCAGTTTCTCGAACCCCTCGTAGCACAGGTAGAGCCCGCCCACGATCAGGACAGGGCCGATCACCCAGGGAGCCACGAAGGAGATCGCGAGGGCCGCGGGCACCAGGATGAGCTTGTTGAAGAAAGAGCCCCTCGCCACCGCCCAGACCACCGGCAGCTCCCGCTCGGCGCGCACCCCCGTGACCTTTTCCGCGTTGACCGCCAGGTCGTCACCCAGGACCCCCGCCGTTTTCTTCGCAGCCACCTTGGTCATGGTGGCCACGTCATCGAGCACGGCTGCGATGTCGTCCAACAGTAGCAACAGGCTGCTGCCCGCCATAACGCCTCTCCCGCTAAAGATCTTCGAAATGCAGAGTGTGCCCTGCCTTCTGTCGAAACACTAGTTATGTGGACTATTGCCCGTCAAAAAACGGGAGAAAAGCTAGAAATTACTTTAAGTCTGAGCTATAGTTGGTTGGCTGCAAATAAAAAAGCCCGCTAACATGGGATGAAAGCGGGCCAAGTAGCCGTATGTTTCGGGGCAGAAACATCGGCCAGGGGACGTGTTAGCACGCGCAGGGAAAGCACGTGCTATCTCTAATTTAGCGCGGTTTTGGCAAATAGCAAATTTTTGATGAAAAAAATTTTGCCAGCGCCAGGATCCAGCCTCTGTCACGGCTTGATGGCCAGGACGTCAGTCTTCATGTGGCGCAGGACCTTTTCCGCAGTGTTGCCCATCAGGCGCGCCTTCAGTCCCTTTCGTCCGACCGTACCCATCACCACGATCTGCGCCCGCACCTTCGCGGCATGACTGGTAATGACCTTTTCGACGGGGCCACGTCTGCAGACGAAGGCCGATTCCGGCAGGTCGTGCGCCCTGGCGAGCGCCTCTATGTTGGGCTGCATCGACTCTTTGGCGTCATCGACATAGGCGAGCGGGTCGACCAGGTCGAGATCAGACAACAGGGTTGGTATTTCCACCACGGCGATCAGTTCCAGACCCACTTCCAGCGTACCGGCAAGCCACTTGGCGGCTGCGAGCACCTTGTTATTGAGTTCGCGCTTCTGGCTGGAGCTGGTGGAGAGATCGAGCGTGGCAAGCACGGGCTTGGTCCGGTACCACTTCTTTTCGGCGACGATGAGCACCGGCAGTGGAGCCTCCCGCAGTAACTGCCAGTCGGTCGGTTCATGCACAATCGACTCGGATCGATGCCCGGTCTTGACCACCGCGAGATATTTGCCATCGGCACAGTGCTCATTGACCCACTCGCCCAGGTGCTTTTCCCAGACGACCCGCAGACTGACTTTCTGCCCCTCTCCCCGGTATTTGTCGATGCGGGCCTGCACGGTCCGTTTGCGCTCCTCGAGCAGTTTCTTGCGGATGACATCCTGCTTTCTGGCACTGACGTTCAGGCGCTTGAGCGGGGCGTAGGTGAATGCCACCACCTCAGCGCCCTGCCCCAGCTTCGCCGCGAGCTCGAGACCCCTGGGCGTGGCAGTGCACTTGTCGTCGATGTCGGCAATGATCAGCAGTTTGCCCATCAGGTCATCCCCCGGTGCGGTTCAGTGGGGGATTATAGGGGCTGGACGGGAGATGGGGCCAGTGCGGTCAACCGTTGAGAACCGGATACCAGTGGGCGCCGTCCCGGGTGACCCTGCCATCGCTGTGCAACTGCCGCAGCACCCGCTCCACCATCCCTTCGTGGTAGAAGCCGGCCTCGCCGACCGCGTCGGAACTGAGAAAACCGGCCAGTTCGCCGGCGGTGGCACCGCGGCGATAGGTTGCGCTCAAGGCGAGATAGACCATCGAGCCGGCCATTCGCATGACCTTGTCGGTGATGATGGTGACCGGATTCTGCATGTTGCGATCTCCTCGGCAGGTTCTCGCATAGCCTAGCCGCGGCAGGCTGCCCGCAACATGGCAGCAGCCGACAGGTGCATGGCCGGCAGCGCCAGGACACTAGCGGGGAGTGGCGCGGTCCCGGTACTCCGCGGGCGCCATTCCCGTCCAGCGCTTGAAGGCGCGGGAGAAGGTGCTCGCCTCGGAAAAACCGAGCAGGTAGGCCGTCTCCAGGACCGAGCAGTTGCGCTCGCGCAGATACTTGTGCGCCAGATGCAGCCGGGCCTCCTGGACCAGCTCCTTGAAAGTCGCCCCCTCCTCCCGCAGCTTGCGTTGCAGGGTGCGGCTGCTGACATGCAGGGCCTCCGCGATCTGCTGCTGGCTGGGAGGACCATCCGGCAGGTGCTCGACGATCTTGTCGACTACCGCCCGCGTCATGGTCGGGGCCAGCAGGCTGTCGAGGTAGGCCTGGGCCTGCTCGTCATTGGCCCGGGCCAGGGCGGGATCGCCCGTCACCAGCGGCTCCCTGATATCCGGCCCGGACCAGCTGATCCGGGTGAGCCCGGTCCCGAACACCACCCGGCTGGCGAGCAGATATTCCCAGCGTTCCGGCGCCTGTGGCACTGGCCGGTCAATCTGGATAAGCACCGGCGCCAGAAAATCGCCGAGGGTCAGGCGGCACATGCGGGTAACCATGCCGACGCCGTAGTCCCGCGCGGCGTGGACGAAATTCTCGACATCCACGTCCTCGTCGAGACTGAGGTGCACGAGGTCGCCCTCCTCCTGCAGGTCCAGCTTCACCCCGGTGCTTACGATCTTCACGAACCGCTCAAGACGCACCAGCCCGGCGAATATGGTGTCGCTCGCCAGCCAGCCCAGGCCCAGGCCATGCAGCGCCTGGGGCTGGAGCTGCTCCGCGGCGACCAGCCCGAACGCCTCGTCGCCCGTGATCTCCAGGCAGCGCCCCATGAGCGTGTGAAAATCGGCGCTGGCGATGCGCCAGTCCGGATTGGCCGCCCTGGCCAGGTCGATACCGGCGTCCGCCATGATCGGAAGGGGGTCGACGCCCTGCTGGCGCAGCGCCTGCGCCACGGGCAGGACATAGGTGGCGAGCATGGAATGGCCGGAGGTCGCGGTCTGGTTCATCTCTGTTGCCGTTTCCAGTATACCGCCCTGCACTATAGCACCCGGGCCGCGCCTCAGGTGTAGAACCAGTAGGCGACGGCAATCGCCGCGCCAATGCCCGCCGCGTCCGCCGCGAGGCCGCAGGCCAGGGCATGGCGGGTATGGCGCAGGCCGACCGCGCCGAAATAGACCGCCAGCACGTAGAAGGTGGTCTCGGTGGATCCCTGCAGGGTCGCGGCCAGCCGGCCCTGGAACGAGTCGACGCCGAACGTATTCATCGTCTCTATCATCATGGCGCGGGCACCGGAACCGGAGAGCGGCTTCATCAGCGCGGTGGGCAGCGCATCGACCCAGCGCGCGTCCCAGCCGCCGAGGTTGACCAGGTAGCGCACGGTCTCGAGCAGCAGGTCCAGTGCGCCGCTGGCGCGCAGGGCGCCTATCGCTACCAGCATCGCCAGCAGGTAGGGGATGATGCCGATGGCGGTATCGAAGCCCTGTCGCGCCCCCTCGATGAATCGCTCGTAGACGTTGACGCCGCGGCGATGCGCCACCACCAGGAACAGCAGGATCAGGCCGAAGATCATGAGGTTGCCGAGCAGGCTGGACTGCCGCTCCAGCTCCTGGGCGGTGAGTGTGGCGAACCACGCGACCAGGGCGAGCAGCAGGGCGATCGCACCGCCGAGAAAGGCCAGCACCACCGGGTCGCGCAGCCGGACACGCTGCAGCCGGGCGGTCACCAGCAGGCCGACCAGGGTAGAACAGCTGGTCGCAATGAGGATCGGGAAGAAGACCGCAGCCGGGTCCGGAGCACCGAGCTGGGCGCGATAGAGCAGGATGGTCACGGGGAAAACGGTCACGGCAGAGGTGTTCAGCACGAGGAACAGGATCTGTGCATCGCTCGCCACGTCCGGACTCGGGTTGAGCGTCTGCAGGTCCTTCATCGCCTTGATCCCGAGGGGCGTCGCTGCATTGTCCAGCCCCAGCATGTTGGCGGACAGGTTCAGGGTCATGGAAGAGATGGCCGGGTGCCCGGCCGGCACCTCCGGCATCAGCCGGGTGAACAACGGCGACAGCAAGCGCGCCAGGGCGTCGATCAGGCCACTGGCCTCCCCCACCGCGACCACCCCCAGCCACAGGGCCATCAACCCGATCAGCCCGATGGCAAGTTCCACCGACAGGGCCGCCATCTCGAACAGCGCCGCCACCATCCGCTGGAACACGGCGGCATCACCCTGACCCAGCCACTGGTAGAGGGCGCTGGCGAAAGCGACCAGGAAAAAGCCCAGCCAGATCCGGTGCAGCATCAGGCCCCCTGGCGCTGCAGAAAATCGATCACAAAGCCGGCGGTACTCTCTGGCTGCTCCATCGGCAGCAGGTGCCCCCCGGGGCAGACGTGCAGTTCGGCATGGGGCTGCAGCGCAGCCCAGCGGCGCCGCGCCGTATCGCTCAGCACCGAGTTGCGCATGGCGCACAGCCCGAGGGTCGGCAGTTTCACCCGTCGCACGCTGGGCCAGATCCAGGGTATCGAGGCATAGATCCCGGCCTCCCACTCCCTGGGAAAAGCGAGCTTCACACCGCCTTCCGGGGCCGGCACCGTGCCGGCCCGGATGTAGTCCCACAGCACCTCGTCGGTGATATCGGCGTAGGGGCGTTTGGCGCGATGGAAATCGAAGGCCTCCTGCCGGTCCCGGAAATGCTCCGGACGCCGCAGCGCGGCGCGAACCATCGGCATTTTCCGCACCCTGGACCGGGGCAGCAGGCGCACGCCGAGGGCGCGTCGCGTCGTGACGAACACCGGATCGATCAGGATGAGGCCCCGGAAGAGCTGCGGCGCGCGGGCGGCGGCAATCGTCGATACCGCGCCACCCAGCGAGTGGCCCATCATCCACACCGGCCCGTTCACGCCGGCCTCGAGCGTGTGGATCAGGTCGTCCGCGAAATGCGACCAGCTGAGGCGGCGCCCGGGCCCGCGGTCACTCCACAGCGGCCGATGTCGGTAGCCGGTCACCCGGCAGTGGGGAAGCAGGCAGTCGATGAAGCGCCGGTAGCTCCCCGGCGGGTAGCCGTTGGCATGGGCGAATACCACCGTCGCTCCTGTTCCGCCGAAGGATTCCAACCGCTCCTGCACTGCTTTCCCCTGCCGCCCTGCTTTTTATGGGCCCAGCGTAATCGAAAAGCTTGCGCCGACCCAAGGTGCCGCTATACTGTTTTTTTATACAGTATTCGGGGTGGACAGAATGGACGATGGCGACCTGATCGTGGGCCAGCGCAGTGTGCGCAAAGGGCGGGGTGCGCTGAGTAATCGCGACTGTCGCTACCAGCCGACCCGGGTCGAGTGGGACGACGGCATCCTCGGCCCCTCGCCGGTGACCGAGTGCCGGGCCGTGACGGCACGGAAGATCATCTCCAGCAATCGCTCTCCGGATGTACCTTTCACCCGCTCCATCAACCCTTACCAGGGCTGTGAACACGGCTGCATCTACTGCTATGCCCGCCCCACCCATGCCTACCTCGACCTCTCGCCAGGGATCGATTTCGAAACCCGGCTGACCCGGAAACGCAACGCGGCCGACCAGCTTGAGCGGGAGCTCGCGCGGCCGTCCTATCAGTGCGCGCCGGTCACACTCGGGGCGAACACGGATCCCTACCAGCCCGTTGAAAAACAGTACGGGATCACCCGGCAGTTGCTGGCGGTGCTCCAGCGCTGCCGCCACCCGGTCAGCATCATCACCAAAGGCGCGTTGATCACCCGGGATATCGACATACTCGGCGAGATGGCCAGCGACGGACTCTGCTCGGTAGCCATCAGCATCACCACCCTCGACCCGGAACTCAAGCGACGCATGGAGCCCCGCGCAGCCTCCGCGGCGGCCCGGCTGGCAGCGATGGACCAGCTCAGTGCCGCAGGAATACCCGTGTCGGTACTGTTCGCACCGATCATTCCGGCCCTGAATGACGGCGACCTGGAAGCGGTGCTCGGCCGCGCCCGGCAGGCGGGGGCTACCCGGGCGGCCTACATTCTCCTGCGGCTGCCCCTGGAGATCCGCAACCTCTTTTTCGAGTGGCTCGAGGCGCACTATCCCCTGCGGGCAAGGCGGGTGGTCAGTCTCCTCCGCCAGAGTCGCGGTGGCCAGGATTACGACGGGCGCTTCGGCCACAGGATGCGGGGGACGGGCATTTTTGCCGAGGCGATCGCCGGCCGCTTCCGGGTGAGATGCCGCCAGCTGGGCCTCAATGAGGGCGAGGCGGAGGCCCTGCGCACCGATCTGTTCCAGCCGCCGCCGCGGAGGGGAAGTGCCGCCGCCGACGACCGCCAGTACGGCCTGTTCGGCGACCCGTCGTCAGGGATGCGATGAGGGGAACAGCAGGCGGTGCCAGCCGCGCCGCTCGAAGGGCCGCCACTCGGCTGCGGGCATGGCGAGGCGCTCCGCCACCAGCAGCCAGACAGCGGGGTTCAATGTCATGCCACAGTGACTGCCGCGGATCTGGATGCTCTGGGTGCGGGCGTGCCCATCGACCTGCACCGACGTCCGCCAGTGGACAATCCCGTCACCCTTGGAATAGATCGCGGTGGTCGGAACCGGTGGCGCCTCGTGCAATGAGCGTTGGTCGACCGGCAGCTCATCCGGCGGGTTGAGGGCGGTGAAGAGCCGCGCGGGAATGGAGGCGGTCATCCGTCCCCTGCCGAAGGGACTGCCCAGGGAGATGACCTGGCGCACCCGGTCAGGGTATTCACGCGCCAGCTCACGGGCGAAAATGCCGCCGAGGCTGTGCCCAACCAGGGAGAGCGGCGCCTGGTAGCGTTCGGAAAGCTCGTGCAGCCGTGCCTCGAGCGCCTCCAGCACCCCGTCCCGGGGGCCGAGGTTGCGTCCCTGGCCCCAGCCATGCACACCGTAGCCGAGCCCCTTGAGGAAGCGGCGCAGGGCCCGGTTATACCCGTCGCCGCCCATAAAGCCGGGCAGCACCATGACCGGATGACCATCGCCCCGGGGAGCGCAATCCCCCACCGCGGGATCGCTCCCGACCCACCGCAAACGTAGCATCAGCCATACAGCACCTTGCATTATTAGATCTGCCACTCTCAAGAATAACTAAAATTAGTTAGTTTGGGAAAGCCTGGAAAACTCCCTGTTCAGGTTATATTGCCGGGATGTGACGTAGGACTCCATATCCTCCACCCGACGCAGGGCTGCGTCGAGCCGCTCCCGCGCACGCTGGAGGCGCACTGCGCTGCTGTCGCTGTAGCGGAAGACCTTGCGCGGGCGATAGTCATGGTGGCGTTCGTCGTATTCCATCTCGACCGGGACCTCGTCGTATTCAGGCTCTTCGTACCAGGTGCCGTCAGTCGTATGCCTCGCAGGACGGGGCGCCATCAGGATCCAGGCGGCAATATAGGCCCACACGGCCAGGGTGCCGGTAAACAGGAAGGCGATGATCCACACCAGGCGCACCACCCAGTGGGCGATGTCCCAGTGGTCAGCCAGGCCGGCGGCGACCCCGGCAATCTTGCCCTCGTGGGTATTGCGATAAAGGTTCATTCCCCAGCCGGCCTTTTTGCGGGCGCTGAAGCGGCGGTGGCCGTTCCTGCGGGAGCGAGCCTGATTGTCGTGGTAATTGCGGTGATTGCTGCTCATAAGTTACTCCTCGAGGCGCTCGCTGCGTTCCACCTGCTTGCGCCAGTCCGGGTGGTCGGCGTCCAGGATAGACTCCAGGGCGCCGATGCGATCGGTCAGTCTGTCGACTGTCTCCAGCATATGCTCTATCGATTCCCGGTCCTCCTGGTTCAGGCTGCGGGTCGAGCGGTTCACACTGCGGTAGTGCATGGTGATCCAGATCGGCGCCACGATGAGCACGAACAGGATGGTCGGGACAAACATGAAGTTCCAGAATTCCATCAGCGGGTTCCCCTGTCGTTGGTTGCGCGGGTGACCGGCCTGCTACCCGGCTTCCCTGCCGCCCAGTTCCGACTTGAGCCGCGCCAGCTCGTCGTTGATGCGCTCGTCCTCCTGCAGCGCGTCGATCTCCGCGGCGAGATCCGGGGCGACGTCCTGGCCGATATCCATGGACTCCAGCTGGCCTTCGAGATTGTCCATGCGCCGCTCGAAGTGCTCGAAGCGCGCGAAGGCATTGTCCAGTGCCTCCCGCTGCATCTGCCGCTTGACCTTGATCCGCGACTCCACGGTTTTACTGCGCATCAGCATTGCCTTCTGTTTGGCCCGGGCGTCGCTCAGCTTCTGTTGCAGCTGGCCCACCTCCTCGTGCAGCTGGGCGATGTGCTCGTCGGTGGCCACCAGCTCCGCTTCGACGAGCCCGATCTCGTCCTCGATCGCGTGCTTCTCCTGCAGGGCCGCCCTGGCCAGGTCCTCGCGGCCCTTGCTGACGGCGAGCCTGGCCTTCTGCTCCCAGCTTTCAGCCTCGCCCTGCACCTGCTCGAGGCGCCGCGCTGCAGCCTTGCGATCCGCCAGCACCCGGGCGGAGGAGCTGCGCACCTCGACCAGGGTGTCTTCCATCTCCTGGATGATCAGGCGGATCATTTTTTCCGGATCCTCAGCCTGGTCCAGCAGGGCGTTGATATTGGAGTTGATGATGTCGCTCATGCGGGAAAAAATACCCATGGTCTCTCTCCTGTTTCCTGCGCTGGTTTTCAATTGATTGGGCCGCTTCGCCCTCACACAAGGGTATTAGCGGGTTCCGTGCCAGATCCTATATCAGGGTTTTTTACCTTATAATTGGTGTTACAAGCCATTTATGAGGTGTATTTTACCCTGTGAGCAGAACCCCAGAGAGCATCATCGGCAATTCGGCGGCGCTGGCCCAGGCCCTCGACCGTGTCTCCCTGCTGGCCCCGATCAACCGGCCGGTGCTGATCGTGGGGGAACGCGGGACCGGCAAGGAACTGGCCGGCGAGCGCCTCCACTTCCTGTCCCGGCGCTGGGAGGCGCCCCTGCTGAAGGTAAACTGCGCCGCCATGGCGGAATCCCTGCTTGAATCGGAGTTGTTCGGGCACGAGCCCGGCGCGTTTACCGGGGCGACCCGCATGCGCCAGGGCCGCTTCGAGCGGGCCGACGGTGGCACCCTCTTCCTCGATGAGCTGGGCACCATGTCCCTTCGCCTGCAGGAAAAGCTGCTGCGACTGGTGGAATACGGGGAGTTCGAGCGCCTCGGGGGCCAGAAAACCCTCCAGGTCGATGTCCGGGTCGTCGGGGCCACCAATGCGGACCTGCGCGAACTGGCCAGGGAAGGAACCTTCCGGGAAGACCTGCTGGACCGGCTCAGCTTTGACGTCATCCACCTGCCGCCCCTGCGACGGCGCCGGGAGGATATCGCCGAGCTGGCCGGCCACTTCGCCATCGGCATGTGCAAGGAGCTCGACTGGGAGCTGTTCCCCGGCTTCACTCCCGCTGCCCTCGCGTCCCTGGAAGCCCACGACTGGCCGGGCAATGTGCGGGAACTGAAAAACGTCGTCGAGCGCTCCCTGCACCGCTGGGGCGACCCGGCGGAACCGGTGGATGAGATCGTGATCGATCCCTTTGTTCCGCCCTGGCCCGTCGACGCACCGGCGACCGGGCCGGAGGTGCCAACCGAGCCGGATGGGCAGTCCTCCCCGCCTGTGGACTTCACCGCGCGCATCGCCGCGATCGAGCAAGAGCTGCTCCGGGAGGCCCTGGCGGCGAACGGCTATCATCAGCGCCGCACCGCCGAGTCACTCGGCCTCAGTTATGACCAGCTGCGCCACCTGGTGCGCAAACACGGCCTGGCCCGGCGGCAACGACGCGCCTGAATCTGTCATACTATCCTCTTCGACTTTGCTGACCCGAGGTAACTCATCATGACGCTCCCTCTCTCCGACCCCGACCTCCTGCAAAACCAGGCCTATATCGATGGCCGGTGGGTCGATGCCGACAACGGCGCGACTTTTCCCGTCACCAACCCCGCCACCGGCGAACTGATCACCGAGGTGGCAAAAATGGGCGCGGCAGAAACAGCGCGCGCGATTGCCGCCGCGCAGGAGGCGATGGCCTCGTGGAAAACACTGCCGGCCAAAAGCCGTGCCGGCATCCTGCGCAAGTGGTACGACCTGATGATGGCGCACCAGGAGGACCTGGCCATCATCATGACCGCCGAGCAGGGCAAGGTGCTGGCAGAGTCCCGCGGGGAGATCGCCTACGGTGCCGCCTTCGTGGAGTGGTTCGGGGAGCAGGCGAAACGGATCGACGGCGACGTGATACCGGGGCCCGCCCCCGACAAGCGCATCGTCTGCATCAAGCAGCCGGTGGGGGTGGTCGCGGCTATCACACCCTGGAATTTTCCCAATGCGATGATCGCGCGCAAGGCCGCGCCGGCACTTGCGGCCGGCTGCAGCATCGTCATCAAGCCCGCCTCGGAGACGCCCCTGTCGGCCTTCGCCATGGCGGTCCTGGCCGAGCGGGCCGGGGTGCCCGCCGGCGTGATCAACGTGGTGGCGGGCAGCTCCTCCGAAATCGGCGGGGAGCTGACCTCCAACCCCACGGTCCGCAAGCTGACTTTCACCGGATCCACGCCGGTGGGCAAGAAGCTGGTGTCCCAGTGTGCGGACACCATGAAAAAAACCTCCATGGAGCTGGGGGGCAACGCGCCCTTCATCGTCTTCGATGATGCCGACCTCGACGCCGCAGTGCAGGGTGCAATGGCCTCCAAGTACCGCAACGCCGGCCAGACCTGCGTCTGCACCAACCGCATGCTGGTGCAGGAGGGAATCTACGACCGATTCGTGGAGAAGCTCGTCACGGCGACGGCGGAACTGGCAGTCGGCGACGGCATGCAGGAGGGGGTCGCCATCGGCCCCCTGGTCAACAGAGAGGCGGTCAATGACGTCGACGACCTCGTCCAATCCTCGGTCGGCGCCGGCGCCCGCGTCGCCCTGGGCGGCGGTCCCCACGAGCTGGGTGGCTGCTACTACCAGCCGACGGTGCTGACCGACGTCACCGCCGACATGGCGGTGTTCCGCAACGAGATCTTCGGTCCGGTCTCACCGGTCGTGCGCTTCTCCACGGAAGCGGAGGCGATCGCGCTCGCCAACGATACCGAGTTCGGTCTCGCCTCCTACTTCTACACCCGCGACATCGGACGCGTCTGGCGGGTCGCGGAGGCGCTGGAGTACGGCATCGTCGGTATCAACGAGGGGATGATTTCCAACGAGATGGCCCCCTTCGGCGGCATCAAGGAGTCGGGCTCGGGTCGCGAGGGCTCGAAGTACGGGGTCGATGACTACGTGGAGATCAAGTACATGCTGATGGGGGGGCTGGGCAGCTAGGACAGGACACTAGGGGCGGTCGACAGGACCTGCCCTACTCCGCCCTGACCCGCTGTTTGCCGCAGCGGGCGCAGCGGTAGCGTGTTACCAGCCGGCCCTGCTTGACGTCGAACTGCCGGGTCTTGTCGACCACCCACTTGTGGTGACCGTGGCGACAGAGGGTCCTGCCCTTGTGCTTCTCCGCCGGGGAGGGCCTGCGAAACGGAATGATGTCGCCCATTGATCTCCTCTCCGGTTGGTTCGCATCACCGCACCACGCCAGCCGGTGTCGCTGGCAGGCGGCGCGGCACTCCCGCTAAGCCAGTGTCCTCTGCACCGCCCGCTCCCAGGAGGCGAGCCGCTGGCGCCGTTTCGCGGCGCTCATCTGTACCTTGAACTCCCTGTCCGCGCGCCAGATCTTTTTCACCTCCCCCGGGCTCTCCCACAGGCCGACCCCGAGCCCCGCCAGGTAGCAGGCACCGGCCACGGTGGTTTCAACGACCGCCGGGCGTATCAGCGGATGGCCGAGCACGTCTGCCTGGATCTGCATGAGCAGGTCATTGGCCGAGGCGCCGCCGTCAACCCGCAACGGTTTCATTTTCTTGCCCAGGTCGCTCTGCATGGCGCGCAGGATATCGGCGTTCTGCAGCGCCATGGCATCGAGGGTTGCCCTGGCGATGTGGCCGCGGGAGGTGCCGCGGGTCAGGCCGCTGATGCTGCCCCGTGCCTCCGGCGCCCAGTGCGGCGCGCCCAGGCCCGTCAGGGCGGGCACGAACTCCACGTCGCCGTGGTCCGCCACCCCGGCGGCCAGGGCCTCGATCTCGGAAGCGTGCCTTATCAGCCCGAGCCCATCGCGCAGCCACTGCACCGCCGCCCCGCAGATGAAGGCGCCCCCCTCCAGTGCGTAGACCGGGCTGCCCTCCTCGCCCAGCTGCCAGGCCACCGTGGAGAGCAGCCCGGCGTTCGAGTGCAGGGGCTCCGCGCCGGTATTCATCACAATGAATGAGCCGGTGCCGAAGGTGCACTTGGCATCGCCCCTGGAGAAGCAGGCCTGCCCGAACAGGGCGGCCTGCTGGTCCCCGGCCACGCCGGCGATGGGTATACCCGGCGGCAGCCCGCTGACGCCCCGGGTATGCCCGAGGACGGCGCTCGAGGGTGCGATGCGCGGCAGGATATCCCGCGGCACCTCGAACAGCTCGCAGAGGCTCTTGTCCCAGCGCCGCTGGTTCAGGTTCATCAGGGAGGTGCGCGAGGCATTGGAGACGTCCGTGACATGGACGTCACCGGCTGTGAGCCGCCAGATGAGGTAGCTGTCGACCGTCCCGGCGGCCACCCGCCCGGCCCTGAGCAGCCGGGCAATGCCGCGCGTGTTGTGCAGCAGCCAGCGGTACTTGGTGGCGGAGAAATAGGGGTCGATGATGAGCCCCGTCTTGCGCTTCACCCGCTGCTCGTGGCCGGCGGCCTTGAGGTGCTCGCAGAAGTCGGTGGTGCGGCGGCACTGCCAGACGACGGCGTTGTTCAGGGGCTCACCGGTCTTGCGGTCCCACAGCAGCACGGTTTCCCGCTGGTTGGTGATGCCGATTGCGGCGATGTCGGTCGGCTTGCAGATGCGCTTGCGGAGCACCGTCCGGATACCCTTCTCCACCGAGTCCCAGATATCCGCCGGGCGGTGCTCCACCCAGCCCGGCCTGGGGTAGATCTGGGGGAACTCGTGGTTGACGCTGGCCCGCACTTTTCCCCGTGCGTCCATCAGGGCGACGGTGCTGCCCGTCGTGCCCTGGTCTATGGCGAGGACGAAATCGGCCACGTTCAGGTGCCGTAACCTTCCACTGCCTTGATCTCGAGAAAATCAGTGAAGCCGTGATGCCCCCACTCGCGGCCGTTGCCGGACTGCTTGTAACCACCGAAGGGGACGTCGAAGCCGCCGCTGGCGCCGTTGAGGTGCACGTTCCCCGCGCGGATTTTCGCGGCCACTTTGCGCGCGTGGTCCAGCTCTCCGCTGACGTAGCCTGCCAGCCCATAGGGCGTGTCGTTGGCAATGCGGATCGCCTCCTCCTCCGTCTCGTAGGGAATCATGGTGAGCACCGGCCCGAAGATCTCCTCACGGGCGATGGTCATGTCGTTACTGGCGCCCGAAAAAACCGTGGGGCGAACGAAATAGCCTTTTTCAATGCCCTCCGGTCGGCCGGGTCCGCCACACACCACCCTGGCGCCCTCCTCGATTCCCTTCTGGATCAGCCCCTGGATCTTGTTGAACTGTACCTCCGACACCACGGGCCCCATGGTGGTCCCCTCATCGGCCGGATCCCCCACCACGACCGACGCCGCCACCCGCGCGGCGATTTGCTCCGCCTCCGCCAGCTTGGCGGCGGGTACCAGCATGCGTGACGGCGCATTGCAGGACTGGCCGGTATTGTTGAACATATGCATCACACCCGCTGTCACCGCCTCTTCGAGGTTCGCGTCATCGAGAATGATATTGGGCGACTTGCCGCCCAGCTCCTGGGTGACGCGCTTGACTGTCGGCGCGGCATTCTGGGCGACCAGGGTCCCCGCCCGGGTGGAGCCGGTGAAGGACATCATGTCCACGCCCGGGTGTTTGGAGAGTGCCGTGCCCACCACGGGGCCGTCGCCGTTGATCATGTTGAACACCCCGGCGGGCACGCCCGCCTCGTGCATGACCTGAGTCCAGAGGTAGGCGGAGAGCGGCGCCACCTCGCTCGGCTTCAGCACCATGGTGCAGCCCACCGCCAGCGCCGGCGCAACCTTGCAGCCGATCTGGTTCACCGGCCAGTTCCAGGGCGTGATCAGGCCGCACACACCGATCGGCTCCTTGAACACCCTGTGCTGGCCCAGGTCTTCCTCGAACTCGAAGGTCTTGAGTACCGCCGCCGCCTGTTTGAGATGGCCGAGCCCACTGTAGGCCTGTGCCTTGCCGGCCAGTTTTTGAGGCGCCCCCATCTCCTCTCGGATCGCCTCGGCGATGTCGTTGTAATACTTCTGATAAACCTCGATGCAGGATTGCAGCAGTTCCAGGCGCTCCTCGCGAGAGGTCCGGCTGTAGCTCTCGAATGCGGCCCGGGCCGCGGCAACCGCCCGGTCGACATCTTCCTCCGAGCCCATGGAGATGACGGCGCAGACCTCTTCCGTCGCCGGGTTGATCACGTCGAGCGTCTGCGGCTTCGCCGGCTCAACCCATTCGCCGTTGATATAGAACCTGGTGTATTCGCGCATAATCCTGCTCCTGGTCGGATGAATAAATCCCGGTAGTGTAGCATTCTGGAGAGAGCCCGCCAGCACCCCGGTGGTGGTAGATCCGCTGTCGCGGCGGGTTGTCTCCGGCACCATAATCGCGCAAACTTGCCGCCCCCTTGAAGCCTGACAACTACCACACCTACTCTGGAGAGCACAGATCATGGAGAATGAAGAACTGACCCTGTTCCGCGACATGGCGCGCCGCGCCTTCGAGAAGGAGATATCCCCCTACATCGAGGAGTGGGAAGCGCAGCACATGGTGCCGAGGGAGCTCTGGAACACCCTGGGCGCGGCCGGCCTGCTCTGCCCGGACATGGCAGAGGAGTACGGCGCCGCCGGTGCGACCCCGCAGGTCACCTTCGCCATCATCGAGGAGATATCCCGCATGGGGTTCGGCGGTATCGCCTCCGGCTACGGCATTCACAGCAATATCGTGGCCCCCTATATCGAACATTTCGGCAGCGAGGCGCAGAAGCAGCAGTGGCTGCCGAAGATGGTCAGCGGCGAGGTGCTCGGGGCGCTCGCGATGACCGAACCGGGCGCCGGGTCCGACGTCCAGGGCATCCGCACCAACGCCGTCCGGGACGGTGACGGGTGGATTCTCAACGGCTCCAAGATCTTCATCACCAACGGCATGCTCGCGGACCTGGTCATCGTCGCCGCGATCACCGATCCCGGCAAGGGTGCCAAGGGGACCTCCCTGTTCCTGGTGGACACCGCCCTGCCCGGTTTCGAGCGCGGCAAGAAGATCGAGAAGATCGGCCAGCATACCTCCGACACCGCAGAACTCTTCTTCCAGGACGTGCGCCTGTCGGAGGATTCACTGCTCGGCGAGCTCAACAAGGGCTTCGTGATCATGATGCAGGAACTTCCGCGGGAGCGCCTCGGCATCGCCGCCCAGGCTGTGGCATCCGCGGAGGGAGCGATGGACCTCACGGTGGACTACGTGCTGGAACGCAAGGCCTTCGGCCAGACCGTGGCCAGTTTCCAGAACACGCGCTTCGCCCTGGCGGACGTGAAAACCGAGATCGCCATCAACCGCGCCTACTATGAAAAATGCGCCGATGCCTACTCGCGGGATGAGCTGACCGCCGAGGACGCCGCCATGCTGAAATACGCGGCGACGGAGATGCAGTGCAAGACCATCGACGACTGCCTGCAGCTGTTCGGCGGCTACGGCTACACGGCCGAGTACCCCATCTCCCGTTTCTACACCGACGCGCGGATCCAGCGGATCTACGGCGGCACCTCGGAAATCATGCGCGAACTGGTGGCACGCTCGATCCTGGGCCGCTAGGCGGTTCAGGCGATAACGCCCTGCTTCCGCAGGGCGTCGATTTCTTCCTCGTCCAGCCTGAGCAGCCCGCCCAGTATCTCCTCGTTGTGGCTGCCGACCGCGCCTCCGGGCCAGTCGGTGCGCCCCGGCGTTCCCGCCAGTTTGGGCATTATCGCCGGTATTTTCAGCGGCTCCCCGTCGATCTCGACCTGCTCGAACAGGCCCCTTGCCTGGTAGTGAGGGTCCGACATCATGTCCTCGACGTTGTAGATCGGGCCGACCGGGACACCGACCTCCTCCAGGGTATTGGTGATGTGACTGGAGGAGTGCGCGGCGCACCACAGGGCGAGCGCTTCGTCGATCTCCGCCTCGTGGCGAACCCGCCCGGCATTGTCCGCCATGGCCGGGTTCTCTGCCATGTCCGAGCGGCCCGCGGCCGTCATCAGGCGCTTGAAGATGGAGTCGCCGTTGCCGCCGATCACCACGTAGACGTCATCGTCACAGCGGTAGGTGTTGGTCGGTACGATGCCGGTGATGGTGGTACCGGACGGCCCCCGGATCGCGCCGGCGCCATCGAACTCCGGCACGATCGACTCCATCAGGTTGAACATCGACTCGTACAGCGCCACGTCGACGACCTGGCCCTGCCCCTCGCCGCGCCGGTCGCGATGCAACAGCGCGAGGGTGATACCGAGAGCCGCGTGAATCGCGGCCAGGGAATCGCCCATGCTGATATTGGGGCGCACGGGCGCCTGCCCGGGCATCCCGTTGAGGTGGCGGAAACCGGCAAAGGCCTCGGTGACCGAAGCGTAGCCCGGTTTGTCGGCATAGGGCCCGCTCTGGCCGTACCCGGAAATACGCGCGTAGACCAGGCCCGGGTTGCGCGCCTTTACCGCTGCCGGACCGAGGCCCCACTTCTCCATCTGCCCCGGGCGGAAATTCTCGATCGCCACATCGGCGGTGTCGAGCAACTGCAGCGCCAGCTCCCTGCCCCGGGCGGTCTTGAGGTCCAGGGTGACGCTCTTCTTGTTGCGACCGAGACTCCGGTACCAGAGGGAGGTGCCGTTGCGAACCACTCGCCAGCCCCGGATCGGGTCGCCGGCGGGGGGCTCCACCTTGATCACCTCCGCGCCGAAATAGGCCAGAATGGTGCCGGTAAACGGACCCGCCAGCAGCTGACCCAGCTCGATGACTCGGACTCCCTCCAGGGGCCTGGAAGCTTCACTCACAATCACGCTCTCCCCGATAAAAATCGAAGCGGAATTGTACACCGCGGGCGGCCGCGAGCGGGTAATTTTCCGTAAAGCCAACGCCAGTTGGGAGTTGGTTTCCCTTCCCTTGCTCTTCTCGGCTTATGCCAACTCGGTGAGCGTCTCCCGAAGCGCCTCCAGCAGGGTGTCGATCTCGCCGCGCTCGATGATGAAAGGGAGCCCGAGCTGGATGGTGTCGCCGCCGTAGCGCACGTAGAAGCCCTTGTCCCACATGCGCATCGCCACCTCGAAGGGGCGCCGAGCCGGCTCCCCCGGGTGGGGCGCCAGCTGCAGCGCGCCGGCAAAGCCGAAGTTGCGGATATCGGTGACGTGCGGGGCTTCCCGCAGCTGGTGCAGACTCTCCTCGAAACCGGGTGCGAGGGCCGCGACCCGCTGCGGCAGCTGCTCCCGCTCGAGCAGTTCCAGGGCGGCGATGCCGGCGGCGCAGGCCACGGGATGCGCGGAATAGGTGTAGCCGTGGGGAAACTCCAGCATATAGTCCGGACCGCCGTTGGCCATGAAGGTCTGGTAGATCTCCTCCCGGGCAATGACCGCCCCCATCGGCACGGCGCCATTGGTGAGCTGCTTGGCAACGTTCATGATATCCGGCACCACGCCGAACACCTCGGCGCCGGTAATGCCGCCACAGCGCCCGAAAGCGGTGATCACCTCATCGAAGATCAGCAGGACGACGATGACCGCCGCGATATTGGAGGCATCGTGCAGTGCGATCAGTTCCACCAGCTCCTCTGCAAGGTGAGCGCCCTGCTCGGGCATACCCCGACTGAACGCGTTCTGGGGCAACACCGTGTGAGAGAGGTGGTCCGCATCGACGGCCTGGCCGAACAGCTTGCGGTTGGGCCCGATGCCGCCGACCGAGATGCCCCCGAAGTTGACCCCGTGGTAGCCCCGGGCGCGGCCGATCAGCTTGGTCTTGGTGGGCTGGCCCTGCAGCCGCCAGTAGGCCCGCGCCATCTTCAAGGAGGTGTCCGCACTCTCGGAGCCGGAGTTGGTGAAAAACACATAGTCGAGGCCAGGGGGGGTGAGGGCCCTGATCCGGTTGGCCAGTTCGAAGGAGCCGGGGTGGCCGAACTGGAACGCGGGCGCATAGTCGAGGGTCTGCAACTGCCGGTGGACGGCCTCGGCGATTTCCGGGCGGTTGTGCCCGGCCCCGCAGCACCAGAGACCGGAGAGACCATCCAGCACCCGGCGGCCCCGGTCATCCCGGAAATAGGCTCCCTCGGCGCCCACAATGATCCTCGGGTCCGCCTTGAACTGGCGGTTGCCGGTATAGGGCATCCAGTGGGCTTCGAGTTGTTCGCGGGTCAGTTTTGGCGGCAGGTCCGGCATAGTGGTCATGGTGGAAACCTCGGCGTCCAGGCAAAAACCGTATTCTAGATTCGGCCGTTTGTTGCATAAATCATTATCTATAAACGTTCAGTTTCATTAAACTTCATCAAAACAGCGGCGGGAGGATGGCGTGGCACGAAAAGCCCTGCTCGGCAACATTAGCGACAGTGACCTGCGGCTGTTGCGGGTCTTCCGGGCCGTGGTCGCCTGCGGCGGTTTTGCCTCGGCGGAACTGGAACTCAATATCAGCCGCTCCACGATTTCCCGCCACATCAAAGACCTCGAGACACGCCTGGGTGTGACGCTGTGCCGCCGGGGCCGCGGCGGCTTCGCCCTCACCCGGGAGGGCGAGCAGGTCCACGCCAGCGCCCTGAAGATGATGGCCGCGATGGAGGAGTTCCAGCACGAGGTGGATGAACTGCACCAGCAGCTCACCGGCACCCTGGTCATCGCCATCTTCGACAAGACGGCAACCAACCCGAACTGCCGGATCTACAGCGCCTTCACCGCTTTCGACGACATGGCCCCGGAGGTGCGGCCGGAGATCCACGTGGAGCCGATCAACGCCATCGAGCGCGGCGTGATGGAGGGGCGCTTCCATCTGGGCGTCATCCCCGACCACCGCCCCTCCAGCAGCCTGGACTACTATCCGCTGTTCGCCGAGCAGATGTATCTCTATTGCGCGGCCGGACATCCCCTGTTCGACACCGCCCCCGGACGGGTTTCACCCGACGCGATCCGGGCGAGCAAGTACGTGGGCATCGGCTACCACTCGCCGAACATGGAGGTGAGCCGCAGGCTCGAGCAGCAACGCCACGCCACCGCCTTCGATCAGGAGGCAGTGGCGCACCTGGTGCTATCCGGGCGCTACATCGGATACCTGCCCGAGCATTACGCGGAGGATTTCGTCGCCCGGGACGTGATGCGCGCGCTGCTGCCCGATACGTTCCAGTACGTCTGCCAGTTCAGCGCCATCGTGCGCCATTCGCCGCCCCCGAACCGCATCGTCCAGACCCTGCTGGACGCGCTCGTCGCCGCGCACGGGGCTCTCGCTAGTCCCGGTAACCGCTGATCGCCTTGGCCGCCTGGTAGGCGAAGGTCATGGCCGGGCCGAGGGTCGAGCCGGGTCCCGGGTAGCAGGGCAAGGTCGGCGCACTGCAGTTGCCGATCGCGTACAGGCCCTCGATCGCGTGGCCCTCCTCGTGCAGCACCCGGGCGTCGGCGTCGATGACCATGCCACCCTGGGTGCCGAAATCGCCGGGATCGACGCGGATAGCGTAAAACGGCGCCGTCTCCAGCGGACCGAGGCAGGGGTTGGGCGTGACCCTCGGGTCGCCGTAGTACCGGTCGTAGGCGGAATCGCCCCGGTGCAGCTCGGGGTCGACACCGGTCCTGGCGTATTCGTTCATGTTGCTGACGGTCCTGGCCAGCCCCTCCGGGTCCACCCCGATCTTGCGGGCCAGCTCCCGCACGCTGTCCGCCCGGGCGAAGAAACCCTCGGCCTCATAGCGTTTCGGGACCGCCCAGTCAGGTCGGAACCGACTGTTGTAGAGGGGACCGACGAAATAGGAGGCCCGGAAGCGGGCGTCGAACACCTGCCACGCGGGGTGGCACGGGTTCTCCTCACTGTGCTTGCGGAAAGTCTCCTGCTGGAACGCCATGTAATTCTGGGACTCGTTGCTGAAACGTTCGCCCGCCGGATTGACCACGATGGAGCCGGGATAGGATTTTTCCATGATGCTGAGCCTGGGGATCTCCTCACCGGGCACTGAGATGGTATTGCACCACCACGCCTCGTTGAGCCGGTGCATCCGGGCGCCGAGGCGCATGCCCTCGCGAATGGCGTCGCCGGTGTTGTCCCGGGTACCGGCACTCCAGCGGTGATCGGTCGGCTGCGGCAGGTATTGCTCGCGCATCGCCTGATTGTGCTCGAAGCCCCCCGCCGCCAGGATGACCCCTCTGCGCGCCCTGATCCGCAGCGGCTCACCGTTGCGGGTGACTTCCACCCCCATAACCTGCCCCTCCTCGTCGACCAGACCGGTCATGGGCGTGGACAGCCAGAGGGGGATGTCGCGGTCCAGCAGGGAGGCACGCAGGCGCGCCACCCCGGCACACCCCGTGGCCAGGCGCCGGTGATAACGGTCCCGGATGCGCCAGGGAATATCGGCGAGGTAGGCGGCGGCCAGCCTGGCGGCGATCTTCCACCAGCCGGGCTGCTGCCCGATCAGCAGGGCCGCCTCCACCTGGGTGATACCGATCACGCCCGCCAGGTGCATCATCGGGTGAGTGCGGCGCAGGCGCCGCCACTCGTCGCCGAGTTCATGGGCGGAAAAGGTCTCCGGTTCCATGGAGCGGTGCCCCTCCATGGCGCCCTCCAGGTTCGTGTAATAGTCGGGATAATGCGCCAGCGTGACATAGCGCACGCGGCTGCGCTCGTGCAGGAAGTCGACCATTTTGGGGCCGTTCTCCAGAAAGGTATCGAGCTGGTAAGCGGGGACCTCCTCTTCGCTGATCAGCTGCCGCAGATAGGTTCTCGCCTGGTCGGCGGAATCCTCCGCGCCCGCCGCCCGGGCGTAGCGGTTGCCGGGAATCCAGACGCCGCCCCCCGAGATCGAGCTGGTACCGCCATACAGGTCCGATTTCTCGATCACGAGAACATCCCGGGTGCCCATCTCGTAGCTGCAAAGCGCCGCGGTGAGTCCGCCATTACCGGATCCGACCACTACCACGTCGTAACTGTAGTCCCACTGCTGCTGCGAGCTCATTCGCACACCTCGATATCAGGGTCGTGCCATGGTAGCGTACCTGGCCCTGAAGTCGGCGCGCACTGCTGACTTAAGGAGGGCAGGTTTAATTTATTGGCCGCCCCTCCCCCGCGGCGTTGTCCAGGTCTGCTGACCGCCGGTGACTTGCCAGCCATGCGCTGCCTTGCCTACACTGCGAGGCACCAAGGGAAAACGAACCACCACAACGCGCAAGCAAGGAAGTCACCATGCACCGTTCGCTTCACCGATCCATCCTGGCCGTCACCGCCGCCGGCGCCGTTTTTCTCTCTCCGCTCGGCAGCGCCCACTTCGACGACAAGGAGATTCCACAGTCCTACCGCCAGTCATTCTTTGCCCTGGTGGCGGCCAACTTCGGTCCGATGGCAGCCATGGTCAAGGGCGATATGCCCTGGGACCAGGAGCGCATGGAGGACTACGCGGACGATCTGGATACACTGCTGGAGCTCGACCTTCTGCGCGGTTTCCAGGAGGGGTCAGACAAGGGCACGACCCGGGCCAAGCCGGAGATCTGGCAGAACAAGGCGGATTTCGAGAGCAAGCTGGAAGATCTGCGCAAGGCAGCAGATATGCTCGATGAGGTGGCGGAGGGTGGCGACCGCGAAGCGATCGCCAAACAGGTTGGCGCGACGGGCGAGGCCTGCAAGGCCTGTCACGATGAGTACAAGGCGAAAAACTACCTGTACTGACTCACCACATCGGCTGCGGCTGGGGCGCCTGCTCCAGCCCCCACCACAGGGCAAGCGCCACCAGCGCCAGGGTGGCGAGCGCCAGCCAGGGACTGACGGGCGCCGCCCGCCCTTCCTTACCCGGAGCAGTGCCGCGCACCATGGCCTGTACCAGTTTCTCCCGGTGCCGCCACTGGTGGTAGACCACCGCAGCGATGTGCAGGCAGACCAGCACAACCAGCGCATCGAATGCGACCTCGTGCACGACACCCATGGCATCGCGGAACGCGGTGTCGGCGCCATAGTGGAGCGGGCCGGAAAACAGCACGTCGTCACTGTTGAACAGGCCGCTCACGCCCTGCGCGAGCAGCAGCAGGAGAATGGCCACCACTGACCAGCCGCCGAGGGGGTTGTGCCCGGCGCTCGCCGCTGGCGCACCCCTGAGGTAGTCGAGGACCCTGCGCGGACCGACCAGAAAATCAGCGAACCGGGAGTGGGGGCTGCCGAATATCCCCCAGGCGATGCGGGACACGACCAGGGCGATGATGGTGAATCCCAGCCACTCATGCAGCTCATAGCGCTCGTTCTCCGCGCTCCACCAGGCCAGCACCACGCAGCAGACGATCGTCCAGTGAAAGAGACGGGTCGGTATGTCCCAGAGGGGATATTTCGTTGACATGTCCGGCGGGCTCAGTGAGTGTCCGGCAGGAGTGGTGGAAATTCCGGGGCGACGTCGCGGTAGACATAATGCCAGCAGCGGCCGTGCAGCACCGCCCTGTGACGGGGACCCGGCGCGGCGCAGTCGCCGCTCTCGTAACCGGCATCGCCGCGATACATGGCGACGAATTCCCCGTCCAGTTTACCGATCACCGGCAGCACTTCCGGACAGGGGCTGCTGCGCTCCTCCGCGACCATCTCCGCGACGGACGCATAGGAGGCCAGTTTGGCGAGGGTGATGAAGGTCGGGGGCAGGATTCCCAGTTCGCCTGCCGCATGCTCGGCGAGCGCATCCCGCACGGTGATCCAGCGATGGTCGTGAATTTCCCCCCCGTCGATCACTACCTCCTCATCCGCTGCCAGGGGAGCCGCATAGATCCAGGTCGAGAATCGCCGCGGCTCCGCCTCCGGGGTCGTCCAGTGACTGAGCTGGACCATATCCTCCAGATGAGGCCGCAGGCCTGACTCCTCGAAGGCTTCCCGGGCCGCGGCGATGCGCGACGCGCGCTGTTCGTCACCGCCCGCCTCCGCCAGGTCCTCCGGGTCCAGTGAGCCGCCGGGGAATACCCAGAAACCGCCGGCGAACAGCAGTGCCTTGTTACGCCTGAGCAGAAGCGTCTCCATCCCCTCAGGGGTGTCGCGCAACAGCACCACCGTGCTGGCCGGGCGGGGCTCAACCACCTCTTTCGTCGCCTCTCCCAACATCATGAGCGGCACGCCATGCTCAGGTCGAAACCGAGTTCCCGTGCATGGGCAGCGGCCCGCGCCCGCTCGCCGTCGGCGCGGCTCGCCACCCAGAGATTGGTGCAGCGGGTACCCGTGCGGCAGAAGGCCAGCACCGGCCGCTCCGGGTCATCGAGCAGGCTCGTCATCTGCTCCATACCGGGGCCGGGGAAATTGAAGCCGTTGACCGGCAGGTAATGATATTCCAGGCCCGAGGCGCGCGCCGCGGCTGCGATGTCATCGCTGCCGGGTTGGCCGGCCTCCTCGCCGTCGGGACGATTATTGACCAGCACGCGGTAACCGGCCGCGGCGATCTCCGGAACCTCGTCAGGGGTAATCTGCCCTGAAACGGCGACGGTGGGCGTCAATTTGACTATTCTCATCGGTACTCCTCGCTCGCGGACTCCTTCTGCGCCCGCCGGTGCGATGATTATACCGCCAGCACCCGCAGCGGGAACAGGGCGTGAAAGTGCGAATCACTTGATGGAGGTCATGGCCTGCTGCGCAGCACATCCAGTCAAATACGGGGACCCAAAGGATAACGACGATAATAGCGATGAGTGGCACACCGAGGTTCCGGCAGGCGGCGAACAGCATCTTGCTGCCGCTGTTACTGGCGGTGCCGGCAGTAGCGCCCGCACAACAACAGGCCGATTACTCGAGCGTGATGCCCCTGGCGGCCCGCTCGCTGCTGCTCGATATCGCGCCGGCGGGAGAGCGCCTCGTTGTCGTCGGGGAGCATGGCCACGTGCTTTACTCGGACGACGGGGGCAGTTCCTGGCAGCAGGCAAGGGTCCCCACCAGGCAGATGCTCACCGCAGTGTATTTCGTCTCTCCCCGGCACGGGTGGGCGGTCGGCCACGACGGCCTGGTGCTGACCACCGACGATGCCGGAGAGAACTGGCGCATCCAGCGCGACGGGCTCGCGGATCAGCTCTTCCGGAACCGGAAGAACCGCGAAGATGCCCTGGCGCGCGTGGACGCCCTGCAGCGGGCGCTGGCAGACAGCCCCGCCCCGGAGCGGGATGAACTGGAAGCGCAGCTGGAAGATGCGGAGTTCGATCTGGAGGACGCCGAGCAGGCGCTCGAGGCACCGGTTTTCGCGTCGCCGCTGATGGACGTGTGGTTCCAGGATCCGCAGCGCGGCTGGGCCGTGGGCGCCTTCGGCACAATGCTGGTCACCGGCGACGGCGGGGAGCACTGGTCGAGTCGACCGGACCTGGTGGACAACCCCGAGGAACTGCACCTGAACGCAATCACCGGGGATGGCAGCGGCCGCCTGCTGGTCGCCGGAGAGAGCGGGCTGCTGTACCGCTCCCTCGACGCCGGCGTCAATTGGGAATCTCTCGAGCCGGTCTACGAGGGGAGCTGGTTCGGCGCACTGTACAGCGACGTCCGGGACAACCTGCTGGTTTTCGGCCTGCGGGGCCACCTCTATCGCTCCGAAGATTTCGGGGACAGCTGGGAGGCGGTGCCCTGGGGGGGCGATACCACCCTGGCCGGCGGCACGGCCAGCCGGTCGGGGGCCATCGCCCTGGCAGGCGGCGTCGGGCATGTGCTGCTGAGCAGGGATGGTGGTCTCACCTTCGCCGCCACCGTCATGCCGCATCGCGCGGGGCTGAGCTCCGCCCTGCTGCACGACGGGCTGCTGACGGTCGTGGGCCAGGGTGGCGTGCAGACCCGTGGGGTGGAAGGCATGGATGAGTAAGCGTAACGGGCGGACCGCCAGCCTGCTGGAGCAGTGGATCTTCGACCACCGACCGCTGCTGCTGACGGCTTTCCTGCTCGCCACCGTGTTTTTCGCCTGGCAGGCAACCGGCCTGCGCCCCGACGCAAGCTTCGAGAAGATGATCCCGATGGAGCACCCCTACGTGCGCGCGTTCATGCGCCACGCGGCAGATCTCGGCGCGGCGGGCACCACCATCCAGATCGCCGTGGAAAATACCGCCGGGGATATTTTCGATCCCGAATATCTCGAGATCCTGCGCCAGGTCAACGACGAGGTGTTCTATCTGCCCGGTGTCGACCGCAACCGCATGCGCTCCCTGTGGACGCCCAACGTGCGCTGGATCGAAGTGACCGAGCAGGGGTTCGAGGGCGACAAGGTCATCGATGCGGACTATGACGGATCCGAACGGGCCATGGCGGACCTGCGCCAGAACATCCTGCGCTCCGGCGAAGCAGGGCGGCTGGTAGCGGACGACTACCGCTCCAGCATCGTGCAGGCGCCGCTTATCGACCGCGATCCCACGACGGGTGAGCCCCTCGACTACTGGGCCCTGTCGCAGGCGCTGGAGCGGGACGTGCGGGAGAAATACGAACGTCTTTCCGAGGATGAAAACGGCCAGCCGCGGGTAAAGATACACATCATCGGCTTTGCAAAAATGGTCGGCGACCTGCTCGATGGCATCGCGGCCATCTTCGTCTTCGCCCTGGTCACCCTGGCAATCACCTCTATTCTGCTGTTTGTCTACTCGCGCAGCGTCAGGGGAGCGCTCGCGCCGCTGTTCTGCTCAATCGTTGCAGTGATCTGGCAGCTGGGGCTGCTCACCTCGCTGGGATACGGTCTCAATGCCTATTCGATCCTCGTTCCGTTCCTGGTTTTCGCCATCGGCGTCAGTCACGGGGTGCAGATGATCAACGCCGTTCTGCTGCAGCGTGCTGCCGGCCGCGAACCGTTGCAAGCCGCCCGTGGCGCTTTCCGCGCCCTTTATGCACCGGGAATGATCGCGCTGGTCTCGGACGCGATCGGTTTCCTCACCATGGTGCTCATCCCCATCCAGGTGATCCGGGACCTGGGTATCGCAGCGAGCACGGGGGTCGCTGCGATCATACTCACCAACCTGGTCCTGCTGCCGGTGCTGCTCTCTTATACCGATGTCGGCGCCGGCGCGATTCAGCGGCTGCAACAGCGCCGGGAAACGGACCAGACCAGCACCCTCTGGCGGCTCATGGCGCGCTGCGCCAGCCCCCGTGTGGCGAGAATTTCGCTGCTGCTGGCCGCAGCCGGTTTTGCCATCGGCTTCGTCGGCGGAAGCCACATGCAGATCGGTGATCTCGACGCGGGGGCCCCGGAACTGCATCCGGATTCTCGCTACAACAGGGACAATCAGTTCATCACAGAGCACTACTCGACCAGTTCTGACGTCATGGTGATTATGGTCGAAACCCGCGAGCAGGAGTGCACCCTTTACGAGAACCTTGCCATGATCGATCGTTTCACCTGGGAGATGGAGAACGTTCCAGGAGTGAACTCGACCCTGGCGGCCACCGATATCTCGAAACTGGTCGCGGCCGGCTACAACGAGGGCAATCTCAAATGGGCCACTATTACGCGCAACCAGCGCATGCTGGGCACCACCTTCAACCAGATGCCGGCCGAACTGATGAATGCCAACTGCAGTCTGCTGCCGGTGGTGTTGTTCCTGGACGACCACCGGGCCGCCACCCTGCGCCGGGTGGCAGATGCCGCTCAGGCCTTCGCCGATGAGCATAACCGCGAGGGCCTGCGTTTCGTGCTTGCTGCCGGCAACGCCGGCATCGAGGCAGCGACCAACCAGGAGATCGGCCGGGCTCGGTTGAAGATGATCGCCTTGATCTACACTGTGGTCTGCCTGCTGGTGTTCGCGAGCTTCCGCTCCTGGCGCGCGGTGATCTGTATCGTGGTGCCCCTGGGCCTCACCTCGGCCTTGTGCCAGGCGCTGATGGCGGCACTCGGCATCGGCGTGAAGGTGGCCACCCTGCCGGTGATCGCACTGGGGGTGGGCGTCGGCGTCGACTATGGGATCTATATTTACAGCCGGCTGGCGGTGCACCTGCGCAGGGGGCTGGACCTGGAAGAGGCCTATCTGCGCACCCTTGGCAGCACCGGCAAGGCCGTTGGCTTCACCGGTATCACCCTGGCGATCGGCGTCGCCACCTGGATCTGGTCGCCCATCAAGTTCCAGGCGGACATGGGAATGCTGCTGACGTTCATGTTCCTCTGGAACATGGTCGGAGCCCTGTGGCTGCTGCCTGCGCTGGCGCAGTACCTGTACCGGCCGGCCCACGCAAAGAGTGCAAATGATGACAACGGACCTGGAGGGGACCGCATATGATGCCAACATTACAGTGCACGACGCTGCCCCGAATGCGGTCGGTTCGCTCCGCGGCATGCGCCGTGCTGCTCGCCACCGCCCCGCCACTGGCGGCGCTCTCCTTCGATTTCAGGGATGGCGAATTGCGTCTCGACATCGATACGGTGCTGAGCTACTCCGCCCAGTGGCGGGTCACCAAAGTGGACGATGACCTGTTCGCCTATCGCGACACCGGCAACCTGCTCGCCGACACCTCGCGCTACGCCATACTCCTCAATGCCGACGACGGGGACCGCAACTTCAGCCGCGGACTGGTGCAGAACAAGATCTCGGCGGTCTCTGAGGTTAAGCTGGAGTGGCGCGATATCGGTTTCTTCGCCCGCGGCCGGGGCTACTACGACGCGGTCTACGACGACGACACCGACCAGAGTGAGCGCGCCTACGAGAGCTACAATGGCGCGATTCCCTTCGGCGGCGACGTCGGCTTCCGCGAGTTTCCCGATAAAACCGTGGATCGGCACCGGGATCGACTGGAGATGCTCGACTATTTTGTCTACGCCAGCGGAGAGCTTCCCGGGGAGCGCCGCTTCGATCTGCGTCTGGGCAGTCAGGTGATCAACTGGGGGGAGGCGACCTTCTTTGCCGGCATCAGCGGCCTGCAGAACCGCGCGGATCTCATCGCCCGCAATACCCCCGGCGTGCAGGTAAAAGAGATCCTGCTGCCGACGGGGGCTGTCTACGGCCAGGTCGATCTCACCCCCGAACTGAGCCTGGAGAGTTACTACCAGTACGAATGGCGCGAGACGGAACTCAACGGCGTCGGCAGCTATTTCAGTGACCGCGACTTTCTCGGCCCCGGCGCGCAGAACTTCCTGGTACCCCTGCGGGATCAGATTTTCGCCGTCGCGCCGAGGACGCCGGACGACAAGGCCTCAGATGACGGCCAGTGGGGGGCCGGGCTGCACTGGATAACAGCGGGGGGAACCGACTTCGGCCTCTACTACGTCAACGCCCACAACAAGGCGCCCGCCTACCAGCTCAATTACGAAGGGCCGATACCTGCGAGCTATACGATCCGCTATTTCGAGGATATCCAGGGCTACGCGGCCAGCTTTACCACCGTACTCGGCGCTACCAATGTGCAGGGCGAGATCTCCTGGAAGAGCGACGTCCCGGTGGTGCTCAACGACGGCAATCCTGTGGAGGGCGACATGTTCTCGGCGCAGGTCGGCGGCTCTATGGTATTTACCCCCACGAGGCTGTGGGACGACCTGTCGGTCGTGTTCGAATTTGCGGCGGCCCACATTGACTCTCACGACAGCGACGAGCTGCGCTACGACGACTTCGCTACCGCTTTCGCCCTGCGCGCAGAGGCCTCCTATCTCAACAAGATCCCGGGTCTTGACCTCAGCGTGCCGATCTTCCTGCAGCACACCTTCGACGGCACCATCCTCGAGGCGCAGATGGCCGCAGAGGCGACCACGTTCAACATCGCCCTCAAGGGCGTCTACCTGAACAACCTGACCGCGGAGGTAGGCTACACTGATTATTTCGGCGGCGGGGACGACCACCTGCTTACAGACCGCGACAACGTCTCCTTCAACATATCCTACAGTTTCTGACAAAACAGGGAATCCATCATGCGCACTGCAGTGACCATCGGAATCGCGCTATTGCTCTCACTCACGAGCCAGGCGGGACAGACAAAAATGGCAGCCGAGGTTGTCGCCCGCCTGGGGGCTGACCTGACCCCGATGGGGGCGATCAGGGCGGCGAGTGAAGACGGCATGATTCCCGAGTGGACAGGCGAGGTCGTGGGGCTCCCCGAAGGCCTGGCCTGGAAGGGGCCTGGCACGCCCTACCCCGACCCCTATGCCGACGAGCAGCCGCTGTTCGTGATCACGGCGCAGAACATGGAGAAATACCGGGAACGGCTGAGTCCGGGACAGGTCGCAATGTTCGAAACCTATCCGGACACTTTCAGGATGCCGGTCTATCCGAGCCACAGGGAATTCGCTTACGCCGCGCCCCTCTACGCCAAGGTCCGCTACAATGCGGAGCACGCCGAACTGTACAACAACTACGAGGGGATAAAGCACTATATCGGTCATGCCGCGTTCCCGGTTCCGAGCAACGGGCCGGAGGTCGTCTGGTTCACCCGCACCACGGGTGCCTTCCTGGTGCGGGAAGGTGAATACAGCGACATCGCGGTGTTTCCCAACGGCACGCGCTCCGTGCGCCGTTCCAGATTCCGGCAGGAGTCACCCTACGCCGACCGCAACAACCCGCTCACGCCGGAGTACGAATATCCCAACCTCGGCAAATATGCGGGCTTCATCATGACCTATGTGCTGGAGCCGCCCCGGGACAAGGGGCTGATCACCTCGATCTTCGAGCCCTACGACTATGCGGAAAACGAGCGCGAGGTGTGGCGTTACCTGCCCGGCTCCCGCCGGGTGCGGCGCGCCCCGACGGTGGGCTTCGATACACCCGATGGTCCCGGCGGGCTGAAGACCGTGGACGAGGTGCGCGGTTTCAACGGCTCCATGGAGCGCTTCGAGTGGAAACTGCTGGACCGGCGAGAGGTCTTCATTCCCTACCACAACTACCGCTTCGATGATCCCGGCATCGATTACGACACCCTGTTGACGCCGTTCCATGCCAACCCGGACTATATGCGCTATGAACTGAAGCGGGTGTGGGTGGCGGAGGGCACGTTGCGGGAGGGTGAGCGGCACCTGTACGCCAAACGCAGGATCTACGTGGACGAGGACACGGGCCTCACCGCCATCACGGAGAATTTCGACGGCCGGGGCGAGCTGTGGAAGGTCGTGCTGTTCAACAACCTCTACGAGTTCCACGGGGAGGCGTACGTGCGCCGGGTACAGATGTACCACGACCTGCGCGCCGGCGCCTATATCGCGGAGCGACTGGTCAACGACAGTGCGCCCATGCTCTATGACATGAGTCCCCCGGAGGGTGAGGCCTACTTCGGGCCCGCCAACGTGCGCAAGCTGGGGCGGCGCTGAGGCCAGCCTTCATTGTCCGTGGGCCGCCCTGAGGCGGGCAGGCCCCGGGCAGGCTAGCCCCGGGCAGGCTGGCCCCGGGCAGGCCAGCCCGCCGCCGATTCGCCGCTCAGGCGATCAGGCCATAGCGGTCCCCCAGCACCTCGATGATCTCGCTGCGGGGATGTTCCGACAGGGCCAGAGTGGCGCCGGTAATCTTCTCGGCGATACTCACGTAGGTGTCTGAGACTGCCATCAACACTTCGGCCGGAAGATCGGTGTCCCTGGCCAGGGCCTGGCGCTCGGGCATGCGGGCCTTGTCAAGGAGGATGTCCGGCTCGGGGAAATGATTGAGCAGCAACTGCCTGAAGCCCTCCTTGGAATTCTCCACCACCCGCCCCTCGCGCCAGGCGGGGCCATCCCAGATGCGGGACGAGTCCGGGGTGCCGACTTCGTCCATATAGATCAGACGGTCGACCCCGCGGCGGTCTGTGACGTAACCGAATTCGAACTTGGTATCCACGAAGATCTGGTCGAGGCGGGCCAGCGCCGCGCTGATCAGGTCGAAACCCTCGCGCAGCAGTTTTTCGTAGAGGTCCACGTCGGCCCTGTCATGGAAATTGAACGCCGCGTAATTCGCCTCGATAGCCTGCCGCGTAATGTTGACGTCATCCGCCGCCGGAACCCCCGGGATACCCTCGAGAATTCCCTTGGTGGAGGGGGTGATCAGCAGTTCGGGCAGCTTCTGGTCTCTCTGCAGTCCGTCAGGTAACTCGATGCCGCAGAATTCGCGCTCGCCACCGGCATAGGCGCGCCACATGGAGCCTGTAATATACTGGCGCGCGATCGCTTCGATCATCACCGGCCGGGCTTTCTGCACGATCCACACCAGGGGGTGGGGTATCTCCAGGATATGGCTCTCCGCCAGCCCCTGCTCCCGGAACAGACGGAACCAGTGGCTGGATATCGCGTTGATGGCTGCGCCCTTGCCGGGCACCCCATACATACCGCCCTCCGCGTGCCAGATGCAGTCGAAAGCGGATATCCTGTCGCTGATCACCATGATCGCCAGCGGCGCATCCGCCGCCACCTCATAGCCCCGCTCTGCGACAAGACGCGCACTGTCCGCGGCTGTCAGCCAGTAGACCGATCGAACCTTGCCGCTGTGTACTGCAGCGTCGGTGCGAATCGGCAAATCATCGTTTACCGCGAGGACCCTGTCGGCGAGACTCATTGCACCCATCCTGTAGACACTGAAAAAAACGGCGATTCTAGCAGAGTCGCAAACAGCCGGCAGCCACCCACCGTCAGGGATTGTCCCCGGCCTGGCGCGCCCTCCTCCGGGTTGCGCCGTGTTCACGCAGGTGAAGCTTGATATCCAGCCCCAGTTTAAGGAGAACCAGCACGACCAGCAGGGCCACCGGCTCTCCCAGCGCCATCACGGCGAAGCCGCCGAGGATAATCGCCACATGCAGCACGACGATCCTGCCGTAGGGTGCGCCCATCAGGTCCCTGAGCGTCAGCGCATCCCGCTCATCGGCCAGCAGGAAGTTCATGACAAAGGAGATGCCGTGACTGATCACCAGGGCGACGAACGCAAACAGCCACTGCGGCGGGGCGTATTCGAGGACCTGCCGCACCACGTTGATGAGCAGCTGGGGAAACACCAGGAACAGGGGCCACGGATCGCCCGGCATCGGGTCGACGTTGCCATCGACCAGCAGGGCCATGATAAACACCCCGTGAACAGCGCAGAACCCGCCGTAGTGAATGAGAAAAAACAGACTCTTGCCCAACCCCCCGAGGGGCGACTTCACCAGCATCTTGAGCACGGTATAGAACCCGAGCACCAGGTTCTCCGACCAGTAGAGCACCACCAGCGCCGCGACGTCCCAGTTGAAAAACAGTACGCCGAGCAGAGGCAGCAGGTTGACCAGCACCAGGGCCAGCAGGCTGACCTGGCGGCGCAACCCGTCGTAGCGGTTGACCTGATCGACGCTGCCGACGACACGCGCCTCGCTCATGAAGACCTCGCCGGTGGCCGTCCGCTGCCCGGCTGGACCGGGCCCTGGAGCTCGAGCAGGCCGCGACGCAGGCTCTCGCCCCAGGACCGGAAGAGAATATCGAGCGCCGGGTCATCACCCGACACCTCCCTGAGCGCGCGAAGGTTGTCCGTGGCGCGGATCTCCAGAGCGCGGATCAGGACGTCGCCGGTGCGGGCATTGCGCAGGGTCAGGTGCGCGTCCACCGCCCCTCCCCCCATGCGCACCAGGTCCGCGTGCAGCCTCATGTCCGCCCGGTCTGGATCTGCGGTTACCTCAAAGCTGGTGTCTGCGCTCACCGTCAGCTCGAGGGCGCGAACCAGCGCCCGCTGCAGGACCTCCCGCTGTCCTGCCGTGACCTCCCACTGCGCGGAAACGGAGAGGGGTTCGACCAGCAGCGTCCGCAGCTCACCGCCCACCACCCCGGGCGGTGGCGGCAGGTAGAGAGGGTCCCTGTCGGGAGAGGGCCCCGGTTCGGACACCGTCTCGTGGACGCAACCGGCGAGTGTCAAACAGAGGAGTGCGATCAGCGGCAGCTGGGCCAATGGCATGTCGGAAGCCTGCGTCGATGTCTCACGGGGCGGCTGGCCTGCCGCGGGTGCGGGCATTATATCCCAGGCTGCACGGGCATGGAAAAACCAACCCGGATGCAGCCTCGCCCCCATATCCGCTACAATCGCCGCCGGGTTACCGGTGAGAGAGAGATTATGCGCCATACCGTATCACGTTCAGTCCAGGGCCTTGCCGTGCTGTTGCTGGTGGCTCCGGCGCCGTCTACACAGGCAGCGGAGACGCTACAGGAGCAGGTTATCGTCACCGCGACCCGGGTACCGGAGGACGCCGGGCGGATGCCGCTGGCCTGGTCGACAGTGGATGACGCCTCTCTCCGGCTGGTCAGCGCGGTTCATATCAACGAGATCATGCAACGCGTGCCAGGGGTCTGGATTGCGCGCGGCAATGGGCAGGAGAGCCTGCCCGCCCTCAGGTCTCCCGTACTGACGGGAGCGGGCAGTTGCGGCGCGTTCTTCATGGCCGCGGACGGGATCAGCCTGCGGGCACCCGGATTCTGCAACGTCAACCAGCTGTTTGATGCCAATGCCGAGCAGGCGGGTCGGATCGAGGTGATCAAGGGACCCGCGACCGCGCTTTACGGCTCCAATGCCATGCACGGCGTGATCAATGTTCTCAGCGCCGCTCCCACCGAGGCGCTGGATCACGGCCTGGCAGTCGAGGCAGGGCCCCACGAATACTTCCGGGGCAGATACCACTACCGCAACACGGTGGGTGCCCACGGCATCAGCCTCAACATCAACGGCAGCACCGACGATGGTTACAAGGACGATTCCGGTTACGATCAGCAGAAAATGACCCTGCGGCATGACTACACCGGGGAGGACTGGTCGGTCACCAGCGTCCTGGACGGCGCCAACCTGAACCAGGAGACCGCGGGTTACATCCAGGGATACAAAGCCTATGAGGACGATGATCTGAGGGAGAGCAACCCCAATCCCGAAGCCTATCGGGATGTCTGGTCGATGCGTCTCTACAGCAGCGCCAGCCGTGTCCTGGATGAGGACAGCACGCTCACCATCACGCCCTACCTGCGTGACAACAAGATGAAGTTCCTGATGCACTTCCTGCCCTGGCAACCGGTCGAGGAGAACGGCCACAGCAGCCTCGGGCTGCGCGCCGCGCTGCACACCGACACCGCCGACTGGCTGTGGGTGAACGGGATGGAGTTCGAGTACACCGACGGCTGGCTCAAGGAGACCCAGGCGGATGACTTCAGCCCCAACCAGCCCGCCGGAGTTCACTATGATTACCAGGTCGACGCGGCCTCGGCCGCCGCGTTCAGCCAGATCAGCGCGGACCTCGGTGGTCTCTGGGAACTCAATGCCGGGCTGCGCCTGGAATACACCAACTACGACTACGACAACCGCACCGGGGATGGCCCGGCCTGCGCCCCGGAGGCTAGCGCCTGCCGTTTTTACCGACCGGCAGACCGCCAGGACGATTTCAGCGACTGGAACGTCAATGCCGGTTTGACCCGGAGCCTGAACGACCAACACCTGGCCTATGTGCGACTGGCCCGGGGCTTCCGGGCACCGCAGACCGCCGAGTTGTACCGTCTGCAATCCGGGCAACAGGTGGCCGACCTCGACTCGGAGCAGATCGACAGCGTGGAGCTGGGCCTTCGCGGCAGCGGGGCCGGCAGCTGGGCCTACGACCTGTCTCTGTACTACATGGTCAAGGACGAGGTGATTTTCCAGGATCCCGACCGGCAGAACGTCAGCGGCGCAAAAACCCGCCACACAGGACTGGAATTGAGTCTCGATTACCAGCTCTCCCCTGCCTGGTACCTGGGCGTGGACGCCAATTACGCCCGACACACCTACGCCAGCCGCACCCTGCTGCTCGGAGCAGAAGACGATATCAAGGGTAACGACATCGATTCGGCGCCGAGATTTTTCGGCAGCGCGCGCCTGGGCTGGGACTGGTCGGCGTGGAGCGGCGAGGAGAGTACAGCAGAACTCGAGTGGGTCTACCTGGACGTGTACTTCCTGGAGCCAGACAATGAGTACCGCTACGACGGCCACTCCCTGCTCAACCTCCGTGTGTCGAGCAGTATCGGCAAGCGCTGGCGCGGTACGCTCAGGCTGACCAACCTGCTGGACGAGGACTACGCGGAGCGCGCGGACTTCGGTTTCGGGGAATATCGCTACTTCGTGGGTGAGCCCCTCGGCGCCTACCTGGAGGTGGCCTACCGCTTTGGCATCCCCCGGTGAAGGCCTGAGCTGGCCCTGACTGAGGGTTCTTCGCACATGGGCGGGGTAGCAATGGACCGC
>JARRPM010000066.1:0-23736 GCA_037382865.1 Halioglobus sp. | reverse complement strand
TGTCAAGAGGCGCAACGCGGCCAGGGGCCTTGGCTGGCGCGCCCTTCGGGAGCCTTCAGAAACCGTCGCCGCTGCGTTGCGTCCCTTGGCAATACAACCAGTATTACCTGCGGAACGCGTCGGAGTGCCGCACCACTTACTGCGACGGTTTCTGAAGGCTCTGAAATCATGCGAATTAACCGGACAGGACACTAGCAATGGCTCAGTGCTGGCACGTCTACATCCTCCAGTGCGCCGATGGCACGCTCTATACCGGGGTCGCCCGCGATCTGGAGCAACGCCTGCGGCAGCATAACGGGGAGCATCCCGGCGGGCCGAAATACACCCGGGGCCGGCGGCCGGTGACCCTGCTGTGGTCGGTGCCGGCACCGGACCGGGGCGCCGCCCAGCAGCGCGAGGCCGCAATCAAGAAGCTGAGCCGTCGTCGCAAACTGGCACTGGCGGCGAATTGACCCGGCATGACAGGGGGCGGGCCGGCAAGGGGAGCGTCAACCTTCCGCCGCCTCGAGTTCCTCCAGGGCCTCCTGCTGCGCCAGCCAGGACTCCTCCAGCTCCGCGGCCTGCGCCTTCAGCTGGCCCTCGCGTTTCAGCAGGTCTGCCACTTCATCGCCGCGTCCCTCGCCATAGAGCGCCGGATCAGCGAGCTTAGCCTGCAGCGCGGCCAGCTCCTCCTCGACCGCGGCCATATCCCCCTCGATCTGTTCGATGCGGCGTCTCAGGGGACGCAACTGCTCGCGACGGGCGGCCGCCGCCTGGCGCTGCTCCCGGCGCGAGCTCTCCACCGGCGGGGTGCCCGCGGGCGTCTCCGCCGTCCGGTAGCTGGCGAGGATCCACTGTTCGTAGCTGGCGAGATCGGCATCGTACGGCTGCACCGCCCCCCCGTGGACCAGCAGCAGCTCCTCCACCGTGTTGCGCAGCAGGTGGCGATCGTGGCTGACCAGAATCAGGGCACCCTCGAATCCCTGCAGCGCTATCTCCAGGGCGTGGCGCATCTCGAGGTCCAGGTGGTTGGTGGGCTCGTCCAGCACCAGCAGGTTGGGCCGCTGCCAGACCACCATGGCCAGGGCCAGGCGGGCCTTCTCCCCGCCGGAGAAAGGGGCGACCGGACGGGTGGCCGCGTCGCCGCGGAAATTGAAGCCGCCCAGGAAGTCCAGTATCTCCTGCTCGCGGGTCTCGGGGCTGAGCCGCTGCAGGTGCCGGGCCGGGCTGGCGTCGAGGTCCAGGGCTTCGAGTTGCTGCTGGTCGAAATAGCCGATCCGGCAGTGTTCCCCACGGCTGCGCCGGCCCCCCAGCAGGGGCAGCTCTCCCACCAGTGACTTCAGCAGAGTGGATTTGCCGGCGCCGTTGCGGCCCAACAGGCCGCAGCGGCTGCCCGGGCGCAGGAGCAGGTCGACGCCGGCGAGGACCGCCTCTCCGCCATAGCCGAGCGCCGCCTCGTCCAGGCGCAGCAGGGGATCACTGCTGTTCGCCGGTGGCAGGAAGCTGAAATCGAAGGGCGACTCCAGGTAGGCCGGCGCCACCGTGGCCATCCGCTCGAGCTCCTTGAGCCGGCTCTGCGCCTGGCGGGCCTTGGTCGCCTTGTAGCGGAAGCGGCGCACGAAGTCATCGATGCGGGCGATGCGCGCCTGCTGCTTCTCGTAAGTGGCCTGCTGTTGTGCGAGGCGCTCGGCCCGCTGCTGCTCGAAATCCGAATAATTGCCCTTGTAGGAAAAGAGCTGTTGCCGCTCGATGTGCAGGATGCGCTGGCAGGTGGCATCGATGAAGTCCCGGTCGTGGGAGACCATCAGCAGCGTGCCCGGGTACAGCTGCAGCCACTGCTGCAGCCAGAGTGTGGCGTCCAGGTCGAGGTGATTGGTCGGCTCGTCCAGCAGCAGCAGGTCCGAGGGGGTCATCAGCGCCCGGGCCAGGTTCAGTCGGATGCGCCAGCCCCCGGAAAAATCGCTGACCGGGCGGGCCCCGGAGTCCTCCGCAAATCCCAGACCCTGCAACAGGCGGAGCGCGCGCCGCTCGGCGCTGTAGCCGTCGATCTCCTCGAGCCGGGCGTGAACGGCCGCCGCGGCGTCGAAGTCCCCGGCGCTCTCGAGGCGTTGCAGCTCGTCCGCAAGTTCTGCCAGCTCCCCGTCGCCGCGCCATACGTATTCCGCAGCCGGCAGGGCGCAGGCGGGTACCTCCTGCGCCATGTGGGAGAGGCGCAGCCCGGACAGTCCCTCGATAGTCCCGGCATCCGGCGCCAGCCCGCCGAGGAGCAGCGCGAAAAGGCTGGACTTGCCGCTGCCATTGGCGCCGATCAGCGCCAGGTTCTGGCCCGGCTGGATGGTGACGGTGGCGTCCTCCAGCAGCAGCTTGCTGCCGCGGCGCAGTTCGATATCGCGTAGAATGATCATGAGGTGGCGCATTGTACGCCCCGCATTGTTCCCGGGCCAGATGGAGGGCGCATGGACAACCCCTTCTGGGATTATTCGCTGGCGGTCTACGCCCGGGACGGTGTGGCGGACGCGCTCCTTGCGCTGCAGGATGAGTTTGGTCTGGACGTCAACATGCTGCTCTATGCCGCCTGGCTGGCCGATCGCGGCCTGCAACTGGATGCCGCGCACCTCATCCCGCTGGAGACGCGGGTGGCGACCTGGCGGGAACAGGTGATACACCCCCTGCGCCGGCTGCGTCGGCAGTGGCGGGACTACCCGGCGGCGGCTGCCCTGCGCGAGGCGCTCAAGGCGCTGGAACTGCAGGCGGAGCAGTCCCAGCAGGCGCTCATGTGGGAGCATTTCTGCACGGCCATCGCGCTGCCCGAAGCCCCCGGCATGCTGCGGCACAACCTGCGACTGGTGGCGGCCACCGGCGTCTGCCGCCCGGGTTGGGGGGAGGGGGCCCTGGAACCGCTGCTGCGCGCTCTGCACCCCTGAGGCCGGGGGTGGCGCAACCGGGGTGCGGGTAGTAACATGGCGCGCACTGCGAATTTCTTGCTCCCCTCACGGACTGGACAGATGGCGCCACGCGGTAAAGCCGCGCGTGCCGTTGCCCCGGACTGTACCCGCGGGCAGGAGATCGCTTTGGCCAGAGTAATAGGGTTTACAGGCCCCAACAAAAGTCACGATTTTTCTGAAGATGGAATCACTCTATGAAGAAGTACGCACTGCCGCTTGCCATGCTGGGCATTGTCTCCCTGCAAGCATGTAACCAACAGACACCCACCTCCGAGGAAGCCCCGGCGCAGAAGAGCGAGGCAGCCGCGGAGGTCACTCTGGACACCCCGGCCGAGCGGCTCAGTTATGGCATCGCCTACGGTCTGGGCAAGCGGATGGCCAACGACGGGGTACCGATGGACGCGGACGCCTTCTCAACCGGTCTGCGCGACGCCCTCGCCGGCGCCGAACCGCGCCTGACCCAGGAGGAGATCCAGGCGGAGATGCAGGCTTACCAGGAGAAGGCCGCCGCCGAACAGGCCGAGGTCCAGGCTGAACTGGCGGATGCCAACCTCGCGGCATCGGAGGCGTTTCTCGCCGAAAATGCCTCCCGGGAGGGGGTGACGGTTACCGACTCAGGGCTGCAGTACGAAATCCTGGAGGAGGGCGACGGAGCCATCCCTGGACCCGACGACACCGTCGAAGTGCACTACCGCGGTACCCTGGTGGATGGCACCGAGTTCGACTCCTCCTACAAGCGCGGCGAGCCGGTGACCTTCGGTGTCGGCCAGGTCATCGCCGGCTGGACCGAGGCGCTGCAGCTGATGCCCGTGGGCTCCAAGTGGAAACTGGTCATACCGCCGGAGCTGGGTTACGGTGCCGGCGGCGCGGGCCAGGTCATCGGCCCGAATGCGGCGCTGATCTTCGAGGTGGAGCTGCTGTCCATTCCCAGCGAGGGGGACAGCGAGGAAGCGGCCGGCGAAGGCGAAGAAGGCTAGGGCGAAGCGGCAGGCGTCTGGTCACTGACCAGGCGCCTGTGTCTGTTGTGCAGGCCGGCAATCAGCCGGTCCTCCATCACAAAGCGCGACTCCAGCACCTCTCCCAGGGCTGAAAGATCCCGTTTCAACCCGTCGGTGTGGTTGTCACCACCATTGTATTTCTCTTCGTAGGCGAGGATCACCTCGGTGGTATCCCCGATGGCCGGTATCAGCTTGCCGGCGACCGCGCTGCTGCCGTCGGCAAAGGCCTCGGCCTCGTTGAGCAGCTCGTGGAACACTTCGAAGTGCCCCGCCGAGACATAGTCCACCAGCAGTTCGCACAGGCTCTCCTGGCGTTCTCTGAGGGTGGTGCCGTCGGATTTGCCGTCCAGCGCAACGGCGATCTCGGTGTACCTGCCGAGCAGCGCCCGCCGCTCCTTCAGCCAGCGGGTCAGCAGCTCCTCAACCGCCTGGAACTGTTCATTCGGATTATCGTGGTTGCGTGGCATTACTGTTTCCTTCTCCGTAGTCGCGGAAAGTCTGCCACAGACAGACCAGCGTGACCACGGTGAACAGCGCCAGGGTCTGTTCCGGAATGGACAACCCAAGCAAGGTCCACTGGGTGTCGGCGCAATTGCCGTCGCCCATGAGGACGATGCTGAGCGTCTCGTGGAACGGCAGGGTCTCCAGCATGTACTCGAGGCTGGGGCCGCAGGCCGGTACCTGGTCCGGCGGGAGGTGCTGGAGCCAGACGTGCCGCGCCGCCACCGCGCCGCCGGTGATTGCTGCGAGGGCGCACAGTGCGCCGTAAACCCGGCGGCCCCAGCCGGAGGGGTTGTGCAGGACCGCGATCAGGGCTATCACGCCCCACAGCACCACGAACACACGCTGGGTCATACACAGCGGGCAGGGCGGCAGGCCCAGCCGGTGTTCGAGGATCATGGCGAATGCCATGGCGGCAATACTGATCAACACCAGGCCGGAAAAAACCAGTCGCGACGGGAGGGACGGCAGCATTGGCGGGAGATTCCTTTTGGGGGGCAGACGCTGAGAGGCGTAACTTAGGGACTTTTTCGCCGGAGCGCAATGTCCGGTTGCGTTTCCCGCGGCTGCCCGAACTGTGCCTGCCGGGCCGCGCTGAAGGCCTGCACCTCGGGATAGAAGGCGAGAAACGCCGCCTCCATCGAAGCCCGCATCGGCGTCAGCTGCTGGTCGATAGCGGTGAGCGGGTTGGCGCCGCGCAGGCGTTCCCCGATCCTGGCCGCGCTGGCGGGCACCGTATCCCAGTGCACGTAGCGTGCGAGGATATCGTACTGCAGGAGGCGCCGGAGCATGGCGCGCGAGCCGGCGCTGAGCGCCCGTTCCTGCGCCTGCAATGCGCTGTAAACCGAGCGGTTGAACGCCTCGAGCGGCATGTCCGAGAAGCGCGACCAGTGCACGCTCAGGTAGTGGTCAAAGCCGAGATCGATGAGTATGCCCGCGTAGCGCCGGAGTTCTGGCGGGAATTCCCCGCGCAGCTGGCCGACGACGGGGTGGCTGTCCGTAAAGGCATCGATGGCCCGGTGCAGTTCGACCCCGCGCTCGATGGTGGCGGGCAGCTCGCCGCGCAGCGGCCCCTTGCGGTAATCCCCCTCCAGTCCCCCTGCCACCAGGCCCCGGTCGGGCCACGCCAGGTGGAAATGGGCGAGGAAATTCACTGCACCTCCCGCCACGCCATCACAGGGCCTCGTACTGGGCGTAATAGTTGCGCAGGTACTGCTCGAAGCTGACGGTGTCGGCCGCCTCGATTTCGCGCTGGGCGGCGATCGAGCGTCGCACCTCCTCCTCGAAGGCGGCCTGGGTCTCAGGCGCCAGCGGTCTCGACCTGAAATAGTCGGCCCACTGCAGGCTGTAGTTCATGGCCAGGCGGAAAAATGGCAGGTCCCGTTCCCGCATTTCCCGCAGGATTCTTGCGGACGGGGTCAGTTCGGGGTCTGCCACCTTGGCCTGCTGGCTCTGCAGGCTGGCGCCGTAGAGGTCGCAGCGGCAGGCGGCGTCCTGCAGGTCGGCTACCGGTTGCATGGCCGCTAGCAGCGCCGCCGCCCACTCCGCCAGGGGTCGCTCGCCGGAGGAGGTCTGGAGGACCAGCCCCGGCTGGCGGCCGCGATTGACCACCGCTTCCAGGTTGGCAACCTGCATGGCCTGCTCCGCATCCCCACAGTCAGGGCTCTCCTCGAGGAGACAGAAGAGCAGGAATGTATCGAGGAATCGCGCCTGCTCCGCGTCCAGCCCGACCGGCGAGAAGGGACTTACGTCCACGCAGCGTACCTCTACATACTCTATCCCGCCGCGGTGCAGGGCATTGAGCGCGGTCTCGCCGGGACGGGCGACCCGCTTGGGCCGTATCGGGCTGTAGAATTCGTTTTCGATCTGCAGCAGGCTGTCGTTCAGCTGCTGATAGTCACTCCCGTGGTGGGCACCAATCGCGCGGTAGGCCGGATGCGGTGTCAGGATGGCGCTGCGCAGGGTCTCGATATAGCGGTCGAGGGAGTTGTAGCAGATATTGAGGCCTTTCTGGGCGCTGCTGTTGTAGCCGAGGTCTCCCATTCTGAGGGCGGTGCCGTAGGGGAGGTAGAGACTCCGACCCCGCTCGTCGAAGGGCTGCAGACCGTGGTGGTCGCGGCCGCGGAGGAAACTGGCGCACACCGCGGGCGATGCGCCGTACAGGTAGATCAGCAGCCAGGAGTAGCGACGGAAATTGCGAATCAGGCCGAGGTAGCGCCCGGTGATGTAATCGCTGATATCGCCCTCTTCGCCGGCTGCCCGCCAGCTCGACTCCCAGTAGGTCTGCGGCATGGAGAAGTTGTAGTGAATGCCTGCAATCGCCTGCATCATCCTGCCATAGCGGTGGCCGAGCCCGTAGCGGTAGACGGTTTTCATGCGGGCGGTATTGGAGCTGCCGTAGCGCGCCACGGGTATCCCGTCGTCCCCGGCGACGATGCAGGGCATGCTGGCGGCCCACAACAGCTCATCACCCAGGTGCTGGTAGACGAAGGACTGAACATCCTCCAGCGTCCGGAGGCTGTCCTCGATGCTGGTGCTGACCGGGGTGATGAACTCCAGCAGGGCCTCGGAGTAATCGGTAGTGATGGAGGAGTGGGTGAGGGCAGATCCCAGCCCGGCGGGATGCGGGGTCAGCGCCAGCCTGCCGTCGGCATCGATGCGCAGGCTCTCCTTCTCGATGCCCCGCTGGATCTTGTCGATGATGCCTGCCAGGTCGGGCCGGGACAGTGCCTGCAACTGCTTCTGCAAGGTAGAAGACAACGGGGAGCTCCTTTCACTGGGCGGGAAGGCCGGGGTCGTACGGCGGCTGCTGCCGGGTGCAGACGGTCGCCAAGTTTAGCGGCGATTGTCGGGGGAGTACAGAAGCCGCGTGTCGTCCACGGTCGGGTCGCGCCCCCCTGTCATGCCGCGATCCGGTCCAGGGTTTTCTGCAGCAGCTGGCAGGCAAAATTCCCCTGTACCTCCCCCTCCTGGCCGGTGGCCAGCATGATCCTGGCTATGATCAGGCCGAACCGCATCGCCGCGAAGACCTGGTAGTAGTCGTAATCCTGCGCCGGGAAGCCGGAGGCCGCCTGCCACTGGTCGACGGTCTCCTCGTAGGAGGGCAGGCCGGCCAGGCGCGGCATCCCCAGGCCCTCCGCGAAACAGGCGTCCAGGTAGTTGAACCAGGCGATGTCCTGTACCGGGTTGCCGGCCACTGCCATCTCCCAGTCAAGCAGGGCGGCGACCCCGTCGAGGGAATCCCGGAAGATGATATTGCCGATGCGGGCGTCACCCCAGCAGATGGTCGTGGGCTCATCGGCCGGCTGGTTGGCCTGCAGCCAGTCCAGGGCGTCCTGGCCGATGGCGTGCCCGGCCCCCTCCATGGCCCAGTCCAGGTAGGACTGCCAGTAATTCAGCTGCTGCTGCAGCGGCGTGTCCTCCGGGTCACCCAGGCCGGGCAGGTCCAGGCTGCCGGGGTCGAGCCGGTGCAGGCGGGACATGGTTGCCACGGCGGCCCGCCACATGCCCGCACGTTGTTCCTCGGTGGTCTCGTGCAGCATCCATCCGTCCATGTTGTAGGGCGGCATATCACCAGGTATGCGTCCCTCGATATGCTCCATGATGTAAAAGGGCACGCCGAGCACCGACGGATCGGTCTCCAGTCCTCGCAACCCCGGCACCGGGATATCGCTGTTGCGTCCCAGGCTCTCCATCACCCGGTACTGCAGGCTCAGGTCGTAGCTGGGAAACACGGGGCGTTCTATCGCCGGCTGCAGCCGGCCCACGCAGGCCTCCCGCCGCGCCTCCCCATCCTCCTCCCACGCCATCTCGAACAGCAGGGTCACATTGGACATGCCCGTGGCCGGGGGGATGGTGAGTTCGGGAATACGGATGGTCCGGCCGCGCTGCCGCGACAGCCAGGACTCCAATCGCCTCCGGGTCTCCTCGCTGTCCTCGATCACCGGCGTGGGGCGTTCGTTCTCCATGGGTCATGTCCTGGGTCTGTCTGTCTCGATCGGCCAGTATAAATCCCGGTCGGGCGCCTGACCACGGGCGATATCGGGCTATAATGGCGCGTTTTTTTACACGTACTCTGGAGTCGGAATGAAAAGAGTGGTGCTGCTTGTGGTCGCCCTGGGCGTTGCAGCGCTGGCGTGGTGGTGGCAGGCCCGGCCCGGACCGGGCGGGGAGACGCGGCCGCGCCCGCCCGTACCCGTGACTGTCTTCGCCGTAGAGGAACAGGCGTTCAGCGACCGCGTCTCCGCACTGGGCACCCTGCTCGCCTGGGAGTCGGTGGATATCACGGCCAGCGTCTCGCAGATCATCACGGACATTCGCTTTGAGGACGGCCAGCAGGTCGTCGCCGGCGATGTGCTGGCGCTGCTCAAGCAGGACGAGGAGCAGGCCATCCTGCGGGAACTCCAGGAGAGCCTGAAGGATGCGTCGCGGGAGGTGCGGCGCCTGGAGAACCTGGCGCGACAGAACCAGGTGGCCCAGACCGAGCTGGACCGGGCGCGGACCCAGGCCGAGATCACCCGGCACCGCATCGAGCAGGTCAGGGCCCGCATCCAGGATCGCACTATCGTCGCCCCCTTCTCGGGCGTACTCGGCCTGCGCGAGGTCAGCGAGGGAGCACTGGTGACGCCCGGCCAGCGGCTGACCACCCTGGACGATATCAGCCGCATGCGGCTGGAGTTCAGCGTGCCGGCGACCCGGCTGGGCTTCCTCGCGACAGGCCGGGAGGTCACGGCGCGCACACCGGCATTCGACCGCGCCTTCGAAGGCGTGGTGAGCGCCATCGACAGCCGCATCGATCCCGTGGCCCGCTCAGTGACTGCGCGGGCGGTGCTGGAGAATTCTGACAACCTGCTGCGCCCCGGCCTGCTGATGGAAGTGGAGCTGCGCGGCGCTGCCCGTCGGGCCCTGCTGGTGCCGGAGGAGAGCCTGCAGTCCCGTGCCACCGAACACTTCGTGTGGCGGCTTCGGGGTGAGTCGGCGCACCGTGTCCCGGTCGGGATCGGCAGTCGCATCCCCGGCTGGGTGGAAGTGACGAGCGGCCTCGAGGCGGGCGATCGGGTGGTCCAGGACGGGGTAGGGCGCCTGTCCGGTGAGGCTGCCGCAGTCGTCGTGGTGGAGCACTGACCCTTGTTCCTTTCCGACACCGCCGTTCGCCGCCCGGTCCTGGCCGTCGTCTGCAGCGTCCTGCTGGTGGCTTTCGGCATCCTCTCCTTCGACCGGCTGCCGCTGCGCGAGTACCCAGACATCGATCCACCGATACTCAACGTGACCACGCTCTACCCCGGCGCTTCTGCCGCCGTTGTGGAAAACAAGATCACCGAACCGATCGAGGACCGGCTGGCGGGGCTGGAGGGCGTCAAGACCATGACCTCCCAGAGCCAGGACGGCCGTTCCAGTATCGTGCTGGAATTTCACCTGGACCGGGACATCGACAATGCCGCGAACGATGTCAGGGACAGGGTGGCGCGGGTCATGGGGGATCTCCCCGAAGAGGCAGAGCCGCCGGAGGTGGCCAAAAGCGCGAGCGATGAGCAGGTGATCTTCTGGGTGCACCTCGTGGCCCCTGCCATGAACGCGCTCGAACTGACCGATTATGTGGAGCGCTACCTGGAGGACCGCTTCTCCGTGCTGGACGGCGTGGCGCGGATCCGCATCACCGGCGCCCAGGTCTATGCCATGCGCATCTGGCTCGACCGCAATGCCCTGGTGGCGCGCGAGCTGACGGTGGCCGACGTGGAGGGGGCGATCCGGGCGCAGAATATCGAGCTGCCCGCGGGCACCCTGAAATCCCTGGAGCGGGACTTCATCGTGCGGATCGAACGCAGTTATGCCAGCGCCGAGGATTTCCGCAACCTGGTGCTGCGCCGCTCGGACGAGGGGTACCTGATCCGCCTCGGCGACGTGGCCCGGGTGGAGCTCGCCAGCGCCGAGCACCGCAGCCTGTTCCGGGGCAACGGGGAGTCGATGGTGGGTCTCGGTATCGTCAAGCAGAGCACGGCCAACGCGGTCTCGGTCAGCCGGCTGGTGCGGGCGGAGATCGAACAGATCAACCGACAGTTGCCGGAGGGCATGCGCCTGATCGACAGCTTCGACAACTCGGTGTTCGTCGAGGCTGCGATCCGGGAGGTGTATCGCACTCTGGCCATCGCCGCCGGCCTGGTGGTGCTGGTCATTTTCCTGTTCCTGGGGGACCCTCGCAGCCTGCTGGTCCCGGCCCTGACGGTACCCATCTCGCTGGTCTCGACGTTTACCGCGCTGCTGGTCATGGGTTACAGCATCAACCTGCTGACCCTGCTGGCGCTGGTGCTGGCCATCGGCCTGGTGGTGGACGACAGTATCGTGGTCCTGGAGAACGTACACCGGCGGCTTCTGGCGGGGGAGTCACCCCTGGTGGCCGCGTTCAGGGGAACCCGACAGGTGGGGTTTGCGGTCATCGCGACCACGCTGGTGCTGATTGCGGTATTCGTGCCGATCACCTTCCTGCAGGGCAACGTGGGTCGCCTGTTCGGGGAGTTCGCGGCGACCATGGCGATCGCGGTGGCATTTTCCAGTTTCGTCGCCCTGACCCTCTCCCCGGTGATCTGCAGCAGTATGCTGAGTGCCGAGCGCCTCTCGAACCGCATGTCCGACGCGGTGGAGGGGCTGAGCACCCGGCTGGAGGCGGGCTACCGCACATTGCTCGGCGGTGTGCTGGGCCGGCCCTGGGTGACGCTGCTGACGGTGCTGGCCAGCGTCGGCTGCAGCCTGCTGTTGTTCGAAGCGGTGCCCAGGGAATACGCGCCACAGGAGGACCGCGGGGCCTTCTTCATGGCGATGATCACGCCGGAGGGATCCTCTTTCGACTACACGGTGCGCCAGGTGATGGAGGTGGAGCAGCGCCTCATGCCCCTGGTGGAGAGCGGAGATATCAAGCGCCTGCTGATCCGCGCTCCCTCCTTCAACGGGGGTGAGACGTTCAACCAGGCCTTTGCCATCATGGTGCTTTCCGACTGGGACAGCGGGCGCCGGCCCAGCCGGGAGATCCAGGCCGACGCCCAGCGGCGGATCGCCGACCTGGCCGGTGCCCGGGTGTTCATCCGCGCCCCGCGGGCCCTCGGCGGCAGCAGCGCGGACCCGGTGCAGTTCGTGGTGGGCGGCAACAGCTACGAGGAGCTGGCCCGCTGGCAGGACCGGCTGCTGGAGAAGATGGCGCAGAATCCCGGCCTCATCGGCGTGGATACCGACCTGCGTCCCACCAAGCCCCAGTTGCGTGTTTCGATAGACCGCAACCGGGCGGGGGATCTCGGGGTCAGCCTGGTCGAGATCAGCCGTACTCTGGAAACCCTGCTGGGCTCCCGCAAGGTGACCACCTTTATCCTCGGCGGGCGCGAGTACGACGTCATCGTGGAGGGCGACCGGGAGCGCCAGCGTACCCTTACCGACCTCGACAATATTTATGTCCGCTCGGGGGGCAGCGGCGCCCTGGTACCCCTGTCCAACCTGGTCAGTGTGCGCGAGCAGGCCGATGCCGGCAGTCTCAACCGCTACAACCGGGTGCGGGCCCTGACCATCTCCGCCTCGCTGGCGCCCGGCTACGCCCTGGGTGACGCCCTGGGCTATCTTGAAGAGCTGGTGCGCACCGAACTGCCCGCCGGCGCCGTGGTGGATTACAAGGGCGAGTCCCTGGAGTACCAGGAGGCCGGCGGCTCCGTGGTGTTCACTTTCCTGCTGGCGCTGCTCGTTGTCTACCTGGTGATGGCCGCCCAGTTCGAGTCCTTCCTGCATCCCATGGTGATCCTGTTCACCGTGCCGCTCGCCCTGATCGGCGGCCTCGGTGGCCTGCTGCTGTTCGACCAGACCCTCAACATCTACAGCCAGGTAGGATTGATCATGCTGGTCGGACTGGCCACCAAGAACGGCATTCTGATCGTGGAGTTCATCAACCAGAAGCGGGATGAGGGGCTGGCGTTCTCCGAGGCGGTACTGGTCGGCGCCTCCCGTCGGCTGAGGCCCATCCTGATGACGGCGATCACCACCGTGATGGGGGCGGTGCCCCTGGTGCTCTCGGACGGGCCCGGCCACGAGGCGCGGACCGTGATCGGGGTGGTGGTGATGTGCGGGGTGGCGGTGGGCACGCTGATCACGCTGTTCCTGATACCCATGGCCTACGCCGCATTCGCCGCGGGCAGCGCCTCGCCGCAGGCGGTGACGCGGCAGCTGGACGAGGAACTTGGCGAAATGGGCGGATAATGGTTGTTCCCGGCTTCCGAGGTGCTAGAGTTGGATAACAGTGAAGGCCAGGTGCAGGCCGGAGGCGGCTACGCTCTCTGTCCCGTATCGGCAGACCACAATAAACCTCAGCCCGCGCGCACTGCGGCGGGCATGACTGCACCAGGGGGAGCAATACGTGAGAATTACCGAGTGGCTCAAGATCCTGTCGAGTGAAAACGGCTCTGACCTCTACCTGAGCACCGGGGCGCCACCCTGTGCCAAGTTCCAGGGGCAGCTCAAGCCCATCGACAGCGAAATCATGAAGCCAGGGGAGATCAAGCAGATCGCCTACGAGATCATGGACCCGACCCAGCAGGCCGAGTTCGAGCAGGAACTGGAGATGAACCTGGCCACGTCGATACCGGGCTATGGGCGCTTTCGCGTCAATATCTTCGTTCAGCGCAACGAGGTGGGGATCGTCGCGCGCAACATCGTCGCGGATATCCCCGACTGGCAGGACCTCCGCCTGCCCCCCATCCTCCCGGAAGTGGTCATGCGCAAGCGGGGGCTGGTGTTGTTCGTGGGGGCCACCGGCTCCGGCAAGTCCACCTCCCTCGCGGCGCTCATCGACTACCGCAACAGCAACAGCAGCGGCCATATCGTCACCATCGAGGACCCGGTGGAATACGTGCACAGCCACAAGAAGTCCATTATTAACCAGCGCGAGGTCGGGGTGGATACGCGAAGCTGGCACAACGCCCTGAAAAACACGCTGCGCCAGGCTCCGGATGTGATTCTCATCGGCGAGATCCGCGACCGGGAAACCATGGAGCACGCAATCGCCTTTGCCGAGACCGGTCACCTCTGTATCTCGACACTGCACGCCAACAACGCCAACCAGGCGCTGGACAGAATCATCAACTTCTTCCCGGAGGAGCGCCGGGCGCAGTTGCTGATGGACCTCTCCCTCAATATCCAGGCCTTCGTCTCCCAGCGGCTGATCCCCACTACCGACGGCAAGCGCTGCGCCGCCATCGAGGTACTGCTCGGCACGCCCATGATCGCCGACCTGATCCTCAGGGGGGAGATCGACGGGATCAAGGAGGTGATGCAGAAGTCCGAGAACATCGGCATGAAGACCTTCGACACGGCGCTGTTCGAACTCTTCCAGGAGGGGCTCATCACCGAAGAGGAGGCCCTGCGCAATGCCGATTCGCCCAATAACGTGCGCCTCAAGATCAAGTTCGCCAGGGAGGGAGGCGGCACCGGCAGCGGCGGCCTGGACCTGAGCCTTGCGAGCATCGAAGAAGAAGAGGAGGAGCTCCGGCCCTTCTAGCGTCTCTGCGGCGGTGGTTTCCATCGCTCGCTCAGCAGGCGGGACAATACCGGCGATGCCGGGCGGCACAGCTGTCAGTAACTGCCGGCCTGGCTCACTCGATTGTCGGGAAGGACCCCCTCCAGGGCATCCCGGTTGCGAGCGTGCAGGATTCTGACCCGTCTGACATAGGTCTGCGTTTCCTCGTACGGCGGGATGCCGTCGAAGCGCTCTACGGCGCCGGGTCCGGCATTGTAGGCGGCTGTCGCAAGCGTGGTGTTGCCGCCGCTTCTCGCGAGGAGCGAGGCGAGGTAGCGAACGCCGCCATGAATGTTCTGCTCCGGCGACATCGCGTCGACAACACCCAGTTCCCTGGCGGTACCCGGCATCAGCTGCATCAGTCCCTGGGCCCCCTTCTTGGACACCGCATCGGGCCTGAAGGCGGACTCGGCATGGATCACCGCCCGCACCAGTGCGGGATCGACGCCATACTTTCCCGCCGCCGCGTCAATCGTTTCCCGGAAAGCGGCCAGGTGCAGCGGGGTGCTGTGCCAGTCGACTGTCGACCTCGGGTTACAGGCGTAGCAGGTCAGGGTGTAGCGGATCACCTCATACCGGGCATCGCTGGGGGCCCGGTCGGAAAACGAGGTCACCCCGGAGCGGTCCGTGTACTTGAAGATCTTGACGGCTGTCTGCTTGGCCCGTGAACTGCGCGCTGCGGGCTCACCGGACGGGGCGGCGGTGCCGTCCTCCGCCCCGGCGTGATTGACGCCGAGCAGCAGTCCACTCAGGATAAGCCCCACAAAGCCTTTCACGTCACCCGGTCTCATTTTGTCATTTTGAGACGATTGTAGCCCTGTTGATGCAGGTAAGTACCGGCAAAAACGGCGAAATGTCGTGAAAAATTCGCCTATTCGGTGCGGGTGACGCCGGACGTGCCGGGATCGGTGCCGGGCAAAGGGCGCCGGCGAGCGGCTCAGCCCGGCGCAGAGGCAGTGCGCAAATCAGTGCGCCAGCTTCCAGACGATCATCGCGAACAGCCATCCCCACAGCAGGACCAGCACTACCAGGCGCCAGCGGGCCGGCGGCGGCGCCTCTTCGTGGCGCTGGCCCCGGACCATGTTGAAGGAGCCGCAGGCGGGGCACTCACCATTGCTGCCGCTGGTGTTGCCCCGGTAACTGCAGTCCCTGCAAAAATAGGCCATCCTGCGGTTACCGGGTACTCTTCAGGAGCTGGTCGACGATTCTTTCCAGCTGCTTCAGGTTATTGCACTCCGCGGCGAAATGGCAGGCGCTCTGGTAGCGCAGCATCTCCGAGTCGCCGGTGCCCCAGGCCCGGCGCGACTCGGGGTTCAGCCAGATCACCTGGCGCGCGCGCTGGTAGATGCTGCGCATGACCTCCAGTTTCGGATCACCGCTGTTGTTGCGCGCATCGCCCAGAATGATCACGGTCGTATTGCTGTTGATATCGTCCAGCGCCAGGGCGGCGAAATCCAGCAGACTGCTGCCGTAATCGGTGGCGCCGCCGTATTTCCAGTTGACCAGCTCGATGGCCTTCTCCACGGGGTGCTGCACGAACAGGTCACTCACTTCCCCCAGGTGGCTGGAGAAGGCGAAACTCCGCACCCGCGGCAGCACGTCCTGCAGGCTGTAGAGAAACAGCAGCAGGAACTTGGCGTAGGCCGCGACCGAGCCGCTGACGTCACACACTGCCAGGATCTGCGGCCTCTCCCGGCGGACCTTTTTCCAGTAGGTGGTGAACATGACGCCGTCGTGGGGAATGCCCCGGCGCAGGGTCTTCCCCATATCCAGCTGTCCCCGCTTGAAGGTGCGGCGCCTGCGGGCGTGGCGGCTGGCCAGCTTTCTGGCCATTTTCCGCACCAGCGCGTGGACCTTGTGCAGGTAGACCTGTTCGATGTTGTTGAGCCGCGTCCTGCTCAGGATATCGTCCATGAACTGCTGGTTCCTGCCGCTCGCGTGCAGGAGATATTCGTGTTCCACGTAGTCGCGGACCTGTTCCCGCAGGATGTCCCGGTAGCGCTGCATCTCCACCAGCGCGGGACTCTCCTGCCTCTCCAGTTCGATGACCGCCTGGCGTATGTGCTCCTCGCCCAGCTCGTCCAGCATCCTGCGGGTGAACTGGCCCTTCTGGGTAAACATCTGGATCTGGCGGAGCCCCACGCGCTCGGCGGCCTGCCCCATGGCGAGGGTCAGCGTGTTGCGGTCATTCTGCAGCAGCGCCTGCATCAGCGGCGCGTCCAGCAGGGCCTGCAGCCGGGGATCTCCGGCTGCGGCCTCGGCCAGCAGCTCCGGGATGGCGGGCGGCTCGCCATCGGCTCCCGCATCCGGCCCGGGGCGCGCCGCTTCCGGGTCGGCGGTCGAATCGCCGACGGGGGCATCTCTGCCCGAAAAATCGGCCAGGGACTGGGAGAAAAAGCGGTCGAAACACTGCAGGAACACCGCCTCCTCCTCAGGGGTCTTGGCCAGGGTCATGGCCAGCCCGTCGCGCAGCAGCGAGCGATCGGCGTAGCCCAGGGTTTTGACCGTATCCATGGCGTCCAGCGTCTCCGCGGGCGATACCCGGATGTCGTGGGTTCGCAGGACCTGGATGAAGCTGACGAGGTTCGACTGCACGCCCGCGGGCCCCTCAGCCGCCTGCGGCAGGGCGCAGCAGCTTGCGCAGCTCGCCCCCGGTGGCCTCGATATCCTCCTCGAACTTGAGCAGCACGTTGAGGGTGCTGCGTACCAGCTCCTCGTCCAGCTGGTCGGCATGCAGCAGCAGCAGGCTGCGCGCCCAGTCGATGGTCTCGGATATCGCCGGCGCCTTTCTCAGGTCGAGCTGGCGCAGGGAGTGCACGAACTCCACGAGCTGGTGACGCAGGTCTTCGTCCACGTCGGGCACCCGGCTGCGCACGATCCGCTCCTCCAGCTCCACGGTCGGAAAGGGGATGTAGAGGTGCAGGCAGCGGCGCTTGAGGGCATCGGAGATGTCGCGGGTATTGTTGCTGGTCAGGAAGACCATCGGCGAGGTCCGGGCCCGGACGGTCCCGATCTCGGGGATGGAGACCTGGTAGTCGGACAGTATCTCGAGCAGCAGGGATTCGAACTCATAGTCGGACTTGTCCACCTCGTCGATGAGCAGGATGGCGCCCCGCTCCTGCTGCATCGCCTTGAGCAGCGGCCGCGGTTCAAGAAAATCCTCGGAGTAGAAGATATCGCCAAACTGGTGCAGGCGCTCCACGGATTCCGCGAGGTCCTTTGCCCCGTGCAGCAGGTCGCCCAGCTTCTCCTTCAGCACCTGGGTGTAGAGCAGCTGTTTCCCGTATTTCCACTCATAGAGCGCCTTGGCCTCGTCCAGCCCCTCGTAGCATTGCAGGCGGATCAGCGGCGTCTCCAGTAACAGCGCCGTGGTTTTTGCCAGCTCGGTCTTGCCGACCCCCGGGGGCCCTTCCACCAGAATCGGTTTGCGCAACTGGAATGCCAGGAATACGGCGGTGGCGATCTTGGGGCTGCAGATATAGCCGAGCGCTTCAAAGCCCTGCTCGATCTGCTGCACTGACGCCAGCTGGGGAAAGTTCTCTATTTTCACCACGTCGTCTCAGGTTGCGGCCGTTCATTGTACACAAGTCGGCTGATTCGCATTGGAGGCTTTCCCGACGGGCGAGCGAAGCGCCCAGGGCCGCGTTGCACTGCTTGGCAATGGAACCACCATTCCCTGCGCAGCGCGCCTTGCCCTGGGCGCTTCTGGACTCGCTGAAAGTATGCGAACTCATGATTCACGACACTAGCCGCCGGTGGCGTTCATGAAGCGCAGGATTCGGGCCTCGCCCCCCGAGTCGAAGTGGTGGCGCTCCGGCTTGAGCGCCATGGCGGCCACGATGGCGGCTTTCAGCAAGTCCGGGCTGTAGTCGGCGCTGCGGAGCACGGCGCGCAGGTCCACCGAGTGCTCGTTGCCCAGACAGAGCAGCAGGCGACCCTCCGCCGTGACCCGCACCCGGTTGCACAGGTGGCAGAAGTTGGCACTGTGGGGCGAGATGAAACCGACGCGGGAGTCGCTGTCCGCCAGGGCGAAAAAACGCGCGGGTCCCGCCGAGCCGGAGGGATCACCCAGGGCGGTGAGCGGGTAGCGCTGTTCGATCCGGGCCCGCAGGTCGCCGCTGCGCATCAGGCTCACGCCGCGGTCGTGTTCGTCGATGCGGCCCAGAGGCATCTCCTCGATGAAGGCGATATCGATTCCCTTCCTGCGCGCAAATTCGACCAGGTCCAGAACCTCATCCTCGTTGCGTCCACGGAGAATGACCGCGTTGAGCCTGATGCTCTCGAAACCCGCCGCCAGCGCGGCATCGATCCCGTCAAGCACCTGGTCCAGCGTTCCGTAGCGGGTGAGCTGGCGGAAGCGGCGCGGATGCAGGCTGTCGAGACTGATGTTGACCCGCCGGACACCGCATGCCCTGAGTTCCTGCGCGGTGCGTCGCAGCTGGGAGCCGTTGGTGGTGATCGCCAGCTCTGAAAGGCCGGGCAACCGCCCCAGTCGCGCCACGAGGGAGAGGATATTATTGCGAACCAGCGGCTCGCCGCCGGTCAGGCGGATCTTGCGCACGCCCAGCTCGGTGAATGCCAGGGCGACCTGATGAAGCTCCTCCAGCGTCAGTACGTCCGCTTTGGGGACGAAGGTCATCTCCGGCGCCATGCAGTAGACGCAGCGGAAGTCACAGCGGTCCGTAACCGACAGGCGGACATACTCCACCCGGCGTCCGAAGCGGTCAACCAGTTGCCTGGGCAGTTCAGGGCTCATGCCCGGAGTGTATTCCCTGCGGCGGTCTGAAACCAGTGCGCATCGGGGTTTACAGGCCCGTCGCACTGGGACAGGATGGTGCCGCAGTCGCGTTTGCAGCAGGGATGGCGGGGTGAACAGGGGTGACGAAGCGGAAAATCATGGGGCAGGCCGGGAGGGGCCGGCGATGACGGTGCAGACCTGGGCGCTGTGGCTGGGACCGATGTCCGCGGTCGCCGCCGCCTGGAGTGTCGGCCATGCGGGCTATGGCAGCGACATGGCAGTGGTGGCCTTCGTGGCCGTGCTGTGCGTGGTGTGGTGGGTCTTTGAGCCGATACCGATACCGGTCACCTCGCTGCTGCCCCTGGCGATTCTGCCGCTGCTGGGCGTCCTGACCCCCGCGGAGGTGGGGCAGGCATACGGTTCGCCGCTCATCCTGCTGCTGCTGGGGGGCTTCCTGCTCTCCAAGGCGATGGAACACTCCGGCGCCCACCGCCGTATCGCCCTAGGCATGGTCAGGCTGTTCGGCGCAAGCAGCGGCCGGCGCCTGGTGCTGGGTTTCATGGTGGCTGCGGCCGTCCTGAGTATGTGGATTTCAAATACCGCCACGACGCTGATGCTGTTGCCGGTGGCGCTGGCGGTGCTGGATGCCACCGACGAGAAGCAGAAGCTGGCGGTGCCGCTGCTGCTGGGCGTTGCCTATGCGGCCAGCGTCGGCGGTATCGGCACGCCGATCGGCACCCCGCCGAACCTGATCTTCATGCAGGTGTACGAGCAGACCACGGGGGTGGCCATCAGCTTTACCCAGTGGATGGGCTGGGCCCTGCCGGTGGTGTTCCTGATGGTCCCGGCCATGGCGCTGGTGCTGACCCGGGGTATGGGCGGTTCGCTGAAGGTGGCCCTACCCGGCGTGGGCGCCTGGCGCACCGAGGAGCGCCGGGTCATGATCGTGTTCGGACTCACTGCACTGGCCTGGATCACCCGCAGCGAACCCTTCGGGGGCTGGCAGCAATGGCTGGACCTGCCCCGGGCCAATGACGCCTCGGTGGCCCTGCTGGCAGTCGTAGTCATGTTCCTGACCCCCAACGGGAACGGGGAACGGCTGCTGACCTGGGAGCGGGCTGTCACGATTCCCTGGGGGGTCCTGCTGCTGTTTTCGGGGGGCATCTGCCTGGCCAAGGGCTTCGTCAGCTCCGGCCTCAGCGAACTGATGGGCGCGTGGCTGGCGGGCATGACGCAGATACACCCCTACGCCCTGATCCTCATGATCTGCCTGGCGGTTACTTTCATGACCGAGACCACCTCCAATACAGCCAGTACCACCCTGCTGATGCCGGTGCTGGCCGCCGCCGCCCTGGCCGCGGAACTGCCCCCGGAGATGATCATGGTGCCCGCAGCAATGAGCGCCAGTTGCGCCTTTATGCTGCCGGTGGCCACCGCACCCAATTCGGTCGTGTTCGGCAGCGGCCTCATCGCCACGTCGCAAATGGCGAGGGAGGGGGTCATGCTGAACCTGCTGGGTGCCGCCATCATCAGCGTTGTCTGCTACCTAACCTTCGCCTGAGAGCGGAGAGTGCGGCGCGCTGTTTTTAGGTATGATGCGCGCTGTCTATCTGCCACCGGGAGCGCCCATGTCACTGCAGCGGAGAATCTTTATTCTGGTCCTGATCGCCATCGCCCTGGGCCTCCTGTATCCGGGCGTGACGCAGCCGGTGCTGACGCTCACCGGCAGTATCGAGAAGTCCCGCATCGCCCAGCTCGGCATCGACATGATCGCGGGCGAGGGCGCCGACTCCCAGACGAGGCAGATGCTGCAGGCCGTATCGAGCTTCCTCGGCTTCGACCAGATCGAGGGCCAGCTGGAGGCCTACCGCACCACCCGCTCGATCCGGGAGACGGCGGAGGAGCTGGCCCGCAGCGGCAATCTCACGGTCGCCTTTCTCATCGTTTTTTTCAGCCTGGTGATCCCGCTGTTCAAACTGCTGCTGCAGGGCGCGGCCCTGCTGGTCCCCCGGGCCGAAGTGCGCGACGGGTTGCTCTGGCTGAACGCCGCCCTGAGCAAGTGGTCGATGGCTGACGTCTTCGTCATGGGATTGCTGGTGGCCTACATGGCGGGGGCCGCGTCGGGGCAGATGGGCGACATGCTGCTCATGGATGCACGGCTCGAGCCGGGCTTCTATTATTTCCTGGCCTACTGCTTCTTTTCCGTGGTGGCCGGGAGCCTGTTGCGCCAGCCTTTTGGCGCCGATGGCGCCACCCGTGCCGGGTAGCTCGCACGGTCACGCACCGCCCGGCGTCGGCGGACAGCGGGTGGCGGTGCAGGTGCTGGCGGACGTGGCCCCGGCGCGCGCCTGGGACCTGCTGCAGGATCTCTCGCTGCCCCACCACTACGTGCCCGGGATCGCCCGCACCGAGATCATGTCTGAGCTGACCCGCGGAGTCGGCGCCCACCGCCGGGTCTACGAGGAGAACGGCAGCTTTCTCGAGGAGAGCGTCATCGAATGGCGCGAGGGGGAGGGTTTCGTCATCCGGCTGCACCGTGGCGACAGGCCGATGGCGCCCTTTACCCGCGCCGAGTTCTGCTACGGCCTGCACCCCCTTGGCGATGACCAGACTCTTATCGAACTGGCGATCATCTTCGGGATGCCCTGGGGTGCGCTGGGAGGGAAACTGGGCGACTGGTTTATCAGGCCCGTGATGGAGAGGCGGCTGGTGCAGATCGCTGCCGGCATGAAGCATTTCTACGAGACCGGTACAGCGGCCGGAGACACGGACCGGAAGCGCCTCGCCAACTCAGTGCAGGCGCTTCCTGGTGTCGGGGCGTCCCGGGCCGGGCGGCACCAGGCCGGGCGCCCCTGACCCGGGCGGCACCAGGCCGGGCGCCCCCAATCCGGGCGCCCCTGACCCGGGCGGCCCTACGCCGGGCGCCCCTGACCCGGGCGGCCCTACAAAAGTCCCATTATCGTTTCGGCCGAACTGACGTCGACGCCCGCACCGGCCTCCACGTTTAGGTGGGTGACGGTGCCGTCCTCGACCACCATGGCGAAGCGCTGGCTGCGCTTGCCCAGGCCGAAGCCGCGTGCGTCCAGTTCCAGGCCGAGCGCCTCGGTGAAATCGCCGTTGCCGTCGGCCAGCATCAGGACCTCCTCCGCATTCTGGGACTTGCCCCAGGCGTCCATGACGAAAGCGTCGTTGACGGCCATGCAGGCGATGGTATCCACCCCCTTTGCCTTGATTTTGTCGGCGTTGACCACGTAACCGGGCAGGTGGGTCAGGGAACATCCCGGGGTGAACGCGCCGGGGACGGCGAACAGCACCACCTTTTTACCGCTGAAGATGTCGTCGGTGGTGATGTCGGTGGGGCCCTCTTCGCCCATGGTTTTCAGGGTGCAGGGTGGTATCTTGTCTCCAACCTTGATGGTCATGTTAAGCTCCTTGGTAGGGTGAGCGGGTGATGGAACAGGAATGATAGCAGATGGCAGGCGACATGCAGTGTCCCCTTTGCGCGGCTGCGGGGGCCACTCCCTTTCACGCCGATAGGCGGCGCCGCTACCTGCGCTGCGAGACCTGCTCCCTGGTATTCGTGCCGCCCGCCTTTTACCTCTCGCGCCAGGCGGAGCGGGCAGAGTACGATCTGCACCGCAACGCCATCGACGACCCCGGCTACCGCACGTTCCTGTCGCGCCTGGCGGAGCCGCTGCTGGCGCGCCTGGCGCCGGCCTCACGCGGTCTGGACTTTGGCTGCGGCCCCGGCCCGGCGCTGGCCCACATGCTGCGCGAGGCGGGCCACGAGGTCGCGTTGTATGACAGCTTCTACGTGCCGGTGCCCGATGTGCTCGACGGCCGCTACGATTTCATCTGCGCCACCGAGGTGGTGGAGCACCTGCACGCACCGGGCCGAGAACTGGCGCGCCTCTGGTCACTGCTGGCGCCCGGTGGATGGCTCGGGGTCATGACCAAACTGGTTCGGGACCGGACAGCGTTCAGTCGCTGGCACTACAAGAATGACCCCACCCACGTCTGTTTCTTCAGCGAGCGAACCTGGCAGTGGTGGGCGCAATCACAGGGCGCTGCGCTGGAGATCGTCGGCGCTGACGTCATCCTGCTGGGCCGGCCTCAGGCTCAGGCCGGCTGTTCCAGCATGCTGGTGTAGATGTCCTCGCAATCCCGGTAGAAATTGAGCTGGTCGTCCCCGAGGTAGGGCGCCACCATGGTCAGAAGCTGCAGCACCCCCTGGTGAATGGTGACCTGTGGTGCCCGGTCGTCGTGTAACAGCTGGTCGTAATTGAACCAGAAGGTCAGGGTCAGCGTCATGTTGTCCACCAGGCCCAGCAGCTGCTGGTCCCTGGCGTCGATCACAGCCTGCTGCAGCAGCGTCTGGCAGATCGCGAACAGGGCGGCGCGCTTGAGCTGTATCAGGCGCTTGAAGCCGCGCCGGATGTCCGGATAGCGCGTCAGGATATCGTCCAGATTGTGATAGAGAAACCGGTACTGGTACATCTCCTCCATCACTACATAGAGGTAGTACCAGTTGTTCTCCACGTTGGTGCGGTCGGCACTGAGGGGTTGCTCGATCGGCGCGGTGAGGGTGCTGCTCAGGGCCAGCTCGTACTGCTGGAAAAGTTCGGCGATGATCTCGTCCTTGCCCTTGAAATGGTAGTAGAGGTTGCCGGGGCTGATGTCCATCTCATTGGCGATGTCGATGGTCGTGGTGTGGGCCTCTCCCTCTTCATTGAACAGCGCCAGGCTCGTGTGAAGAATCCGGTCCCTCGTTTTCATGACAAGGGGTTATCAGGCCTGGCGTTTGCGGGTCGAGGTCCTGGCACGGGTGGCGGCTTTCTTTGCGGGCGCTCTCTTTTTGGCCGGCGCGCCGGCTGTGCGATCCTGCTCGGCCAGCGCCCTGGTCAGCGCGTCAATTTTGCGGCCCAGGCGATCGATCTTCTTGTGCAGGGCCTCCAGGTCTTCGATCCGGGCGGGCCGCTGCATGTGGAAGTTCTCCCGGACCCGCTTGATGCGCTCCTCGACGGAGTTGAT
>JARRPM010000065.1:0-19112 GCA_037382865.1 Halioglobus sp. | reverse complement strand
TCGGCTACCGCGGTGGTGTTCCAGTGCGTGAAGTACATCCTCACGTTCGGCAAATAGCGGAAGATCAGCTTGGCTGCATCAACCATCGGCTTGAGGCGGCTATCCAGCCAACAGGTCACCGGCTTTTTTGAACTGGCGCGAGACAAGGGCTGGCGGATGCTGGTACATGCAAAGGGGATGCTTCTTCAAAACAGATGCTGGATCTTGCGCAGGCTGTTTTCCCGAAAGAGTCTCTCAGGAAAGGTCGCCATACCACGATCCATGCCCAGAGCTCGACGAAGACCAGCTGGATCGCGCTGCGGACTTGCTGATTATCCCCTCAATTCTGGCGGCCCACCCATTTTACTGTTGCGATTACCAGAAATTGGGAGAAAATGGGGACAGACCACGGTTTTCGAAATAAAAAAACTGTGGTCTGTCCCCTATTCCCCTTTCACGGAGATCAACAATGGGTCGTTTGGAGAATAAAGTCGCGCTTGTCACGGGTGCGGGTGCGGGCCTGGGTGCCCAGATCGCACGCCGGTTCAAGGAAGAAGGCGCGGAGCTGATTATCAATGATCTTCGGGACAACGCGGCGCAGGCGGTTGCCGGGGAGATTGGAGGCGTGGGTATCGCTGCGGATGTGGCCGACTCGAGCGCCGTGCGCGCCATGTTTGAGCGTGTCAAAGCAGAATTCGGGCGGCTCGATATTCTGGTCAACAACGCGGGCTTCGGCTTCACCCCCGGGGACGAAGAAACGGTGCGTCGTGTCAACGAAGTGCCGTTCAAGCAGCAGGCGGAACTCGCGGCAGGCGGCCAGATAGAGACGCACCTGGATCTCACCGTCGAAATGACTGATGAGGATTGGCAGCGCATGATCGGGGTGCACCTGAATGGCACCTTCTATTGTTGCAGGGAGGCGCTCAAAATCATGAACCCCCAACTTTCCGGCTGCATTATCAACATGGGCTCCATCATGGGTACGACCGGTGGCGTGGGAAGCAGTTATTGTGCGGCCAAGGCCGGTATCCTGGGTTTTACCCGCTCACTCGCGCGCGAGGTCGTATCCAGGGGTATTCGCGTGAACGCCCTGGCTCCGGGGTTTATCGATACCGAGCTGACGGAACCTTTCGCGGCGGCCCGCGCGCTGATCGAAGCGCAGACCCCGATGGGGAGATTTGGAGACTGCGATGATATCGCCTGGCCCGCAGTGTATCTCGCCAGCGATGAAGCAAAATTCATGACAGGCCAGGTGCTCTCCCCCAATGGCGGTTTCGTAATGAGCCAGTAGGCTGCGTGGAATCGGGGACAGCAGTGGGAATGGACCATAGTTTATGAGATTGGAAAACCCTGGTCTGTCCCCAATTTCTGAGATTGGAAAACCGTGGTCTGTCCCCAATTTCAGTCTGTCCCCACTTTTTTGCCGGCGGCCCCCGGTTGCCAGGGTCAGTATTCCCAGCGTCATAAACTGGGTGAACATCATCAGCACACCGGCGCCGATGATGCCGGTAAAGGCAGCGCCCACCTTGAAGTTGGCCTTTGCATGCGCCCTGTTGGTGGCCTTCGTGATCTGCTCGTGGCTTTTCCTGAGAAGCCGGGTTTTCTGCTGTTCGGCGGTGACCCGGAGCTTCTCACGCTCCTGCGAGAACTGCTCCCTGAGCTTGGCGACGGCGTCCTTTTTGAGATGACTGGTGATCGACCCGAACCAGAACGCCGTAACGAGGTTGATAATCGCCGCAAGGGCTCCCATGACCATCCAGAGCTCGCGGTCGTCCGTTTTGAGGGCGGCCAGGACCAGGGCAACCGTGGCGACCTGGACAAGCAGAATTCCTGGCAGATACCTGAGCATCGGTCAATGGTAGAAAGAAACGAACCGGGTGACAATCGAATATAGCGGGAGGCGGCGCAGGCACTGCGGGAACCGGGCAATATCGACCTGCTGCCGGGGCTGAGGGTGGAGCGCCTCATCGCCATCGGCCGTTTCCAGTCTGCCAGCCGCCTAGTGAGCTACATCAACGCGGCGCTGCGATCGCTGGACGATTGGGCGCGGGATCACACCACCACGTGCCGCAGCAGGGCGCCGTAGCCACGGAATTCCGGCACGCCGTCGAGCGCATGCCGCTGCCTGAGGTGCCGGCGCAGAGCGGCGAGACGGTAGCAGGGGACGCTGGCCATGAAGTGGTGCTCCATGTGGTAATTCACCCCGTTGGGGGCGAGAAACAGGCGCTGCCACCAGGGCGCCTCCACGGTGCGGGTATTCAGGCGGGGGTCCGGATCGTAGAGATCGGGCACCCCGGCATGCTCCGCCACCTGCCGGACCCGGATAATCAGCATGTAGACGGTCAGGAACGCGCCAAGCCACAGCAGGTAGGCCCAGCCGATCCCACATAGCGCCAGTACCAGGAAAAGCACCAGCTGCATGAACAGCTGCGCGATAAATGGCAGGGCGCTGTCGCGCTGTTCGCGGCTGGTTACGCCGGCGGCACCCCGCATGATCGCGGCGAGGAATTTGATGCCGGTCTGCCCGGTCAGGTCCCTGACCACCTTGCGGCGGAAGCTCTCCCGGGAGACCGGATAAGCGGCGTAATTGGGCAGGTCGGGGTCTTCCCGCGTCCCGGCCTTCTGGTGATGCCTGAGGTGGCCCCGGGCATAACTCGGCATGTCGTTAAACACCGGCAGGGCGCACAGCCACTGCCCGACGACATCGTTCAACCAGGGGGTCCTGAACAGGGTCCGGTGACCGGCCTCATGGGTCAGGACCGCCAGCCCGAGTTGCCGGCCGGCCAGCAGGGGGATGGCGAGGAGGATTGTCAGCAGGTTGGGATAGCGCCCCACCACCGCGAAAATCGCTGCAATCGCCAGCCAGTTGGCAATGACCAGGCGCCACGCCTGCGCATCACTCTTGGCGGTAAACGCGGCAATCTCATCCCGATCGAGATACTCACTGATTTTCACTGGCTGTCGGCCTCGCCGCTGACTCCGGGGAGAGTTTGACTTTACCGCAACTGAGGCCCGACTCAAAACGCGCCTGACCGGGCTTGCCGGCCAGAGGAGCGATCAGGCTGCGCCGGCGGCGGAGACACCCTGGATCTGTTCGAGGAAATGCCAGGGTGCCAGCATCTGCTGCAGCTGGTCTGGGGGAACCGGTTCGCTGAACAGGTATCCCTGCATCACGTGGGCGCCGCTGTCGCTCAGGAAGTGAAACTGTGCCGGTGTTTCGACCCCCTCTGCCACCACCCTGAGGTTGAGACTTTCCGCGAGCGCGATGATGGCGGCGACCAGGTTGGCGCCACGCCCTTCCCTGCCGCAGCCGGCCACGAACCGGCGATCGATTTTCAGTTCGTCCAGGGGATGGGAGCCGAGGTAGTCCAAGGGGGCATGCCGGGTGCCGAAGTCGTCGACAGAGAGATACACCCCGAGTTCCTTGAGGTCACCCAACACCTCGCGGATACCGTTCCCTGTGTCGGCCATGATCTCTTCAGTCAGGCCGAGCTCCAGGGCGCATGGTTCCAGGCCGGCCTCCTGCAATATCTCCCTGACCCGCCCGGCAAAGTCCGGGCTGAACTGCAGCGCAGAGACGTTCACGGCCATTCTCGGCAGCTTGAGCCCGGCTTCCGTGAACGCCTTCATCTGGCGGCAGGCCTCGACCAGAACCCAGTCTCCCAGTTCCCGGATCAGACCGATCTCCTCGGCAATACCGACAAATGTGTAGGGTGGCACCAGACCGTGCTCCGGATGCTCCCAGCGCAGCAGTGCCTCGGCCCCCGCGATTGAACCCGACAGCGTATCCACCTGGGGCTGGTAGTGCAGCAGGAGCTGGCCGCGCTCGATCGCCTTGCGCAGGTCCGCCTCGAGCCGGATGCGCTCGACCCCGTTGCGGCCCATCTTGCCCTCATAGAAAAGAAAGTCTTCCGTCGAGGAGCCCTTGGCGTGGTACATGGCGGTGCCGGCCGCGCGCAGCAGGCCCTCCACATCCCGCGCATCCCGGGGGGCGATAGCGATGCCGACACTGGGAGTCACCACCAGTTCATGGCCGTCGATGACCACCGGTTCAGCGAGCGCATCGATGATCCGTTGCGCCACCACACCCGCGGATTCGGGACTGTCGAGCTGGTTGAGCACCACGGTGAACTCGTCACCGCCAAGGCGCGACACGTCGATTCTCGATCCCGCCTCCACGCAATGGGCAACGGTATCGCTCTCGCGCACGCACTCGGTCAGGCGCTGGCCCACCTGCCTGAGAAACAAGTCGCCCGCGCTGTGACCGAGGGACTCGTTGACGCGGTTGAAGTTATCCAGGTCCACGAACAGCAGTGCCAGCGGCTGCCCATTGCGCTGGCTCAGGCGCAGCAGGAGCTCGAGTTGCTCGGTGAACAGACGCCGGTTGGGCAGGGACGTCAGGGTGTCGTAATAGGACATCTGACGCAACTTGTTCCTGGTCTCGGTAACCTCCTCCGCCGCCCGGCTCAACTCCTCGTCGCGCAGCGAAAGCTGAGACGTTCGCTCCTCCACTTTCATGTTGAGCAGCTGGTTGCCGACGTCCATCTCTTTCTTGTAGCTGGTGAGGCCGCCGATAACGCTGTTCAGCACGTGTGCGATCTCACGGATCTCGCCGGTACCCTCGATCTCCACGGGCTTTTTGAGCTGGCCCGAGGCAACATCGTCCGCCAGCCGCGCCAGCTGTGACAGGGGGGCGGTAATCCGGCGATTCATATACAGCGCCGCCGCACCGCATAGCAGGGTAAAGGCGATACCGATCAAGAAGATCCTGCCGACACCCGGCCGGATCGCGTCCAGCAGGGCACCGCGCCCTACGCCCGCCTGAAGATAACCGACGACAAAGCGGCTGGCGCCCCGCGGGGCCGCGAGGGCCGCGCCGAAATCCTGCTCACCGAGACCCCGCTGCCCGGGGTTGAAGGCAGAGAAGATCGGAATGGAAAGATGCAGCAGCGTATCGCTGTTGAAGTAGGATGACAGCAGGCCGGTACCGGTGGGTTTCCCGCGTTCATCGAGACCGACCAGCACGGTGTCCGTGGTTGAACGGTCGCCCCTCACCTTCTCAAGGGGGGGCAGGCGACGCGCCGTGGTGTCTGCATCGAAGCGATCAGCCAGTTGCTCGCCCAGTCCGTCGTAGACCGCAACCGCGCGAATGGCCGGTAGCTCCAGGAAGTCGCCCAGCACCTGCCCCAGCCGCTCTTCGTTGCGGCCATAGACGTGCCACTGCAGGTCCGGTCGGCTCAATACCAGTGCCGACGTGTTCTCGGTCAGGTCGTCCAGCGTCGTCCGATATTCCCGGTAGGCTGCCATTCCCGTCGCGATGCAGGCCATGAAAAACGCGAGCGCGACGAACAGCGCGCTCAATCGCGCCGCGAGACTCACCGCGCGGGTCCCCGCAGAACCACACTCAACCGCAACTGTGACAGGCGAAAGATATCCATGAAATTGCCCCGGCCCCCCATCCGGAAAGCCAGGCAGGGGACGAATTTATTGCTGCAGAGCAGGCACCGTCACCCTGCCAGGGCGCTGGCGACGCATGCATTGCAACTTCTTGTTTCGTTGGAAATTAGCACGGGGAATTCCGCGGGCGCAACCGGAATGCGCTGAAAATGCGACTTATCACTCACTCGCCCGAACCAGGGCAGTCCCAGCGTTGTAGGGACCTGAACGCCGACACCGGGAATGTCGCGCGCCCAGGTCGTGTGGAGGTCAGCCGAACTGGAAAAAGGCGAGTTTGTTGCCGTCCGGGTCGCGAACATAGGCCCCGTAAAACATATCGGGGATACGCTGGCCGGGTTCGCCTTCATCGGTGGCGCCCAGTTCCAGGGCTTTATGGTACATGGCATCCACCTTTTCCTTGGAACCGGGATTGATGGCAACCATGTTACCGTTGCCCGGATGGGGGACCTCCTCGTTGTAGGGAATACACACACCGATCATGGGTGAATCCATGCTCTTGCCGATAAAGGCTATACGGTCCATATCGACCAGGACGGACGCGCCCAGGTCAGACAGCAGCGCCGTGTAGAACGCCTTTGCCTTTTCCATGTCACTCACACCGATGGTTACGTAGCCGATCATAGGTTTATCTCCTGTTGGGGTGGGTTGTCAGGCACTGAAGACTAGCCGATTATCACCGGCTTGAGAATGCTTTTCTCCTACCGTCGACGCCGCCTGCGTCGCTCGGGGTGCGAGGCGATGAGACAGAGATCTCTCCCTTTGAGGAGACGTTCACCGCCGGTGCTGTCGACGCCACCCGCATTCGGGTAATATTGAGCAGCGCTCGCGCAGTGCCCGGGGGCGGGACTGTGGCCTTGACAGCGGCCTGGGAGCCGCGCCAGCAATGAAGGAACGCCTATGAATGTAGTCATGATCGGAGCGGGTTACGTGGGCCTGGTGTCCGGCGCCTGCTTCGCCGAGTTCGGTGCCAGGGTGGTCTGCGTCGACAAGGACGAACGCAGGATCGACGCACTGGGCAGGGGGGAAATCCCCATTTACGAACCGGGCCTCGACGACCTGGTCGAGCGGAATGTGAAGGCCGGCCGCCTGGCCTTCGCCACCGACCTGGCCGAACCGGTCGCCGGCGCAGATCTCGTTTTCATTGCGGTGGGCACTCCCACCCGACGCGGGGACGGCTATGCCGACCTGAAGTATGTCTATGCCGCCGCCGAGGAGGTCGCGACCTACCTGCAGCACTATACGGTGATCGTGGACAAGTCCACGGTGCCGGTCGGCACGGCCCGCGAGGTCGAGCGGGTGATCCGCAAAGCCAACCCCTCCGCCGACTTCGACGTGGCCTCCAACCCGGAATTCCTGCGCGAGGGCTCCGCCATCAGCGATTTCATGCGCCCGGATCGCGTGGTTCTCGGCGTTGAATCGGCGCGTGCCGAAGCGCTGCTGAGGGAGCTGTACCGGCCACTGAACCTGATCGAGGCGCCGATCCAGGTGACCGACCTGGAGAGCGCCGAGATCATCAAGTACGCCTCCAATGCATTCCTCGCCACCAAGATCAGCTTTATCAACGAGATCTCGCAACTGTGCGAGAAAACCGGGGCGGACGTCCACGCGGTGGCCAAGGGTATGGGGCTGGACGGCCGCATCGGCAAGAAATTCCTGCATGCGGGGCCCGGCTACGGCGGTTCCTGCTTTCCCAAGGACACCGTCGCACTGATCCGCATGGCCCAGGAGCATGGCGTCTCCAGTCGCATTGTGGAGGCCGTGGTAGAGGTCAACGCCTCCCAGAAAGCGCGCATGGTCGCGAAGGTGCGGGAAGCCCTCGGCGGCTCGGTGGCGGACAAGCACATCGCGGTGCTCGGCCTGACATTCAAACCCGAGACCGACGACATGCGCGACGCTCCGTCGCTGGCGATCCTGCCGGCGCTGGCCGATCGCGGCGCGGTCATCAGGGCGCACGACCCCGCAGGGATAGAGGAGGCCAGAAAAGTGCTCCCGGAATCGATCAGCTACGCCGACAGCATCGACGCTGCCGTCGAGGGTGCCGACGCCGTTGTCCTGATGACCGAGTGGAACCAGTACCGCGGCCTCGACCTGGCGAAACTGAAGTCACAGATGCGCGGCAACGTGTTCGTGGACCTCAGGAATGTCTACGAGCGCGGCATGATGGAGAAACACGGCCTGGCGTACGCCTGTGTCGGGCGCTGACGTTTGGCCGGCCAGCGTCAGGTGAAAAGCAGGACCAGCGGGCCCGCGACCATCAACAGCACATTGCCGAATGCATAGGTACCCGCATACCCGATAGCCGGGATGGCGCTGTTTGCCTCCTTCGTGACCACGCTGAGCGCGGCGCCACTGGTCATGGCACCGGTCAGCGCGCCCATCAGGATGGCGGGATTCATCCGGAGGACGCGGCTGCCGAACAGGTAGGCCACGGCAATCGGGACGACAGTGACCAGGATCCCGGCCAGGACCAGCATCGGACCCGAGGATGCAAGCGTCTCCAGAATGCTGCCCCCGGCGCGCAGCCCGACACCGGCCATGAACAAAAGCAGCCCGAACTCCATCAACATCCAGCGGGCCGGCTCCGGCAGCCGGCCGAAGGTGGGCCTGATACTGCGCAGGTAACCGATAATGAGTCCCGAGGCCAGCAACCCCCCTGCAGTACCGAGACCCAGGTCAATCCCCCCGACCGAGATAGAGAGCATGCCGAGCAGCACGCCGGCAGCGATGCCGAACGAGAAAGTCACCATGTCCGTCTCGGAGATCTCCCGTTCGACCTCACCGGCATACTCGCCGAAGAGGTCGATCTTGTCCGCCGGGCCGATCACCTTGAGGATATCCCCCTTGCGCAGCACCAGGTTGTCGCTGTGCGGAAGATTGACGCCCATCTGGCGGATCTCGAGCACCAGCAGGCCGAACGTATGGGGGATGCGCAACTCCCCGAGGCTCCGCCCGCAAACCTCCTTGTTGGTCACGACGACCTGGGCCGTATCCCGGTTCTTCTCGATATCCCAGTCGGGGTTGATCTCGGGCCCGATTTCCTGGATCCCGGAGGTGAAGAATGTGCGCGTCCCGACCAGTTCCAGGATATCGCCGAGCTGAAGCCTGTCGTCGGGCGAGGTGGCCAGGAGTTCCCCGTCCCGGAGCACCCTGAGCACGGGAGCGCGTTCGCAGTAGCGCTGCTTCAGCTCGGCCAGGCTGTAGGCCGTAAAGGCCTCGTTGGTCACGCGGTAGCACCGGGTGGTGATAATCGGGGACGGGACCGTTTGCGAGTGAAGCGCTTCCTGCGCTCTCGCCTCCCCCGGCATGTCGAGCCCCAGTAGCCTCGGCATGTAGCGGATGATGGTGATCAGGCCAGTGAGGCCGAAGATATAGGTAATCGCATAGGCACTGGCGATATTCCCCACCAGGGCATCCGCGGTCCAGCCCTCCGCCAGCGGTACCGTGCCCTCGCGCACCGCATTCTGCGCTGCCGCGAGGGTCGGCGAACTCGTCAGGCCACCGGCCAGCAACCCGGCTGAGGTGCCCGGCGCCAGTTCCAGCAGCCGCGCAAACAGGATGGCGAGCGTCACGGCCGTGACCGCGACCACCAGAGACAGGGCAAAGTAACGCAGTCCATCCTCCCTGACCGCGCTGAAAAACCGCGGCCCCGCCTGGTAACCGACGGAGAAGATGAACAGCGCAAACCCCACGGCCTGGGCGCCGGGATTCATCCGCAGGCCGAAGTGCCCGAAAAACAGACCCGCGAACAGGACCCCCGCCACCGAGCCGAGGGAAAAACCGCCTATCCGGACGTTGCCGATGAGATAGCCCAGGCCCAGCAGCAGGAACAGCAGCAGCACCGGGTTGTGGCCGAGGTTGTCAATTACCATCTGGAACAGGTTATCCACAGCGGGCTTCACTCCCCGTTTCGCGTGCGGTACACAGCTGCCGATCACGCATCGCGTATCGCCCTCTGCAGGTCGCGGTAACTTTCCCGGATCAACTTGCCGAACTGTTCGATGCCGGGCTGGTCCGTGGGGCAGCTGGCGATGCCGAAACACAGCTTGCTGCCATGGCTGACCACGGTGATATTGAGGCCCATGGCGTCGGTGATGATCGACAGCGGGTAGAGCGCTTCCAGCTCGGCGCCCTCCAGGTAGAGTTTATCCCTGGATCCCGGCACGTTGGAGAAAATGGCATTGATCACCGGCGGCACCCGGGTGGCGTTCCCGGTAACCGTGAGCACGATGGCCGGCCCCATGACAAGGGCGTAGAAATCCTCGGCGGCCGTGGCAGAGATGTCCGCCAGCCTGGCCTTGGCCTCCGTGGTCACCTCGATGACACGCTCGAGCCGCCTCAGATCATCGCTCTCGTCGGTGAAGTACGGGCTGAGAATGTAGCTTAACTTGTTCCCTGCCCCCTCCTCTTCCGACTTCAGGGAAACCGGCATCCCCGCCACCAGGGAGCGCCGGGGTAGCGCATCCTGCTCCAGCAGGTAGCGGCGCAGGGCGCCGCCGCACACGGCCAGCAGCACGTCATTGATCGACCCACCCGCCTGCCGGGCCATGCGCCTGACGGCATTGAAGGGCAAATCGCAGACACTGATGCCGCGCCTGGAATCGACCTCGCCATTGAAGATCGTGCGGGGGGCGGTGAATGGCAGTCGCATCGTATTCTTCTTGCCGAGCAGCGCATCCACCCCCATATGCGCCAGCAGGCCGGAGACCTCGGGCAGTGCCCGGGACTGCTCCACCAGGCTTCTGGCCATCTCGCCCAGATCGTGGAACAGGGAGTGGCCCGCAGGGTGCCCCGCCAGCGTATCCTCTAACCTGCCGACGTCCAGCTTTTCCCGGGGCGAGGTGCTGAACAGGCTCTGGATCATTTTCATCGCCCCGACCCCGTCCACCAATGAGTGATGGACCTTGCAGTACAGGGCGAACCGGTCCCCGGAGAGGCCGTCGATGATGTGCGTCTCCCACAGCGGTCGGTATCGGTCCAGGGGACGCTCGTGGGCCCGGGTGACCAGAACCAGCAGGTCCTGCATACGCCCGGGCTCCGGCAGCGCATAGTAGAAGACGTGGCGCTCCGGGGTGTAATCGTCGGCGGGCACCCATGCAGCGTTGGCCAGGTCCTCCGGATCCCTGAGCTTCTTGTTGTAGATGGGCCAGATCTCGTTCAAGTGGCCGCACTTGCGGACCAGTTGCCGCATGTAATTGGGCGTGGCGCCGGCCGGTTTTTTCAGGATCAACAGGCCTGCCACGTGGAAGGGGCAATGGGCCGATTCAATTTTGAGGAAGCCGGCATCCTGGGAGCTCAGTTTTTCCATGGACTGTCACCTCTGCACTGTAACTCAAAACTTAGCGCATCGAGGCGGGCAAGGGTAGCGCCAGGATCAATCTTTTCCCAGATCCGGCGACTCCTGCCGAACTGCCGCCCGTGCCGCCGCCAGGTGCGGATTGCGCCACAGGAAAAGCCAGGCGGGAACCAGGGCGGCCGCACCGAGCAGTCCGGCCAGGGCGAAATGGCCACCATAACCCAGCGAGCTGGCCAGCCAGCCGGACCCGGCGCCCGCCAGCCCGCCCACGATCACCTGGAGACAGGCCTGCAGGCTGTAGTCCGCACCCTCGTGGTTGGGCCGGCACTGCTCCATCATCAGGGCGAACAACACCACCGTCGACATGGCGTCCGCGACCTGCTCGAACAGGGACACCCCATAGACGGTGACGGCGTCGACCCGTCCGGTCGCGATCAGGGCGAACCCGGCGATGCCGATCGCCTGCATCAGGCCAAACAGCAGCAGGCAGGTCCGGGGACCCCACCGATAGTAAAGCAGTCCCCCCGCCACCGCGGCCACCATGCCCGTGAGGGAGGCGCTGAGCGTGAGGGTGCCTATCTCCGACAGGGAGAAACCCGCATCGACCAGCATCGGCTTGACCATGCCGGAGCCGACCGCGTCACCCAGCTTGTAGGTGAAGAGGACCGGCAGCCACCAGCCGATACCCGGCCGGCGCAGGAACTGGCGGTAATCGCGCCACAGGTAGCCCGGCCCGGCGCCCCCCCTGGGCCGGGCCTCCCCCAGTTCGTTGCTGTCGGGCCGCTCCCGGAACAGCAGCACCGGCAGGGTCAGCAGCGCAAGGGTCGACGCCAGCAGCGTGAAAGTGGCGGACCATCCCAGGCGCTCCACGGCCAGCAGCAGGAGGCTGCCTCCGAGGATCAGTCCCAGTTTGTAGGCGGAGACCTGGATGCTGTTGCCGAGACCGCGCCACCGCTTCGTCAGGAGTTTGACGGTGAGACCGTCGGTGGCGATATCCTGGGTTGCCGAGGCGAAGTTCAACAGCAGCAGCACTGCAAAGAACGGCACCAGGTAGCCGCTGAAAATCCGCTGGGGGTCCAGCCGGGCCAGCACCAGCAGGAGGATGATCACGAGCAGCTGCATCGGCAGGATCCAGCTCCGGTGCGGCCCGGTGCTGCGGAAGTGGAAGCGGTCGACATAGGGCGCCCACAGGAACTTCAGCATCCAGGGCAGGGCCAGCAGCTTCAGGAAGCCGATATACTCCAGGGATACCTGGTACTGTCGCAAAAGGGCCGGCAGCGCGTGGGCCAGCAGGCCCGACGGCAGTCCCTGGGAAAAGTAGAGACTGCTCAGCAGGATCAGGATAAAGGCCGGTGGGCGGGGCGCCGCCACTATTCAATCCCCGCCGCCAGGAAGCCGGGCAGTACCGTGCGCGGGGAGAAGCGGCGGATTTCCCGGTAGACGTCGGGCGCCCGCTGGATATAGCGCTTGGAAAAGTGGAATGGCAGCAGGTGCTCGACCTCCGCCTCGTTGGCGATCTCGGCACAGGCCCGGGTGGTCAGGTGCTGGGTGCGGTGCGCCTGGACGGCGTCTTCCAGCATGAAAGAGGCCTCGCAGAATAGGCTGTGCGCGCCGGCCGCCAGCGCGACCAGCCGGCGCCGGTTGTCCGGGGTATCGGCGAAGTCCGTGGCATAGACCAGCTTCTGGCCCGGCTGCACCAGCAGCAATCTGTCCTGGAGCTCGCCGACCCGATGCGTCGTACCATCCGGCGTGGCGATCGATTCGTCGCGGCGCCCTGCCAGCACCGCCTGTTTCAGCAGCTGCAGCCAGCGCCCCGGCTGCAACCCCAGCTCCGCCAGCCGCTCCCGCCGCACCCTGACCCGCAGCGCGGGTTCCCAGGCATAGGCGAGGACCGGCGTGCGGTGATCCAGGCGTGCCGCGCGGACCCGGAAGCCCGCTTCCTGCCACACCACGCCATCCGCCAGGGGCAGGTCCTGCAGGCGCCCGGCGCCGCCCTCGCCAGCCACCACGCGGTAGCAGCGCAGATGGTCGTCGTGCCACTCCCTGATCTCGAAGCGCGGCGCCCGCTCCGCCACCCGGTCCCACAGAATACCGTCGACCAGGCCGGCGATCTGCCCGGCGACGCCGGGCGGACCGAACACGCGGCAGGGGGGGAACTCACCGATGCGCGAGCGCAGGAACCAGAGGAAACCGCCGATATGGTCGGCGTGGGTATGGCTCAGGAAGAGATCGCTGACCTGGTGCGCCACCCGCGCGGACATCCGCCCGGGGTCGCCCAGGTCGAACAGCAGGTTGCGCCGCTGGTACAGGAGCTGCAGCTTGAGCAGGGGATCGCCGAACACCCCGTTCACCAGGCAGGCGGAAGCCTGGCCGATTCTCGCCACGGGGACAGGCCCGCAACTCTCCCCCTTGGCCATCGGCACCACCTCGTCGAGAAAACCCGTTCCGGATGCCGGGGCGGACTCTTCCGGCCGCCGTCGCGGCTTGCGCACGGTCTGCAACGAGCCGGCAACGGCGATCGCATCCCGCAGCAGCAGCTGGTTGGCGCCGTCGACCGCCTCCGCCGTGCGCAGCTGCAGTTCGCCGCCCTCCAGGGCGATTATCTCGCCCATGCTGCGGAGCTGACCGTCCCACAGGGCCGCGACCTGTCGACCACGCCATGCGCCCGCCTCGTCCAGCGGCGGTGGCGCGCCCAGCAATTGCAGCTCCCCGAGGCGGAGCCGGGCGGTGACGGTCTCGCCCAGGTATTCGTGCCACAGGCGGTCCCGTATCGCACGGCGCTCTGCGCGGTCATGCCCCGCAACCGCGATCTGCGCAACGAGCGGGATCCCGCGTGTCTGCAGGGCGATCGGCGGCTCGGCTGGCACAGAACCGGCGCTCACGTAAAGCAGGGCATCAATACCGGCGACACTGGCCAGTGCGCCCAGCAACTCCTCTCCTGCGACTCCGCCACCAATGCCAGGCGCCTGCACCAGGAGGGTCCCGCCCCACTCGCGCGCCAGCAACTGCGACACGGCTTCGATGAGCGGCAGCCGGAACCGGACGGGATCGAGTGAACAGAGGGGCCGCATCGCCAGCAGGGTCCATGCCTCCCGCTCCCAGCGTGCGAGCGCGACCGCCCCGGGCGCCCCGAAAGCCGGCAGGGCTGTATCAGCCGCCAGGCACAGCACCTCAGTACCCTGCGTGGCCAGGGTGCGGGCGGTGAGCCGGCAGGCTGCGATCCTGTCCGTCGCGGGCGCACCGCACAGCAATACTCGCGACGATTCGCGCAGGCCCTGCTGCAACCGCTCGGCTGTGGCTTTCGGCAGCCCTGTCACCACCCGCTCTACCCCGCCCTCTGGCATTCAAAGCCCAGTTTGACCTCTGATCACTACCTTGTGAAGCCCGCACCGATGGTTGCCGCGGCTGGAATCGATTTACAGGGGCACTTTCCGGGCAATGCGGGTAAACTCGAATTTTGGCGCATGGAGCCGGCAACGTTGCTGATGGTGCGAACCGAAATATGAAGGGACTCAGGGACAAACTGGCTATCGTTACCGGCGGCGGTGGCGGCATCGGGCGGGCGATCTGTCTGCGCCTTGCTAAGGACGGCTGTCGGGTGGCGGTCATGGACCTCGACGCGGCAGCCGCGGGAGAGACCGTGGACGCCCTCCAGGCCGATGGCGGGCAGGCAGTGGCAAGTGTGGTCGATATTACAGACCATGCCGCCGTGGCCGCCGCGGTCGGAAAACTGCGCGGAGAGCATGGCGCCATCGACATCCTGGTCAACAACGCAGGGTGGGATCGCGGCGCACCCTTCGTGAAAACCTCCCCGGAATTCTGGGCCAAGGTCATCGCCGTCAATTATGTCGGCCCTCTCAACCTCCACCACACCGTCCTGCCGCTGATGATCGAGCAGGGACACGGCAGGGTGGTGAATATCTCTTCCGACGCCGGCAGGGTCGGCTCCTCTGGAGAGGCGGTCTACGCGGGCTGCAAGGCGGCGCTGGTCGGCTTCGGCAAAAGTGTCGCGCGTGAGGTGGCCAAAAGCGGCATCTGCATCAATGCTATCTGTCCCGGCCCGACCGACAGTGCCATGTTCTATGACGGTACCGGCGAGGGTGAATTCGGCGAGAGACTCAGAGCGGGGCTTGAACGCGCAATTCCCATGCGCCGTCTGGGCCAGCCGGAGGATATCGCGGGACTGGTCGCGTTCCTCGCCAGCGACGAGGCCAGTTTTATCACCGGCCAGGTCATCAGCGTTTCGGGTGGCCTGTCCATGGTGGGGTGAAGGCACCGTCCCCGCCCCGACTGCAGACAAGAGAGACCGACATGAAATTCACCGACATCCTCTACTCCGTGGAAGACGGCGTGGCCCGAATCACGATCAACCGGCCCGATAAACTGAACGCTTTCCGGGGACAGACCTGTGAAGAACTGATCGCGGCCCTGCAGGCCGCGAGCTGGGACCGGGTGGTGGGCGTTATCGTCCTCGCGGGTGCCGGCGACAAGGCCTTCTGTACCGGCGGCGACCAGTCTTCCCACGAGGGCGGCTACGACGGCCGCGGCACTATCGGGCTGCCGATGGAGGAGCTGCATACCGCCCTGCGCGATGCGCCCAAGCCGGTCATCGCGCGAGTACAGGGCTATGCCATCGGAGGCGGGAATGTGCTGGCTACCCTGTGTGACCTCACCATCGCCGCGGAGAGCGCCCAGTTCGGGCAGGTGGGCCCCAGGGTGGGCTCGGTCGATCCCGGCTTCGGCACCGCCTACCTGGCCGCGGTTGTGGGCGAGAAGCGCGCCAGGGAGTTCTGGTACCTTTGCCGCCGCTACACTGCGCAGGAGGCATTCCAGATGGGCCTGGTCAACAAGGTGGTGCCCGATGACCAGCTCGATGCCGAGGTCGCCGCCTGGTGTGCCGAGCTGCTGCAACGCAGTCCCACCGCCATTGCCCTGGCAAAACGCTCCTTCAACGCCGCGACCGAAAACCTGCGGGGGATCTCCTCCATGGGTATGCAGGCGCTGGCGCTCTATTACGAGACCGACGAGTCCCGCGAGGGCGGTGACGCCTTTCGGGAGAAGCGGCCGCCTGATTTCAGGAAGTTCCAGCGCTGAGGGGCACGGCATGGATTTTTCACTCAGCGAGGAGCAACTCGCCATCCGACAGCAGGCGGAGCGTTTCGCCCGGGAACGGCTGCTGCCCAACTACCGAGCCCAGGAAGCGCGCGCCGCGGTCGGCGTGGAGCTGCGTCGCGAGATGGCCGGGCTCGGACTGGTCGGCGTCGAGTTTCCCGAGGATTGCGGCGGTCTGGGCCTCGATGCAGTCACCACCGGTATCATCATCGAGGCTCTCGCGGCAGGGGATTTCAACGTCGCCTACGTGGTGCTGCTGGCCTCGCTCAACGGGCAGATCCTGGTCGACCACATGGAGCGGGAAGTCGCCCAGCCCTGGATCAGGGGAATCTGCAGCGGGGACATTCTGCCTGCGCTCGCCCTCACCGAGCCCGGCGCAGGTTCAGATGCCGCCAACCTGACCCTCTCCGCCGCCAGGTCGGGCGAGGCCTACATTCTCAACGGCGAGAAAACCTCGATTTCGATGGCCGACCAGGCGGACGTGGCAGTGGTATTTGCCCGCACCGGCAGTCGGGAACAGCGGGCGAAGGGAATAAGCGCTTTCCTGGTACCCATGGACAGCCCGGGCATATCACGCAACCGCTTCGAGGACATGGGCCAGCACGCTGTGGGGCGCGGCTCGATCTTTTTCGATGCGGTCGAAGTGCCGGCGCGGATGATGATCGGGGAACCCGGGGCAGGCTTCACCTCTGTCATGCAGGGCTTCGATTTCAGCCGGGCACTCATCGGACTGCAGTGCCTGGCAGTGGCGCAGCAGTCGCTGGATGAGACCTGGCAGTATGTCAACGAGCGCAAGGCCTTTTCCAGGCCGATCGCCGATTTCCAGGGCGTCACCTTCCCCCTGGCGGAGCTCGACACCCTGATCACCGCGGCCAGGGAACTCTGTTACAAGACTCTCTGGCTGAAGGATCAGGGCCTGCCGCATACTGCGGAAGCGGCGATGTGCAAATGGTGGGCGCCCAAGCTCGCCTGCGATGCGGTGCACCAGTGCCTGCTGACTCACGGCCACGGCGGCTACAGCCGCGCGCTCCCCTTCGAACAACGACTGCGCGATGTGCTGGGGCTGCAGATCGGCGACGGCACCGCGCAGATCATGAAAATGATCATCAGCCGCCAGCGAACTGCCCGGCACCGCTAGCCGGCAATCAGGCCGTGCCGCAACCAGGCGGTTGTCGAGAAGGACGCGCGCCGGTTCAGTCGCCGGCGAGGCCGGCCTCGCGAAATGCGCCGTCGATCCCCGCGGCAAACACCTGGTAGCCGGCGGCGTTGGGGTGGATGGGATCGGCGCGCAGCGCTTCGTCGGAGAGCACTTCGGAAAACAGGCCCTCGACCAGCAGCACGCCCTCCTCGTCCGCCAGCTCGGCGTAAATGGGAGAGTCGTCGAGGGCGCCGACCGTGGCGCGCAGGAGGGAGAGGCGCGGCACCGCGACCAGCACGGGAAGAGCGCCGGCACCGCGCACGGACTGCACGATGGCACGCAGGTCCTCCTTGACGGCCGCGGGAGAGCGCTGGCGCAGGAAGTCGTTGCCGCCCAGGGCCACGATCACGAGCGAGGGGGAGTGCTCCGCCAGCAGCGGCTCGATGCGCTCGCGCGCGTGCCCGGCCGTATCACCCGGGATCCCGGCATTGATGACTCTCCAGCCTGTGGCCAGCGCCAGGCGGGACGGATAGTCCTCACCGCGCCCCGCGCCGGTGCCGTGGGTGACGCTGTCGCCGAAGGCAAGGACCACGGCGCCGGGCCCGAGAGCGCTGTAGCGGCTCTCGTCAGCGCAGCCGGACAGCAATACCAGGGCCGCAAGGCAAAGCCTGGCGGCAATGCTCACCACCCTCGACAAACCCGCCGCTGCGGCGTCACCTGTCGTCGCGGAACATGACACTGACCCTGTTATCCGCCGAAGGCCAGTTGGGCACGTTCAGTCGGCTCTCCTCCCCGCCCCGATGCACCAGCACGATTTCCGTGGTCCCGGTACCGCCGGAAGCCGCAGGGATGAATACGTCGACCCCGGTGAGGAATGTCAGCACGCTGAAGGGAAACAGCTCGCCCCGCTCGAGGTCAGTGATGTTATCCCCCTCTGCGTCGAACGCAAAGACCGCCAGGTTAACCCCCGAACCCTCGCCCACCGCCCGCGGACTGATGTCGGCGGTGAGCACGTTGAGACCGTCTATGAACAGTTCATCGCTGGTCGCTCCCTGGTCCCCCCAGAACTCCTTCTGCCTCGACATCACGAGACTGGCGGAATCCTCGTACAGAGGAATAGCAGCCTCGATACTCTCGCCGGGAATGGAAGTCAGGAGACGGACGAAATAGTTGTCGTGGTAGAAACGCTCGCCATAGAAGTGGTGTACGGTGGGCACAGGAAGGGCCTCTGTGGCCGCACGCAGGAGGGCGAACTCGTAATCCTTATCTACACTGACTGCCACAGGGCCAAAATCACCGGAGTCCCCGAGCTCGAATGTCGCAGCCGGGCTGGCAGCAGTGCGCTGGCCGGTGTCCGCGTCGATCTCCCAGAGCTGCAGCGTCGCCGCGCCATACCCGATGTTATCGGGGAATAATAATACCCGGCCAGCCACCTCGACCGTGCCCGAAGTCTCAGCATTTACCTCGGTGGTCGCAGGCTCCACACCGGTCAGGAACCGATACATCAGCGCGAAGGCTTCGGCCGAGGTGGCCGTTTCCGTGTGGGACTTTTCCGGGAAGTGATAGTTCGCCTCCGGATCAGGCCCGATCTGGGCGTCACCGCCATCCTCCCGGCGGTTGAAACCACTGCCGGCGCTGTTCCACTCACCCCAGATCCCTATCGTTGGCACACCGCCGGGGAGTGCCTCCGGAGAACGGCCGTCAATGTTCACGTATTTCGCCACCTTGCCAGGGCCGTCGAACGCCGCATCCTCGAGATAGGCAGTCCACACACTGGTGCCCCGGGAGTGGCCGATGGCGTAGACCTGGCTGGCGCCGGTTGCGGCCAGGACGTCATTCAGGAAATCATCGAGATCACCCAGCGGGTTCACGTCCTGCCCGGTATCGTATTCGAAGGCGAAGAGAAGTTCCCGGGGATAGCCGTTGCTGGTAAAACGCATGGCCTGGGTCTCGAACTGCTGGGCAGAGCCAAGCTGGCCGTGAACGAACACAATGGGCAATTGCATGGGTTGAGGCTCCACCGGAGCCTGCCGGTCGGAGTCGTCAGAACAGCCCGCCAGCACAAGGGCGAGGCCCATGGCAGCGACTACATAGAGATGACGTATTGCTTGGCGCACGGCTTTATCCTCCCTG